>NZ_JBICWL010000005.1:0-307499 GCF_043199735.1 Streptomyces sp. NPDC048566
GCACGACCGGGTCAGGACTCCCAGCCCCAGCCGCTCCAGACGGGATATCAGCACACCGGCTCAACCGGCCGACAGCCTCAAAAGCAACGGCATTGCGTCGCATGCGTCGGGGGCACGGGTGCGGCGGGAGCCGTCGGGAGGACCGGCGGGATCCGGGTCCGCGCGGCGGGCCCGGATCACACCTTGCGCCACCGCGCCATGGCGAACGAGAAGAGGCCGAACAGGATGAGCCCGACCGCGATCAGGGCCAGCAGCCACGGACCCATCGGCGTCCCGGCGAAGGAACGCAGGGTGTCGTCCATCCCCTTGGCCTTGTCGGGCTCGTACTCGACGGCTGCCCGCACCGCGAACACCCCGGCCGCCGCGAAGACGACGCCTCGGGCGGTGCCGCCGCCGACACCGGCCACGTCGACGGCCTGCCGCACCCGCCGCGACATCTCGCCGAGCTTCAGGTGCTTGTGGTACTTGCGCATCACGGCACGCGCGGCGATCCACACACCCGCCGCGACGAGTCCCAGGCCGACCGCGCCGACGATCCACTGGCCGCCGGGGATGCCGAGGGCCTCCGCGGTCACGTCGCGGGACTGCTCGTCACCGGCGCCGCTGCCGCGCGAACCGGCGGCGAAGGAGAGCACGGAATAGGCGACGAACCCGTAGAAGACGCAGCGGCCGGCCGCCATCAGGCGCTTGACCGGCTTGCCGCCGTCCTCGCCGGCGGAGCCGAACACCGCCTCGGACAGCCGCCACAGGGCCATGCCGACGACGCCGATGCCGAGCGCCCACAGCAGGACGGCACCGAACGGCTTCGAGGCGATCTCCTGCAGGGCGCCACCGCGGTCGGCCTGGTGGCCGCTGCCGCCGAAGGCTATGCGCAGGGCGAGCACACCGACCAGCGCGTAGATCACGCCGCGTGCGGTCAGTCCGGCCCGGGCAGCGCCCTCGCGGGCCGAACCGGTCGCCGCCCGGCGGGCACCGACCTGGCCGTCGCGGGCCACCGCCCCGGCGTTCACGCGGACACCGCCTCGTGCGTCGCGTTCCTGTCCAGCCGCACCATCATCACAACCTCCATGTCACCGGTCGCCGCGCCCGACTTCCCGCGGGGCGAAGGGGCACCGGAATCGCTCCGCCACCGTCCCGTCGCGGAGCGGCCTCCCGTGCTCCACCGTCGGTTGCCCCGAAAGTCCTCCGGCAGACGCGGTATCCCGCCCCGGATCTTCCGCCCGGCGTGCCGTTCGGTCGGAGCGGGCCCGGCGAGGGCCGCGGGGCGGGACCCTCCGGGAGCCGCCGCACGGCGTCCCGGCCCGCCCCGGCGAGGGCGCCGCCCACGCCGCCGCGGGCCCGGGCCGACACGTTCCGTGAGCTATGTTGAGGTCTTGTGGGAGACCAAGGAGGCGCACCGGTGCCATCGCCGCAGCAGGCACGCGCACAGGCGTCCGCGATCAGCTCGGGCGGGACCGCACCCGCGACGGGCGCGGCTCCCATGTCCCAGCTCAGGGAGTTGTTCGACGGCCCCCGGCTCTCCCCCGGCCAGCGGCGCATCGCCCAGTACCTGATCGAGCACATCACCGAGGCGGCCTTCCTGTCGATCACCGACCTCGCCGAGCGGGTAGGCGTGAGCCAGCCCTCGGTGACCCGGTTCGCGGCGGCCGTCGGCTTCAGCGGTTACCCCGCGCTACGGGAGCGGCTCCAGGGGATCGCGCTCAGCACCCTGGGCAGCACCCCGGGCACACCGGCCGAGGTCACCAGCAACGAGTTGCAGGCCGCGGTGGACGCCGAGATCGAGAACCTGGAGAACCTGCGCCGCGACTTCGCCGACCCCGGTCAGGTGATCCGCGTCGGCCGGGCCCTGTCGCAGTCGGCCCCGCTGACGGTCCTCGGGCTGCGCATCTCCGTCTCGCTCGCCGAGTACTTCGCCTACGCCGCGCGCCGCATCCACCCCGACGTGCGCCTGGTGACGCGGGGCGGGTCGGTGGCGTACGACGCGCTGCTGCAGTCGCGGGAGGCGGGCGGCACGTGGGTGCTGGCCTTCGGGATGCCCCGGCACGCGCACGAGACGCTCACCGCGATGCGGGTGGCGCGCAGCGCGGGGCTCCGGGTGGCCCTGATCACCGACCTCGGGCTCGGCCCGCTGGCCGACGAGGCCGACGCCACCTTCGCCACCGGGACCGGTTCGCGGCTGGTCTTCGACTCCTACGCAGCGCCCGTCGTGCTCTCGGCGGCCCTGCTCCAGGCGATGACCGACGCGGACCCCGAACGGACCCAGGCGCGCCTGGAGGAGTACGAGCAGGTCGCCGAGCAGCACCAGTTCTTCCTGCGGGACTGACCGCCCGCGGGCCCTCCGCCCGGCCGCCCGGCCGCTCGGCGCCCGGTCCACCCCCGCCGGCCGGCCGCTCCTCCCGCCCCGGTTCCCCGGCTTGCCCGCTTCCCCGCCCCCGGCGCCCCGCCGGTCGCTCCGGGCCCCGGGACGGCCGCCCCGTACCGGCTGTCACCACGGCATCACGGGGTGAATCACGACAAAGCGCGCATGAATTTTTTCATGTCCTTGCGTATCCGGCGGTATATATAAATACTTCTTGCGGATCGCGACCCGGAGGCCTCCAGGTCACGACCCTGCCACCCGGGACCGTCCGCTCCTACCCGCAACGGGTCCCGGGTGCGCGACGGGACTCGCTCCGCGAGACCCGTGGCGGCGGCCCCGGTCATCCCCTATGCCGGGGCCGCCCCAGAGTCCCCCGCCGACGTACCCCGGAAGCGATGAACATGGCCCTGACGTACTCACCGATCACCTCGGACTGGCCGTGCCAGGTCAAGTCACCCGGCAGTTTCGACTGGGAGCGGTCGGCGGTGAAATGGCTGCGCGAGCTGGTGCCGAGCCGGTACGGGAGCTATCCCGTCCTGCACAAGCACCCCGTGCTGCTCGCCCGCCACGCCCAGCTCCAGGTGCAGCAGGAGATACGCGTCGCCCGCACCGCGCTGCAGACCGCGCGCTCCGAGCTGCCCGGCCTCGGCCTCGCCGAGGGCGTCATCGAGCACACCATCAAGCTGTACGCGGCGGAGCTGATGCAGCTCCAGCACATCGCCCGGAGCATCCGCTCGGTGTCGCAGGCGCTGGTCGACCACCCCCACTCGCGGCACTGAACGGCCGGCGCGAGACGGGCGGCCTCCTGCGGACGGCCGAACCCGGGGAGATAGCCGGGCCGCGAACGGGCACACGGAGGGCAGGCACATCCCGACGAGAGCCCTGGACGGACGCATGGATACGACCTCGTGGACCGTGGTCATCGTCGTCGCGGTGCTGGCCGCCGCCCTGCTCGGCGTGGCGCTGGTGCTGCTCGGCCGCCTCGTGCGCACCCGGCGCGACCTGCGGCGGGCCGGACTGCCCACCGGCTCCAAATGGGTGTTCTGGGGCGCCGTCCTGTATCTGGTGCTGCCGACCGACCTGGTGCCCGATCCCGTGTACCTGGACGACATCGGCGTCATGCTGCTCGCCCTGCGCTCCATGCGCTCGGCCGCCGCGCCCGCCGACACGCCGCTCGAACACGGGAACCGCGAGGACCGGGCGGTGCGTTGACCGTCCGACGGCCCGTCGCGTGCGCCCTTCCGGCGTGCGGCGCGGATCATCCGATCGACGGACGGTGGCATGAGCGAGCTGGTCCCCGGGGGCAACACCCCCTTGCCGGGCGGTGTCCTGTCCCTCACCGTGCCCGGGCCCTTCGACGTCTCGGCCCTCGTCACCGACACCGACGGCCGGGTCCGCGGCGACGCCGACTTCGTGTTCTACAACCAGACGGCGGCACCCGGTGTCCGTCTCGACGGCGACCGTCTCCGCGTCGACCCGGCGCGGCTGCGGCCCGGAGCGGACCGGGTCACCGTCGTCGTCAGCCCCGCCGAGCCCGGAACACCCCTCGGCCGACTGCCCTCCCCCGCCCTGCTGGTCAGCACCGCGGACGGCCGGGAGGTCGCCCGCTTCACCCCGCCCCGCCCCCAGGCGGAGACGGTGCTGCTGCTCGCCGAGCTGTACCGGCGGGGCCCGGCCTGGAAACTCCGCGCCCTCGGACAGGGCTACGCGGACGGACTGGCCGGTGTCGCACGGGACTTCGGCATCGAGGTGACCGAGGACGCCGAAGCCGGTCCGCCGGCCCCGGGCACGCCACCCGCCGCGCGACGGCCGGCGGACGCGGTCGGAGCGGCGGCCCCCGGCGGCCGGACCCCGACCCTGCCGGATCTCGGTCCGATCGCCGCGGGCGGCGGTCCGCCCCCCGCCGACCGATCCGACCCCCGGGAGTTCCTGCACGCGGTGAACTCCGCGCGCGCCGCCGCCGGCTCCCCGCCGGTCGCCCTCGACCCGCGGCTCGTGTCCGCGGCGCGGGCCCACGCCGCCGGCATGGCGGCGGGCGGGCTGCTCAGCGCCGAGAGCCCGGACGGCGTCTCCGTGTACCAGCGCGTCGTCTCCGCCGGGTACGCCTATCTGACCGTCGGCGAGCACCTGGTCTCCGGCCCCCGCGACCCGAGCGCGTTCGTGGACTACTGCCTGTCCGGCGAACGGTCCCGCAGCACCCTGTGCGACCCCGGGTTCGAGGAGGCGGGACTGGCCCGGGTCGCGGACGCCCGCTCCGGCGAGGTGTACTGGACCGCCCTGTGGGCCCGGCCGTTCAGCCCGGCGGGCCTGGAGCGCACCACCCGTGAGGTCCTCGCGCTGACCAACAGGGAGCGCGCCGCGCACGGCCTGCCGCAGCTCTCCCCCGACGGCCCGCTCACCGCGGCGGCGCAGGGCCACAGCGCCGACATGGTGGCCCGCGACTTCTACGCCCACACCTCCCCCGACGGCCGCGCGCCCTGGGACCGGGCCGCCGCCGCCGGCTCGCGGCACCGCACCGTGGGGGAGAACATCGCCTGCGGCCAGCGCTCTCCCGCCGAGGTGGTGCTCGGCTGGATGAACAGCCCCGGCCATCGGGCCAACATCCTCACACCGGAGTTCACCCACCTCGGCGTCGGCCTGGCCGGCGGCGGCCGGGCGGGGACGTACTGGACGCAGCTCTTCGGCGGCTGAGCACCGCCGGCCGGTCACCGCAGACCCACGAGGAGTGTGCTCCGGGCGGTACGGGCAGGGGCCGGTGGGCACCGGACCGGCACCACGCCCGTACGCCCGCCGCCGGGCCCCGCCGCCGGCGCCGCTGTGCGCCAATCCGCCGATTCCCGCACCCCGTTCGCGCCCTCGCCGCCAAGCCGTGCCGCCGCGCCCGCCTCCGCCGCGTACAGATGGTGCCGACGCCCGCATCCGCGGCGCGGTCCGAGCCGGGACGGCGAACCGGCAGACGGCACACGGGAGAAGCATCAGATGGTCTCATCAACGGTGGGCACGGGCGCGGCGGTGGGCGCGGTCCTGGTGTCCCTGCTGGCGGCCCCGGCGCAGGCCACGGCAGCGGCGGGCGGGGACGGCCGGGGCGTCCGGCCCGCCGCGGCGGGCGCTCCGGCCCCCGACGACGCGGGACTGCGCGCCGTCCTGCGCGCGGCACGGGCACAGGGCGCGCCCGGGGCGATGGCCCGCGTCGACGACAACGGCACGGTGCACCGGCTGGCCGAGGGGGTGGCCGACCGCAGCACCGGGCGGGCCATCGGCACCGGTGACCGGTTCCGTGTCGGCAGCATCACCAAGACCTTCTCCGCCGTGGTGCTCCTCCAACTGGCCGACGAGGGGAAGCTGTCGCTCGACAGGTCCGTCAACCGCTATCTGCCGGGCCTGCTGCCCGACGACCGGATCACCGTCCGGCACATCCTGAGCCACCGCAGCGGACTGTACGACTACACCAACGACATGTTCGCGCGCACGGTCCCCGGGTTCGAGGCCGTCCGCACCAAGGTGTTCGGCTACCGTGACCTGGTGCGGCTGTCGCTCGGGAAGCCCCGCACGAACGCGCCCGGCGCGGCCTACTCGTACTCCAACACCAACTTCGTGGTCGCCGGCATGCTCATCGAGAAGCTGACCGGGCAGGGCGTGGGCGCCGCGTACACGAAGCGCATCATCGCCCCACTGGGTCTCACCGGCACGTTCTACGTCCATCCCGACACCGGCATCCCGGGCCGCCACGCCAACGGCTACCTCACCCCCGACACGCCCGGAGCCGCGCTGGTGGACGCCACCCGGCAGACCGCGTCGTGGGCGCAGAGCGCGGGGGCCATGATCTCCACCCCGCACGATCTGGACGTGTTCCTCTCCGCGCTGGCGCGCGGCCGGCTCATGTCCGCCGCCCGGCTCGCGCAGATGACGCGGTGGACGCGGGTCAACGCCAACACGTCCTACGGCCTGGGGCTGCGCCGCCGCGACCTGTCGTGCGGCATCTCCGTGTTCGGGCACACCGGCACCGTGCAGGGCTACTACGCGTACGCCTTCACCACGAAGGACGGCCGGCGCAGCCTGACCGCGCTCGCGAACACCTCCAACAACGCCAAGGTGCTCACCACCATGTACCGCACCCTGGAGCCGGCGTTCTGCGGGAAGTCCGCGGCCTCCCGCGCGCTCCGGGGCGCCACCCGGGCGGCCGGGCCCGCCGCGGCGCCGCCGGAGCGGCACGAGGACATCGCGCCGGCCGTCATCCGCGACTGACCGCGCCCGCCTCCTCCGCCTGCCCGTCCCGCCGCCGGCTGTTCGGCCGCCGGTGGGCGGGCTGGCCGGGAGCGGGCCGGGACCGCTGCGCCGGGATCGGCAGACTGAACGGCTTGTCCGGGTCGACGGTGACCGGTTCCCGGTAGTGGTGGATCTCCAACGGCTCCCCGCTCACCAGCGTGTACGTGGCCGTGTCCTGGTGGATCTCCACCCGCAGCCGGCGGCCGTGGAGTTCCAGCGAGAAGGCGAGCCGGCTGAACCGCTCGGGGAGCCGGGGCGCGAACGCCGCCACACCGTCGTGGTGCCGCAGCCCGCCGAACCCGGCGACCAGGGCCATCCAGGTGCCGGCGAGCGAGGCGATGTGCAGGCCGTCGCGGGTGTTGTGCTCCAGGTCCTCCAGGTCCATCAGCGCGGCCTCGACCAGGTAGTCGTAGGCGAGGCCCGGATGGCCCGCCTCGGCGGCGATCACGGCCTGGCAGCAGGCCGACAGCGAGGAGTCCCGGACGGTGAGCGGCTCGTAGTAGGCGAAGTTGCGGACCTTGTGCTCGTCGTCGAAGAACGGGCTGCACTTGTACATGGCGAGCACCAGGTCGGCCTGCTTGACGACCTGCTTGCGGTAGATGTCGAAGTAGGGGAAGTGCAGCATCAGCGGGTACTGGTCGGCACGCGTGGCGTCGAAGTCCCAGCGCTGGTAGCGGGTGAAGCCGGAGTGCTGCTCGTGGACGCCGAGTTCCTCGTTGTACGGGATGTGCATGGCCTCGGCGGCGTCGCGCCAGGCGGCGCTCTCCTCCTCGTCGACGCCCAGTTCCGCGGCGCGCGCCGGATGCCGCTCGACCACGTCCGCGGCGGCGAGGAGGTTCGCGCGCGCCATCAGGTTGGTGTACGTGTTGTCGTCGGCGACGGCGCTGTACTCGTCGGGGCCCGTCACCCCGTCGATGTGGAACCGGCCCTGGTGGTCGTGGTGACCGAGCGAGCGCCACAGCCGGGCCGTCTCGGTGAGCAGCTCGACACCGGTGTCGCGCTCGAAGTGCGTGTCGCCGGTGGTCGCCGTGTAGCGGACCACGGCGTCGGCGATGTCGGCGTTCACGTGGAAGGCGGCGGTGCCGGCCGGCCAGTACGCCGACCCTTCCGGACCCGCTATCGTCCGCCACGGGAACGCGGCACCGCGCAGACCGAGTTGGGCGGCCCGGGCGCGCGCGGCGGGCAGCGTGCTCTGGCGCCAGCGCAGCGCCTCGGCGACGGCGTCGGGCGAGGTGTAGGTGAGCAGCGGCAGGACGAACGTCTCGGTGTCCCAGAAGGCGTGCCCGTCGTACCCGGAGCCGGTGAGGCCCTTCGCGGGGATGGCGCGCCGCTCGGCGCGGGCGCCGGCCTGGAGGACGTGGAAGAGGGCGAAGCGGACGGCCTGCTGGATCTGCTCGTCGCCGTCGACCTCGACGTCGGAGCGCGCCCAGAAGTCGTCCAGGTAGGCGCGCTGCTCCGCGACGAGTTCCTCCCATCCGCTGTGCCCCGCGGCGGCGAGGGCGGCGTCCACCTGGTCGCTCACGGCGGGCAGCGAGCGGCTGCCGGACCAGCCGTGGGCGACGAACTTCTCCACCCGCAGCGTCTGGCCCGGTTCGAGGACGGACGTGACCGTCAGGCGGGCCAGGTCGTCGCTGCTCTCGCTGGTCATGGTGGTGCGTTCGGGGCCGCGGACCGCGTGGTCGGCCGCCGCGGCGACCCGCAGCGCGGTGCGCCGGGTGCGGTGCACCAGGCGCAGCCGGCGTCCGCTCGCGAAGTGCTCCTCGGCCGCCAGCGGCGCGTCGAGGACGACGGCGGCCCGCGGGTCCCCGTCGCGGCCGGGCAGCTGCTCGTTGGCCACCAGTTCGGACTGCACGACCACCCGGGTCCGGCTGTCCACCGGTTCCACCTCGTAGGCCACGGCGGCGATCGCCCGCTGGGTGAAGGAGACCAGCCGGGTGGAGCGGACCCGGACCGTGGAGCCGGCCGGGGACGTCCACTCGCAGGTGCGGGTGAGCAGGCCGGTGCGCAGGTCCAGGACCCGCTCGTGCGAGCGCAGCCGTCCGTACCGCAGGTCGAAGGGCTCGTCGTCGACGAGCAGCCGGATCAGCTTGCCGTTGGTGACGTTGATGACGGTCTGCCCGGACTCCGGATAGCCGTAGCCCGCCTCCGCGTAGGGCAGCGGATGCACCTCGTGGACGCCGTTGAGATAGGTGCCGGGCAGTCCGTGCGGTTCTCCCTCGTCGAGGTTCCCGCGCCAGCCGACGTGGCCGTTGGCGAGGGCGAAGACGGACTCGCTCTGCGGCAGCAGCCCCAGGTGCAGGTCGCTCTCGCGCAGGGTCCAGGGCTCGACACCGTAGGCCGTGTGAGTGATCACGCCTCCTCCGTCAGTTCCGACAGGTCCTTCACGACGACGTCGGCGCCGTGGTCGCGCAGCGCGTCGCCCTGGCCGACCCGGTCGACGCCGACGACGTAGCCGAAGTGGCCCGAGCGGCCGGCGTCCATGCCGGCGAGCGCGTCCTCGAAGACGGCCGCCGCGGAGGGGGCGGCCCCGAGGTCGTGGGCCGCGGCGAGGAAGGTGTCGGGGCGCGGCTTGCCCGGCAGCCGCCGCTCCGCGGCGACGACGCCGTCGATCCGCACGTCGAAGAGGTCCTCGGCCCCCACCGACCGCAGGATGTCCCGGCAGTTGGCGCTGGAGGAGACGACCGCGGTGCGCATACCGCGGGCCCGGACGGCCTCGATGTAGCGCAGGGTGCCGTCGTACGCCTCGACCCCGTCGGTCCGGATCATGTCGAGCAGCAGGTCGTTCTTGCGGTTGCCGATCCCGTGGACGGTCGCGCGGTCCGGCGGGTCGTCGGGGGTCCCCTCGGGGATCTCGATGCCGCGCGAGGAGAGGAAGGTGCGCACGCCGTCGGCGCGCGGCAGCCCGTCCACGTACCGCGCGTAGTCGTCGTCGGCGTCGAAGGGCCGGAAGTCCTCCCCGTCCCGGCCGCGGAGGAAGTCGTCGAACGTCCGCTTCCAGGCGGCCGCGTGGACCACGGCGGTCTTGGTGATGACGCCGTCGAGGTCGAAGAGGCAGGCCAGGATCTGTCGGGGCAGGCCGAGCTCAGTCATACCGACAGTGTTCCCCCGGTCGCCGGGTCCACCGGGTGGCGAGCACCACACCGCCGGGCGGCGGCCGGCTTCCGCTCGCCGGCTCCCGGGGTGCGGCGTCCGGCACGGGACGTCACCGTCGCCGCGCTCGGCCGATACTGGGAGGCATGGACATCCACCGCCGCGCAGCGGGGCGCGTATGACCCTCGACGACCTGGTGGACCGGGCGGCCGCGCTGGTGCGGCCGGGCCGGCGGACGCTGCTCGGCATCGCGGGCCCGCCCGGCTCGGGCAAGTCGACCCTGGCGGAGCGCCTGGTCGGGCGGCTCCGCGCGGCGGGGGACTTCGGGGTCGCCCACGTGCCGATGGACGGGTTCCACCTCGCGGACGCCGAGTTGGACCGGCTCGGACGGCGGGAGCGCAAGGGCGCGCCGGACACCTTCGACGCGGCCGGGTACGCGGCGCTGCTGCGGCGGCTGAAGGAGGACGAGGAGGACCTCGTGTACGCGCCGGGCTTCGAGCGTGTCCTCGAACAGCCGCTGGCCGGTGCGGTCGCGGTACCGCGGTCCGCCCGTCTGATCGTCACCGAGGGGAACTACCTGCTGCTTCGGGACGCGCCGTGGGCGCGGGCGCGGGCCCTGCTCGACGAGGTGTGGTTCTGCGATCTGGAGGACGCCGAGCGGATCCGTCGTCTGGTGTCCCGTCACGAGCGGTTCGGCAAGGACCGCGACAGCGCGGTCGCCTGGGTGCTGGGCCCGGATCAACGCAACGCCGAGCTGGTCGCCGCGACCCGGGACCGCGCCGACCTGGTGGTGGGAGACGTGGACGGACGGGGCACGTGCCCCGACGGCGGCGACCGCGCGGACCGGGCGGGCGGCGGCCGGCGCTGACGGCCCGCCGGGGAGGACGGTCCTCCGCGGGCTCGCCGGCCACCTCGGCGTCCCGGCGGGACGCGCCGCGGTCACGGCAGGCTCGTCCGGGACTCCAGGTCGGCGCGCGTGTCGTCGCCGTAGACGCCGCTCTCGTCCCCCCGGATGCCGTACCAGAGCTGGAATCGGGCCACCGCCGCGGCGAGCGGTGCGTCGAACGTGCCGTCGGTGCGGCCGTCCCGGTACACGTCCGGGACGCGGAGCAGGCGCTGCTGGAGGGCCAGGACGGCGGGGCCGGTGTCGCCCTCCCGGAGGGTCCCGGCACCATCCGGATCGGTGCCGCCGGCCGGGGCCGGGGCGGCGGGTGCGGCCGGCGGCCGGCCGGCGGCCCCGGGCCGCGCCCCGTCGCCGTGGTCCCGGCCGGGTGGCAGCAGGGCGAGGGCGGCCAGGGCGGCCGCCGCGAGCGCGGCAGCCGCGAGGGAGCGGCGCCGGGACCGGGCACCTCCCCGAGCCGTCGCCCCCGGGACGGGGGGCAGTTCCTCGGTGTCGGGGGACGGCAGCGGGGGCCGCACGAGCGGGGGCGGGGGCACGGACTCGTACCCCTCGTCGGGGTCGCGTCCGCGCTCCTCCTCGCGTACCTGCCGGACCAGTTCGGCCAGCGCCTCGGTTCGGCGACGGCGCTGGATCCAGGTGGGTTCGATCACGGAGCGGCCGGTGGGGCGCCCGCGTTCGGGTGGTGTCGGCACTGTGCTCCCCTTCCGTGCGCGTGGACCGGGGCGGTCGGCGGGGAGTGGTACGGCGGGGCGCCGCCCGGCGTTCAGCCGCGCCACCGCCGCCCGGGGGCGCGACGAAGGCCGCCCGCCCGATCGCGGTGCCGCGCGCCCCCCTCCCGCGACCGGTCCGGGCCCCGGAGCGGCGGGCGCACCGCGCCGGGACCCGCACCGTGCCGACGCGCGCCCCCGCCCGGCCGCCGCGACACGGTCGCGGTGCCGTCCGGGCGGCCGAGTTGACCGAGGGTTGACCAACTCCACGGAAGGTTGACCCTTTCCATGGAGATCGCTGACCGGCGCGTCCATAGCGTCGGCCGCATGCCCCCACAACCTCCGAGAACCCCCGCGCTGCCGGTCCTCCCCTACCGCAAGCCCACCCGGGACCGGGACTACTGGATACTCGACGACGTGCTGCCCGACCCGGACGCCGTACGGTCCCGGTGCATCGCCCGGGACGACTGGACGAAGGGATATCCGCACACGTCGGAGAGCTGGCCCGGCCTGCGCACCATGCCCGGCCTCGACGACGCCGAACTGGCGCGCGTGGAGCGGCTGGTGAGGAAGGCGACCGGTGCCCGGGAACTGTGGCAGGGGTCGACGCCGTCCGGCGCCACCCTCAACCACAACTGCGTCCAGGTGGTCGGCCGGGACGAGGGCGCACCGCGTCCGCACACCGACTCCCGCGCCCTGTGCCGGTACGCGGCGGTGCTCTATCTGAACCCGCACGTCCCCAAGGACTGCGGAACGAGCTTCTACCGGCAGAACCTGCCCGGGGGCCGGCTGGGCGGCAACGTCGTCGCCGCGCCGCACACCAACCTCGTCGAGGCGCTCGGGACCCGCTTCGTCGCCCCGGACTCCTTCGTCGAGGACGTCCGGGTGCCGCACCGGCACAACCGGCTGCTCCTCTACAACGCCAACCTGATGCACAGCGCCACCGGCTACTGCGGGACGACGATGGAGGACAAGCGGATGACCGCGGTCTTCTTCTGGATGGCCTGACCGCGCCGGGGGCGGTGGTGGGCGCCGGCCGTTCTCCGGCCGGCGCCTGCGTGCCGCCCTCCGTCCGCCGGTGCCGCCCGCGTCCGCCGGTGCCGCGCTCCGGGCCCGGCAGCTCCGGGTCCGGCAGGGGCAAGAGCGCGATACGACTGGATTACATCGTGCTCAAGTTCTGGTGGACGGGCGGTGATCTGGCCATGATGGGCATATGACCTTGGCCTTGAGAGCCATGACGCGGCTGGCCGTCTGGCCCGACCTCGCGGAGACCCGGCCGAGCTGCGGCACGGGACGGGCGCTCGGTGCCGCCCGGTCCGAGATCCTCCACTTCCACTCGGACCACGACGTGGACCTGCACCTCACCGGCCGGGCGATCCGGCGGTACGCGGACCACCTGAAGAACGCGACGGCCGTCCGGATGGTGCCCGGCTCGCGCTGGGTGACCATCCATCTGGAGGTCGACTCGGACATCGACCTGCTGCTCACCCTGGTGAGCGTCGCCCTCCAGGCCCATCTCGACGGGCAGCTCACGGGCGACGACCTGCTGCCGACCGCCTGCAACGACCGCTGACCGCATCCGCTCCCGGCGCACGACCTCAGGGAACTCAGTTCCCTCTCGAGGGTGCACCGAGTGCCATGACACGCGCCGCGATGCTAGTTTCCGGTCATGAACGAGGCATCGGGACGCCGTGCTCCCGCAGACCCCTCCGCCGTCCGGCCCCCGATGCGGGACGCCCTGGTCGCGGCGGCTTTCCGGCTCTTCACCGAGCGGGGCTACGAGGAGACCACGGTCGACGACATCGTGGCGCTCGCCGGCGTCGGGCGCCGCTCGTTCTTCCGCTACTTCCCCTCCAAGGAGGACGTGGTCTTCCCGGACCACGAACGCTGCCTGGCCGACATGCGGGCGTTCCTGGCGGAGCCGGACGACGGTGCGGCCGACCCGGTGCCGCGGGTCTGCGACGCCGCGCGGCTCGTGCTGCGGATGTACGCCGAGAACCCCGACTTCTCCGTGCAGCGCTACCGCCTCACCCGGAAGGTGCCGGGCCTGCGGGCCTACGAGCTGTCGGTCGTGCGGCGCTACGAGCGCGCGCTCGCCGGCCACCTCCGCGACCGCTGGGCGGACCGGCCCGGCGGGACGCTGCGGGCCGAGGTGACCGCCGCCGCCGTGGTCGCGGCGCACAACAACGGCCTGCGGTCCTGGCTGCGTTCGGACGGCGGGGTCGACGCCGAGGCCGCCGTCGACCAGGCGCTCGGGTACGTCCAGGACACCTTCGGCGAGACGCCCGGGGAAGCGACGGCCCCGACGGCCGCCGTGGTGGCCGGGCGGACCGCGCAGGACGTGGTGGTCGTCGTCTCCCGGCGCGGTGCGCCGATGTGGCGGGTGGTGCAGGAGATCGAGTCCGCGTTCGGCCGGGACTGACCCGGCGAGCGGCCCTCGCCGAATCCTCACACATTGAGGGTACGCAGTGCCTTTACGCCTGACACTCAGTGCCATAACCTGACGGTGTGAGCGCGGCCCCGGGGCCCGCGCACCCCGGATTCCGGCCGAGCGCAGGGAGTTGACATCGTGTACCACCCAGGAAGCGCCCTCCCTCCGGGCTTCGGCAACGCCGCCGGCGTACTGGACACGGTCGCCGACGAGCAGCCCGGGGACCGTCTCCTCTTCCAGCGGTGCCACTGGTGCGCCACGGCCATGTACAACCGGCTCCTGTGCCCCGTCTGCGCGGGCAGCGACCTGCGGACGGAGGCGAGTGCCGGCCTCGGCGTCGTACGCCACTCCACCGTCATCCACCGCAACACCCCCGCGGCCCGCAACGTCTCCCTCGTCGAGATGGCCGAGGGGTTCACCGTGCGCGGCCGGGTGATGGGGTCGCCCGCGACGATCCACAGCGGTGACCGGGTCCAGCTCTCCACCGCCGAGGACCCGGTGCGCCGCCAGCCGGTCTTCCAGCTGGTCGACGGGCCCTACAGCGCCTGGAGTTGAGGCGACCCGGCGCTCTCCCGGGCATCTGCGCCCCGGCGAGGCGCGGTGCGGCCCGGCCGTTCGGGCAAGCGCCTCACGGAACCGGCGTGATGCGCAGGCCGACCGTTCCGCTCTCGCCGCGCCGCAGGCGGCTGCCGAACAGTGTGAGGCGGCCGAGCAGGCCGTACTTGCGGGCGATCAGCTTCCGGTACCGGGCGGTGTCCTCGGCGCCGACGATCTCTGCCGTGGCCGGCACCGGGTCGCCCGTCGGCC
This sequence comes from Streptomyces sp. NPDC048566, assembly GCF_043199735.1. NCBI lineage: Bacteria > Bacillati > Actinomycetota > Actinomycetes > Kitasatosporales > Streptomycetaceae > Streptomyces > Streptomyces sp. NPDC048566. The sequence goes on from NZ_JBICWL010000005.1 coordinate 14,562, forward strand.
TGCCGCGCACGTCGCAGGGGCCGACCAGGACGTCGGCCCGGTTGCGGATCCGCTTCACCTTCCAGCTGTCGGCGGTCGTCCACGCGCCGAGCGCCGAGCCGTCGCGGACCACCCAGACCGGTGTGGCGACTCCCGTGCCGTTCTTGCGGTAACTGGTGATCAGCAGGTACTTGCCCGAGCCCAGGGTGTCCAGCGAGACCTCGTCCATGGCGGAAGTCTATGCGCGGGCCGTCCCCCGGCCCCGGCGCGGGCCGGGCCCGCCCGGGGCGGGGCCGCTCCGGCCCCGCTCGGACAGAGGCCGGAGCGGGGCCGGAGGCGGCGGGGTCCGTCAGGACAGCGCCCCGTCGTAGTCCGGCAGCTTGAAGGTGCGCTCGGCGTGGCCGCCGACCAGGTCCGAGGTGTTGTTGCCGACGTTGGCGATGATCGTGTAGCCGTGCGACTCGATCAGTGCGCGCTTGCGCGTCTTGTACGCGCCGACCTCGTCGAACAGGTCCCCGAGGTCACGGACGTAGAGTCCGTCCACCGGGTAGCCGACGCTCTGGAGGTTCCACTTCGTCTCGGCGGCGATGATGCCCGGCCGGGCGGTGACGAAGAAGACGGCCGCGCCACGGGAGTGCGCGTAGCGCGCGAGGGCCAGAGAGGCCCGCACCGCGGGGGTGGGGAGCTGGTACCAGGGGTGGAAGCCCGTCTCCAGCGTGGTGTTGTCGATGTCGAAGACGAGCGCGAGCTTGCGCCCGGCGGGGTCCGCGGTGCGCTCCGCGACGTACGGGGTCGCCTCGTCGACGACGCGCTGGACGTCACGCTGCCAGGTGGCGTAGTCGACGTCCGCGGCGGCGGAGGCGCTCGCCGCCGCCCGCACCGGTACGGCCGCCGCCGGCCCCGCCGCCGTGACCGTTCCCCCGATGCCCAGCGCCACCACCGCCGACACCGCGCCCAGTCGTCGTCCCAGACCGCGTCTCGTCATGCCGAGTCCCCTCTTCACGTCTCACGGTTCACGCCCCGGGCCCGTCCGGGACGTGCGCGCACAGCGCGACGGCGACGGGGCCCGGCCCGTCGCCACGGCTGTCATGATCCTGGCAGGGGGTGTACGGAGAGGGAAGAGACCGTTACTGATCGGTAGAGAATCCTGCGGGCGGCCCGTGGTCCCCGGTGCGGTGGCAGACGTCCGTGTCCCGTGTGAGCCTGGGCTCGCGGCGGGGCAACTGCGGAGAAAGGGCTGCTCGGATGCACGGACCGAACATCGTCATCGTCGGCGGCGGGTTCGCCGGGGTCGAGGCCGCCCGCGGTCTGGAGCGCACGCTCGCCCAGGGCGAGGCCCGGGTCACCCTGGTCAGCCCGACCGACTACCAGCTCTACCTCCCGCTGCTGCCGCACGTCGCGGCCGGCGTCCTCACCCCCCAGTCCGTGGCCCCCTCGCTGCGCCGGATCCTGCGTCGCACCGCCCTGGTCCCGGGCGGCGTCATCGGCGTCGACACCGCGGCCAAGGTCTGCGTCGTCCGCAAGATCACCGGCGAGCTCGTCGATCTGGCGTACGACTACCTGCTGCTGACCCCCGGCAGCGTGACCCGCACGTTCGACATCCCCGGCCTGGCCGAAGAGGCCCGCGGTATGAAGACGCTCGCCCAGGCGGTGTACCTGCGCGATCACGTGATCGCCCAGCTCGACCTGGCCGCGACCACGACGGACACCGCCGAACAGGCGGCCCGGCTCCAGTTCGTGGTGGTCGGAGGCGGCTACGCCGGCACCGAGACCGCGGCCTGCCTGCAACGCCTCACCACCGCCGCCGCCCGGCGCTACCACCCGCGCATCGACCCCGGTCTCATCAAGTGGCACCTGGTCGACCTGGCGCCGAAACTGCTGCCCGAGCTGGGGGACAAGCTGGGCGCCGGGGCGCTGCGGATGCTCGGTGAGCGGGGCCTGCACATCTCTCTGGGCACCAGCGTCGCCTCCGTCACCGAGGACGAGGTCACCCTCACCGACGGACGGGTGCTGCCCTCGCGGACCCTGGTGTGGACGGCCGGTGTCGCCGCGAGTCCCCTGGTGGACTCCCTCGGCGCGGAGACCGTGCGCGGCAGGATCGTCGCCGAGCCCGACTTCAGGGTGCCCGGCCTGGACGGGGTGTTCGCGCTGGGCGACGCCGCGGCGGTGCCCGACCTCGCCAAGGGGGACGGGTCGCCGTGTCCGCCCACCGCGCAGCACGCGGCGCGGCAGGGCCGGCACGCGGCCAAGGTGCTGGCGGCGCGACTGCGCGGCCGGCCCACGCTGCCGTACCGGCACAAGGATCTCGGACTGGTCGTCGACCTCGGCGGACGCGACGCCGTCTCCAAGCCGCTCGGCATCGACCTGAAGGGGGTGCCCGCTCAGGTCGTGGCCCGCGGATACCACCTCTACGCGCTGCCCACCGGGACGGCCCGGTTCCGGACGAGCGCCAACTGGCTGCTCAACGCCGTGGCGGGCGACGACTTCGTGCGCACCGGCTTCCTGGCGTCCCGCAAGGGCACCCTGCGGGACTTCGAGCGGACGGACGTCTACCTGACGCGGGAACAGGTCACCGCCCGGACCCGCGCCCACGCCTGACCCTCCTCCCGCTCCGCGCCCCGGCCCCGCGCCACGCCCCTCCCGGGCGGCGGTGAACACCCGGCCCGGGGCGCACGTATGAGGGGAGGGCTCCGGACCGGGGCTCCCGCGGCGGCGACGCCGCTGCCGTTCGGCTTCGGGAGCCCATGGATGAGGCACGCACGACGACGGATCGTCCGGCGGGGGGCGCGGTTCGCGGCCGTGGGCGGCCTGCTCTGCGGAGGCCTGATGGTGACGCACGCGATGGCGAGCGAACCGTCCGGCGCCTCGGACACCGGGGCGAGCGCGGTGCGCTCCGCCGCCTCGACGGGGGCGGGGCTGGTGTCCCGGCTGGGGACCTCGCGGACGGCCGGCACCTGGATCGCCGACGACGGGCGCCCGGTGGTCGCGGTCACGGACGCGCGGGCCGCCGCCGAGGTGGAGCGGGCCGGGGCCCGCCCGAAGGTCGTCCCGCACAGCATGAGCGACCTGACGTCGGCCACCCGCCGGCTGCGGTCGGCTCCGACGGTGCCGGGCACCGCCTGGGCGGTGGACTACACGCGCAACGAGGTCGTGGTGCAGGGGGACAGCACCGTCTCGGCGACCGACTGGTCCCGGATGACCGAACTGGCCGACGGCATCGGGGACGAGGTGCGGATGCGGCGCGTCCGGGGCGCGTTCACCACCCGCGTGAACGGCGCCGAGGCGATCTTCTCGACCGGCGGGCGCTGCTCGGCCGGATTCAACGTGACCGGTCCGGGCGGGGAGTTCATCCTCACCGCCGGGCACTGCGGACCGCCCGGTTCGGTGTGGTTCTCCGACAACACCGGGCGCGGGCAGGTGGGCAGGACCGTGACGACCGACTTTCCCGGCAGCGACTTCTCACTGGTGCAGTACGACGCGGGCCGGGCGCCCGCCTCGGGGCCGAACGTCGTCGCCATCGGGGGCGGCAAGGGCGTGCGCATCAGCGGTGCCGCCGATCCGGCCGTGGGGCAGCGGGTGTTCCGCAGCGGCAGCACCAGCGGTCTGCACGACGGGACGGTGACGGCGCTCGGCGCGACCGTCAACTACCCGGAGGGGACGGTGACCGGGCTGATCGAGACCACGGTGTGCGCTGAACCGGGCGACAGCGGCGGCCCGTTGTTCTCCGAGGGCGTCGCGCTCGGCGTGACCTCGGGCGGCAACGGTGACTGCGCCTCCGGCGGTACGACGTTCTTCCAGCCGGTGACGAAGGCGCTCTCGGAGCTGGGCGTGCGCCTCGCGGGGCAGACGGAACAGGCCGGTGGAGCGGCGAGCGCCCCTCCGGCCGGGGCCTCGGCGGCCCCGCAGGGCCGGGCCGCGGCGCCGGGCTCGGCGGCGCCCGGCGCGGTGCAGGCGGTGGGTGGTTCGGGGACGGCGGAGGTCGTGTCGCGGATCACGGATCCGCGGAACGTCGGCCCGGGCCTGCTCGTGATCGCGGGGAGCATCATCGCCCTGGTGGCGACACGCTTCGTCCGGTCCGAGCAGGACCGCAAGGCCTTTCAGCGGCAGATTTCCCAGAGTTGGGGGTGAGTCAGGCGGCCTGTGTGGCCGCGGGCGCGTCGGCTTGTGCCCATTCGAGGACGAGCTGCTGGTACTCCCGCCGCTCGTCCATGCTCAGCGTCCCGCCCGCCCGGAACCACAGCGCCCTGATCTCCTCGTTGACCTCGTCGGCAGAGCGCCGGGTCGCGGTGTCAGGAGTGGTGGACATGATGTGAAGCATACGGTCCCAGCCGTGAAGACGATGTGAGCAAAGGTACAGCGGACGACATTACGGACCGTGAAGCTCATCACTCACGTGCCGGGCTTGCGTCCGTACACGTAGACGTCGTCGCCGGTCTTCAGCAGCGACCAGTACTTCTTGGCGGTGGTCGACGTCATGTTGACGCAGCCGTGGGAGCCGGGCGGGTTCCACATGCTGACCCCGACGGAGTGGAAGGCCTCGCCGCCGTCGAAGAACTGGCTGTACGGCATGGCCACGTGGTAGATGCTCGACACGTGGTCGATGTGCCGCCAGTAGATCTTCTTCAGTCCGGTGCGGGTCTCGTAGCCGTCGCGGCCGGTGCGGACCGGGACCGGCCCGTAGACCAGGCGGCTGCCGTCCTGGATCCAGCTGAGCTGCAGCGTGAGGTTGACGCAGGCGATCCGGCCCTTGTTCACCGGGCAGCGGCCGTCCTTGTTGGGCTTGTTCCCCACGGCCTTCTGCTTGTTCATCAGGTCCATCACCCCCCAGGTGACGGGTCCCGCGTAGCCGATGTTCGGGGTGATGCCGTGTTTGGTCTGGAAGGCCCGGATCGCCGTGCAGTCGGCACTCGACTGGCGGCCGTCGACCGGACGCCCGAGGAACTTCTCCACCTTCTTCTGGTACGGCCCCGTGGACGTGGTGCAGCTCGCGGCCTGCGCGGGCGCGGCGCCCAGCGCGAGCGTGAGCGGTGCGACCAGTCCGGTGATCCCGAGCGCTACGGCGCCCCGTCTGCGCATGTCCCCCATGGCGGCCTTCCGTGTCGTGTCCAGCGTGTTGTCTGCCTGCTAGACCGCGCCCGGGGGCCTTTCGTTGCACGGGGACGCGGGCCGGGACCGAACCGTGACATTCACCGCCGATCCGGCAGCCGGACCGGAGGCCGCACGGATGCGGGCTCCGTCAGCCGGTGCCGTCCCCCTCCGCCTCCCCGCTCTCCTGCGCGTGGGCCCGGACCGCCTGCCGGAACGCGGTGTTGACCGCGAGCAGTCCGCCGTCCACGCGCAGGGTCGTCCCGGTGATCCAGGCGGCGTCCGCGGAGGCGAGGAAGGCGACGGCGGCGGCGATGTCCTCCGGTTCGCCGACACGGCCGAGCGGATAGAGGCCGGACGCGACGGCGAGGTCCCGCTCCCGGCCCTCCCACGCCGACGTACGGACCGTGCCGGGGGCCACGAGGTTGACGCGGACACCCCGCTGCGCCGCGTGCCCCGCCAGGGTGCGGGTGAGCGACATCAGCCCCGCCTTGGCGGCGCTGTAGGCGTGGTTGCCGAAGTCCTGGATGCCGTTGACGGACCCGATGGTGACGACGGCTCCGCGGCCGGAGGCCACCAGGTGCGGCAGCGCCGCGCGGGAGCAGCGGTAGGCGCCGCTCAGCGTCACGTCCAGGTCCGCGGCCCAGTCGTCGTCGCTTCCGTCCTCGAAGAGCGGCGTGTCCGGGGTGCACCGGTAGGCGTTGTTGACGAGGACGTCGAGCGAGCCGAAGGCGTCCACCGCGCGCGCCACCGCAGCCTCCGCCTCGGCGCGCCGCGCGACGTCGCAGCCGAACGCCTCGGCCGTCGCGCCGCGTTCGCGCAGCGCCGCGGCCGTCTTCTCGGCCGCCGGGAGATCCGCGTCGGTGACGAGGACCCGGGCGCCCTCGTCGGCGAACCGGCGGGCGGTCGCGGCTCCGATGCCCCGCGCCGCGCCGGTGATCAGAACCGCGTGTCCCTCGAATCGCCTCATGGCAGTCATGGCAGGGAAGGTACTGCCGTGATCCCCGTCGCGACAGAGGCCGCACGGGATGATCGCGCCCGGCGCACCGGCCGGGCCGGCGGTCCCGGCCTCGCGTGGCGTGACGGGCGCGGATCGTGCGCCGTCCGTCCCCGCGCGTCTCCCGGACGCCGGGCACCTCGTGTCGCGTCGCCGGGCGGGTCCGCGCTCCCCGGATGAGGGCGCCCCCGCTGGGGAGGGACTGCGTCGCCGGTGCCGGTGCCCCGTCCGGCCGGACGGGGCACCGGCGGCCGGGGCGGGCGCCGGGCTCAGTGCCCCCGGGCGATCCACTCCTCCAGGTGCGGAGCCTCCGCGCCGATGGTGGTCGGGTCGCCGTGGCCCGTCCGCACGACGGTGTCCGGCGGCAGGCCGAGGAGGCGGTCGCGGATCGAGTCGATGATCGTCGGGAAGTGGGAGTAGGACCGGCCGGTCGCCCCCGGCCCGCCCTGGAAGAGGGTGTCGCCGGAGAACAGGGTGCCGAGGCCCGGGTCGTAGAGGCAGACCGCGCCCGGCGCGTGGCCCGGGGTGTGCAGGACGGTGAGGTCGGCACCCGCCGCCTCGATGACCTGCCCGTCCTGGAGCCAGGCGTCCGGCAGCCGGTCGGGGTGGGTGAGCTTCCACAGCGGCAGGTCGTCGGGGTGCAGCCAGATGGTGGCGCCGGTGCGCTCGGCGAGCGCGGGAGCTGCGTCGATGTGGTCGTCGTGGGCGTGGGTGCACACGATAGCGGTCAGCCGCCGGTCGCCCACCGCCTCGGCGATGGCGTCCGCGTCGTGCGCGGCGTCGATGACGATCGCCTCGTGGTCGTCGCCCACGATCCACACGTTGTTGTCGACGTCCCAGGTGCCCCCGTCGAGCGAGAACGTCCCGGAGGTGACGAGGCGTTCGATGCGGGCGGCCATCAGAGCATCACCACCGAACGCAGCACGTCGCCGCGGTGCATCCGCTCGAAGGCCGCCTCGATGTCGTCCAGCCCGATCGTCTCGCTCACGAACGCGCCGAGGTCCAGGCGTCCCTGGAGGTGCAGGTCGATGAGCATCGGGAAGTCTCGCGAGGGCAGGCAGTCGCCGTACCAGGACGACTTGAGGGAGCCGCCGCGGCCGAAGACGTCGAGCAGCGGGAGTTCGAGCTTCATCTCGGGGGTGGGGACGCCGACGAGGACGACCGTGCCGGCGAGGTCGCGGGCGTAGAAGGCCTGCCGGTAGGTCTCCGGGCGGCCCACCGCGTCGATGACGACGTCGGCACCGAATCCGCCGGTGAGTTCGCGGATCGCCTCGACGGCGTCCCGCTCCCGGGAGTTCACGGTGTGGGTCGCGCCGAGCTTCTCGGCGGTCGCGAGCTTGCGGTCGTCGATGTCCACGGCGATGATCTTCGCCGCGCCGGCCAGCCGGGCTCCGGCCACCGCCGCGTCCCCCACGCCGCCGCAGCCGATGACGGCGACAGTGTCGCCCCGCCCCACCTCGCCGGTGTTGATGGCGGCCCCGATTCCGGCCATCACGCCGCAGCCGAGGAGGCCGGCGACGGCCGGGGACACGGAGGGGTCGACCTTGGTGCACTGGCCGGCGGCGACGAGGGTCTTCTCCGCGAAGGCACCGATGCCGAGCGCCGCAGACAGCTCGGTGCCGTCCGTGAGGGTCATCCGCTGCCGCGCGTTGTGGGTGTCGAAGCAGTACCAGGGACGCCCGCGCAGACAGGCACGGCACTGCCCGCACACCGCACGCCAGTTGAGGACGACGAAGTCGCCGGGTGCCACGTCCGTGACCCCGTCGCCGACCGACTCCACGACTCCGGCCGCCTCGTGGCCGAGCAGGAACGGGAAGTCGTCGTTGATGCCGCCCTGCTTGTAGTGCAGGTCGGTGTGGCAGACCCCGCAGGCCTGGATCTTCACCACGGCCTCGCCGGGCCCGGGATCGGGCACCACGATGGTCTCGACGCGCACCGGCTCGTCCCTGCCCGGTGCGATCACGCCCCGTACTTCCTGTGCCATGTGACTGAGCCCCTTTTCGTAGGTCGACGTTCCGTCAGCCGACCCTACGGTGTGACCGGCCGGTAGAGGGCCAGGTGGACCCGGCGCCCCGCACCCGGCCGCGACGTGTCCGGAACGCCCCTCCACTACGCACCCGCCGGCACCGAACGCCACGCGCCACGAGCGGCTGCCGCTCGACGTCGAGGTCCTCGGCGACCATCTCCAGCGCCGGGGCGACGTCGGCGGGGTCGTCGTAGCCGCCGGTCGGGGTGATCCGCTCCGGGGCCTGCGCCGCGCCTCGGCCCTCGGCCTGCCCTTGCCGACCGAGTGCGCCAGGCACCGCGCGCTCCCTGCCGCGCCGGCCCGGGCCGCCGCTCCCCGACCCGGCCCTGTCGCGGCTCGACGCCGTGAGCGGGGCCGGCCCCGGGAAACCGTCGCCGAGGCGGCACGGCCGACGCCGGTGCCGGCCCTCGTGCCCCGGCCGTCCACCGTGTCCGGGGCCGCCGTCAACGTCGTGCCGGACGCGGGCCGGGCGGGGCCGGGCCGGCCGTCGGCTCACGGTGGGTGCCGACGGCCGCCCGGCCCGCTCCACGCCGGGCCGGCCACCGCCCCGCGCCTCGGGGCGCCGGTCTGCCGCGGGGCGCCGCGATGCCGCGCCGAGCGGGCGCACGGTCGCCGGCTCCCCTCCCCCGGCGGCACCCCGGCACGGCGGCGGGCACGGCACCGCCCGGAACCGTCTCCCGGGCGCCGACGCCGGCACGGCGCGGCCGTGCCGGACGGGGCGGGTGCGGACCGTGGCGTGCGGACCGCCACGAAAGCGGGGTGATCCACCCGACACCGCCCGAACCGCCACCGTTCGCTCACGGTGAGCGATGTCCGGGAATTCCTTGGCCACGGACCGGGTCTCCTTTAAGGTGATGCCTTCTTTCCGCCAGTGGGGGTGACGCCGGTTCGGCGCCGGGCCCCGGCCGGGCGGCAAGGCGCGTCCCACCCGGCTACACAGGCGACTCATCATGGTCAACAACGGACAACCGGCCGGGCAGGCCCTCCCCGGGAACACCTCCACCGCACCGACGGCACCCCGCTCGGCAGCGCCCTTCGGCACGCCCTCCGGGCTGGACGTGAGCTCGCTGGCGGCGCTGCGCGCCGCGTCCCGGCGCCGGGGGACACCCGCGGACCCGCCGCAGCGCCCCGCGCACCACCAGTTGCTGACCCTCACCTCCGGCCTGCTGCGCCCCTCCGTGGACTTCACCCCGTACGACGTCCGTCCCGGCGACTGGCTGTGGACGCGTCCCGGACAGGTCCTGCAGTGGGGGGCGCTCGCCCGCGCCGAGGGCACCCTGGTCGTCTTCGACCGGGACGCGCCCGACCCCGGCAGTGCACGGGCGGCCGGCCTCGACGATCCGCACGGGCGCGTGCTGCGCACCGCGCGGACCGAGGAGGCGGCCCTCCTGCGGGCGGCGGCCGGCCACCTGCGGCGCGAGTTCCTCGCCGGCGGCGGGATGCCGGCCGGCTCGCACGCCGCCGTGCTGCGGCATCTGCTGGGCGTGCTCGTGCTGCGCGTCGCCCACGCGGGGGCACCCGCGGACCCGCCGCAGGAACCCAGCGAAACCTTTCTGCGCTTCCGTGCCGCGGTCGAACGGGACTTCGCCCGCACCCGGCGCGTCGACGACTACGCCGTCGCCCTCGGCTACTCGACGCGGACGCTGTCGCGGGCGACGCTGGACGCGGCCGGAGTCGGCGCCAAGGAGTTCGTCGACCGGCGGGTGGTCCTGGAGGCGAAGCGCCTGCTGGCCCACACCGACCTGGCGGCGGCCCGGATCGCCGGGCAGCTGGGCTTCTCCAGCGCGACCAATTTCGCGAAGTTCTTCCACCAGCGGGCCGGGCAGGCACCGATCGCGTTCCGCCGAGGCGTCCGCGGACCGGACGCGGCGGGAGGCTGAGCACGGGGCCGGGAGGACCGCGTCCGAGCCGGCGGCCCCCGGACACACGAGGACGGCGGGTTCCCGGAACGTCGTCGTTCCGGGAACCCGCCGTCGGCCGAAGGCACCGGCGCGGCCCCGTTCCGGACCCGCCGTGCGCGTCGCACCGGCGGCGTTCCGTTCCGGTCGGGCCGGGGGCGGTCGGGACGCGGGACCCTAACTCTCGATGCCGCCCAGCAGGCCGGTGACCGGCGCGGCGAGGTCGGTGACCTGGTGCAGCTGGTTCAGGTCGTTCAGCCCGTTGAGGCCCTTCAGCTGCGCGGAGGGGCGCGGCAGGTCCGCCTGGTGCTCGGCGGGGATGTCGCTCAGCACCAGCGAGTCGAGCGTGGCGACGGGGTTCAGCTTGCCGGCGTCGTGGGCCTCGGAACCCGCCGCGGCCGCCATCGGCGCCGCGAGCCCCGTGACGCCGACGGCCAGACCTACGGCGGCGGCGATACGTCGTGTGGAGATCATGCCTTCAGCAACGCCGTTGGCCACCGGGCGGACACGGCCCGTTCTGCGGGGTCACTCGACAGGCGCAGCGCGGCGTTCCGTTTGCCGTGGGCCCCGGGGCGGAGGAGTCTCGGTACAGAGGCCCTTCGCGGCCGGCTCCCGCCCGGTCGCGGACTTCCCGAGGAGGTCACCATGGGCACAGCGGCAGCCCCCGGCTTCGACACCGAAATGCTGCGCAGGGGCATAGAAGGACACAGTGCGGCAGACCTGTTGTCGCTCTACGCCGACGACGCGGAACTCCGCGTGGTCGACCGCAACACCCAGCCCAGCCATCCGATGGTCAAACACGGTCGCGCGGAGATCGGCGACATGCTCAACGACGTCTACAGCCGGGACATGACGCACAAAATGGACCAGTGCGTCGTCCAGGACGATCACGTCGCCTTCACCGAGACCTGCGAATACCCCGACGGGGTGCGGGTGATGAGCACGTCGATGATGTCGCTGCGCGACGGAAAGATCGTCGAGCAGACGCTGGTCCAGGCATGGGACGAGTAGGAAGGAACTGGCCGAGGGTCCGGATCAGGTCGCACCTGAACTGGACCTTCTCGGCGACCGCGGCGATGGGCCGGTCCCGGCCCGCCGCGTCGCGGCGGCGGTCGCTGCGCGGCGCGGGCCTGCGGGTGTCGGCCGCACTGCTGGACTCGGTCCTGTCTGCCGTCCGGTGCCGTCCGCGCCCCGCGGCGGTGCACGGCGTCCACCGGCTCCGGCCCGGGCGGCGGTGACCTGGGCCCCGGCCGTTCCCCACCCGGCCGGAACGCGCCGGGCTCCCCTTCCCTCGCGAGGGTGACGCCTCGGAGGCCGCTCCGGTGTGCCGTTCGAAGCCGCCCGGGAGTCGCCGGCCCTCCCCGCGGAGCCCGGCCCCGTCCGCATCCCACGCACACCGGCAGGTCAGCGCAGCCAGGCAGCGTAGGACATCACGTCCCCCGCCTCGACGTCGGACTCCGCGGAGCCGCGGGTGACGGTGTCCTGCAGGCCCAGTACCGCTCCGGTCGCCGGGTCCAGCACGATCATGCGGCGGACCGCGTGCGAGGCGTCGTCGTGGACGTACGCCTGGCCGGGGCGCCCGAGCCGGTCGGTGACCGCTCCGACGGGGCGCAGACCGGGGGCGTCGGCGAGGACGCGGGCGAGTGCGGCGCCCTCTCGGCCGCCGAGCGTCCAGTGGTTGAGCAACTCACCGACGGCGTCGAGCAGTTCGTCGGTGTCCAGCGGGCCCAGGCGGTCGATCTCGTCCAGGTGGGAGCGCAGCCGCCCGGCGTCGTGCGGCGGCCGCGCCTGAGGTGTGCGCGGCGGTCGTCCTCGGTGCCGCGCTGGTGCCCGCGGCGGTGTGGGCGGCGGCTCTTCGGAGCGGGTAGCGGGAGCCGGGGCGGAGTCTCCCGGGGAGGCGCGCGGCAGGGGCGGTCCGGCCGGGGCCGCGCCCTCCGCCGACGCTCAGGGGCCGGTCGGTGCCGCCCCGGCGGCGGCACCCTGCCGCGGGGGCAGCAGCATCGGTGAGGCCAGGTCGACCAGGTCGTGCAGCAGGGCCCGGTGCACGGCGTCCCCGCCGAGCTTGTCCAGCAGGCCGTGCGCGCCGTCGCGGAAGCCGATGATGTCCTCCTCGTACGAACGGAGCACCTCGGGTGCCAGCAGGAGCGAGGTCAGCTCCGCACGGGCCTCGGGCGAGCGCCGCGCTTCGGGGTGCAGCGCCCGCACCCTGTCGGCGGTCCCGGGTGCCGGGCTCTCCAGCGCGCACGCCAGCAGGTAGGTGACCGTGCCGTTGGCCAGGTCCTCGTTGCGGCCGGTCAGGATGTCCTGCTGGTCGTTGAAGAGTTGCCACAGGATGCCGAAGGTGTTGCCGAACTCCCTCCAGAGTTCGACGCGTTCGTCGTCGCGTCCGGCCAGCCGCGCGGCCATGGCGGTGACCATGCTGAACGGGGCCCCGGACTTGCCCAGGTACGCTGCGAGCACCGCCTGGCGTGTGGCACCGGCGAGATCGGCGCGCAGGTCCCTCAACTGCCCCTCGCTCGCGTCGATCCAGCAGCGCACGACCTCGGCGCAGAGCGGAGCGCGCACCGCCGCGGGGATGCGCGGGGACTGGACGACGAGCAGCGGCAGCATGGTTCCGCCGACGACCGTGGCGAGCAGCGCCTCGCTCTCGTCGAGGCTGCCCGCGGCCGATCCGGCCTCGCCGTCCGCCAGGTCGTCGAGGTAGCAGGCGGCGGTCCACCACAGGTCGCTGACGACGGCGAGCGGAACGGCCGGGTCGGGCACGCCCGTCTCCGCGGCGTGGGCCATCACCGGCAGGACACCGAGGGGATGGGTGAACGTCCGGTGCTCCAGGAGTTCGGCGACCGCCGCACGGACCGAGGCCGCCGGACCGCCGAGCAGATCGAGTGCGGCCTCGCGTTCCGCCCTGATGTCCGCGGCGAGGGCGCGGTGCAGATCCATGTACGACGCCAGTTGCACGGCCCACCCCTGCCCCGGAGACTTAATCGAGCACTGATTCGATCACCCGGCACCCCGCACACGCTAGGGGCGACTTCCCGCCATGGCCGATTGGCGCCGTTTCGGCCGCCGCGCGCTCCGTCCCGCGGTCACGCCGGGCGCCCCGCCCGCCAGGCCGGCGAGCAGCGAACGCGGGCCCGGCCGCCCGCCGTGGACCTCGCAGTCCCGCGTCGCGGCCGGGACGCCCATCACCCGTGAGGACGACGCGTCGTGCCGCGCGGTGCGGGTCCGCGGGGTTCAGGCGGTGCGCGGCGGCAGCCGGTGGAGCAGCACGTCCGTGAGGCGCCCGTCGACCACGCCGGCGGTCAGGTAGGTGCAGTGCGGCATGCGGCGCCGGTCGGTCGGGGACCCGGGGTTGAGCAGCCGCAGACCCGTCGGCGCCGTGCTGTCCCAGGGGATGTGGCTGTGCCCGAAGACCAGGACGTCCAGGTCGGGGAAGCGCTCCGCGCAGCGCTGTTCGCGGCCCCGGGCGCCGCCGGTCTCGTGGACGACGCCGAGACGCAGACCGCCGAGTTCGGCGCGGGCGACCTCCGGCAGCCGGGCCCGGAGCGCGGGGCCGTCGTTGTTGCCGTACACCGCGACAAGCCTGCGCGACCGGCTCTCCAGCAGGTCGAGGGTGGCGGTGTCGACCCAGTCCCCCGCATGGATCACCACGTCGGCGAGCGGGAGTGCGGCGAGCAGCGGGGCGGGCAGTTCCCGGGCCCGCTTCGGCAGGTGGGTGTCGGACAGCAGCAGAAGGCGCACCGTCCCAGCGTGTCACTCCCGCGTCCGGTCCGGGCCCCCCGCTGCCGTCCCGCTCGCCGCGTGGCCGCCGTCCGACGGCGGGCCGGCGGGGTCGTCGACGCTGCCCCCTGCCGGGCCGGCGGGTCGCAGTCGTCGTCCGGCGGCGGTTCGGCGCGTCGGCCCGGCGGCCCCGCTCCGGCTCCCCCGTCCGTCGGCGTCCGTCCCGCAGCCCCTCCCCTCCCCTGCCCTGCCCTCCCCTCCCCCCCCTCCCCTCCCGTCGCGTGGCGGGAAGCCGGTTCGCGGGACGGCGCGACTGCGCGCGCGTCGCGCGCTCACTCCAGCGAGATCTCGCTCCAGACCTGCTTGCCGCCGCTCACCGGCACCGTCCCCCAGGTGTCCGACATCGCCTCGACCAGGAGGATGCCCCGGCCCCCGGTCGCCTCCCAGCCGATGCTGGCGGGCTTGATCGGGGTACGGGGGGAGTTGTCGGCCACGGCGATGCGCAGCCGGTGGTTGATCAGCGTGAGGTCGAGCCTGACCTGCCCGTCGGTGTGCACCAAGGCGTTGGTGACGAGTTCCGACACGATCAGCAGGGCGGCGTCCAGGTGCGCGGCGACGCCCCAGCCGCGCATCGCGCGCCGGGTGTACCGGCGGGCGTGCCGGACCGCCTCGGGGACCCGCCAGACGGTCCAGCTCTCCCGCAGCGGCAGGACGTCCATGCCGTCGAAACGCATCAGCAGGAGCGCCACGTCGTCGGAGCGGTTGGCCCCCGTCAGCAGGTCGTCGGCGACCAGACCGAGGTCGGAGGGGTCGGCCGCGGCCAGGCCCGCGGCGAGCCGGTTCAGGCCGTCCTCGACGTCGACCTCGGCGGACTCGACCAGGCCGTCGGTGGTCAGCGCCAGCAGGGTGCCCGGCTGGAGGCGCAGCGAACTCATGGGGAACTCGGCCTGCCGGATCACGCCGAGCGGCGGCCCGGTCTCGGACACGGGGACCTCCGTTACGCCGTCCGGGTGACGCAGGACCGGCGGCAGGTGCCCCGCGCGCACGTACCAGGCCGTCCCCTCCTCCGTGTCCACGTCGACGTAGCAGCAGGTGGCGAAGAGGTCGGTCTCCAGATCCAGCAGGAGGCGGTTGGCCAGCGACACCACGACATCCGGCGGATGCCCCTCGACGGCGTAGGCGCGCAGCGCGGTCCGCATCTGGCCCATGAGGGTGGCGGCGGAGGCGTTGTGCCCCTGGACGTCGCCGATGACGAGGGCGACGTGGTTGTCGGGCAGCGGGATCACGTCGTACCAGTCGCCGCCGACGTCGAGGCCGGAGGTGGTGGGCAGGTACCGGGCGACGGCGACGGCGCCGGGCAGCCGGGGCAGGCGGCGCGGCAGCAGGCTCCGCTGGAGCATGCCGATGAGTTCGTGCTCGGCGTCGAAGGCGTGGGCGCGCACCAGGGCCTGGCCGGCGAGACCGGCGGCTGCCGTGAGCAGAGCGCGTTCGTCGGGGGCGAAGTCGTGCGGCGCGTCCCAGCCGATCAGGCAGGCGCCGGCCGTGCGGCCTCCCGCGGGCAGCGGCAGGACGGCGAGACCGCCCGGGCCCACGCCGGCGAGCGCCGGTTCCAGGGCGGCGCCGGCGGGCCAGACGGCGGGGCGGCCCTCGCTGAGGGCTGCGCCGAGGGTCGGCATGGCCCGGACGGGGGCGTCGGGCCACTCCGAGCGCCACTCGGTGCGCCACAGCTCGGGCCATGCCTCCGGCTCGGGCGGGTCGAGAACGGTGACGACGAGACGGTCGCCCTCCAGCTCGGCGAGGGCGATCCGGTCGGCCCGCAGCGGGGCGCGGAGGGCCTCGACCACGGCCTGACCGACGTCGCGGACGGTGCCGGCGGTGGCGAGGGCCGCGGCGAGCCGCTGGACGCGTCCCACGTCGTTGAGCCCGGAGCGCAGCTTGGAGGCATCGGAGACGGTGCCGACCAGGCGCGCGGGACGGCCCCCGCCGGAGGGGAGGAGCCGGGCGCGCAACCGCAGCCACCGGTGCCCGCCGGACGGCTGGAGGATGCGGAACTCCAGCTCGCGCTCGCCCAGCGACATGTGGTCCGGCTCGACGGCGGACATCAGCGACGGCAGGTCCTCCGGCACGGTCAGCGACAGGAGGGTCTCCACCTTGTCGTCGAAGTCCGTCCTCTCCAGTCCGAACAGGTCGAGCACCTCGTCGTCCACGGCGACGTGACCGCTGTCCATGGCGAGGCTGAAGGAGCTGGCGGGCAGGTCGTCCGCGTCGACGGGCGGCGGGGCGGGCGGGCAGACGACGGCCTCGGCGAGCAGCGCCAGGCAGGCGCGCTCCTCCGGGCCGAAGCCGGAAGGCCGCTCGGTGACCGCGATCAGGCAGCCGTCATCCCCGAGCGGCAGGGCGCCGAGGGAGAAGTCCTGGGAGGACTGCCGCCGGACGGCGGCGCTGCGGGCGACCTCGTCCGGCGCGAGCCAGCCGGGTCGGCCGGTGCGCAGCGCCTCGGCGACCGGGGAGCCGCCGGCGAGCGGGTAGCTGTCGCGCAGCCCGTACAGCGACCGGGGTACGCCGGCGGACGCGGCCGGGTGGAGTGCGTCGCCGTCGGCGCTCCGCGTGTACACGGCGGCGACGGCGGCCCCGCAGAAGACGAGCGCCTGTTCGAGTATCCGGTGCAGCCGCTCGCCGGGGTCGAGGTCGGCGGTGAGCGTTTTCAGGGCAAGTTCGGCACGCGCCGTTCGCGTCTCGCCTTCCGTAGCGCCCTCTCCGACCACGTCCGCAATTACAGCGCTTCCCGGGCCGGGGCGCAGCCCCTGTGACCGTTCCGGACGTCCGGGTACCTGCGCGGGAGGGCCGGGCGGCCTGCTCTGCGCATCCGTGGCGAACGCGTTCGTCACGCCGGACGCAGCCCGGCGGTCCGGCCCTCCCGCCGGAGGGCCGGACCGTCCGCCACCGGCCGGAAACCCGGTTCCGCCGGCCGGGCGGCGGCTGCGTGCCACCGGGAGGCCCGGCGGCACGCGCTCGCCTATGGGTCAGCGGGTGCTGACCAGACCGGAGCCGTCGTCGGCGCCGGAGCCGTGGCCCCGGCCGGCCGCACCGCGGCCGTCCGCACCGGCCTGGCCGTCCGCACCGGTCTCCCCGGCCGCCGCTCCCGCGCCCTCGTCGCCGGCACCGGCCTGGTCGCCGGCACCCGCCTGGCCGTCGGCGCCACCGGCCTGATCGCCCGCTCCGGGGTCCGCCGCGCCGCCCGCACCGGCACCGCCGGCACCGAGCGTCGCGCCGACCGCCTGGAGGGCCGTGGTCACCGGCTGGAAGAAGGTCTCCCCGCCGGCGGTGCAGTCGCCGCTGCCTCCGGAGGTGAGGCCGATCGCACTGCCGTCCTGGCTGAACAGAGAACCGCCGCTGTCGCCCGGCTCCGCGCACACGTCGGTCTGGATGAGGCCGGTGACCGTTCCCTCGGGATAGTTCACCGTGGCGTCGAGACCGGTGACGTTGCCGTCGTTGAGGCCCGTGGTGCTGCCCATCCGGAAGACCTGCTGGCCCACGGCGGCGTCGGCGGCCCGGCCGATCTGCACACTCTGCCCGTTGCCCACGTTGACCACGCTGTCGGCCTGAGTGGCGGGGTCGTCGTACTTGACGAGGGCGAAGTCGCCGTCACCGGGGAAGGTGGCCTGGTCGACGGTGGCGATCGGCGCGCCGCCCTGCGCGTCCGACCACTGCGCGGCGGCGACACCGCAGTGGCCCGCGGTGAGGAAGGCGGGGCTGCCGTCGCCCGCGGTGACGTTGAAGCCGAGGGAACAGCGGGCGCCGCCGCCGAAGATGGCGTCGCCGCCGTCGACGAAGGTCCGGAAGGTGCCGGCCGACTTCTTCACGCTCGCCACGTCCGGGCCGAGGCCCTTGACGGTGGACTTCAGGGTGTCCCACGCGTCGCCCGTGACGGTGGAGTCGGCGGTCACCCGGATCTCGTTGGTCCTCGGGTCCACGGACCAGGCCGTGCCGGGGATCGTCGCGTCGGCCTTCAGCGTCCTCGCGGCGGCCCGCAGGTCGGAGGTGCTGTTGCTCACCTGGTGGGCGACGGCGCCGGCCCGCTCGATCCGGTTGACGACGTTGCTGTTGTTACCGACGACGTTGACCACGAGCTGCTTGTTCCCCGCGTCGTAGTACGACCCGGCGAAGGCGTCCCCCAGCTGGGAGGCGAGCCGGGAGGCGACGCCGGAGGCGTCGGCGGCCCGGAACGTTCTCGGCGTGGCGCCGCCCCCGTCCGACTGCGAGGCGTTGGCGTTGGGAAGCAGCAGAGCCGCTGCTCCGAGCGCCGCCACGCCGCCCGCCGCGATCGCGGCCTTGCGCTTGGGTATCCGTTTGTGACTCAACTCTTGACCTCCTGGGGACGGGGTCGATGCCGCCGTCCGGCAGCTGACTGGGGGCGCCTGGTTGCCCGTTGATACGCGAGCACCGCCCGGAGTGTTCAACTGCCATTGCAAAGGGCGCGAGTTGACGGGCCCATAGGTATCGATCGGCCATCAAACGGACTCGCGCGCGGTCCGGCCCCATCGGACCGGACCGCTGCGATCACGCCCCTTCCCGCCCACTTCGCGACGCTCCGCGTCCGCACGGGCACCGTGTGTCGCGACCCGGAAGCGGAATCCGGGATTCGGCGAATCTGCACATCCCGTGCCCACCGGGGTCACGGCGTCCCGCGGATCTGCACACCCGCACGCCCCCCGCCGGGCCATAGGGGCGGGTGTGTCCCGTTCGGGCCGCGGACGGCGGGGCGGGGTGTGCGCCGATGCCGCGCACTGTGTGAAGAAGTGGCCGCGACGTGGTGTCGAGACCTGCACGCTTCCTCGCCGGTGGCGCTCAAGTTCGCAGGTGAGAGCCCTGGTTGATTGGAAGGGCGCGGCGCGGGCGTGCTTTGATCCGTTGCACCGCGAAGGCCGCGGACCTTCTCCCGGCAACGGGATCCGCGCTGACGCGGTGGCGGCCGTCTGTCCCCAGAGGGGGCCGCTCTCCCCCTTGTGAATATCCATATGAAGGGAAGTTCCATCATGAACTCCACCCCCCGTTTCCAGACCGCCGAGATCTCCGACGCCGACCTCGACAACGTCTCGGGCGGCCTCGCGCTGAACGCCGTCGGCACCGTCACCGGCCTGGTCGACGGCGTTGCCCCGGTCTCCGGCGTCGTCGGCACGGCCGTCGGCACCGTCGAGGGCGTCACGGGCCTGAACACCGCTCCGGTCACCGGCCTGGTCGCGGGTCTCTGATCGCCGGTCTCTGATCGCGCTTCACACCGCGGAGTCCCGGAACCGTCCCCCGGTTCCGGGACTCTCGGGTGCCGTACCGCTCTCGAACAGGTGAGGGAAGCTCCGTGCAGTTCCGTCAACAGGCCCTCGCCAAGCTCCAGTCGCCCGAAGACCTCGACCTTCCGGTGCGCCTCGCCCGCCCGCAGGGCTGGCTCGTGCTGTCCGTGACCGTGGCCGTGATGGCCGCCGCCGCCGTCTGGGCCGTGACCGGCACCGTCTCCTCCACGGTGGAGGCGCCGGCCGTGCTCACCCACGGGCAGGGCAGCTACCTGCTGCAGAGCCCGGTGGCCGGCCAGATCACCGCGGTCGTGGCGAAGGAGGGCGAGCGGCTGGCCGCGAACGCCCCCGTGGTCGAGGTCCGTACCGCGCGCGGCGAGAGGACCGTGGTCCGTACCGTCGCCGCGGGCCGCGTCACCGCGCTCGCCGCCACCATCGGGGCGATCGTCTCGACCGGCGCGAACGTGGCGTCCGTGGAGAAGGTCGCCCACGCCGACGACCCCCTCTACGCCACCGTGTACGTCCCCGCCGAGAGCGCCGCCGGGCTTCCCCGCGACGCCTCCGTCGACCTCTCCGTCCAGTCGGCGCCCGCCGGCCGGTACGGCGTGCTGCGCGGCCACGTGGCGAGCGTGGGCCGCGGCGTGCAGACACGGCAGCAGATCGCCGCCTACCTCGGTGACGGGCAACTCGCCGACCAGTTCAGCAGGAAGGGAAGGCCGGTGGCGGTCCTGGTGCGGCTCGACCACTCGTCCGCCACCCGCAGCGGGCTGGCCTGGTCCTCCAAGGACGGGCCCCCGTTCTCCCTGACCTCGATGACTCTCGCCACCGGTTCGATCCGGCTGGCCGACCAGCGTCCCGTCGATTGGCTCCTGCCGTGACCAGGACAGCCGAGGGCGGCGGCGGGCGGCGGGCGGCCCGGACCCGGCGTGCCGCGCCCCGGGGCCGGGTGCGCACGGTGCGGACGCCCACCGTGCTCCAGATGGAGGCCGTCGAATGCGGTGCCGCCTGTCTGGCCATGGTGCTCGGCCATCACGGCCGGCACGTCCCGCTGGAGGAACTGCGCATCGCCTGCGGTGTGTCGCGGGACGGATCGCGGGCGAGCAACCTGCTGAAGGCGGCACGAAGCTACGGCCTGACCGCCAAGGGCATGCAGATGGACACCGCCGCGCTCGCCGAGGTGCGGGGGCCGGCCATCCTGTTCTGGGAGTTCAACCACTACGTCGTGTACGACGGCCCGGGCCGCCGCCTCGGGCGGCGCGGCGTGCACGTCAACGACCCCGGCAAGGGACGCCGGTTCGTGCCCGTGGAGGACTTCGACACGAGCTTCACCGGGGTCGTCCTGGTGATGGAGCCGGGACCGGGGTTCCGCACCGGAGGCCGCAGGCCGGGCGTCCTCGGCGCGCTGCCCGCCCGCCTGCGCGGCACGTCGGGCAGCCTGCCCGCGGCCGTGCTCGCGAGTCTGCTGCTGGTGCTGGTCGGCGCCGCCCTGCCGGCGCTGAGCCGGACCTACATCGACCAGTACCTGATCGGCGGCCGGAGTTCGCTGCTCGGCGTGCTGTTCGCGTCGATGGGGGCCTCCGTGCTGCTCACGGCGGTGCTCACCTGGTTGC
This sequence comes from Streptomyces sp. NPDC048566, assembly GCF_043199735.1. NCBI lineage: Bacteria > Bacillati > Actinomycetota > Actinomycetes > Kitasatosporales > Streptomycetaceae > Streptomyces > Streptomyces sp. NPDC048566. The sequence continues at coordinate 35,165 of NZ_JBICWL010000005.1, forward strand.
AGCAGGCGAACCTGCTGCGCGGCCGGATCATCTCCTCGACGCTGTCCAGCGCGCGGTTCCTGCGCCACCTGCTGCGGCTGCCCGTCACCTTCTTCGCGCAGCGCAGCCCGGCGGACCTGGTGCAGCGCCTCCAGTCGAACGACGCGGTCGCCGAGACCCTGGCCCGCGACCTGGCCGCCGCGGGCGTGGACGCGGTCGTCGTCGTGCTCTACGCCCTCCTGCTGTACACCTACGATCCGCAACTCACGGCCGTCGGGATCGGGGTCGCGCTGCTGAACGTGGTGGCCATGCGGGTGGTGGTCCGACTGCGGGCGACCCGTACCGCCAAACTCCGCGCCGACACCGCCCGGTTGACCAACACCGCGTACACCGGGCTTCAGTTGATCGAGACGATGAAGGCGACGGGCGGGGAGGACGGCTACTTCCGCACGTGGGCCGGGCAGCACGCCACGACGCTGGAGGAGCAGCAGCGCCTCGGGGTGCCGAGCGCCTGGCTGGGTGTCGTCGCGCCGACGCTCGCGATGCTCAACAGCGCGCTGATCCTGTGGATCGGCGGTCTCCGGGCGGTCGAGGGGCACATCTCCGTGGGTCTGCTGGTGGCCTTCCAGGCGCTGGTCACCCGGTTCACCGCGCCCCTCACCCGGCTGAACGGCGTGGCCGGCCGCATCCAGGACTTCGCCGCCGACGTGGCCCGGCTCAAGGACGTGGAGAACTTCCGGACGGACCCGCTGTACACCCGCTCGGGCGACGGCGAGTCGACCCGGCGCCTCCAGGGCCACGTCGAGCTGGAGAACATCAGCTTCGGCTACAGCCCGCTGGACGCGCCGCTGCTCACCGGCTTCTCCCTGACCGTCGGCCCCGGCCGGCAGGTCGCGCTGGTCGGCGGCTCGGGCAGCGGCAAGTCGACGGTGTCCCGGCTGATCTCCGGCCTGTACGCACCGTGGGAGGGGGAGATCCGGATCGACGGCCGGCGCCTGGAGGACATCCCGCGCGGGGCGCTCGCCTCGTCCGTGTCCTTCGTCGACCAGGACGTCTTCCTCTTCGAGGGGACCGTTCGGGACAACGTGGCGCTCTGGGACCCGTCGATCCCGGACGACGCGGTGGTCGCCGCCCTGCGGGACGCCGCGCTGTACGACGTGGTGGCCCGGCGCCCCGGCGGCATCCACAGCAGGGTGGAGCAGGACGGCCGCAACTTCTCCGGCGGACAGCGCCAGCGCCTGGAGATCGCGCGGGCGCTGGTGCGCCGGCCCAGCATCCTGGTGCTCGACGAGGTGACCAGCGCCCTGGACGCGGAGACCGAGCAGACGGTGATGGACAACCTGCGGCGGCGGGGCTGTGCGTGCGTGGTGATCGCCCACCGGCTCAGCACCGTCCGGGACAGCGACGAGATCGTCGTGCTCGAACACGGCACGGTCGTGGAGCGCGGGAGGCACGACACGCTGGTCGCGGCCGGCGGCCCCTACGCCGCACTGGTCAAGGAGCGTTGAGATGACCACGGTTCAGGAGGGTGCGCAGGAGGGGGACCTCGTCCTCGGCGCGCTCGGCGGCCTGGGCACGGCGGTGGACTGCGCCGGCCTCAACCGCCTCGACCTGGAGGGCCCGCAGGTCCTGTGGCTGGTCGCCGCGGGAGCCATGGACCTGTTCGCGGTGGACGCCGGCCGGCAGGGGCACTGGCACCACCTCGGGCGGCTGGAGGCCGGCTCCCTGCTGCTGGGTCCGGTCGCGGGCCCCCAGCACACCCTGGTCGCCCGCCCGCTGCGCGACTGCGCGGTACGGCGGATCGCGCTGCGGGAGCTGTACCAGGGCGCTGAGACGGCGACCTGGTCGTACGACGCGTACGGCAATCCGCAGTACGTGCCGCCGACGGAGAGCCCCCTGGAGTACGCCCTCGCCCTCGGAGCCGGGCGCAGCCTCTCCCTCCTCTTCCAGGCACCGATGGCGGGCGAGAACCCGGCGGCCCTCACCGACGACGACGTGTTCTGGATGCGGGTGCCGCCCGGCAGTGTGCGCTACGGCTCCCTGTACGGCGCGGAGGCCGCCGCCGACCTGCTGATGGACCCGGGCGTCTGGCAGGCGATGGTGGACCAGCAGCACCGGCTGCTGTCCACCCTGGACCGCTGGATCGAGCAGGTGGAGGCCGGGCACGAGGACCGCACGGCCGCCGGCATCAGGGCGGGCGAGGCCGTCCGCGACCGGGCCGACCGTACCCTGCTCGCGTCGATCGGCGGGCCCTCGGGCAAGCGCCCGACCAGCGCCGACACCGACGCCACGCACGCGGCGTGCGCGCTGGTCGCCCGCGCGGCCGGGATCACCCTGGCGGCGCCGGCGCAGAGCGGGACGGAGAGCGACCGCCTCGACCCGGTCGAGCGGATCGCGCTGGCCTCCCGCGTCCGCACCCGCGCCGTGCGGCTGGACGGGCGCTGGTGGCGCGACGACATCGGGCCGCTGGTGGGCCACCGGGCGGTGTCCGGAGCACCGGTCGCGCTGCTGTGGCGGCGCGGCGGATACGTGGCCGTGCATCCCTCCTCGGGCCGGGAGACCCCCGTGGAGCAGGCGAACACGGCTGAGTTCGAGGAGCGGGCGGTGATGTTCTACCGTCCGCTGCCCGAGCGGAGTCCGACCCCGCTGCGGCTGCTCCGCTTCTGCCTCGGGGGAACGGCGGGCGACCTGCGCAACCTCGCGCTCAGCGGACTGGTGACCGTCGCGATCGGCGCGCTGGTGCCGATCGCCACCGGCCGGGTGCTCGGCGCGTACGTGCCCACGGCCCGGCAGGGACTCATCACCCAGGTCTGTCTCGCGCTCATGGTGACCAGCGTGGTGTCCGCGGCGTTCATGCTGCTCCAGAACCTCACCCTGCTGCGGTTGGAGGGGCGGATCGAGGCGCGGCTGCAACCCGCCGTCTGGGACCGGCTGCTGAGACTGCCGACCTCGTTCTTCGCCTCCCGCTCCACCGGTGAACTCGCCAGTGCCGCGATGGGCGTCAGCGCGATCCGCCGGCTCCTGGCGGGGGTGGGCCCGACCCTCGCGCAGGCCGGCACGGTCGGTGCGATGAACCTGGCGCTGCTGTTCTTCTACGACGTGCCGATGGCCCTGGCCGCGACGGGCATGCTGGTGGTCGTCGCGGCGGTGTTCCTGGGGCTCGGCCTGTGGCAGCTGCGCTGGCAGCGCCGGCTGGTGGTGCTGGGCAACAAACTGAACAACCAGGCGTTCCAGACGCTGCGCGGGCTGCCCAAGCTGCGGGTCGCGGCGGCCGAGAACTACGCGTACGCGGCCTGGGCGGGCGAGTTCGCGCGCAGCCGGGAACTCCAGCAGCGGGTCGGCCGCATCAAGAACCTCTCCGCGGTGCTGGGGGCGGTGTACCTGCCGTTGTGCTCGCTGCTGATGTTCATGCTGCTCGCGGGTCCGGCCCGGGGCTCGCTGTCGGCGGCCGGGTTCCTCACCTTCAGCACGTCGGTGACGATGCTGCTGACCTCGGTCACCCAGATCACCGGGGCGTTCGTCTCGGCGGCGGCCGCGCTGCCGATGTTCGAGGAGATCAGGCCGGTGCTGGACGCGGCGCCGGAGGTCGGCGGGGCGAGTACCCGGCCGGGCGTCCTGTCCGGGGGCGTCGAGGCCCGCAGGCTGTCCTTCCGCTACTCCGACGACGGCCCGCTCGTCCTCGACGACGTGTCGTTCGCCGTCCGCCCCGGCGAGTTCGTGGCGGTCGTCGGTCCGAGCGGCTGCGGCAAGTCCACCCTGCTGCGGCTGCTGATCGGCTTCGACCGGCCGGTGTCGGGCAGCGTGCTGTACGACGGCCAGGACCTGGCCGCGCTCGACCGGTCCGCGGTGCGACGGCAGTGCGGTGTGGTGCTCCAGCACGCGCAGCCGTTCACCGGATCGATCCTCGACTGCATCTGCGGCACCGAGCCCCACACCCCGGAGGAGGCGATGGCCGCGGCGGAGATGGCGGGGCTGGCCGACGACATCCGGCGGATGCCGATGGGCCTGCACACCCTCGTCTCGGGTAGTGGCGCGATCTCCGGCGGCCAGCGCCAGCGCCTGATGATCGCGCAGGCGCTGATCCGCCGGCCGCGCATCCTGTTCTTCGACGAGGCGACCAGCGCGCTGGACAACGAGACGCAGCGCACGGTGATCGAGAGCACCAAGGCGCTCAACGCCACCCGGATCGTGATCGCGCACCGGCTGTCGACGGTGCTGGACGCGGACCGCGTCGTGGTGATGGAGGAGGGCCGGATCACGCAGCAGGGCACGCCCGCCGAACTGCTCGCGGACACGGGTGGGCGGCTGCACGAACTCGTCCGCCGCCAGCTCGCCTGAGCCGCGCGGACCATCCGGACCGCCCGGGTGCCTGACTCGCCTGACTCGCCTGCCCTCGGCCGGCGTGCGACACCGGGCGGGCACGGCAGGACGGCTGTCGTCCCCGGGGGCCCGGGCACGGTGGGCGGGGCGGGGGCGGTGTGGCGTTCCTGCCGATGATGGCGACGCTGATGGTTGCTTCTTCGCCGCCGGAGCGCTGATCGCGCTGGTGCTCTACACCGGCGGCAGGCCCGCCCGGGACCCGGAGGCCGCACCGGTGGTCCACAGGTGAGGCGGCGCCGGGCCGGTCGCCGTCAGCCCGGGGGGCCGCCGTCCGCAGGGAGACGACGGCCCCCCGCGCGCCGCCGGTGGCGTGCCGTCGCGACCGCCCTACGGGCGTCCGCGCGGACCTCGTCCAGCGGCCGGGCGGGCCGGTACACCACGAGCGCCGCACGGTCCTTCTCCAGCAGGAGCCGGTCGGTGCCCGGCACGACCTCGCCGTCGCAGGCGAGGATGCCGGTGCCGGTGTCACCGAGACCGGACAGCTCCACCCGGGGGACGCGGTCGGCGGTGTAGACCCGTGAGTGGTGCAGCGCCCCGAGAAGCGCGGCGGCGACGACCCGCGTCCGGGCGAGCCGGCGGTCGCCGTCGACGAGCCGGAGATCGAGCAGGCCGTCGTCCAGGCGCGGCCGGAACACCGGGGCGAAGCCGTCCGGGACGTAGCGTCCGTTGCCCGCGAAGAGCAGCCAGAGCCGGCGGGGCCGGCCGTCGACCTCCAACTCGACGGGGTGCGCGGTGCGCAGCACCCGTGCCAGGGCGACCGCGGCGGCCGGCCACTTCCCCCAGCGTGCCTCCAGGTTCTCCCGGATCCGGACGAGTTCGGGGTAGAGCCCGATGCTGAAGGTGTTGAGGAACCGCAGCCGCTCCCCGGTGCCGGTGCGGGCCGCACCGATGTCGACGGCCACCGCCTCCCCTCGGTCGACGGCGACGGCGGCGGACTCCACGTCCGGGACGCCGAGGTCGAGTGCGAAGTGGTTGAGGGTGCCGCCGGGGAAGACGGCGAGCGCCAGGCGGCGGTCGGCCGCCGCCCGGGCCACGGCGTTGACGCTGCCGTCGCCACCGCAGACGCCGAGGACGCCGCCGGCCCCCGCGGCTCGGTCGGCGGCCTCGGCGAGCAGGGCGGCGAAGTCGCCGTCGGGGCCGCAGTCGACCAGCTCCGCCTCGGGCAGCAGGTCGCGCAGCAGCTCGCCGGGCGCCGGCGCGGCCCCCGGTGCTCCGGAGCCGGCCCGCTTGTTGACGAGCACGACCAGGCCCCGCCCCCGGGGAAGCGCGGGCGCCGGCACCGCCGGCCGCTCCCGCTCCGGTACGGCGGCCCGCGGCGGCCACCGGCGGCAGGTCAGCAGGGCGGCGCCCGCCCCGAGAGCCACGCCGGCGAGGACGTCACCGGGGAAGTGCACTCCGACGTAGACGCGGGAGAACGCGACACCGGCCGCCACCGGCGCGACCAGGGCGCCGTACCGGGTGGACTCCAGTGCCACCCCGGTGGCGAAGGCGGCGGCGGAGGCCGCGTGGCCGGAGGGGAAGGAGGTGGTGTGCGGCTGGCGCCGGAGCAGGCGGACCGGGGGCACGCCGTCGAGCAGCGGCCGCGGGCGCCGGGCGGTCCATTTCACCAGCGTGTTGACGGTCGCGGAGGCGAGTGCCAGGGAGCCGAGGCCGCGCAGCGCGGCGCGGCGCGCGGTGGGCCCGCCGACCAGGCCGAGGCCCGCCGCGGTGCCGAGCCACAGGCGCCCGTGGTCGGCAGCCCGGCTGAGCCGGCCGAGCGCCGGACCGGCGCCGGGGAGGCGTCCGGCGGCGACCCGGGTGAACAGCCGCTGATCCAGTTCGCCGAGTGCACCCATGGTCCACTCGTACGCCGTCCGGGCCCGCTCGGCACGCCCGGTGGGCCGCACCGGTGAGATCTCCGGACCGTCCCGCCGCCCGCGCCGGCGGGACGCGGGCATGCCGAGGGCCGGCCGACGGCCCCACTCCGTCTGACCGGCCCTCGGTGCGAAATCACCTGGCCTCCCCGCCACGGGGTCCGCACTCCCCAGCTACGGACCTCGATCTGCGTGCGGGGCCGCCACGCGATCCCGGTCTCAGAACGCGAAGAGCGTCATCCCGTAGGAGTTCTTCACGCACTCGTTGGCGAAGGTGCGCTCGTAGGCCACGCGCTTGCCCTGCCAGACACCGGCCACGGTGATCACCACAGGGTCGTACTGCTTGGTACAGAAGACGCCGTTTCTGGCCGCCAGGCCCTCCAGGTCCCCGTTGAGGCCGCGTAGTTCGGCGCAGGACTCGGCGGCGGCCGGGTGGGTTCCGGAGGCCGTCGGGGCGCAGGTGAGCGTGACGGCGCGTTCGGGCGTGGCGGCGGCCGCGTCCTGGCCGTGGCCCGTGGTGAGCACCAGGGCCGAGGGGGCGTAGAGGCTGGCGGGGGCCTGGCCGGGGGCCGCGGTGGCGGACGCCGTCAGGGGTCCGCAGACGGCGGTGGCCGTCAGAGTGAGAGTCGCTGCCCAGCGCGCGGTGTTCGGCATTGTGTGCATCCTTCCGCTCGATCGAATCCGATCCGGCTCGGTCGGTGCCGGTTCGGCGAGCGCGAGTCTGCCGAGTCCGCACAGGAAACACACATCGACCCCACGCGTTTCGGTAACTTTGAGTGTTGAAGTAGTGGCGTGAAGTTACGGAATTCGAACGAGTGAAGCCCGAGCCTGTGCGGTAGTTGATCGTCGACGACCGCCCGCTGGCCGGTTTGACATGTCTCGGCAATAGGCCGGAAACATTCCGGCTCGGCCCGCGAGGCGCCTCGCTTTCGGGGGCCCGGAGGCTTCGGCGGACCCTCCCGCGCCGCTCCGCCGGCCGCGCGGACCGCTCTCCGGACGGCGGGCCGGTCAGTCGCGGATCGTGCGGGCGATGTCCAGCGTGAGGCGGTGCCAGGGAACGCGGGGATCGCGGCCGGTGAGGTCGCGGACCCGGCGCAGGCGGTATCGGAGCGACTGCGGGTGCACATGCAGCGCCCGTGCCGCCGCGCTCGCCGACCCCTCGTCCACGTACGCCGTCACGGCGTCCAGGAGGTGCCGCTGCCCGGGGTCGGCGAGCGGGCCGAGCACGAGCCGGGCGATCCGGTCCGGTGCGGCGGCCGGCCTTCCGGCGAGCAGGGCGAGGACGTGCGCGTCCGCGTCGGTGAGCACCCGGCCCGGCAGGTGGGCGTGGGCCGGCGCGGTGTCGAGCGCGTCGGCGGCCAGCCGGTGGGCGACCGCGACCCGGTCGAGACCCGGTCCGGTGACGGCGCAACCGCGCCACGCCCGCTCCCCCAGCACCGCACCCGCCCGGGCCGCGGCCCCGGCCGGCAGCAGCAGGACGGCCCGCGAGCCCCGCACCGTCGCCACGCACGTCACCTCGGCGGAGGGCGGCGCCAGCGCGTCGAGCAACTCCCGGGCCGTGTCGTGCGACGGATCGGGGCGATCCGGGGCGACGGACTCGGCCACCAGAAGACAGCAGGGGTCGGGCAGCCGGACGCCGAGCCGGGCGGAGCGGTCGGCCGTCGCGCCCGCCGAGGCGTGCCGCCCGGCGACCAGGTCGTCGAGCAGCAGCCGCAGCGCCCGGTCCCGGTCGGCGGCCAGGTCCTCGCTCGTCGCGGCGTAGGCGGTGGCCATCTCCTCGGAGAGCGTGTCGAGGGTGGCGAGCAGCATCCGGGCGAGGGCGAAGGCGTCCTCGGCGGGCAGGGCGGGCGGCCGGGCCGCCACCGCGTCGGTCAGGACCGTGCCCGCGACCCGGTAGGCGCGCAGCACCGCCTGCACCGGCCGGCCGTCCGCGGCCCGGGCCGCCGCGATACCCCGGAAACGCCGCAGGTCCGCCGCGTCGAGCGTGCCGTCGGTGGCCCAGAGGCCCAGCAGCCGTTCCAGGCCCCACGCCGCGATGGCGCGCACCTCGGGGAGCCGGGCGTCGTCGAGCGCCGCGTACACCGGTACCTGTTCGTGCACCGCGGCGACGATCGCCTCCACCACACCGGGGTCGGCGACCAGGTCCTGCCGGATCCGCTCACGGGCCCGGGACGGTTGCCTTGTCACAGGGTGATGATCCCAGGCACGCGTTGTGCGCACCACGGTGGACGGGACTTGTCACCGTCGCCAGGATCGACCCGTACAGCGCGGTCTCAGGGACGAGAGGCGGGACGTACGGATGGCGAAGCACTGGGCCGACTTCCAGTACGAGATCTATCTGAACGGGATGACGGGAGCCGTGCCGCGGCTGCCGACGGATCTGACGCGGCTGGAGGAGCTGACCGAGCAGCGGCTCGGACCGGGGCCGGTCGGCTATGTGGCGGGCAGCGCCGGCGACGGGAGCACCGCCCGGGCCAACCGGCGGGCGCTTCAGCGGCGCCGGATCGTGCCGCGCATGCTGCGCGACGTCCACGAACGCGACCTGTCCGTCGAGGTGCTGGGGCGCGCGCTGCCCGCGCCGCTGGCCCTCGCCCCGGTCGGCGTGCTGTCGATCATGCACCCGGGCGCCGAGACCGCCGCGGCCCGGGCGGCCGCCGCGCAGGGCGTGCCCTACATCCTGTCCTCGGCCTCCAGCACCCCGATGGAGCAGGTCGCCGAGGCCATGGGCGACGCCGAGCGCTGGTTCCAGCTCTACTGGGCGAAGGACCGCGAGGTCACCCGGAGCTTCCTCGACCGGGCCAGGGCCGCCGGGTTCACCGCGCTGTTCGTCACGCTCGACACCCCCCTGCTGGCCTGGCGCCCGCGTGATCTGGACCAGGCGTACCTGCCCTTCCTGCACGGCGTGGGCACCGCCAACTACTTCTCGGACCCCGCGTTCCGGGCCGGCCTGGCGAAACCGGTGCAGGAGGACCCGAACGCGGCCGTCATGCACTTCGTGGGCATGTTCGCGGACCCCGGAAAGACCTGGCCGGACCTCGCGTTCCTCCGCGAGAACTGGGACGGGCCGATCGTCCTCAAGGGCGTCCTGCACCCGGACGACGCCCGGCGGGCGGCGGAGGCGGGGATGGACGGCGTCGTGGTGTCCAACCACGGCGGCCGGCAGGTCGCCGGGTCCGTGGCCGCCGCGGACGCGCTGCCGCGCGTGGTGGAGGCCGTCGGCGACCGGCTGACCGTCCTCTTCGACAGCGGCGTGCGCACGGGCGACGACGTCTTCAAGGCGCTCGCGCTGGGCGCGCGGGCGGTGCTCGTGGGCCGGCCCTACGCCTACGGGCTGGGCCTCGACGGGCAGGCGGGCGTCGAGCACGTGATCCGCTGCCTGCTCGCCGAGTTCGACCTGACCCTCGCCCTGTCCGGGCACGCCGGCCCGGGGACGCTCGGCCCCGACGACCTCATCGAGGAGACCGCATGACCGTCGTGAAGAACGTCCTGGCCGTCGTCTCGCCGCACGTCGGCGGGCGCACCGCGGGCGCCGCCCTCGCCACGCTCTTCCCGGGGCAGGCGCGGGTCACCGTCGTGGAGTCCACCGACGAGGACCCGGCCGCGCTGCGCGAAGCGCACGTCATCGTCACGGGTCTCGGCCCGGTGACCGCGGAGCACATCGCCGCGGCGCCGGAGTTGGAGCTGGTGCAGTGCGCCAGCCACGGCTTCGACTACGTCGACCTGGACGCCGCCCGCGACCGGGGGGTGCCGGTGTGCACCATCGGCTCCAGCGGCGCGGAGAAGCAGAACGTGGCCGAGCAGACGTTCGCCCTCATGCTGGCCCTCGCCAAGCAGCTGGTGCCCGCGCACACGGCGCTGACCGAGGCGGACTGGGCGCTGCCGCGGCTCCAGCAGTCGATCACCGAACTGTCCGGCAAGACCCTGGGCATCATCGGGCTCGGTCACATCGGCGAGGAGGTCGCCCGGCGCGCGGTCGCCTTCGACATGAGCGTCGTCTACTCCGGGCCGAAAGCCGCCCCCGCCGAGACCGAGGCCCGGCTCGGCGCCCGCCGCGTGGAACTCGACGAACTGCTGCGCACCGCGGACTACGTCAGCCTGCACGCGCCGCTCACCGACGCGACCCGGCATCTGCTCGACGCGGAGCGGCTCGCGCTGCTCAAGCCGACCGCGTTCGTCGTCAACACCGCGCGCGGCGCCCTGATCGACCAGGACGCGCTCGCGGACGCGCTGCACGCGGGCACGCTCGCCGGCGCCGGACTCGACGTCTTCGACCCCGAACCGCCCACTCCCGCCCTGCGGTTGCTCAAGGCCCCGAACGTGGTCCTCTCCCCGCACGTCGCCGGCGTCACCCGCGAGACGCTGGTGCGGATCGCGCTGGCCGCCGTGCAGAACGCGGCGGACTTCGTGGGCGGAGCGGAGCCGCGCGACGTGGTCTCCTGAGGGCTGTCCCCGTCATCCCCGGTGGGTCGGCGCGCGGCGTCGGATGCGGTGCGTCGCACGGCGGAGGGCCGTCCTCGTACCGGGTGTATGCGGGCTGTCCGACAACCCGGCGAGGTGCCGTGGCCGGCGTCGTGCGCCCGCCGCGGACGACGGGACAGTCCTCAGGGCGTGTTGCCGTGGAACACGCGCGGCCGGCCCCCGTCGCCCGCCGCGGACGACCGGCGTCCGGCGGACGGAGACCGGGAGGGGGACGGCGACGGGGACGCCGGTTCCCCTCCGACGGACGCGGAGTCGGGACGCACTGCCGGTCCGTCGGTGCGCCAGCGTTGCGCGTCCGAACCGTCGCGGGCCGCGACGAGGACGTCGGCGTCCGGGTCGGCGGACTGCGGGGCGACGGCCTGTCCCTCGTCGCGGCGGGGCAGCAACTCCCCCCGCACGGTGAGGTCGTAGCGCATGTCCTCGCTCCGCTTCGCGTCGGCGAGGACGCAGTGGACGAGGGACAGGACACCGTTGTCGGCGTGCGAGCCGAGGCACAGGCCCGGATCGGCGACGCTGCGCAGCAGACCGTCCTGCTCGTACGACCACTGCTGGGTCCAGGCCGAGGAGCACACGGCGAGCCGGGCCCCGGCGCCCTCGCGGAGTTCCTCGTCCCGGACGTCGAGGCACAGGTCGGCGGCCCGGTTGCGCAGCCGGGTCGGTTCGGTCGTACCGGTGGCCCGGGCGGACGGGTCGGACGTGGGCGGCGGGACCGGGGTCGCGGGGGCGGGCGCCAGCGTGTGGGTGCTGCTCGCGCCGGTGGCCGTCGCGGGACCGGCGCCTCCGTCCCGGTCCGACCACAGGCTGACGGCGAACACGGTGGCGAGCAGGACCACGGAGACCCCGGCCCCCGCCAGCAGCGCCTGCGGCGGCCGGCGGTCCCCGGGGCGCGCGGCCCGCTGCCCGGGCACCGGGAGCCGGGACAGCGGGCGGTGGCGTCCGCCGCGCGCCGGCTCCGTCCCCGGCCCCTGCGCCGGGCGCCCGTCGCCGTTCGGACGGCCGGCTCCGGCGGCGCGTGCGGCGCTCCTTCGCCGACGGGAGCCGAACGGGGAGACGGTCCGGGGCCGCGGCGTGCGTCCCGCGCGTCCCGGCCGGGAGTCGAGGTAGCGCCGTGCTCCCCAGCCGAGGACCGCCTCCGCGATGAGGGCTCCCGATCCCTGCTCGAAGCGGGCCAGTTGCTCGGCGCCGTGGCGGCAATAGGCGCACCGGGCGAGATGCGCGCGGACCTCCGGCATCAGGGTGCCGCCCCGCCGGATCTGCACGTCGAGAAGGCGGTTGTGGAATCCGCATTCCCTGGTCGGCGCGAGATCCCGGTGAGCGCGGACCATGCCCTCCCGGAATTGGTCGCGGGCCTGTTCCAGAGCCGCGGAGGCGGCCTCGGTGTCCAGGCCGGAAAGGCCGGCCGGTACGGCCAGCGTCTCCGCCTCCACCTCGATGTGCCAGAGCAGGCAGCGGGCGAGTACGGGAAGCTCCGTGAATGCCCGCCGGGCGAGCCTGCGGTTCTCGGCCGTGAGGGTCTTCGCCGCGCTCATCCCCCGCCCGCCCGCGGGTTTGCGCAGATCCGGGAGCATGGCGGATATCCGCTCGTCGCCCGCCCACTCCCGGACCGTGTCCCGCACGGCCTCCAGGAACCGGGGCCGCAGCGCCGTCGCCGGCTCGCCCTGCGCCAGACGGCCCAGTACCCGGTGGAACGCGGTCGCCGCGACCATCGCCGCGACGTCGGCCCGGGTGGCGAGGCACACCACCGCGTAGTCGTAGGCCGCCTGCCAGTGGCGGGCCGTCAGCAGCGCGACGGGCCGGGCGGCGTCACCGAGCGGCCGGCCGCGCAGCAGCGCGGCGAGGGCCTCGTCGGACTCACCGGGAACGCCACTGGGTGGGTACGCGGGAAGCGGTGGGCGCGGGGTGTGCACGGAGCGGGTTCCTTCCGAGGCGCGTGGCGGCACGCAGAAATGACCGGCCGCCAAAAGGGATGCCGATTGGTGTGTACCTTTTGGCGGAGCGCCTGTGAACGGCCGGGACGAAAGCCGTACGTCGACCGTCGGGCGCGGATGCTTTCCGGCCCGCCGACGGTCGGGGATGACGAACGGCGATTCGATCCCGGGCCTTTGGCCAGGCGCGGGGGGATCACCCTCGCACAACACGCTCTCGGCCAACAAGGCGCATGGTCCACTCCGGGCTTATTGAAAGAATGTCAAAAGTGCCGCCGGTAACGGATCGGGATCTCTTCGGCATTGGCAATTCACACGCCCCGTGTGAATCCTTTGCACGCTCCGCTTTCCCGCACACACTCCCGGCGCACGGCGCCCCGTGGTCCACTGGGGACCGGCCCTTCTCCCGGGCCCCGCGCGAAACGGCGGCTCTTTCGCGCGAAACGGCCGCCGACCCCGTTCCTCCCGCCCTCGGTCGGCGGCCCGGAGAGAGTTGCGCCGGACGCGCGCGCCGAGTCCCGCCGACGTGGCGCACGGCCGAGACCCTTCGTCCCGCCGTTCGTCCGCTCCCCGCCCGGCCGCCGGCGGGCGGCGGTCCGGCCCGGCGGGCGGCGAGAACCACGCCGGCCGGTGATCCACCCCGGGGCACCGGCGTCCGATCCCAGGGGACGACGACGGCCCCGGTCCACGGGGTGCTGCGGCCGGGTCGGGCGCGGGGGATGCTTCGGTCCCGGCGGGCGTACCCGGAGCGGCGGCCCGAGGGGCCTGGCCGGGAGGCCGGTTCACCGGCTTGGCCCGAGCACCTCCAGGGCGCCGGTCTCGGTGTCGTAGCTGCGCAGGACGGTGAGACGGGCGGACGGCGGCGGCGCGGGCAGCAGCCCGGGGACGCGGCGGCCGGCGAGGGCACCCGCCCGGCGCGACCGGCCGAGGGTGACGTGGGGGCTCCAGCGGCCCGGAGCGTGCAGGGGGTTGAGGGCGCCCGGCGGGCTGTCCGACGCGACCGCCTCCCACACCCGGCGGTGCACCCGCGCCAGCGCGGGGTCGAGATCAAGCCCCCAGGCCAGCACCGAACTCGGTCCCTCGAAGCGGACCACGCCGGTGAAGCGCACCGGCAGCGGCAGTGCGGCGGCCACCCCGGCGAGTTCCCAGCGGATCGGGGCGGTCAGTTCGGGACAGGTGGCCAGGGTGAGGTGCGGGCTGTTCGTCGGCGAGCGGTGACGCGCCTGGCTCGGCAGTCCCGCGTCGGCCAGCCGCCGCCAGGCCTCCCGGACGGAGAGGTCCGCCGCCTCGTCCAGCAGGAGTTCGACCGTGCGCACCGCCGCAGCCTACCGGTGGTGGCCCACGGGACCACGCCGGTTCCGTCCGCGGCGCGCGGGGGACGCGGCGGCGGCCGGCGCACGGGGAGCGCGGACACCCGCCGTCCACTCCGGCCCCCTGCCCGGGTGCGGGATGACTGCCCCTCAGAGCCGGTGCGTTCGGGCTCCGTTGACGCGAATTGTCCGGGGAACCGCCCCTCTCCCGCCTCGGCGCGGTAGGGTCGCGCATTCGAACGGCTCGGTGTCCACGGGACAGGTGTTCCCGGCGGACCCGTCGAGCACGACGCCCCGGCCGACCGCACGGTCCGGCCCGCGGCGGCGTCGTGCCTCACTCTGGGGGGGGTTCATGCGCAGGGCAGTCATGGGAACGTCTCTCGCCGTCGCCGGCGGGCTCGTCGTGGCCGGCGTCGGGCTGTGGACCGGCGCCGGGCCGGCGACGGCGACCTCCGCGCAGGTGCGCTTCACCGCCGACGCCCTGCCCACCTGGCAGACCAACGGCATCGTGTGGGCGCTCGCGCACTCCGGGTCGACCGTCTTCGCCGGCGGTACGTTCTCGCAGATCCGTCCGCCGCAGGGCGGCTCGGGGGCCGCGCGGAACGCGGTCAACTTCGCCGCGTTCGACGCCGCGACCGGCGCTCCGACCTCGTGCAGGCTCTCGTTCACCATCGGCAGCGGCACCGCGACCGTACGCGCGCTCGCCGTGTCGCCGGACGGCAGGACGCTCTACGCCGGCGGCTACTTCAGCGCCGTCAACGGCACGCCCACGGGCAGTCTCGCCGCCGTCGACATCGCCTCCTGCACGCCCAGGACCGGCTTCCACCCGCAGATGAACGCGACCGTGCGAGCGCTCGCCGTCACCGCCGACACCGTCTACGCGGGCGGCGACTTCACCCGGGCGAACGGTGAGACCCGCGGCAGGTTCGCCGCGCTGGACGCCTCCGACGGTTCCGTCCTGCCGTTCGCGGCGAGCGCCGACGCGCCGGGCCGGGCCGTCACCGTGGCCCCCGACGGCAGGCACGTCGTGCTGGGCGGCGACTTCTTCACGGTCAACGGCACCGGCACGCACGCACTCGCCGTCGTGGACGCCACCAGCGGCGCGGTCACCACGTCCTATCCCGGGTTCATCGCCGACAACTCGGTGGTGAAGTCCCTCGCCTCCGACAGCGACGGGATCTACACCGGCAACGAGGGCACCGGGCACCACGCCTTCGACGGCCGGATCGGCCTCGACCCGGCCACGTTCGCCCAGCGCTGGCGCGACACCTGCTACGGCGCCACGCAGTCGGTGCTGCCGTACCGCAGCGTCCTCTACAGCGCCTCCCACGCGCACGACTGCTCGGAGGTCGGCGAGTTCCCGGACGGGGCACGGCACCACTTCCTCGCCCAGTCGACCGGCGGAACCAGCCACTACGGCTGGTTCCCGCAGACCAACGACGGCCTCGGCGAGCAGATCGGTCCGCGCGCCCTCACCGTCGCGACCTCGGGGAGCACCGACTACCTGTGGTCGGGCGGCGAGTTCACCACCGTCAACAGCGCCCCGGCGCAGGGGCTGACCCGCTTCGCCTCGACGGGCGACAAGGGCGCCCCCTCGACTCCGACGGTCACCGCGGAGAGCGTGCGGCCCGGGCGGATCGCCGTGCACGTCCGCTCCTCCTTCGACGCGGACGACTCCCGCCTGACCTACCGGATCTACCGGGACGGCGCCACCACCCCGGTCGCCACGCTCACCGGTGACTCCACCTTCTGGTCGCGCCCGCAGCTGACCTGGACCGACACGAGCGTCACCGCGGGCGCGCGCCACAGCTACCGGGTCACCGCCACCGACGCGGCGGGCAACACCGGCGCGCTCTCCGCCTCCGTGTCGGCGACCGGCGCGGCGAAGGCCGACCCCTACGTGGCCGCGGTCCTCGCCGACGGCGCCCGGCTCTACTGGCGCTACGCGGACACCTATCCGGGGCTCGCGGCCGACACCGGCCCCGCCGACGCGGGCGGCGTCCACGTGGGCGGCCCCGCGCTGCGCCAGTCCCCCGGAGCGGTCCCCGGCTCCACCGCGCTCGGCCTCAACGGCACCGGCCAGTGGGTCTACAGCGACCACCGCTTCGCACAGCCGGCCGCCTACAGCATGGAGACCTGGTTCCGGACCTCGACCACCACCGGCGGTCTGCTCACCGGCTTCGGCGACAACACCGCCAAGGCGAGCGCCACCTACGACAAGCAGGTGTGGATGACCAACGCCGGCCGGGTGGTGTTCGGGGTGAACTCCGGTGGCTGGAAGACCCTGACCAGCACCGCAGCGCTCAACGACAACGCGTGGCACCACATGGTCGCCACGCAGGGCTCCAAGGGCATGGCGCTGTACATCGACGGCAAACTCCAGGCAGGCAACACCGTCACGGGCAGCCGCGCCTACTCCGGCTACTGGCACGCCGGGTACGACAACCTGCGCGGCGTGCCCGGCGCACCCGCGTCCTACTGGTTCAAGGGGCAGCTCGACGAGACGGCCGTCTACCCGGCCGCGCTGACGGCCGCCAAGGTGGCGAGCCACCACGCCCTGCGCTGACCGGCGGTAGCCGTCCCGGCCGCCCGGCTACCGCCCTGCCCGGCAGTGCCGCGGGCCCCCTCCCGTCGCCCCGCCGGGGATGCCCGCGAGGCCGCCCGCGACGTCCCGCCGACGGCAGGTCCGCCTCCGTGCGGGCCGGCCGCGGCCCTGCCGCCCGCGACGCCGGGCAACGGTCGGGAAGCGACCGGAACCGCCGGGTCGACGCCTGGGGCCTGCTGCGCACGTCCCTTCGTGCGCGCGGAGGGCGGGCCGCGCGGCGTCGGGTGCGTGATCTCGACGTGCCGGGCGGAAGCGCTCGCACGGGATGCGCGGGGCCTTCCGCCCGGTGCGGCGAGCCTGTGCGCAGCGCGTCGCACGGCCGAGGGGACGTGCGCAACACGCCCTAAGGTGGCCGCATGGAGCGCAGCGGTGGGCGGCCGGCCGACGGGACCTACGACGGGCCGCCGCCGGACGCCAACGTCCTCGCCCGGCTGCTGATCGGCATCGTCGCGCTGGCGTTCCTGACGGTCTTCGTGACGCTGTTCCGGGAGCTGGTCGCCGCCGTGGACCCCGCCCGCACCTGGGTCGCCACGGTCGCCTTCGCCGTCGGGCTGGCCTATACCACCGTCACCCTGGTCTCCAGCGGTCTGGAAGCCGGCGCGGTCATCTCCGCCGACCACCCCGTCGACCCGACGATCACCGTCAGCGGCACGTACATCCTGTACGGGTCGATCGGCCGCCTCCTGCTGGCCCTTTTCCTGGCCGCCGTGGGGCTCGCCGTCACGCGCACCGGCCTGCTGCCGCGCTGGACCGGCCGCTCCGCTTTCGTCCTGGCCGCCGTCAACCTCGCGTTCGTGCCCTCGCTGTTCTTCGGCAACACACCCGGACACTTCTACGCCGCCAACGGCTGGGGCACGACCGCCCTCATGGGCGCGCTGTTCAGCTACTGGATGCTCGCCTTCGGGATCTGCGTCCGCCGCAGCGCCACCGGGCGCGCACCGGTCGCCGGACGGCCCGCGCCGCAGCACTGACCGGCCACCCTCACCTCGGGGGACGGCTCCGGGCGGACCCGCGGGCAGCGCCCCGCACCGGACCGCCCGGAGCCGGGCGGCGAAGCGTCACGATCCGGCGACCCTGCCCGCTCCGGCCTTCCCATCGGCCGGGAACCCCGGTACGAATGGCCGTCCGATCCGTCCCCTCCCGGGTGCCCGCGCCGTACAGGCCCTACGCTGGAGGCGGAGTGACGCGCTTGTTCACCGTGGGTGTGCGCAAGGGAAAGTGGCGACGATGAGCCCGGTCCATCCTCTCGACGATGCCGCCACGGCACGCGCGGTCGTCGACGGCGACGGCATCCTGGTCGCCTGGAGTGAAGGGGCCCGGCGGCTCCTGGGGTACGCGCCGGACGAGGTCGAGGGACGCCCGGCCGCCGGGCTGCTGGCCCCGCAGGCCCAGGGCCGAGCGCCCGAACGCGCCGACCGCCGCTGGGACGGCGTGGTCGCACTGCGGCACCGCGACGGCCGCCGTCTGGACGTGTGGCTGCTCGCCCACCACCTCGAGGGCCGCGACGACTGGCTGCTCGTCGCCCCGCTGGACAGCCGGCGGCCCGCGGTCCGGGACGAGACGCTGGTCCGCGCGGTGCTCGCCCAGTCCCCCTGCGCCACGGCCGTCTACGACGCCCGGCTGCGGCTGCACGGGATCAACGACGCGATGTCCCGGGTGATCGGACTTCCCGAACACCGCATTCGCGGTCTGCGGGTCTCCGAGATCGGCGGCAGACCGGCCAGCGGCGAGATGGAGCGCGAGATGGCCGAGGTCCTCGCCTCCGGCCGCGGCCGGGACGTCGAGACGTACGCCCGCGCCGGCGGCGAGGAGCGCGCGCACGCCTGGCTCGCCCGCATCGCCCCGCTGCGCGACACGGCGGGGAGCGTGCACGGGGTGTGCGTGACCGTCCACGACTTCACCGAGCAGTTCCGCGCCCGCGAGCGGCTCCGGCTGGTCAACGAGGCGAGCGTCCGCATCGGCACCACCCTGGACGTCACCCGGACGGCTCAGGAACTGGCCGACGTCTGCGTTCCGGCGCTCGCCGACTTCGTGAGCGTCGACCTGCTGGACCCGCCCGACCGCGACGGCGAGTACCGCTCCGAACGGCCGACCGCCCCCGTGACGCTGCGCCGCGCGGCCCACCGGTCGGTGAACGAGGGAAGCCCCGAGGCGGTCGTCGCGGTCGGCGCGGTGGACGTCTACCCGGCGTCGTCCCCGCAGGCCGACTCCCTCGTCGCGGGGCGCCCGCTCGTCGCGCCGAACGCCGAGGGCAGCGTGGAGCAGTGGCTCGCCTGGGACGAGCGGCGCCGCAAACGCGTCGCCGAGTGCGGCGTGCACGCCGTGCTGTCGGTGCCCATCGCGGCGCGCGGGCAGACCCTCGGCGTCGCCGTGCTGAGCCGGTTCAGGCGGCCCGAGGCGTACACCTCCGACGACGTCCTGCTCGCCGAGGAGGTCACGGCCCGGGCCGCCGTCTGCATCGACAACGCGCGCCGCTTCTCCCGGGAACGGGACACCGCGCTGGCGCTGCAACGGAGCCTGCTGCCCCAGTCGCTGCCCCGCACGGCCGCCCTGGAGGCGGCCTCCCGCTACCTGCCGGCGGCGCGCGCCGGGATCGGCGGCGACTGGTTCGACGTCATCCCGCTGTCCGGGATGCGCGTCGCCATGGTCGTGGGCGACGTCATCGGCCAGGGCATCCAGGCGTCGGCGACCATGGGCCGGCTGCGCACCGCGGTGCGCACCCTCGCGGACATCGACCTGGCACCGGACGAGCTGCTCACCCACCTCGACGACCTCGTCGTCCGGCTCTCCAGCGAGGCGGGCGCCGAGGGCACCACCGGCGAGGTCGGCGCCACCTGCCTGTACGCGGTGTACGACCCGGTCTCGCGGCGCTGCACGCTCGCCCGCGCCGGCCACCCGCCGCCCGTCGTCGTGCCGCCGGACGGACCGCCCCGGCAGATCGAGATGCCGCCGGGTCCGGCGCTGGGGCTGGGCGGGCTGCCGTTCGAGTCGGTCGAGCTGGAACTGGCCGAGGGCACGGTGCTCGCCCTGTACACCGACGGTCTCCTGGAGAGCCGCGAGCGGGACTCCGAGGCGAGCCACCGGCTGCTGTGCGGGGCGCTGACGGAGTCCGCGCAGTCCCTCGAAGGGGCGGCCCACGCGATCCTGCGGGCACTGCTGCCGGCGGGCGGAGCGCCCGACGACGTCGCGCTGCTGCTCGCCCGCACCCACGGGCTCGCCGCGTCGAACGTCGCGACCTGGGAGGTCGGCGCCGACCCCGCACGCGTCGCGCCGGTGCGCAAGCAGGTCGCCGACCGGCTGGAGGGCTGGGGGCTGACGGAGGCCACGTTCACGGCCGAGCTGGTGGTGAGCGAACTCGTCACGAACGCCATCCGCTACGGCGAGCCGCCCATCCGGCTGCGGCTCATCCACGACGAGACGACCCTGATCTGCGAGGTGTCGGACACCAGCCACACGGCACCGCACCTGCGCCGCGCGCAGATCTCCGACGAGGGAGGACGCGGGCTGCTGCTCGTCGCCCAGCTGACCCAGCGCTGGGGAAGCCGCCACACTCCCGAGGGCAAGACCATCTGGGCGGAGTTGTCCCTGCCCGGCGAGGAGTGAGGGGCGCCGGGCGGGTACCGGTGCACCATCTGGTGTGATGGGCCGCGCCACCGTCACCGCCCGGAGGACCGAACCCTGGACAGCCCGTACGTGCTCAGCGCCGCACCGCCGTTCGCCGGCGGCACCGGCGCGTCCGGCCTCGCGGCGGCCGGTCCGCTCGCCGTGGGTCCCCTCGCCCGTCCCTCCGCGGCGGCCGCCTCCGTTCTCGGTGGTCCGCTGGCCGAGACGCTGTCGGTGGTGCTGCTGGTGGCCGTCCTTCTGTGCGCGGTGATCCGGCCCTTCGGCTGGCCCGAGGCGGTCGTCGCCGTGCCCGCCGCGGCCCTGGTGCTGGCGACCGGCGCCATCTCCTGGGACCACGCCCGGGCCGAGGCCGGTCATCTGGGGCCCGTGATCGGATTCCTGGCGGCGGTGCTGGTGCTGGCCAAGTACTGCGACGACGAGGGGTTGTTCCGGGCCTGCGGGGCGTGGATGGCGCACTGGGCGGGCGCCTCTCCCGGCCGGCTGCTGACCGCCGTCTTCGCCCTCGCGTCGGCGATCACGGCGGTGCTCAGTCTGGACGCCACCATCGTGCTGCTGACCCCCGTCGTGTTCGCGACCGCCGCCCGCATGGGGGCCCGGCCCAAACCGCACGTGTACGCGTGCACGCACCTGTCGAACACCGCGTCGCTGCTGCTGCCGGTCTCCAACCTCACCAACCTGCTCGCGTTCAGCACCAGCGGGCTGAGCTTCACCCGGTTCGCCGCGCTGATGGCGCTGCCCTGGCTGGTGGCGATCGGCGCCGAGTACCTGGTGTTCCGGCGCTTCTTCGCCCGCGACCTCGCGGCTGGCGCCTCACCGGGGCCGGCCGGAACGCCGGCCGCGCCGCCGCTGTTCGCGCTCGTGACCGTCGGCTGCACCCTGGCCGGGTTCGTCGTCGCCTCGGCGGTCGGTGTCGACCCCGCCTGGTCCGCGACGGCGGGGGCCCTGGTGCTGGCGGGCCGCGCCCTGGTGCGCCGCCGCACCTCCGCGGCCGACGTGGTGCGGGCCACGGCGCCCGCGTTCCTGGCGTTCGTGCTCGCGCTCGGCATCGTCGTCCGCGCGGTGGTCGACAACGGGCTGGCCGACGCGCTCGGCCGGCTCCTGCCCGACGGCTCCTCGCCGGCCGCCCTGCTGGGCATCGCCGCGCTGGCCGCCGTCCTGGCCAACCTGATCAACAACCTGCCCGCGGTCCTCGTGCTGCTGCCGCTGGCCGCCGACTCGGGCGCGGGAGCGGTGCTGGCCGTCCTGCTCGGCGTCAACATCGGCCCCAACCTGACGTACGCGGGTTCCCTGGCGACGCTGCTGTGGCGGCGTATCGTCCATCAGCACGAACACGGCGTCGACCTGAAGGAGTTCACCCGGCTGGGCGTGATCGCCGTGCCCGCGGCGCTGGTGCCGGCCGTCCTGGCCCTGTGGGTCTCGCTCCAGGTCATCGGAGGCTGATGAACATGCGGGTGGTCGTCTGGCTGGTCGAGGGGACGTGGCGGGCCTGCGTGGACGCGGTGCGCACACACGTCCCGGAGGCGGCCGACGTGGTGCTGCTGCACGTCGCGGAGCCCGGAGTACCGGGGCTCGCGCACGGCGCCTTCGCCGGCCTCCTGGGCCGCGCGCGGTCGGAACCGGACCCGGGCGACGCCCTGGACCGGCTGGGAACGGCGTCCGGCGCGGAACTCCTCGACGCGGCGGCAGAGCGGCTGAGCGGTCCCGCGACGCGGGAGGAGCGTGCCGGACGGGCCGAGCGCGAGGTGGTCGCCGCGGCCGAGGGAGCCGACCTGCTCGTCATGGCCCGAGACGGCGACCGGGCCCGGCTCGGCCCGCACAGCCTGGGGCCGGCCGGACGCTTCGTCGTCGACCACGCCCCCTGCCCCGTGCTGCTGGTGTGGCCGGAACCCGCCCCCGGCGTCACGACCATGCCGCCGCCGCCCGAGCACCCGCCGCACCCCGAGGATCCCCCGCACCCCGGGAAACCTCCGCGTCCGCCCGGCCCCCCTCATCCGCCCGGTCCGCCGGGTCCGCCGGGTCCCTAGGCGACACCGTCCTCCCCGCCCGCCGCTCCCGCGCGCCGTCCGGCGGGGCGGCCGGGATCGCGTTCCTCCGTGCGCCGACGGCCGCGGGCCGTGGCCGGAGGCCGACTCCGTGGCCGGTGGACGCGCCTTGACGGACCGGCGGCGCACACGCTTTGATCCTGCTGTGCCGTGGCGCGACCCGGCACGCAGAAGTACGCCCAGCCGTCAGCGGACCCGCTCCGCGCGCGGCCCGAGTCGCCAGGACCGCTCACCGCGTCCGAGGCGGGGACGTGCTCGCGATTGGTGGAGCGGACATGCCCCCCGTCACACGGGCCCGTCGGGCCGGACTCCCGGCCGCCGCCGCGGCCCTGGCCGGTCTCCTCGTCCTCGCCGGCTGCGGCTCGGGCCACGACACCGGCGCCCCGGCGCCCTCCTCCCCGCCCGGTTCCTCGGCCGCGGAGTCCTCCCGCGCCTCCCGGCCCCCGAGCGCCGCCGGCACCGCTCCCGGCGGCGTCGAACTCCCGCCGCTGCACGCCGGCTTCGACTACCAGATCGGCGGCGCCTACACCCCGGCGGCCGGGGTCCGCATCGTCAGCCGCGACCGTTCCTCCACGCCAGCGCCCGGCCTGTACAACATCTGCTACGTCAACGCCTTCCAGGCGCAGCCGGAGGAACGCCGGCAGTGGCCGGCCGACCTGCTGCTGCGCGACGGGGACGGCCGGGTCGTCGTGGACGAGGACTGGAACGAGGCACTGCTGGACATCGGCACGCCGGACAAGCGCCGCCGGGTGGCGGCGCGCGTCAACCGCTGGATCGACGCGTGCGCGGACAAGGGCTTCGACGCCGTCGAGCCGGACAACTACGACAGCTACACGCGCTCCGGGAAGCTGCTGACCGCGGACGACGCGACGGCGTTCATCGCCCTGCTGTCCGCCCACGCGCACGCCCGGCACCTGGCGATCGGCCAGAAGAACACGGTCGAGCTCGCCCCGGTCAGGTCCCGGGCCGGGCTCGACTTCGCGGTGGCGGAGGAGTGCGGCGAGTACGACGAGTGCGGGGAGTACGCGAAGGCGTTCCACGACCGGGTGGTGGTCGTGGAGTACACCGACAGCGGGCTGCGCAAGGCCCGGGCGGCCTACGGCGGGCGGCTGAGCATCGTGCGCCGGGACCTGCTCGTCTCGACTCCCGGCAGCGCGCACTACGTGCGCCGCACGCGCTGAGCGGGCGGGCCGCCCGTCCGGTCCGTCGCCGCACCCGGCCGGGCCGCCGCCGGCAGGGTCCGCACCCGGCCGCCCGCCGACGGCGGGGGTTCACAGCAGGTGCAGGTCGCGGGCGCGTCGTACGGCCTCTCCCCGGCGGGTCGCGGCGAGCTTGCGGTAGACGCTCTTCAGGTGCGTCTTCACCGTGTTGACCGACAGGTGCAGGTCCGCGGCGATCTCGTCGCGCGACATCATCTGCGCCAGGCGCTCCAGGACCTCCCGCTCGCGGTCGCTGAGCGGCTCGACGACGGGGGCGGCCTGCCCCGGCGGCTCGGGCCGGGGCCGTCCCGCCGCGGCCACGACCGGCAGCCACGCGTGGCCCTGTGCCAGCACGGGCCTGCGCCCGACCAGCGCCGGCAACCAGGCGCCGGCCTCGACGAACGGACGCCTGAGGTGTTCGGGCCGGGCCGCGCGCAGGGCGTGGGCCACCAGGCGCTGGGCCGCCGGATCGTCGCCCAGCGCGGCCGCGGCCTGCGCCCGGACCAGCAGCACGCGGACCACCGTGCCGAGCCCGTCCGGCCGTTCGGCGGGCAGCGCGTCGAGCAGTGCGCGGGCTCCCGGCGCGTCACCGGCGGCGAGCCGCGCGCGGGCCGCCGCCGCGGTGACCTCCGCCCCCGCCTCCGCGACCGCCGCGGCGCCCGCGAGCCGCCCGGCGCCGAGCGCCTCCAGCGCGGCGGGCGGGTCGCCGAGGGCGAGACGGGCGGCGGACAGCAGCAGGGCGGCGCGTTCACCGGCCCACGGCGAGGGTTCGACCCGGTCGGGCCGCTCCCACTCCTCCAGGACGCGTACGGCCTCCCGCGGCCGCCCTCCGGCGAGCAGGGCCCGGGCCCGGACGAGCGCGAGTTCGGCGATCGCGACGGGATCGCGAGAGGCGGTGGAGCAGGCGGCGGCCTGGTCCAGGTGGGTCCGCGCCGCCACCAGGTCGTCGCGGTCGACGGCGACCGCCGCGAGGACGAGCTGGGCCACCCCCGTCCGCACCCCCGGCGGCAGGCCGGAGCGCTCCGCCTCGGCGACCGCGGCCCGCGCGTGCGACTCCGCGCGGCCGGGCCGGCCGTGGAGGAAGTCGATCAGGGCCAGCCGGCTGAGCGACTCGTGGCGCGGATAGGCGGTGGCGGGCCCCTCCTCGGTGGCCGCGGCGGCGGACAGCGCCGCTGTGGCCTCGGCGAAGTGTCCCGCCCACAGCTCCGCCGATCCCAGGTCGGTGAGCATGAGCGCGCGGAGTTCGGGGTGGCGGCGCAACCGGTCGGGGGACAGCGCCCGTTCCGCGTCCCGCATGTCCTCGGCGGCCGACCGCGCCAGGGCCGCGGAGCCCGTCAGCCGGGCCGCGAGGACCCGGAGCAGGGCATGGCTCAGCCGCAGGGCCGCCGGGTCGGCGCCGCCGGTCCCGTCCCCGGTCGCTTCCCCGGCCTCGCCCCCGGCTGCGTCCGGGAGGCCGCGGGCCGCGCGGTGGAGGTGGCGGAGGCCGCGGTCGACCTCGTGGCGCGCGAGGTCGCGCGCGGCGCGCACCAGGCAGGCGGCCGGCCCGGCGGCGGCCGGGGGCATGCGGGCGAACAGTCCGTCCAGGCGTTCGGCGTCGAGTCCCGTCAGCAGCCGGCCGACGGCCAGTTCGTCGATCAGCCGGTCGGTGGCGAGGTCCCACTCGCCTGCTGCCGCGGCGTGCGGCAGCGCCTGGGCGAGGAGTCCCGCGTCGCTCAGCCAGCGCGCCGCGTGCCGGCGCAGCTCGGGTTCGAGCCCGGGGCTGCGGACGCGCAGGTGGACGCGGAGGATCTCCGCGAACAGGGGATGCAGCCGGTACCAGCCGTGGCCGATCGCCTCGACGAAGGCGTTGGCGTGCAGCAGGCCGGCCAGGACGGCGCGCGCGTCGTCCCGCCCGGTCAGGGCGTCGGCGAGGTCGGGATGAATCTGGTCGAGGATGCTCGTCCGCAGCAGCAGGTCCTGGGTCTCGGCCGGCTGCGCGTCGAGGACCTCGGCCAGCAGGAAGTCGGCGAGCGTGCTCGATCCGGCCTCGAAGTCCTTGACGAAGGTGTCGGGATCGTCCGCGCCCGCGGCGGCCAGGACGCAGAGCCGCACGCCGGCCGCCCACCCCCCCGTCCCCTCGGTGAGCGCCCGGGTCGCGTCGGGCGACAGGCGCAGGTCGTGGTGGCGCAGCAGGTCGACGGTCTCGTCCACGGCGAACGCCAGGTCGGCGCCGCGCACCTCGGTGACCCGGCCGGCCGCCCGGTAGCGGTGCAGCGGCAGTTGTGGCTCGGTCCGGCCGACGAGCACCAGGCGCAGGCCGCCGCCCGCGTGGCGCAGGACGAACTGGACCTCCTCCGCCACCGCCGGCGAGTCCTCGGCGCGGTCGAAGTCGTCGAGGACGAGGACCACCGGCGCGGGGCGCTCGCTCAGCCAGGCGGCCAGCCGGGTGAGCAGCGAGTGGTCCACGTCTCCCGGGCTGGAGGGGGCTCCCACCGCGTCCGGCACGGTGATGCCGTGCCGCCGCAGCGACTCCAGCACGTACGTCCAGAAGATGCCCGGTCCCGCGTCGTCCTGTTCGACCGTCAGCCAGGCCGCGTCGCCGGGGTGGCCCCCGGTCGAGAACCAGTGGGCGGCCAGGAGGGTCTTGCCCGCGCCCGCCGGCCCGTTGACGAGCGTCAGCGGCCCGCGCACGCCCGTCGCCAGCCGCTCCACCAGGCGCGGTCTGCGGACGAAGGTGCCGGTGAGGTCCGGGACGGCGAACCGCGCGGCGAGCAGGGGTTCGCCGCCCGGTGTCAGAAGCCCTGCCATGGGGTCGGCCTCCGCGATCTCTCGGCTGCTGCGCGGTGTCCCCCCTCCGTCCGGCGCGGCGTCGGCGCCGACCGGGCCCGCCGGTCCCACCGTCCGCGGCGGGCCCGCGCCGCCGGAGCCGTCCGGTCGGGTCGGTGACGCCGGAGCCGGTGGACCGCCTCGGCACACACGCCGGAGCCGTCCTGTCCCCTGATCGTCACTCCCCCGGGCGGAACCCGCAACGCGGGTGCGCGTCGCCCGCGGCGGGTGAGGCGCACCCGGGCAGGCTCCGGTGCCATGGGTGCGGGGCGGGTGCCGGAGCCGGTGGGTCCGGCGAGCCGACGACGCCCGTGTTCCCGCGGAGGTGGTGACCGGTGAGGCACTGGCACGCGCTGATGGTGCTCGGGACGGCGCAGTTCCTGATGGTCCTGGACACGTCCGTCATGAACGTCTCCATCAGCCGACTGGTCGAGGACTTCGACACCGAGGTGACCGCCATCCAGGCCGTCATCACGCTGTACGCCCTGGTCATGGCGGCCTTCATGACGACGGGCGGGCGGCTCGGGGACATCATCGGCCGCCGGCGGCTGTTCCTGCTCGGCCTCGTCGTCTACGGCGTCGGCTCGGCCCTGACCGCCGCGGCGCCGACGCTGTGGGTGCTCGCGCTCGGCTGGTCGGTGATCGAGGGGCTGGGCGCGGCGATGGTGCTGCCGGCCATGGCGGCCCTCGTGGCCGAGGCGTACACCGGCCGGGACCGGGCGGTCGCCTACGGCGTCATCGGCGGACTCGCCGGCGCCGGCATCGCGGTCGGGCCGCTGCTGGGCGGCTGGGTGACGACGTATCTGACCTGGCGGCTGGTGTTCGTCGGGGAGGTCGTGGTCGTCCTCGTGATGCTCTTGTTCCGGCGGGTGATCGCCGAGTCCGAGCCGTCCGGGTCGCGTCCGCGGCTGGACGGGGTGGGGGTCGTGCTCTCCGCGGCCGGCCTGGGGCTGGGTGTGCTCGGGGTGCTCCAGAGCGGTACGTGGGGGTGGGTGCAGCCGCGGAACGCGCCGTTCACCGTCCTCGGGTTCGCCCCGACCCTGTTCGTGGTGGCCGCGGGCGTCGTGGTCCTCGCCCTGTTCGCCCGGTGGGAGCGGCGCCGCGAGGCCCGGGGCGACGACCCCCTGGTGCACCTGTCCCTGCTGCGGGTACCGCCCCTGCGGTCGGGGCTGCTGACGCTGGTGGGCCAGAACCTGATCCTGCTCGGGCTGTTCTTCGCCATTCCGCTGTACCTCCAGGTGGTGCAGGGCTTCGACGCGTTCCAGACCGGGGTGCGGCTGCTGCCGGTCTCCGTCACCATGCTGGCCGCCTCCGTGGTGGCCTCCCGGCTCGGCCGGGCGATGGGGCCGCGCCGGGTGGTGCGGCTCGCCCTCGCGACACTGATCGGGGCCATCGTGTGGCTGCTGGCCACCATCCGGCCGGAGATCGACGACGCCCAGTTCGCCGGGGCCATGGCGCTGCTCGGCGTGGGCATGGGCCTGCTCGCCTCGCAGTTGGGCAACGTGGTGCAGTCCAGCGTCGGCGAGGAGGAGCGCGGCGAGGCGGGGGGCCTGCAGTTCACCGGCCAGAACCTGGGGTCCGCGCTCGGCACCGCGCTCGTCGGGTCGATCCTGATCGGCGCGCTGGCCCAGTCCTTCTCCACCCAGGTGGAGAACAACCCGGACCTCTCCCAGGAGGCCAAGCAGCAGACGGGGATCGCGCTGGAGGCGGGCGTCAGCTTCGTCTCCACGGACCAGGTGCGCACCGGAGCCGAGCAGGCCGGACTGCCGCCGCCGGAGGTGGCGGCCGTCACGGACGCGTACGCGACCGCGCAACTGGGCGGTCTGAAGGCGGCCGTCCTCGCGGCGGGCGGTGTCACCCTCGCCTGCTTCCTGGTCACGGGGAATCTTCCGACGGGACGCACGCGCCGCGAGGACGGCGCCGCCCGCCCGCCCCGCGCGGGCGGGCGGGCCGACCCTCCCGGGCCGGTGTGACCGCCCCGGCGCCGGACGGCCGGATGCCGGGCGGTTCGCGGACCTGCCGGGTGCGTGTTTCACCTGAAGCGGGTGAGGGCCGCGCGCCGCGCGGTGCCCGATGATCGGGGCGAAGGGCCGTTCGCTCGCCCCAGGCCGCTCGCCGGGGAGCATGCCATGCGCTACGAGATCCGTGTCGAGGGACATCTGTCGGAGACGCTCGCCGAGGCGTTCCCGGAGATGGAGCACGTGGCCGTGTCCGGACAGACGCTGCTGTTCGGCCCCGTGGTCGACGAGGCCCACCTCTACGGGCTGCTGGCCCGCTGCCGGTCGCTGGGGCTGCGCGTGGTGGAGATGCGCCGGCTGCCGGAGTAGCGGGGAGGATCACCCGCCGAGGGTGACCCCGCGGGCGGGCGGCGGACGCCAGCCTGGAGTGCGGGAATCCACCCGCCGTCCCGTCGGCGGTCCGGCGGTGGTCCGCCCGGCCGCGTGAGGAGGAGCCATGACCGCATCGCGTGGTTCGGCACCGCACCCCGGGTCGGGGTCCGGGCCCGGTGGAACGGCCCCGGCGCCTCCGGGCGATCCGGCGGATCTGCTCGCCGGGGTGGGAGCCTCGTGGACCTGGCTGCTCGGCTCGGCGCTCGCGACGCTCGTCCCGGGTGTCCTGATCCTCGTCTGGCCCGAGGAGACCCTGCACGTCCTGGCCGTCCTGCTCGGTCTGTACCTGCTCGTCATCGGCGGCTTCCGCTTCGTGTCGGTGTTCGGTCACCGGGAGCAGGGGGACCGGCTGGCGGGTCTGCTGATCGCGGTGCTGTACGTGCTGGCCGGGGTGCTGTGCCTGCGCAACCCGATGCAGACCATCGCGGCCCTGTCGCTGATCGTCGGGGTCGTGTGGCTCGTGTCGGGTGTGCTGACCGCGTACACGGCGCTGGCCTCCCGGGATCTGCCGCACCGGGGGTTCGTGTTGTGCGCGGCGGCGATCGGCGTGATCGCGGGCGTCGTGGTCCTCGCCCTGCCGACGGAGTCGGCGCGTGCGCTGACCCGGCTGCTGGGGCTGTGGATGATCCTCATCGGCCTGGTGGAGCTGGCCGTCGCCTTCGCCTGGCGTGCGGCCGTCCGGCGTGCGCTCGCGGTCCCGCCCCGCGATCCGGACTCCCCGTTCTGACCGTCCCGGCGGTCGGGCGCCGGGACGGCGGACGACGCGATCGGGGCCGGCCTTGAGCGGAGGGGGGCCGCGCGCCCGTATCAGGAGGCATGCCGACCTTTCCCGCGATCGGGCACGACGTCCGCGTGCCGGCGGACCGCGCCACGCTCCCGGCGCCGCGGCGGTGGACCGCGGCGCCGCGCCACCGGCGGGCGGTGTTCGTGGCCGCCGTGCTGCTCCTGCTCGCGCAGATGGCGGCCGCGATGGTCAGCACCGCCGTCGAGCAGACCCCGACGATCGACGAACCCGTCTACGCCGGGACCGCGACGGTCTACGTCCAGCAGCACAGCCTGCGCTACAACCCGGAGCATCCGCCGCTCGGCAAACTGGTCATCGGCGCCGGACTGCTGGTCGCCCGCCCGCACCTCGACCCCGCGTTCACCGGCGACCAGACGGAACTGGGGCGGCACCTGCTCTACGCGTCGGGCAACGATCCGTGGCGGGTGATGCTGTGGGCCCGTCTGCCGGTGATCGTCCTGACGTTGCTGTTCGGTCTGGTGGTCCTCGCTTTCGCGCGTGAACTCGCGGGCCGGTGGGGCGGGTTGGTGGCGCTGTCGCTGTACGCGTTCTCCCCCGACGTGATCGCCCACGGGTCGCTGGCCACGCTGGACGTCCCCGCGTGCGGGTTCGTCCTGACGTCGGTGTGGCTGGCGTGGCGCGCCCGGCGGCGGCCCGCCCTGTACGTGCCGCTCGCCGGCGCGGCGCTCGGCGCGGCCGTGGCCACGAAGATGAGCACCCTGCCCGCGGTCCCGGTGCTGCTGCTCCTGGTGGCCGTCTCCGTGCGCCACGCGGGCCGGGCGGCCCGGGCCGCGGCACCGTCCGGGGGGCCCGCCGCCCCGGCGCCGGTCCCGGCCGGCGAACGGGAGCCCGCGCCCGGACCGGATGCGGGCCCGGGGCCCTCGCGTGCCGGCCGGTGGGCGCGGGTCGGCAGCGGGCTGCGCCCGTTCCGGGCGGGGGCGGCGGCAGCGGCCGGGACGGCCTTGGTCGCGACCGCGACGGTGTGGGCGGTCTATCTCGCGGTCGACCCGCGGCTGCGCTGGGACCCGCCCGCGGATCTTGCCGTGCCGACCGGTGTGCGGGCGGCGCTGGTGGACCTGCTGCCCCTCCCCCGGCCCTATCGGGACGGCATGCTCGTCCAGTTCGGCTTCGAGGACACCGCCTGGCAGGGTTTCCTCTTCGGCCGCCTGTACCGGGGAGCGCTCTGGTACTACCTGCCCGCGGCGCTGCTGGTGAAGACGCCGCTCGGCGCGGCGGCCCTGTGGACGGCCGGCGCCGGCGTGGCGGCGGCGGTGCGGCGGCTGCGGCCCGCCGCCGGGTACCTGCTGATGCCGCCGGCGGTCCTGCTGGCGGCGGCGATGACCGGTTCCCGTGACCTCGGGGTGCGCTACGCGCTGTTCGTGCCGGTGTTCCTCGCCGTCGCGGCGGGGTGCGCGGTGGTGGTGCGCCGGCCGTGGGCGACGGCCGCGACGGCGGCGCTCGTGCTGTTCGCCGCCGTCAGCTCGCTGCGGACGTATCCCTACTACCTTCCCTACGCCAACGAGGCGTTCGGCGGACCGGCCGCGACGCGGCTGCGTCTGCACGACTCCAACGTCGACTGGGGCCAGGACCTCGGGCGCCTCGCCGAACGGCTGCGCCGGGAGCACCCGCACACCCGGGTGTGGCTCGTGTACAAGGGCGCAGGGGTGCCCTCGGCCTACGGGATCGACGCGGCCGACCCGCGCACGGTGCCGCCGGAGCGGGTGCACGGCCTCCTGGCGGTCTCGGACACCGCGATCGCCAAGGCCGACGCCCGGCTGCGGGCCCTTCTCGCCACGAGTCGCCCGATCGAGGACGTGGGGCACTCGATCACCGTGTTCCGCAGGCCCTGACCGTCAGGGACGGCCGTCCTGACGGCCGGGTTCCGCCAGCAGATCCAGCGCCCGCTCCCACCGGAAGTCCCGCCGTCCGCCGTCGGGCCCGGTGTCCCCCGCGTACGGGTCGCCGAAGCGCACGCCCATCGCGCCGAGCCGCTCGACGCTCGCCCGGTAGGCGGGGTGCCGCGCCAGCGCCTCGTTCACGCAGGGCAGCACGGAGACGGGGACGCCGAGTCCGCAGGCTTCGTTCAGCGTGCCGAGCGCGAGGGTGTCCGCTATGCCGGCCGCCCACTTGTTGACGGTGTTGAAGGTGGCCGGGGCGACGGCCACCGCGGCCGGCGCGGGGAAGGGGCGCGGATCGCCGGGCGGGCGCCAGGCCGACCGGATGGGGCGGCCGGTGGCCCCCTCGACGGCCGCCACGTCGAAGAAGCCGACGCTCTGGGGCGTGGCGATGACACCCACCTCCCAGTTGCGCCGCCGCGCCGCGGTGATCAGCGTGCCGACGTCCTCGGCGACGCCCGCCGCGCAGACGACGACGTAGAGGAAGGGTGCCTCGCTCGGTTCGCTCACACCGGAACCCTAAGGGTGCCCGCCGCGGCGAGGAGGGCGGGGCCGCCCGCCGGAGCGCGGCGGCGGCACGCGTTCCGCGGTGCGCGGGTCGGCGGGTCCGCCCCCTCGGGGATACGGGACGGGCGGGGCCGCTCCGGCAGGCGCCGGACCGTCGGCCCGGGCGGCACACCTTCCGGTGACCGGGCAGGCCCCCGGCCTGACGGGCCTGGGCCCGCGCGGGGTGAGGGCCCGGGCAGGGTGGAGCCCGGGCAGGGTGGAGCCCGGGCAGGGTGGAGCCCGGGCAGGGTGGAGCCCGGGCAGGGTGGAGCCCGGGCAGGGTGGAGCCCGCCTGGGCCCGGGGATTACCGGGCCCAGGCGGGCCACGGGACCCGGGTCGGTGGGCTCGTGACCCGGGTCGGCGGCTGCGGGCCGGCGGGAGCGGGACGGACGGTCCGGGTCCGGAGGGGCGCGGCGCCGTTTCCCGGTTCCTCCGGTCGCCCCCGGCCGGGGAGGACCTCAGCTCGGCGTGACCGTGATGGCGGCGACCGGGCAGGCCCGTGCCGCCTCCCGCAGCAGGGGATCGTCCCCGGCCTCGGTGCCGCCGGGCAGCACCTCGCTGAATCCGTCGTCGTCCTGGGTGAACACCCGCGGCGCGGTGAGGGCGCACTGGCCCGCACCGATGCAGACATCCCTGTCGATCGCGATGGCGCTCGTCACGGCGGCCTCCGTCACCAGGTCACGGGGAGTTCGAGCATCCCCTGGATGGTGTCCCCGGGCTTGAAGGGGACGGCGTCCGCGGGCGCGGCCAGGCGCAGCCCGGGGAAGCGCTCGAAGAGGGACAGCAGCGCGATCTCCATCTCCGCGCGGGCGAGGTTCTGCCCGAGGCACTGGTGGATGCCGAAGCCGAACGCGACGTGGTGCCGGGCCGGCCGGTGCCAGTCCAGGGCGTCGGGGTCGGGGAAGGTCCGCGCGTCGCGGTTGACGACGGAGGTGGCGAAGACCACGCCGTCGCCGGCGCGGATCGTCCTGCCGGCCGTCTCGATGTCCTCGGTGGCCACGCGCAGCAGTCCGTCGGCGATGGACAGGAACCGCAGCAGCTCTTCGACGGCGAACGGCATCAGGCCCGGGTCGGCCCGCAGTTCGTCGAGCTGACGGGGGTGCCTCAGCAGCGTGAACGTACCCAGCGAGATCATGTTCGCCGTGGTCTCGTGACCGGCC
Source organism: Streptomyces sp. NPDC048566 (assembly GCF_043199735.1). Taxonomy (NCBI): domain Bacteria; kingdom Bacillati; phylum Actinomycetota; class Actinomycetes; order Kitasatosporales; family Streptomycetaceae; genus Streptomyces; species Streptomyces sp. NPDC048566. The sequence continues at coordinate 68,142 of NZ_JBICWL010000005.1, forward strand.
ACCAGCAGGATGGTCGCCAGCCGGATCAGCTCCTGGCGGTCGACCTCGCCCGTCAGCATCCGGTCCTGGACGAGTTCGTCGAGCAGGCCGTCGCCGGGGTCGGACCGTTTGCGGTCGATCAACGTGCCGAAGTAGTCGTCCAGTTGGCTGCGGGCGTCGTCGACGTCGGCGCCGTCCGGGCCGCGCAGCAGCCGGCGGGACTGCGCCTCGAAGAAGTCGTGGTCGGCGTAGGGGACGCCGAGCAGCGCGCAGATGACCGTGGACGGCACCGGGAGGGCGAAGTCGTTCACCAGCTCGGCCGGGGGTCCCTGACGGTCCATCCGGTCGAGCAGCCGGTCCACGGTCTCCTGGATGCGCGGGCGCAGCGCCGCGGTCCGCCGCAGCGTGAAGCTCGGTACGAGCATGCGGCGCTGGGCGTGGTGCTCGGGGTCGTCGACGCCGAGCAGCGCCACCCGGCGGTCAAAGGACCCGGCCAGCCGCGCAGTGGTCGCGGGGAACGCGGGCCGGGTGCGGTCCGAGGACAGCCGCGGGTCGGTGAGCAGGTCGCGGGCGGTCCCGTGACCGGTGACCACCCACACCGTGCGGCCGTCGAAGAGGGAGACCCGGGACAGCGGGCGGTCCTCGCGCAGCGGCCGGTAGCCGGCGGGTGGGTGGTAGGGGCACGTCCGGTGCTGCGGAAAGGCGACCGGCTCGGCGGGCGACGGCGGGGCGGTGGGGGTGGCGGGCCGGTGCGTCGGGGGTGCGTCTGTCATGAGTGACCTCGCAAGCGATGGTTCCTCTTTACCGATCTTCATTAGATGCCCCAGGCACCTATATGGCCACGCGAAGTTCGGCCAGATGCGCCGTCCGCCCGATCTGGCCGAAGCGCGGTGGGAGACCCGCCGCCGTCCCCCGCCGTCCCCCCGCCGTTGCGGCGCCCGTCCGCCGGGCGGCTTCGCACCGGTGGCCTGATCGGCTCCCGGAGGGGCCTTCCGAAAATCGTTTGCGTGCGCGGATCCGGTGCCCCGACGATCGGCGCATGCCCACGATCGAAGCGTGCCCGCCGCCGACCTCCGCCGCCGTCGTACCGGTGCGGGTCCAGCGGCAGCGCGGCCGCCGTCGGAGGCCCGGCCGTCCCACGCCGTGACGGCCGCACTGCTCGCGGGGCTCCTCGCGGGCTTCGGTATCGCGGTGCCCGTCGGCGCGGTCGGGACCTACCTGGTGTCGCTCACGGCGCGCACGTCGCCGCGGACCGGCGCCTGCGCCGCCCTGGGCGTCGCCACGGCCGACGGGCTGTACGCCCTCGTGGCGGTGCTCGGCGGTGCGGCGCTCGCCGCCGCACTCCAGCCCTTCCTGACACCGCTGCGCTGGACCTCGGCGCTGCTCCTGGCCGTGCTGGCGGCCCGTGGGGCCGTCGCGGCCGTGCGGCAGTACCGCGACCGCCGGCTCGCCGCGCGGCCACTGCCGGACCCGCCACGCCCCTCCCGCGCGTATCTGGCGCTGCTGGGGATCACGCTGCTCAATCCGGCCACGGTCGTGTACTTCGTCGCGCTGGTGCTCGGCAGCCGCTCCACCGAGGCGGTCCGGCCGCTGGAGCAGGGCGTGTTCGTGCTCGCCGCGTTCGTCGCGTCGGCCGGCTGGCAGCTGCTGCTCGCCGGGGGCGGAGCCCTGCTCGGCCGTTCCCTGACCGGCCACCGGGGACGGCTGGCGACGGGGCTGGTGTCGAGCTGCGTGATCACGCTGCTGGCCGTGCGGGTGCTCGTGGCGCCGTGACGGGCACCCGCACCGCCGGGGCGCGTCGCGATCGTCATCCGTCCGCACGCTCCGCCCGTGCGGCCCGGCCACCGGTGCGGAAGAATCCCGTCCGCTCGGGTGTTGAAGCGTGCCGACGCAGGACCGGTCCGACGCGACGATGGGACGGAAGTCATGCCACTCGAAGGCGAGTACGAACCCAGCCCGACCCAGTGGGTCCGGGATCAGGTGGAGTTGTACGAGGGGTCCGGCGGGAAGGAGGGGACGACGCTGGCGGACACCGGGCTTCCCGTGGTCATCCTGACCACGCGTGGCGCGCGCAGCGGGAAGATCCGCAAGACCCCGTTGATGCGCGTCGAGCACGACGGCCGCTACGCGGTGGTCGCCTCACTCGGCGGCGCGCCCAGGAACCCCGTCTGGTACCACAACGTGCAGTCCGACCCGCGGGTCGAGCTCCAGGACGGCCCCAACCGCAGGGAGTACACGGCACGGGAGATCACCGGCGAGGAGAAGGCCCGCTGGTGGGAGCGCGCGGTGGCGGCGTACCCCGCGTACGCCGACTACCAGCGCAAGACCGACCGGGAGATCCCCGTCTTCGTCCTGGACCCGACCGACTGATCCGCCCCGGCGGGCGCCGGGGCGGGTGCCGGTCGGGCGCCGCCCCGGCGACGCGCGCGCCTCGCGTGCCCCGCACCGATCGGGCGGCCCGGCCCGCGGGACACCGCCGTTTCGGGCGGCTGCCGGCAGACGGCCGCGAAAGCGACGTGCGTGGAGGAGCGGGCGCCGGGCATCCGGCCGTCAGGCCCCGCCGCGCTCCCCCGTCGCGGCGGGGCTTTCGTCCGCCGTGTCGTCGGCGTGGGCCCAGTCGCTCACTCCGGCCTCGCCGCGCCGCGCCGCCGCTCGTGCCGTTCGCGCGTCGGTGATGTCCAGGAAGATCTGGTCGGCGGCCGGGAAGCTGTCGGCCACGGAGCGCTTGATGCGGATGGCGACGTCCTCGACCTCCTCGCTGTCCAGGCCCGGCACGAGGTCGATCCGGGCGGCCACGAGCGTGGATTCCAGACCCAGCTCCATGGTCAGCAGCGTCTCGACGCTGTCGATCTCGGGCTGCTCGGTCAGCAGGTGCCGGATGCGGTCGCTCTCCTCCTTGTCGAGGGACCGCCCGATGAGCTGGTCCCGTGCGTCCCGGCCGAGCCAGAAGGCGACGAAGACGAGCAGTCCGCCGATCGCGAAGGACGCCGACGCCTCCCAGACGACCTGGCCGGTGACCATGTGGAGCACCATGCCGATGATCGCGAGGGTGACGCCGAGCACCGCGGTGCCGTCCTCGGCGACGACCGTCCGCAGGGCCGGGTCCTTCATTCCCGCGGTCCCGCCCTGGTGGCGCACCTGGAAGAGGGCCCGCAGCAGGGAGGCTCCCTCGGCCAGCAGGGCGACGACCAGGACGGCGATGCCCGCCATGTAGCCGCCGAAGCTCTCCTCGGCTCCGTTGTGCAGGGCCTCGAAGCCCTGGAAGAAGGAGAAGCAGCCGCCCATGACGAAGATGCCGACCGCGGCCAGCAGCGACCAGAAGAAGCGCTCCTTGCCGTAGCCGAAGGGATGGCGGTTGTCGGCGGGGCGCTTGCTCCGGCGGAGCGCGGCCAGCAGGAAGACTTCGTTCAGGCTGTCCGCCACGGAGTGGGCGGCCTCGGACAGCAGCGCGGGCGAGCCCGCGATCAGGCCACCGACCGCCTTGGCCACGGCGATCAGCAGATTGGCGCCGAGTGCCACGAACACGGTGACCCGCGTTCTGCTGTCGTCGCTCTCGCCCTCGCCCTTGTCCCGCCCGGCCGCGCCGGTGTCCGGCTGTTCCTTCGTGTCTTCACTGGTCACCCCGGCCGGTTTCCCCTGCCCAGGCGCCTCAACCATGCGGGCGGAGGGAATCGGTGGGCATACTGCGGGCACCCGTACCGCGTCGGACCGGGCGGCCCGGCCACGGCCGCCCTGCACGGAGAGCGAGAAGGAGCCCCAGTGTCCAAGAAGCAGAAGAAGCAGAAGCTGTCCCTGGCCTACAAGCCCGTCGGCTTCGTGCTGAGCTGGGCCGGAGGCTCCCTGGCCGGGCTCGCCTTCCAGAAGACCTGGATGGCCATCCGGCACGAGGACAACGCCCCAGACGCCCTGGACCGGGACCGCGGCTGGGGCGAGGTGCTGCTCGCCGCCGCCATCCAGGGCGCGATCTTCGCCGTCGTGCGCAGCGCGGTGGACCGGTCGGGCGCGAAGGCCATCGAGCGTTCGACGGGGGTGTGGCCGGCCGCCGCCACATCGGGGGGCCGCGACTGAGCCGGCGGGCGGAACCGGTCCCCGTCCCCGGGGACGGGGACCGGTTCCGCCCGCGCAGGCCGTCAGCCCGTGTGTCAGCCCTGCTTCGGCGCGTCGGAGGGGGCGCGCCTGAGGGTGAAGGAGTGCCCCGCCGGGTCCGCGTAGCCGCGTTCCTCGTAGGGGCCCGGCAGGTCCTTGGTCTCCACCGGGCGTCCCCCGAGGCCGACGACCCGGCGCTCCGCCTCGTCGAGGTCCTCGACGAGGAAGTCGAGGTGGGCCTGGAAGGAGTTCTCCGGGCGCGGCCAGCTCGGCGGGGTGACGTTCGTGTCCCTGCGGAAGGCCATCCGCAGGCCGTCGGCGGCCTTGATCTCCACGCGGTTGGCCCCGGCGTCCGTCTCCCGCCCATCGAGCAGGTCCTTGTAGAACGCCGCGAGTTTCTCCGGCTCCGCGCAGTCCAGCACGACGACCGCTGCCGTGACGAGTGCCATCTGTCCTCCGTAGTCTCCCGGGACGACGGGCGGCGTCCGGCCGCCACTGCCCTGCCTTCCCGGGTTGCCCCGTCCGGCCGATTCAGTCGGCCGCCCGCCGTCGTGCACCATCCCGCCCGGAGGGTTCGTCCGCGGCGCGCCGGGTCCGAAGCCTCCGGGGCCGGGACGGGGAAGTACCGGTGGGGCGTGGCGAGTTCACGGGTGTCGTGGGCCGCCGTTCCCGCGAGCGCGTCGGCCGCCGCCGGTTCGGCGGCCCCCTCACCCCGCGCGCCGATCACGAGCGCGTCCACCGCGTCGCGCCCCCGTGACGACGCCGGCCTCGTGCGACGGGCCCGCGCGCGACCCCGCCGACCCGGGCCGCGGCCCCGCCGCGCGTCCCGGAGGCGACCACGGTCACCCGGACCAAGCCCGTCGGCGGAGCCGGAAGGGCCGAACGCGTGATGTGCTGGACAGGTGTCCCGTTATAGTGGACACCTGTCCATGAAACATGCCCTCGGAGGGAACCCGACGATGCAGACGGTCTCGAACGTGCTGGTCGGCCTGGTGGCCGCGCTGCACGGGTACATCCTGGTGCTGGAGATGTTCCTCTGGGAGCGCGAGCCGGGCCGCCGCCTGCACGGGTTCGACGCGGAGACGGCGCGCCGGACCGCGCCGCTCGCCGCCAACCAGGGGCTGTACAACGGCTTCCTGGCCGCGGGACTGGTGTGGGGACTCGTCGCCGCCGACCCCACCGGGTTCCGCGTCCAGATCTTCTTCCTCTGCTGCGTCGTGGTCGCCGGCATGTACGGGGCGGCCACGGCCAACCGCCGCATCCTCGTCGCCCAGGCCCTGCCCGGCGGCGTCGCCCTGGCCGCCGTCCTCGCCGCCCGGTGACCCCCGAGGACCCGCGCGCCGCCCGGACCCGCGCGAAGCTGCGGCAGGCGCTGCTCGACGAGTGCGCCGAACGTCCGCTGGAGGAGACCGGGGTGGCCGCGCTGGTGCGGCGGGCGGGGGTGGGCCGGGCGACCTTCTACGTGCACTACCGCGACCTGGAGGCACTGGCCGTCGACGCCTGCGCCGGCGTCGTACGGGAGGCGGTCGACGCGCTGCACGCGTGGCGCGGACTCCCCGACCCGGTGTCGGCACCGCCCGCGCTGCACGCCTTCTTCATTGCACTCGCCCCGCACGCCGGCCTCTACCGCTCGCTGCTCCGCCCGGGCGGCGGCGGCCCGCTGGGACGCGTCCTGCACCACGACCTGCGGGAGCGCAGTCTCGCCGAGCGCACCCTCGCCGGGGCGCCGGACGCCCCGCTCGTGGCCTCCGCGGTGGCGGCCACCTTCGCCGGCGTCCTCGCCGACTGGCTGCACGGTCTGCTGGAGGGCTCCGCGGACGCCGTCGCCGACCAGGTCTGGCAACTGCTCGTCGCCCTGCACCGGAGCCGGTAGGCCGGCTCCGGCCTCCCGCACGGCCGCGCCCCGCGCGCCGCCTCCCTGTGCAGGGCCGGAGGGGCGGCGCGGCCGCGCACCGGCGACACCGGAGGACGGGAGACCGGGTTTCCGGCGGGAGGGGCGACGTTCCGACGACGCGCGACCGGCGACGGGCGACCGGCGACCGGCGACGTTCGACGGTCCCGGGCGCCCGCGCGGGGGCGGGACTCGGCCGCCGCGGAGCCGGACGGGGGCCGGTCGGGTCAGCGGGCCGCCTGGAACGTCCGCCGGTAGGCCTGCGGCGAGACCCCGATCGTCGCGTGCAGATGCTGGCGCAGGGACGCGCCGGTGGCGAAGCCGACCTCGCCGGCGATCTGGTCCACCGGGAGATCGCTGGCCTCCAGCAGGTGGCGGGCGCGCGCCACGCGCTGCTGGATGAGCCAGCGGCCCGGGCTCATCCCCACCTCGTCGTTGAAGCGGCGGGCGAAGGTCCGCAGGCTCATCCGGGCATGGGCGGCGAGGTCGGCGAGGGTCAGCGGGTCCCCCAGCCGGGCCAGCGCCCAGGCCCGCGTCGCCGCCGTACTCGCCGTGGAGAACTCCGGTACGGGCAGCTCGATGTACTGGGCCTGGCCGCCTTCGCGCAGGGGCGGCACCACACAGCGCCGGGCCACCCGGTTGGCGAGTTCGCTGCCGTGGTCCTCGCGCAGGATGTGCAGGCAGATGTCGATGCCGGAGGCCGCGCCGGCGGAGGTGAGGATCTCCCCGTCGTCGACGAACAGGACGTCGGGGTCCAGGAGCACCCGCGGGAACATGCGCCGGAACTCCTCCGCGACGCACCAGTGCGTGGTCGCCCGCCGGCCGTCCAGCAGGCCGGCGGCGGCCAGCACGAACGCGCCGGTGCAGATGGAGACGATGCGGGTGCCGGGCCGGATGTGCGCGAGCGCCGCCGCCACGTCGTCGGTGAGCGCGGACGTGACCCTGGCCGGGGTGACCGCCGCGACGACCACCGTGTCCGCCGTGCCGAGGATCTCGGGACCGTGCTCGACGGTGACGGAGAAGTCGGCGTCGGTGCGGACGGGACCTCCGTCGACCGTGCAGGTCAGCACCTCGTACCGCCCCTCGGCCGCCCCGAAGATCCGGCTGGGCATGCCCAGTTCGAAGGGGTAGACGCCGTCGAGTGCCAGCACGACCACCCGCTCCACACGGCCCGCCGCGCGGGCCTGCCCGACCCGCTCCCGCGGCCCGGCCGCCGGGCCGCAGGGCCGCACCCGCGCCCCGCGCTCCACGGCCGTCCGGCCCGCGCCTTCCACCTGGTCCATCCGCTCCGCCCGATCCTCTCGGTCCCGTCGATCCCCGGGGGCCGCCCGGTGCCTGTCGCCCCTGGCAACCCTTGGCACGATCGTATCGAAGGTTGGCAATCATGCCATTTCCCGATCGGGCGCGGCCCGGCAGGCTGGTTCACCATGAGCACTGTGAACACCATGCGAGCCATCAGCCAGAACGTCCTCGGCGGCCCCGAGGTCCTCGAAGAAGTGACCGTGGAACGCCCCGCGCCGCGGCCGAACGAGATCCTCGTCCGGGTCCGGGCGGCCGGGGTCAACCCGACCGACTGGAAGCACCGCGCGAACGGCGGTTTCCTCGGTGAACCGCCGTTCGTCCTCGGCTGGGACGTCTCCGGCGTGGTCGAGGCGACCGGGATCGGGGTCGCCTCCTTCCGGCCCGGCGACGAGGTCTTCGGCATGCTGTCCTACCCCTTCGGCCACGGCTCGCACGCCGAGTACGTGAGCGCGCCCGCCCGGGCCTTCACCCTGAAGCCCTCCTCGATCGACCACACGCAGGCCGCCGCGCTCCCGCTGGTCTCCCTCACCGCGTGGCAGGCGCTGACCGAGCGGGCGGACGTGCGGCCCGGACAGCGAGTGCTGATCCACGCGGCGGCGGGCGGGGTCGGCCACGTGGCCGTGCAGATCGCCAAGGCGCGCGGCGCGTACGTGATCGGGACGGCGAGCGCCGGCAAGCACGACTTCCTGCGGTCCATCGGCGTCGACGAGCCGATCGACTACACCGCCGTCGACGTCTCCGAGACGGTGCGCGACGTCGACGTGGTGCTGGACACGATCGGTGGCGAGACCGGGCTGGGCTCGCTGCGGGTGCTGCGCCCCGGTGGCGTGGTCGTCTCGATCATCCCCGTCGGTTCCGACGACTTCTACCAGGAGGCGGAGCGGCTCGGGGTGCGGGCCGTGCGGATGCTGGTCGACGCCGACCAGGCGGGGATGCGGGCGGTGGCCGGACTCGTCGAGGAGGGAGCGCTGCGGGCGACGGTCGCGCAGACCTTCCCGCTGGGCGAGGCGGCCAAGGCCCACGCGCTGGGCGAGACCGGGCGGACGACGGGGAAGCTCGTGCTGGTCGTCGACTGACGGCGGGCCGCTCCCCCGGTGCGGGCCCCGTCGTTCGACCGGGGCCCGCACCTGCGGCGGCAGCCCTCGACCGCCGTGCCGCGCGGACCCGCCCGGCCGGCCGCACGCCCCCGGCCTCGAAGCCGGGGGCGGCTACGCGCCGCGCGGCGCGTCGAACAGGGCGCTCACCGACTCGCCGTTGTGGATGCGCCGGACCGCCTCCGCGAGGGCCGGCGCCACCGACAGCACACTCAGCTTCTCCGTGTGCTCCTCCACCGGCACCGGCACCGTGTTCGTGCAGACGATCTCCAGGACGTCGGGCTGCTCGCTGAGCCGCTTGAGCGCTCCGGCGGCGAACAGTCCGTGCGTACAGGCGACCCGGATCGACCGCGGCTCCAACTCGCGCAGCCGGTCCAGGAGTTCCAGGACGGTGCTGCCCTTGGCGATCTCGTCGTCCAGCACGATGACGTCACGGCCGGTGATCTCGCCGATGACACTGCTGATGCTGACCCGGTCGTCGGCGAAGCGCTGCTTGGCCCCCGCGGCCACCTGCGCCCCGATCAGCCGGGCGAACGCCGCCGCCTCCTTGGCGTTGCCGAGGTCCGGCGAGACGACCGTCGTACGGGACAGGTCGTTGCCCCGGAAGTGCGCGGCCAGCTCCCGCAGCGCGTGCAGGTGGTCGACCGGGACCGAGAAGAAGCCGTGCACCTGCGGGGAGTGCAGGGTCACCGCGAGGACCCGGCCGGCACCGGCCGCCACGAGGAGGTCGGCGACGAGCCGCCCGCCCATGGAGATCCGCGGCATGTCCTTCTTGTCCGAACGTGCATACGAGTAGTGCGGCATGACGACGGTGATCCGGCCGGCTGAGGCGCCGCGGGCCGCGTCGCACATCATGAGCAGCTCGACCAGATGCTCCTGCACGGGTGACACCAGGGGCTGCACCAGGAAGACGTCCCGTTCGCGGCAGTTGGCCTGGAGCTGGACCTCCAGGCAGTCGTTGGCGAACCGGCTGACCCGGGTGGGGCTGAGGGGCACGCCGAGGTGGGCGCAGAGTTCGGCCGCCAGCTCGGGATGGGCACTACCGCTGAACACGGCTATGTCGCGCACGACCGCTCCTCGCATGATCGAACCGGGTCGCGTCGCCGGCTGGCATGATCGACCCGGAGTGCGTTCCTCATGCTACTGGGCACCTCCCGGGCCTACGACCGGGGGAATACCGGCCGGGGAGAGCGGTCCGGACGGGCCGCCGCCGGATCTGCGCCACCGCCCGCGCGCCCGCACCGCCACCGGACCCGCGGCCCCCGCCCGGATACAGGCGGGCGGGCTCCCCCACCGGCCGCCGCCCTCCCCAACCGGGTGGCCTGTCAGGGGACTTGCCGGGTACACGGACGGTTGAAAGGAGGACCGTCGACATGACGACGTCCATCAAGCGCATGCCCGGTTGGGCGAAGGTGGTCTGCGCCCTCGTGCTGGTGCTCGTGGTGCTCTTCGCCGGACTGCGGCTGGCCGTACTGCCGGGCCTGCGCGACGTGTTCGGCACCGAGAGCCACGACAGGTCCGGGCCCACGCTCCTCAAGTCGATCCAGGACATGAGCCGTTACGACGCCGCCTCGGGCAACTTCCAGGTGGTCGTGGATCTGGAGAAGGACGCCAAGTACCTGCCCGACGCGATCCGCGGCACCCGGACGCTGTACGTGGGGGCCGGAACGGTCGACGCCTATGTCGACCTCGGGCATCTCGGCCGGGAGGACGTGAAGGTCGACGCCGACCGGACGTCCGCCACGCTGCACCTGCCCCACGCGGTGCTCGGCAAGGCGGCGCTCGACCCCGACCACTCCTACGCGGTCTCCAAGCAGCGTGGTCTCCTCGACCGGATCGGCGACATCTTCTCCGGCAACCCGAACGACGAGCAGGCGGTGCAGAAGCTCGCCGTCCGGCACATCGGCGACGCCGCGAAGAAGAGCGAACTGACCGCGCGGGCCGAGAAGAACACCACGAGCATGCTGGAGGGCCTGCTGCGTTCGCTGGGCTTCGAGGAGGTGTCCGTCACCTACGGCAAGTGAGCCCGGGACGACCGGGAAGGTGCCGACGGCGCCGGGGGCCACCAGGCGCTCCCGGCGCCGTCCGCCGTCCGCCGTCCGCACGGGCGATGGGACCGCGCCGCCAGGTCGGTCGACACTCTCTACGGCGACTGCCCCGAACCCGCCGCCGCGCGGGCGGTCGGCCTGCTGCGTGCGCAGGCTCCGGGTTGCGGACGAGGCGTCCCCCGGCACCACGGTTGGAAGGAGACTTCTTCCACCTACGTCGTCTGCACGCAGGACCGTGCCGTCGACCCCGTTCTCCAGCGGAGCATGGCCGCGCGCTGCACCGACGTGCGCGCATGGCGGACAGGGCACTCTCCGTTCATCGGGCGGCCCGACCTCGTCGTGGAACTCCTGCGCGGTCTGCTGGCCACCCGCAGCGCGCCCCGGCCCGACCGGGACGCCACAACCACACGTTGACCGGTGCGATCAGGACCGGTCACCCCGTATCGCGGCGGTCGCACCCCGTTGCCGCGGCACGGTGCCGCGTGAGGCGGCTGGTCCTGCCCGCGGGGTCGGGGCTTCCGGCGGCCGGGTGTGATCGACCGTGCCGGGAGGGTGCGGCGCAACCGCGGCAGCGCGGGGAGGCGCGGTGCGTGCGGGCGGCGTACGCCGGGTCCGACCGCGCACGATCACGCCGGGCACCCGGGCGACCCGGGCCCATACCGGGCACACGGGCCATTTCCGGGAGGGTGCGAGCCGCGGCGCATCCCACGGGCCGCGCCGCGGAGAGCCCCGTGCACATCCGGCCACCAGAGGAAGGTTTGAAATCGCCTCCACGGAACACCCGATAGTCCTCACACGGTTCTTATACAACCAGGTAGGAGACACACACATGGGCATCATCGCCTGGATCATCATCGGTCTGCTCGCGGGCGCCATCGCCAAGGCGCTCATGCCCGGCAAGGACCCGGGCGGCATCATCATCACGATGCTCATCGGTATCGCGGGCGGCCTGCTCGGCGGCTGGCTCGGCAAGGTCATCTTCGGCGTCGACTCCGTCGACGGCTTCTTCGAACTCTCCACCTGGATAGCCGCCATCGTCGGCTCCATGATCCTCCTGGCCCTGTACCGGGTCGTCACCGGCAACCGCCGGCACGCCTGACCCACGCCCCCCTTCCGGGGCCACGCGGCTCCGCCCTCCGTTCGCGGGAGGGCGGAGCTTTTCGCGTGCCCGCGACGGCGCGTTTCGAGCAGGTCGGACGAGGCCGTGGGACACCCGTGCGGCAGGGCGTGACCCGGTGGCCGGGCGGGCCGCGCACCGGCTCAGAACGTACGCATCGAAGGGCCTACAGGGGGTAAGTGGGCTGCACCAGAGGGCAGTTTGAGCAAGGGGAGGGCGGCATGGTCCGCACGGCGTTGGGCACACGGGTCGCGAAGGCGGCCCGCCGGAAACCGGCAGCGAAGTCCGGATCGGACCGGAAGGCATCGTCCACCGCCGCCCGGGGCAAGGCAGCGACCACGTCCGACCGGGCCGGCGGCGGGCGTTCCCGCTCGTTCTTCCGCCGCGGCGCGCCCGAACCGGCACCCGAGCGGGACACCATGGCGCTGCCGCTGCGCGCGCTCGCCATGCTCGTCGGGTTCGCCGCGATGGTGGCGTTCGCGGTCGCGCTGGCCCATCTGACGCTGGAGCCCTCACCGGCGTCCACGGCCCTGATCCACAACAACCTCCACCCCGGACGCTCCCTGCGCGCCTACCTGGACCAGCCCGAACTGCGCGACGCCTTCAAGCAGATCGGCGGGAACATCCTGCTGGGCATCCCCTTCGGCGTGCTGCTGCCCGTGGTCGCCCCGCGCACCCGCGGAATCCTGCGGGTGGTGCTGCTGACCGCGGCGGTCATGCTGCTGGTCGAACTCGTGCAGGGAGCCCTCATCACCGGACGCTCCTTCGACATCGACGACGTCATCCTCAACACGAGCGGCGCGCTCGTCGGCTACCTGCTGCTGGGCCGCCGGCTCGGCCGGGCGGTGCACCCCCGCAAGCGTCTGCGCGCCTGAGGCGTCACCCCACGTGATGGTACGGACCAGAGTATTGACACCCCCTTAGTTCACTTCTTAAATCAAGAGGCGAAGCGTGCACCCCCCCACCACAGTCGGCTCTCCCGCCCCCGCGCGGAGCCGTACGGAAGGGAGAGTCATGGACTCCCCGCGCCTGCTGCGCAGATGCCTCTTCGCCGCACTGTCCGCCGCCCTCGTCGCCTCCGCCTCGGCCGTCGCCGCTCCCGCCCACGCGGGCCCGGCGGCGGCCGCCGCGGCGGTGACGTTCCAGGACACCTTCGACGGTGCCGCCGGTTCGGCCGTCGACTCCTCCAAGTGGCAGATCGAGACCGGCGACAACGTCAACAACCACGAACGCCAGTACTACACGTCGGGCAACAAGAACGCGGCGCTGGACGGCCAGGGCCACCTGGTGATCACGGCCCGCAAGGAGAACCCCTCCAACTACCAGTGCTGGTACGGAACATGCCAGTACACCTCGGCCCGGCTGAACACCTCGGGGAAGTTCTCCTCGACGTACGGGCACGTCGAGGCGCGGATGAAGATCCCGCGCGGGCAGGGCATGTGGCCCGCGTTCTGGATGCTGGGCAGTGACATCGGGCAGGTCGGCTGGCCCAACTCCGGCGAGATCGACGTCATGGAGAACGTCGGTTTCGAGCCGTCGACCGTGCACGGCACGATCCACGGTCCCGGCTACTCCGGATCCGGCGGGATCGGCGCCGGCTACACCCTGCCGAACGGCCAGGCCTTCGCCGACGCCTTCCACACCTTCGCCGTGGACTGGGCGCCCGACTCGATCACCTGGTCGGTGGACGGCACCGTCTACCAGCGTCGCACCCCGGCCGACCTCGGCGGCAGGACCTGGGTGTTCAACAAGCCCTTCTTCCTGATCCTGAACCTCGCGGTCGGCGGCTACTGGCCCGGCGACCCCGACGGCTCCACGTCCTTCCCGCAGCAACTCGTGGTGGACGAGGTGAAGGTGACCACGAGCAACGGTCCGGGCGGCACCGGCGCCCCCATCAAGGGCCTCGCCGGCAAGTGCGTCGACGTCGCGGGGGCCGGCACGGCCAACGGGACGCCCGTACAGCTCTACGACTGCAACGGAACGGGCGCCCAGCAGTGGACGGTCGGCTCCGACGGCACGATCCGCGCGCTCGGCAAGTGCCTCGACGTCACGAACAACGGGACGGCGGACGGCACGAAGATCCAGTTGTGGGACTGCACCGGAGGTCCGGGGCAGAAGTGGGCCGTCAGCGCGGCGCACGACATCGTGAACCCCGCGGCGAACAAGTGCCTCGACGTCACGGGCAACAACTCCGCCAACGGCACCCGCCTGCAGATCTGGACGTGCACCGGCGGGGCCAACCAGAAGTGGACCGTGGGCTGACGGAGCCGCAGAGCGGCACGCGCACACGGAGAACGGTGTCCCTTCCCGGGGCGGTGCGACACGCATCCGGGCGAGGGACACCGGCACGTCCGGGGAACGACATCGCGCCGTTCCGGAAGGACATCACTGCGTTCAGGCGATCGGGACGACCGCGACCGGGCAGTGGGCGTGGTGCAGCACCACGTGGACGAAGCGCCCCAGAGGCTTGCCGGGTGCGTGGGCGGGCCGGTGCGCGCCGACCACGAGCAGGTCGGCGCGGGCGGTGGCGTCGACGACGGCGCCGGCCAGCGAGTGCGCCCGGGCCGCCTCGGTGGTCACCGGGAGGTCCGGGAAGGCGTCGGACACCGGTCGCACGAGGCGGGCGACGGACGCCGCCTGTTCCTCGGCAACCTCGGCCAGGTCGCCCAGCACCGGAACCATGCTCCCGGCGTACTGGTGGTAGGAGTAGACGCTCAGCACGTGCAGCGCGGCGCGGCGGCGCTTCGCCGTCTCCGCGGCGAACCGCAGCACGTCGAGATCGCGCGCGTCGCGGACGGCGACCAGCACGACGCCCGTCGCGGCGGGTTCGCTCTCCCCGCGCACCACGACGACCGGCGCCTGCGCGCAGGCGGCGACACGCAGTCCCACGGAGCCCAGCAGGAGCGCCGGGAATCCGCCCGCGCCGCGGGACCCCACCACGACGAGTCCGTCGGAGCCCGCGGCGTCCAGCAGCGCCTCGGCGGCGGCGTCCCGGCTGACCCGGGCGGTGACACGGATACCGGGAGCCTCCTTCTCCGCCTGCGCGACGGCGTCGTTCACCACGGCCAGCCCCTCGTCCAGCACCGATCGGGCCACCGGCTCCGAGGGCAGATGGCCCCAGGTGTCCAGGGCGGTCGCGTTCACGACGTGCAGGGGCACCGACCTGGAGTCGGCTTCGGCGGCGGCCCAGCGCACCGCACGGGCGGCACCCTCGGACCCGTCCGCCCCCACGACGATCGGTCCGTGCACGGCAACCATGATCCCTCCAAGGGTTCGGCCTGCTTCCACCGTCGCACCGCCCGCCGGCCGCACCCAGATGCCGGTCGTCCCCGCGCCGGGGCCGAACGGCCCGGCGGGGAGCGGCGGGCGGGCCGGACGGCCCGCCGGCACGGCCCCGTCCGGCCCCCCCGTCCCCGGACACTCGCCCGCTCCCTCCCGGCCGGGCACGGACCAGACTGGAAGCGGGCGGACACGCAACGGAGGAGATCATGCACAGCACCCCGTACCGCGTGAGGGACGTGATGACCCGTGCGGCCGTGGCCGTCGGCCGGAGGGCCCGGTTCCGGGACATCGTCGAACGCATGCAGCGCTGGCAGGTCAGCGCCCTTCCCGTGCTGGAGGGCGACGGGCGGGTCGTCGGGCTGGTGTCCGAGGCCGATCTGCTGCCCAAGGAGGAGTTCCGGGACGGCGATCCGGACCCGTACACCCAGCGGCGCCGGCTCTCCGACCTGGCCCGGGCGGGAGCGGTGAGCGCCGAGGAGCTGATGAGCACCCCGGCGGTGACCGTGCACGCCGACGCGACCCTCGCGGAGGCGGCGCACATCATGGCGCGACGGCAGGTCAAGCGGCTGCCCGTGGTGAACGCCGAGGGCCTCCTCGACGGCGTGGTCAGCAGGTCCGACCTGCTGACGGTGTTCCTGCGCCCCGACGACGACCTGGCGGCCGAGATCCGCCACGACGTCCTGGAGGCGCTGTTCCCGGCTCCGGAGGAGGCCGTGGACGTCACCGTGGCCGACGGTGTCGCGACGCTCACCGGACACGTCCCGCAGGCCGCCTGGATTCCGCTCGCGGCACGGCTGGCACGCGGCGTCGAGGGCGTCGTCGACGTGGACTGCCGGATCACCGCGACCGCCGCCTGATCCCCCGGGGCGGCGCCCCGTCCTGGAACACGCCGGCGCGCCGCGGGATCATCGCGGCGGGACTCCCCCCGCCTGCTCCCGGGCGGAGGCCTGCTCCCGGGCGGAGGCCGGAGGGGACGGTTCGAGCGTGCGGACGTCCGGCCGGGAGCGGACGTCCGGCCGGACGAGCGGCCCTCGGGAGGAGTCGCGGCCGACCGGAGGAGTCGTGGTCCGGCGCGCGGTTCCGTCACGGGTCCCGTGTCGCCGCACCGGTCACGCACCCGGTCACCCGCGGCCCCCGCTGAGGTTGCCCCACTGGGGTCCGACGCGCTTCCACTCCTCGTCCCAGTCGGCCATGCGCCGCCTCATGAGCCGGGCCCGGACCGCCCAGCCCGCCGCGCCGGCCGCGCCGGCGGCCGCCGCGCAGACCAGGACGCCGGTCAGGACGGCCTGGAGCATCGCCTTGTCACCGGTCACCGGCGTCGGCACCACCCGGTCCGCCGGGTCCGTCCAGACGGTGACGCGCGATCCGGCGGCCGTGCCCGCGACGACCTGCGCCGCGGCCGGGTGGACCTCGCCCCGTGCGTCGGTCCAGCGGACCGGGGCCCGGACCCGCCGGGTGCCCAGGCTCCCCCCGGAATCCGCGGCGGCGGCCGAGCCGTCCGTGACGACGGCGGACACGGCGTGCAGCCGGGCCGTGCGCGCGGACAGCCCCGTCTCGACGCTCTGCCCCGCCCAGACCCCCGCCAGGCCGCCGACGAGGATCGCGAGTATCCAGGTGACGGCGACGGTCCACGCCTCGACGACATCGGTACGGCGCCGGAGCGGATTGCGCCGCCACCGCCACAGCCGGACCCGCGTCGGTGGCCGGGCGGCAGCCGGGGTCATCGTCCCCGCCCCCCGCGGCCCGCCGGCGGTTCGGGAGCGTTCCGGGCGTCGTCGCCGGCGTCCGGCAGATCGGGATCGAGGTCCGGTCGCCGGGGCGGGCCGGTGAGGGCGCACTCCACGTTCACCACACCCGGCACCGAGCGCGCCAGGCGCACGGCGAGCGGGATCAGCGCGGGTTCGTCGACCCGGCCGCCGAGCCGGACGACTCCCTCGCGCACCGACACCGAGACGGTGCCGGCATGGGCGCCGAAGAGGCGCAGGACGGCCTCGCGGCGCACGTCGGCGGCGATGTCGTCGTCCGCCCGCAGGAACACCTTCAGCAGGTCGGAGCGGCTGACGATGCCCAGGAGGGCGCCGTCGTCGGCGACCACGGGCAGTCGCTTGACCCGGTTGCGGGCCATGACGCGGGCGGCGTGGGCCAGCGACGTTCCGCTCGGCACGGTGAGGGCGGGGCTGCTCATCAGGTCCCCCGCCGTCACGGCCTCCGCCGTGCGCAGGTCCGCCGAGCGGCGGGCCTGCCCGTACCGGCCGATGTCGCCCTCCCCGTAGGCCTCCTTGGCCAGCAGGTCGGCCTCGGAGACGATGCCCAGGACCCCTCCGGAGGCGTCCAGCACCGGGAGCGCGCCGACCTGCCACGCCCGCATGGTTCTGACGATCTCCTTGAAGGCCGCACCGGTACGCAGGGCGACGACCCGCCGGGTCATCACATCGTTCACGACGGTCGGAGTGCCGCTCATGGCGTCCTCCCCAGGCTCGGCTGCCGGTACGGGACACCCCCAGACTGCGCGGTCGCGGCGCGCCCGTCATGAGCCGAGCGGGCCCGAAACAGGGCCCTGTCGGCCCCGCCCCGCGCGGGCGCGCGGCACGGAAGGCCGCGGGCGGCCCGCCCGGCGGGACCGCGGCGTGCTGCGGACGTCCCGTCTGCCGCGCGGCGCCCCTCCCACACGCTCGCCTCACCGGCCGGCAACCCACGCACATCCCGTACGAGGGCTTCCGCCCGGGCACGCAGAGGGCGCGCACCCGACGCCGCGGGGCCCGCCCTCCGGGCCGACCGGGGGACGACGTTCGCAACGCACCCCGGGCCGACAGGTGCGGGCCCGGGACCAATGGCCCCTGGCGGGTCGCCGCCGCGCGCACTTGCATGGACCTCGATCGCACTCCGCGCCGCACGGCACCGAAGAGGCGAGGACCATGACCACACCCGCGACCGGAACCATCGACACGAACGCCGTGGCCGCGCTCGTGGCGGACGCCGGGGCCGCTCCGTCGCTGCACAACGCGCAGCCCTGGGCGTTCCGTTACCTGAGCGGCAGCGGCACACTCCGTCTGCACGCGGATCCGTCCCGCCACCTGCCGAGCGTGGACCCCTCGCGGCGGAACCTGCTCCTGGGCTGCGGGGCGGCCCTGTTCAACCTGCGGGTGGCGGCGGCCGCCGCGGGGCTGTCCCCGGCCGTCCGCCTGCTCCCCGCTCCGGCCGATCCCTCCCTCCTCGCGGAGATCGACCTGCGCGGGCGCGCGCCGTCCGACCCGGCGCTCGCCGCACTGCATCCGGCGATCGCCCGGCGGCACTGCAGCCGGCACCCCTTCCGCGACGAGGAGATCCCGCTCCCGGTCCGCCGCAAGCTGGTCGCCGCGGCCGAGGCGGAGGGTGCGGAGCTGCTGTACGTGGACGCCTGGCACGTGCAGGCGATCCTCGAACTGGTCCGGGACGCGGAGGACCGGGAGGCGCACTCCGCCCGGGCCCGCGGCGAGACGCTGCGGTGGACCCGTCCCGAACCGGACGGCGCCGCTCCGCCCCCGGACGGTGTCCCGGCCGCCGCGTTCGGCCCCGGACAGCGACTGCCCACGGTGCCCGTCCGCGACTTCGCCGCGGGCCGGCCGGTGGCCGGGCGCGGCCGGGTGGCCTTCGAGGAGCATCCGCACATCGCCCTGCTGGGCACCTCCCGCGACCGCCCCGAGGACTGGCTGCGCGCCGGTCAGGCGCTGGAACGGGTCCTGCTGCGGGCGACGTCGGACGGGCTCGTCGCCTCGCTGACCTCCCAGCCCCTGGAATGGCCGGAGATCCGGTGGATGGTCCGCGATCCGGTGTCCGCGATGGCCCACGTGCAGATGGTCCTGCGCCTCGGCTACGGACCGGCGGGCCACGCCACGCCGCGGCGTCCGGTCGACGATCTCCTCGACGTCGTCTGAAGGGCGCGCACCGCGCGCCGCACCGCCCGACCGACGTGCCCGGCGCGGGCCGGCGGGCACTCCCGGCCACGAGAGGGGTCCGGCTCATGAAGGTCTCCGAGGTGATGACCGCTCCCGGTGTCCGGGTGGGGCCCGGCGCTTCGCTGTCCGAGGCGGCGCGCGTCATGGCACGGGCCGGCGTCGGCTCCCTCCTCGTCGTCGAGGACGGGACCCTGCGCGGCATCGTCACCGACCGGGACCTCGCGCTGCGCGGGCTGGGCGAGAGCCTGCCCGCCGGGGCTCCGGTGAGCGCGGTGATGTCTGCGGAGGTGGCCACCGTCGACGCCGGCGACGATCTCGACGCGGCCTACCGGACGTTCCGGCGCCGCGGATTCCGCCGGCTCCCGGTGCTGCGCGGCGGGGAGCCGGTGGGGGTCCTGACCGTCGACGACCTGTTCCTGGACGTCCTGGGGCGGCTCGGCGCCCTGCTGGGTCCCGTGGCCCAGAGCATCCTGCACGACCCGGAACCGGTGCCCGGGCCCGGGCAGCCGGCCGCCACCCCGTCCGCGCCCGCGGCGGACCCGGGGCCGGAGCGGGCCGCGGGGCCCGCCGAGCATGCCCGGGCGGGCGAGGCACCCGGCCGCGGCACACCGCGATGAGGGGGCCGAAGGGCCCCGGCGGGGGCTGGTCGGCCCCTGCCACCGGGAACGCCGCGGATGCCACCGTGAAGTGAGCACGCGTACCGGCTGAACAGCAGCGCGAGAGAGGCGGTGGGGACGATGACACTCCCCCTGGTCGTAGGCGTCGACGGATCGGACGGCAGCCTCCAGGCCCTCGACTGGGCGGTCGACGAGGCCACCCGCGGCGGGCTCCCGCTGCGCCTGGTCCACGCCTCGCTCTGGGAGCGCTACGAGGGAGCGCTGCCGACGCTGAGCCGGGAGCGGTCCTCCGAGACGGTGCTGGCCGAGCACGTCGTGGCCTCGGCCGCGGAGCGTGTCCTGCGGCAGAACCCCGATCTGCGGGTGTCCACCGAGATCGTGGCGGCCGAAGCGGTCCCGGCGCTGCTCGACGAGGGCAGGAACGCCGCCGCCCTGATCACCGGTTCCCGCGGTCGCGGCGAGCTGAAGGGCACGCTGCTGGGCTCGGTGAGCCTGGCGGTCGCCGCCCGCGCGCACGTTCCGGTCGTCGTGGTCCGGGGTGACAAGGCCGCGCTGACCGGCTCGCACGGGCGCGTGCTGCTCGGGGCCGGCGAGCCGGACACCGACCGTGCCGCGGTCGACTTCGCCTTCGAGCAGGCGGCGGCGCGCGGGAGTGAGGTCGAGGTTGTCCGCGCCTGGCGGTGCCCGGCGGCGGAGACGGGCGACACCGCGTCGGAGGAACCGGCGCACCGGCACGAGGAACAGGCGGCCCGGCTCCTCGACACCCTGGTCGCCGACGCGTGCGCCCGCCATCCGGAGGTGCCGCTGCGCCGGTCGACGGTGGAGGGCGCGGCCCGCAAGGTGCTCGTGCACCACTCCGCCGCGGCCGACCTGGTGGTCGTCGGCGCGCGCCGCAGGAACGGGCACTTCGGGCTCCAGCTCGGCCGGATCGGCCACACCCTGCTGCACCATGCCGCGTGCCCGGTGGCCGTCGTACCCCAGCCGGGCTGACCGGCCCGGCGCCCGTCCCCGCGGGGTGCTGCCGGCCGGCCCGGCGCCGGCCGGCTACACCCTCGCCACCGGAACGGACCAGACGAGTGTCGTACCCCCGCCGGCCGGTTCGGCGAGGTCGAACCGGCCGTCCTCCTGATCGGCCCGCTCCGCCATGTTGCGCAGCCCGCTGCGCCGGCCGCCCGCGGCGATGCCCACACCGTCGTCGGTGACCGTCAGCCGCACCTGGCGGCCGTCCGTCGTGAGAGCCACCTCGGCCCGGGACGCCTTGGCGTGCCGGGCGACGTTCGTCAGCGCCTCGGAGAGCACCGCCACCACGTGGTCGGCGATCGCCTTCGGGACGTCGGTGTCCAGCAGGCCCTCCATGCGCAGGCTGGGGGCGAAGCCGAGAACGGGTGCCGCCTCCGAGGCGACGCGCACGACGCGGGCGCGCAGTCCCGCCTCCCTCGCCCCGTCGTGACTGCGCAGGCCGAAGATCGTCGATCTGATGATCTTGATCGTCTCGTCGAGATCGTCCACCGCGCGCCCCACGCGTTCGGCGGCTTCCGTGTGCTCGATGAACCGTCCCGCGCTCTGCAACGTCATGCCGGTGGCGAACAGCCGCTGGATCGCCAGGTCGTGCAGGTCCCGGGCGATGCGGTCGCGGTCCTGGAGCACCGCGACCTCCGCCGCGTCCCGGCGCCGTTCGGCCAGTTCCATCGCGACGGCCGCCTGCGCGGCGAACGCCTGGAGCGTCTCGGTCTCGGTGTCGGTGAAGACCGGCCCGCCCGCCAGCCGGGCCAGCAGCACCACGCCGCGCGCTCCCGCCTCGCCGGTGCCGATGGGCACGGCGACGGCGGGGCCGAGACCGGCGAAGCGCGGTGGTTCCGGGCAGATCCGGTCGTCCGCGGTGACGTCCGTGCTCCGGACCGGCGCGGCGCGGGAGAAGGCCATGCCCATGAGGCTGCGCTCCAGCGGCAGGATCAGCCCGCGGTGCGCGTCGGAGTCCGTGCCCACGGCGATCTCCACCAGGAGGGTGGCGGTGTCCTCCATGGGCAGGGCGACCGCCGCCAGCGCCGATCCGGTGATCTCGCCGGCCTGCTCGGCGATCAGGCCCAGCACCTCGGACCGGGGAGCGCCGGACATCAGGTGATGGGTGATCTCCGCGTTCGCCCGCAGCCAGCGTTCGCGCTGCCGCGACTGCTCGTACAGGCGGGCGTTGTCGATCGCCACGCCGGCCGCCACCGCGAGGGTCTGGGTGACGGAGGCGTCCTCCTCGTCGAACTGGCCGCCGCCGCGCTTCTCGGTCAGGTACAGGTTGCCGAAGACCTGGTCGCGCACGCGGATGGGCACGCCGAGGAAGGTGTTCATCGGGGGGTGGTGGTCGGGGAAGCCGTAGGAGGAGGGGTGCTCGGAGATCTTCGCCAGCCGGAGCGGCTCGGGATGGCGGATCAGCTCGCCGAGGATGCCGTGGCCCTCCGGGATCGAGCCGATACGGGCGATCGACTCCTCGTCGATCCCCACCGTGTGGAACGCCGACAGGCCCGTGCCGTCGGGGCCGATCACGCCGAGCGCCGCGTACTCCGCGTCGACCAGCGCCGCCGCGGCCTCGACGATACTGCGCAGGGCCTGCTCCAGATCCAGCTCCCGGCCCACCGAGAGCACCGCCTCCAGCAGACTGTGCACCCGGTCGCGAGTGCCCCGGGCGGCGTCGAGGCGGGCCTGCAGCTCGTCCAGGAGTTCGTCGAGCCGGAGTTGCGGCAACGCCACACTGGGCTTGGGCCTTCCCACCGGCACTCCTCCACGTCGGACGGAACCCCGCCGGTCCCTGTAGGGGCCACGGTATCGCTCCCCCCGGAACACCGTAGCGAGTCCTGCCGGGTCTCTCATTTTCCCGCCAGGGCCGGACGGCCCCCGGGGGCGGGCCGGACAGCATCTGCCCACCCGGCCCCCCGCGCCGGAGGCTGGTCGGGACAGGCAGTCCGCCGGCCCGACGGAGGAGACCGCAGTCATGGTGCGTTACGTGTACGACTTCGCGGAGGGCGGCCGCGACCAGGCCGGCCTGCTCGGCGGCAAGGGCGCGAACCTGGCCGAGATGACCCGGCTGGGGCTGCCCGTGCCGCCCGGATTCACCGTCACGACCGAGGCGTGCCGCGCCTTCCTCGCGACGGGGCGGGAGCCGGACGGCCTGGCGGACGAGATCGCCGGGCGGCTGGCCGCGCTGGAGGAGGCCGCCGGGCGGCGGCTCGGCCGCCCCGACGATCCGCTGCTGGTCTCGGTCCGCTCGGGCGCGCGGTTCTCGATGCCCGGCATGATGGAGACGATCCTCGACATCGGCCTGAACGACGCCTCCGTGCGCGGACTGGCGGAGGTCTCGGGCGACGAGCGGTTCGCCCGGGACTCCTACCGCCGGCTGGTGCAGATGTTCGGCGCGACGGTCATGGGGGTCGACGGCGCCCTCTTCGACCGCGCCCTGGACGACCTCAAGCGGGACCGCGGGGCCGGGCAGGACGTGGACCTGGACGCCGCGGACCTGGCCGGCCTCGTCGAGACCTACAAGGACCTCGTGCGCCGGGAGACGGGCGAGGACTTCCCCCAGGACCCGGGCGAGCAGCTGCGGCGGGCCGTGCTCGCCGTCTTCGCCTCGTGGCGGGGCGAACGCGCACGCCTCTACCGGCGGCGCGAGCACATCGCCGACGACCTGGGCACCGCGGTGAACGTGCAGCGCATGGTCTTCGGCAATCTCGGCTCCGACTCGGGCAGCGGTGTCGCCTTCACCCGCGACCCGGCCACGGGGCGGCCCGGACTGTACGGCGACTACCTGGCGAACGCCCAGGGCGAGGACGTCGTCGCCGGTATCCGCAACACCGTCCCGCTCGCCGCGCTCGCCGACCTGGACCCGGCCTCGTACACGCAACTGCTCGATCACATGCGTGTGCTGGAGGCCCATTACCGGGATCTGTGCGACATCGAGTTCACCATCGAGCGGGGCCGGCTGTGGATGCTCCAGACGCGCGTGGGCAAGCGCACCGCCGAGGCCGCGTTCGCCATCGCCGACGAGCTCGCCGCCGAGGGGCTGATCGGCCCCGAGGAGGCGCTGGCCCGCGTCGGCGGGGACGGCCTCGCCCGCCTGATGTTCCCGCGCTTCGACGCGTCGCGGACCGGTGAGGCGATCGCGCACGGGCTGCCGGCCTCCCCCGGTGCCGCGGTGGGCGCCGCCGTGTTCGATTCCGCCGAGGCCGTCCGGCGGGCGGCCGCCGGCGAGCGGGTCGTGCTGGTGCGGCAGGAGACCACTCCGGACGACCTGCCCGGCATGATCGCCGCGCAGGCGGTGCTGACGAGCCGGGGCGGCAAGACCAGTCACGCGGCGGTCGTCGCCCGCGGCATGGGCACCGTGTGCGTGTGCGGGGCCGAGGCCCTCGCGGTGGACACCGGCGGGCGACGCTTCACCGTGGGAGACACCCGGGTCGCCGAGGGGACCGTGCTGTCCGTCGACGGCTCCGAGGGAGCCGTGTACCTGGGCGCGGTTCCGCTCGTCGACTCCGCGGTCATGCGGTACTTCGAGACGGGCGAGCGGTCCGGGGAGCTGGTGGCGGCCGTGGCCCGCGCCATGGAACGGGCGGACGGCGCCCGGCGGCTGGAGGTGCGGGCGAACGCCGACACCCCGGAGGACGCCGCCCGCGCCCGGCGGTTCGGCGCGCAGGGGGTGGGGCTGTGCCGGACGGAGCACATGTTCCTCGGCGAGCGCCGCAAGCTGGTCGAGGCCATGATCCTGGCGTCCGACGAGGCCGGCCGGGAGAAGGCGCTCGACGCGCTGCTGCCGCTCCAGCGGGAGGACTTCACCGCGATCCTGGAGGCGATGGACGGCCTGCCGGTGACGATCCGGCTCATCGATCCGCCCCTGCACGAGTTCCTGCCGGACCGTACCGAACTGGCCGTGCGGCTGGCCGCGGCCGAGGCCCGGGGTGAGGATGCACGGCCCCGCGAGGCCGAACTGCTCGACGCCGTCAACCGGATGCACGAGGAGAACCCGATGCTCGGGCTGCGCGGCGTCCGCCTCGGGCTGGTGGTTCCCGGCCTGGTCGCGATGCAGGTACGGGCGGTCGCGGAGGCCGTCGTCCGGCGCACCGAGGCCGGGGGCGACCCGCGGGCGGAGATCATGGTGCCGCTGGTCGGTGCCGTCGAGGAACTGCGCATCGAGCGCGCGGAGGTGGAGCGCGTCCTCGCCGAGGTCTCCGAGGAGTCCGGTGTCCCCGTCCACTGCCCGGTCGGCACGATGATCGAGTTGCCCCGCGCGGCGCTCACCGCCGGCCGGATCGCCGAGGAGGCGGAGTTCTTCTCGTTCGGCACCAACGACCTCACCCAGACCACCTGGGGTTTCTCGCGCGACGACGTGGAGGCGGCGTTCTTCTCCGCCTACCTGGACAAGGGGATCTTCGCCGCCTCCCCCTTCGAGACGCTGGACCGCGCGGGGGTGGGCCGCCTGGTGCGGATCGCGGTGCGGGAGGGCCGGGCCGCCCGCCCGGACCTGACGATCGGCGTGTGCGGCGAGCACGGCGGTGATCCGCGGTCCGTGCACTTCTTCCACACGGCCGGCCTGGACTACGTCTCCTGCTCCCCGTTCCGGGTGCCGGTCGCCCGCCTGGAGGCGGGCCGGGCGGCTCTGGAGGGGCGCCGGGACGGCGACGGCGGGTAGCGGACCCGGCGGGCGGCAGGCGCCGGCGGTTCCCCGGCGCTCCCCCTGCCCGGCTGTCACCGCGAGCGCCCTCCCGGGCGGGGCCGGGAGGGCGCTCGCACGTGCGGCGCGCCCGGCACCCCGGCCCGGGTGCCGGGCCCCGCGTGGCGGTCGGTGTGGCGGTCGGTCTTCCCGAGGTGGCCGGACCCGACGCCGTGCCCGCCCGGCCGGGAGCGGCGTCAGAGGGCGGCGGCGCACGAGGGACGGGACCGTGTGCGCCGGACGAGGCAGGGTGCGGGGCGGTGGTGCGGGGCGGTGGTGCGGCGGTGACGGTGCCGGCGGCCCGGTGGCGCCGGGGTTCAGGGAGCCGAGGCCGGGAGGTGCACGCCGAACGGGCCTGCCCCACCGTACAGCTGACGGCCCGTCACCAGTTCCGCCTCGATGCGCAGGAAGATCTCGCGCGGCCCGGGGGCCCAGGAACGCGGGCCCGTCCGCAGCAGCCGGGCGTGCTCTTGGGGATCGGTGACCTGGGTCGCCAGACCGGTGACCACTACGCTCCAGCCGCTGCGGGACACGGGGTCCACCTCGTCGGCCTCCAGGGCCACGATGGCCCCGTCGACCGCCTTCACCAGCGGCGAGGAGGCCGAGGTGCGCAGCAGCACCGCCCCGTCGCCGTCCAGGGAGAAGTTCAGGGGCAGCACGGCGGGCAGCGCCTGCCGCGTGTACACCAGACGTCCCACGGGGACGGCCGCCAGCAGGCGCAGGCACTCCTGCCGGTCGAGCTCGCGGAATCCGTCGTCGGCGTGCATCTGCCCTCTCACCTCCACCCGGCCGTGCGGTACGGCAGTGGTTCATCATCCGGTGGTGCGGTGCCGCACCGACAGGGACCTTCGGGCCCCCGCCCCCGGCGAAGGTCCCTTCACGCGGTGATGCGGCGCCCGGTGACCGCGTAGGGCTCGATGCGCATCCACAGGTTCCGGCGTCCGCCCGCCCACGGCGCGCTGTGCGCCGCGTCCATGAGCCGGCGCACCTCGTCCGGTTCGGTGACCGTACGGGCACGCCCGCGGACCAGCACGCTCCAGCCCTCGCTGAAGACGTCGTCGATGCGGTCGACCTCGAACGCCACACGCGATCCGGAGGCCAGCGAGGGGACCGCCCCGCGCGCGGTCCGGAAGACGATCGTGCCGTCGACGACGGTGTAGTTGACCGGCACGATCAGCGGCTCGCCGTCGGCGGACACCGCCAGCCGGCCCACTCCGTGGGTGGCGAGCAGGTCGCCGCACTCGGTCCTGGTCAGCTCGGTGAACTTCGGTGCCCAGGAAGCCTGTCCCGGGCCCGGCGGCAGGTCGGCGTAGCCTCCGGTGAGCTCCTTGACGGTGGTGTGCAGCGCGTCCGCCAGGGCCAGCAGGGCGCCACGGCTCGGCGCGGCTCCGGGGTGCTGCTCCAGATGGCGCAGATAGCCGGTGGCCATGCCGGCGCGGGCGGCCGTCTCCCCCCGGGTGAGCCCGAGTTCCACGCGACGTGCGGCGATCCGGCGGCCCAGGTCTCCGACGGGCGGGCGCTCACGCACCGGTGTCGTGGGGGTCTTCGCGGTCTCGGCCATGATCAGTCACGTCCTCTTCTCGGCTCGCTCTCCGGCGCGGCCGGCGGTCGCCTCGCGGATCGAAGCCACGCGTCGCCGTACAGCCCCACCTTGCGCGCGGGCCGCCGGATCGCGCTTGGGCCCTACGGTCCCCGTGGACCGTCCGATGGACCCTGCCGCGGGGGCTTCACGGGGCCGGGCGGGGAGGTGCCCGGCGGGCGGGCGGCGGGCCCGGACACCGCGGGGGCTCAGGCCCGGCGGGCGGACCGGAACCCCCGCGAAACGGCGTGATCCCTCACGCGCCGGGGTCCGGCGGGCGGTGCGGTGCGCGGCACACCGCCCGTCCGGCGGGCGGGGGTCAGCCGGTCCAGGTCCAGTCCGCGACCTCCGGCAGGTCGGTGCCGTGCTCGCGGATCCACACGTGGTGGCGGGAGCGCGCGTCCTCCATGCGCTGGCGGACCGCGGCGGCGCGCACCCCGAGGCCCGGGACGCGGTCGATGACGTCCATGACGAGCCGGTAGCGGTCGAGGTCGTTGCGGACGACCATGTCGAAGGGCGTCGTGGTCGTGCCCATCTCCTTGTAGCCGCGCACGTGCAGGTGCGCGTGGCCGGTGCGGCGGTAGGCCAGGCGGTGGATGAGCCAGGGGTAGCCGTGGTAGGCGAAGATGACCGGCTTGTCCGCGGTGAACAGCCCGTCGTACTCGAAGTCGGTCATGCCGTGCGGGTGTTCCGCCCGGGGCAGCAGCCGGGTCATGTCGACCACGTTCACCACGCGCACGGACAGGTCGGGGAGGTGGCGGCGCAGCAGCTGCGCCGCCGCGAGCACCTCCTGGGTGGGCACGTCTCCCGCGCAGGCGAGCACGACGTCCGGTTCGCCGCCGTTCTCCGAGCCGGCCCAGTCCCAGATGCCCGCTCCGCGGGCGCAGTGGTCGCGGGCCTGGTCGATGGACAGCCAGTCGAAGCAGGGCTGTTTGCCCGCCACGACGACGTTCACGTAGTCACGGCTGCGCAGTACGTGGTCGGCCACGGACAGCAGGGTGTTGGCGTCCGGCGGCAGGTAGACCCGCACCACCTCGGGGCTCTTGTTCATGACGTGGTCGACGAACCCGGGGTCCTGGTGCGAGAACCCGTTGTGGTCCTGGCGCCACACGTGCGAGGTGAGCAGGTAGTTGAGGGAGGCGACGGGTGCCCGCCAGGGCAGCTCGCGCGAGGTCTTCAGCCATTTGATGTGCTGGTTGACCATGGAGTCCACGATGTGCACGAACGCCTCGTAGCAGGAGAACAAGCCGTGCCGGCCGGTCAGGAGGTAGCCCTCCAGCCAGCCCTGGCAGGTGTGCTCCGAGAGGATCTCCAGCACCCGCCCGTGCCGGTCCAGATGCTCGTCCACCGGCAGGTACCCCGCCTGCCACGCCTTCCCGCTGATGTCGAACACGGCCTGGAGCCGGTTGGAGGCGGTCTCGTCGGGGCCCACGAGGCGGAAGTCACGGCGCTCGCCGGTGTCCTTCATCACCCGGGCGAGGAAGTCGCCGAGGACGCGGGTGGGTTCGTGGAGCGTGGCCCCCGGCTTGTCGGTGGGGACGGCGAAGCGGTCCAGGGGCGGCAGCGGCAGCTCGCGCAGCAGGAGGCCGCCGTTGGCGTGCGGGGTGGCGCCGAGCCGGCGGTCCCCGTCCGGAACGCAGGCAAGGACGTCGCGGACCGGGCGCCCGTCCGCGTCGAACAGCTCTTCGGGCCGGTAGGAGCGCAGCCACGCCTCCAGCTGCCGCAGGTGGTCCGGGTTCTCGCGGACCCCGGCCAACGGCACCTGGTGCGCCCGCCAGGTGCCCTCCACCGGCTCGCCGTCGACCTCCGCGGGCCCGGTCCAGCCCTTCGGCGTCCGCAGCACGATCATCGGCCAGTGCACCCGCTCGGCGACGCCGTCCTCGCGGGCGGAGCGCTGCATGAGGGCGATCCGGTCGAGTGCCTGGTCCAGGGCGGCGGCCATCGCCCGGTGCACCGCGGCCGGCTCGTCGCCGGTGACGTGGATCGGTTCGTGCCCGTAGCCGCGCAGCAGGGCGTCCAGCTCCTCCTCGGGGAGGCGGGAGAGCACGGTGGGGTTGGCGATCTTGTAGCCGTTGAGGTGGAGGATGGGCAGCACCGCCCCGTCGTGGACGGGGTCGAGGAACTTGTTGGAGTGCCAGGACGCCGCCAGCGGCCCCGTCTCCGCCTCGCCGTCCCCCACGACGCAGGCCACCAGCAGATCCGGGTTGTCGAAGGCGGCTCCGTAGGCGTGGGCCAGCGAGTAGCCCAGCTCGCCGCCCTCGTGGATGGACCCGGGCGTCTCGGGCGCGACATGGCTGGGCACCCCGCCGGGGAAGGAGAACTGCCGGAAGAGCCGCTCCATGCCCGCCGCGTCCCGCGACACGTCCGGGTAGGTCTCGCTGTAGCTGCCCTCCAGCCACGCGTTCGCCAGCACCGCCGGGCCCCCGTGCCCCGGCCCCCACACGCACAACGCGTCCAGGCCCCGCGCCGCGATCACCCGGTTGAGATGGGTGTGGACCAGGTTCAGGCCGGGCGAGGTGCCCCAGTGGCCGAGAAGCCGCGGCTTGATGTGCTCCGCGGTCAGCGGCTCGGCCAGCAGCGGATTGGCGAGCAGGTAGATCTGGCCGACCGCAAGGTAGTTGGCCGCCCGCCAATGGGCGTCCAGCGTGCGCAGTTCCTCGTCGCTCAGTACGGTGCTGTCCTGGTGTTCGGCAAAGGTCATGATCACTCCGTAGGTCATCGGGGTACTGCGACGAAGCCGGTCATCGCGGCGTCTCGTGGGAGGCGCCGTCGGCGTGAGGAGGCGGCGTGGCCGAGAAGAAGACCGCGAGGGTGCCGCTCGCGGCGTACGAGCGGGAGCTGCTCCGTCTGCAGACGGAGCTGGTCAAGCTCCAGGAGTGGGTCCGCGGCGAGGGTGCCCGCGTGGTCGTCATCTTCGAGGGCCGGGACGCCGCGGGCAAGGGCGGCACGATCAAACGGGTGGCCGAGCACCTGAACCCGCGCGTCGCGCGGACGGTGGCGCTGCCCAAGCCGACCGAGCGCGAGCGCACCCAGTGGTACTTCCAGCGCTATGTGGAGCATCTGCCGGCCGCCGGGGAGATCGTGCTGTTCGACCGGAGCTGGTACAACCGGGCCGGGGTCGAGCACGTCATGGGTTTCTGCACCAAGGAGGAGCACCAGCTGTTCCTGCGGCAGTGCCCGATCTTCGAGCGGATGCTCGTCGAGGAGGGCCTGCTGCTGCGCAAGTACTGGTTCTCGGTGAGCGACGCGGAGCAGCAGCGCAGGTTCCGCCGCCGGCTGAAGGACCCGACGAAGCGCTGGAAGCTCTCCCCCATGGACCTGGAGTCCATCAGCCGCTGGGAGGCGTACTCCCGGGCCAAGGACGAGATGCTGGTGCACACGGACATCGCGGAGTCGCCGTGGTTCGTGGTGGAGAGCGACGACAAGCGCCGGGCGCGGCTGAACATGATCGCCCACCTGCTCGGCTCCGTCCCGTACCACGACGTGCCGCCCGCGGTCCTGGAGCTGCCTGCGCGTCCCGCCTCGACGGGGTACGTGCGCCCGCCCCGCGACCTCCAGACGTACGTGCCCGATCACGCGGCCGGACTCTGAGGCGCCCGGTCCTGCCGGGGTACGACCGCGACGGGGCAGGCCGCGTGGTGCAGGACCGCGTGGGCGACCCTGCCGAGGTGCAGGCTGGTGCGACCGCGGGCGTCGTGCCTGCGGACCCCGACGACGAGCAGGTCGGCGTCGGCGGAGGCGTCCAGCAGGACCTTGCGCGCCGTCCCCTCTACGGTGCGCCGGTGGACCTCGACGCCGGGGCGGGCGGCGGTCGCGCCGTGCAGGGCGGCGTCGAGGATGTCGACGGCCGCCTGCTCGTGCAGCCGGGCGGGCTCGCCCGACATGAGGGGGTGGTCGGTCGACTCGACGGCGGGGCGCCGCCAGGCGCGCACCGCTTCCAGCGGGACGCCGCGTCGCGCCGCCTCCTCGAAGGCGAAGCGGACGGCCTCCTCCCCGTGGGCGGGGTCCCCCACCCCGAGGACGACCCGCTGGTGCCGGCCCGCTCTGGCCTGGTTGTCGTGGCTGCCCCGCAGGACGATGACCGGACAGTGCGCGCGGGCGGCGACCGTGCGGCTCACCGAGCCGAGGAGCCGTTCGGCGATGCCGCTGCGGCCCCGTGAGCCGAGGACGAGGGCCGTGGCCCCGAAGCCCTCGGTCAGCAGCAGGCCGACCGCGTCCTCGGGGAGCACCTCGGCGGTGATCGCGACGTCGGCGTTGCGGCGGCGGGCCCGCTTCGCCGCGGCCTCGACGACCCGGTCGGCGACGATCTGCTCCGCCGGGCGGCCGAGGTCGTCGGCGAGCGCCGCGCCCTCGTAGCGCTCCCACAGCGAGCCGTACACCAGGCGCAGCGGCAGTCCGCGCAGGGCTGCCTCGTCGGTGGCCCAGTCCACCGCTCGCATGGCGGACTCGGAACCGTCGACGCCTACGACGAGGGGCAGGTCCATGGTGCTCAGCTCCTTTGGCCGAGGGCGGGCGGGAAGCCGGCCGCGGCGCGCCCAGCCGGTGTGTGCGCACGGGGCGCGCCGCCGCGCCCCGCCGGTCCCGGACGGGCCCGGCCGTGGGCCGGTTCCGGGTACGGGCGCTGCCCGGGGTCGGGCGGCTCGCCGCACACGCGGTGCACCGCAGCCTGCATGGCCGGTGTCTCCTCGCATCGGGTCGGTTCGGGTCGGCTGACCGGGTCGGGCCGGGTCAGGCGTGGGCGACGACGGCGACGGGGGCCGCGGCGTGGTGCAGGACGGCGTGCGTGACGTGCCCGATGTGGGCGCCGATCGGTCCGCGGCGCACGCGGCGTCCGACGACCACCAGGGACGCCGCGCGGGAGGCCTCGGCGAGGAGCAGGGCGGGGCTGCCGTAGCGGGACATCTCCACTACGTGGACGTCCGGGTACTTCTCCCGCCAGGGCCGCAGCGCCTCCGCCAGGTCCTTGGCCTCGCCCGCCGCGAGCACCTCGTGCAGGCCGGGGTTGGCGGGCATTCCGTAGGCGTAGTACGGGGGCGGGAACCAGCCGTGCACGACGTGCAGGGAGGTGGCGCGGCGGGTGGCGGCGTCGAAGGCGAACTCGATCAGGCCGTCGTCCTGGTGGTGCAGGTCGAGTCCGAGGACGACGGGCCGGAAGGGCGCCGCCGCGGACGGAACGCCCGCGGGGTCCTTCTCGTGCTCGTCGGCGGCCTGTTCCCCCGCCCGCACCAGGACCACCGGGCGTTCGGTATGGGCCAGCACGCTCAGGCCGACCGAGCCGACCATGAACCCGCCGACGCCGCCCATTCCGCGGGAGCCCAGCACGAGCAGTTCGGCGGAGTGCCCCGCCTCGGTGAGCCGGGTGCCCGGGTGCCCGGACAGCTGCTCGCTGATCACCTCCACACCGGGGTGGCGCAGCCGCAGTCCCTCGCGCGCCTCCCGCGGAATGCGCTCCGTCCAGTGCTGATGCGTCTCCGCGCCCAGCAGCGGAGCCTGCTCCATGGGCTCGGGGACGGGTTCCCACACATGGACGACCTTCAGGGGCAGTCCGCGCAGCTTCGCCTCGCGGGCGGCCCATTCCGCGGCGGCCCTGCTCTCGGGCGAGCCGTCCAGACCTACGGTGACGGTGCGAAGCATGATCTCCTCCTCCTGGACCGGCGCAGCCGATTCCAGCGTCGTCGTCGGGATGACGTGTGTGCAGGGGCCACTGGTCCCGGATCGGGTCCGACCGTCCCCCCGCCCCGTGCGCGGCCGTCGGGCGGCGGTGCGCCGTTGAGGGCGGTCGGGGGCGTCCTCTGCGCCCTCACTCTCGTCGGCGCCGCTCCGGCGCACCGGAGGCCGAAGGTCCACCGCGGGGGACCGAACGTCCCTACTTCCGGGGCCTGTTGGGCTCGGCGCGGTGCGTGCCGTCCTTCCGCCCGTCCACCACCACGAACCGGCCCGCTCCGGCCGCCGGACGGTTCCGGCGGCGTGAGCCGGGCGCCGTGGTCGCCCTCGCCTGGGTGCTGCGGCGGCGGGTCCGCGTGGGGCGGGCGCCCCTGCCGCCGGGTCCGGCGCCGCGCGGCTCCCCGCCGGGCAGCACGCCACCGGGCAGCACGCCACCGGCGAGACGTCCGCGCGGGGCGCGGTCGCCGGCTCGCGCGGCGGGTTCGGGCCGGGGCGCCGGTCCGCGGGTCAGCGCACGGCGATGCGGCGCCCGGTGATCCGCTCCTCGTCGACCCGGACCCACAGGTCCCGATCCGGTCCCCCCGCCCAGGGACGGCTGTAGGCCAGGGCCTCCAGGCGGCGCACGACGGCGGGGTCGGTGACCTCGCGGGCGCGGCCCTGGACCAGCACGCTCCAGCCCTGGCTCAGGGCCTCCTCCACCCGGTCCACCTCGAACGCCACCCGGCTTCCCACCGCCGCGGCCGCCGTCGAGCCCGGTGCGGTCCTGAAGGCGATGGTGTCGTCGACGACGCTGTAGTTGACGGGCAGGACGGCGAGGCCCTGCGGCGTCTCGGTGGCGATCCGGCCCACACCGTGCGTCGAGAGCTTCAGCCGGCACTCCTGCGGGTCGAGTTCCAGGAGTTCGGCGTGGCCGGCGGCCCGGCCGTGACCGGGCGGGAGACCGGCCTCGCCGCCGTGCAGGGCCGCGACGGTGGTGTCCAGGGCGTCGGCGAGCCGGATCAGGACGCTCGTCCCGGGCATCGCCGTGGAGCGCTGCTCCAGGTACTCGAGGTATTCCGCGGCGGTGCCCGTGGCCTCCGCGACGTCCTCACGGCTGAGCCCCAGCTCCTCGCGCCGGGTCGCGACGCGCCGTCCGAAGTCGCCGGGCGAGGTCGCGGCCGAAGCCGCCGCCGGGGTGGCCGGGGGCGGCGCTCCGGCCGCCGGGTCCGCGGGCCCCTGTGTGGCGTTGCGAGCCTGTTCCGGCATCGCGGTTCGCCTCCTTCGTACGATGTCTGCCCGGCGGTCAGGGCGTCCGGGCCGCGAGGGCGTCGTGCTGCGGGCCGCCGAGGACCACCTTGAGCGCCCCGGTGTCCGCGGCCCGGCCGAAGACGTCGTACGCCTCCTCCATGGCGTCCATCGGGAAGGTGTGGGTGACCAGCGAGCCGGCCGAGAGCCGTCCGGCGGCCATCATGCGCAGCAGCGTGGGGGTGGAGGAGGTGTCGACGAGACCGGTCGTGATCGTCACGTCCTTGATCCACAGATCTTCGAGGTGCAGGGTGGCCGGCTTGCCGTGGACGCCGATGTTGGCGACGTGTCCGCCGGGCCGCACCATGCGCGTGCACGCCTCGAAGCTCGCGGGGACCCCGACCGCCTCGATCACGACGTCCGCGCCGAGCCCCTCGGTGAGGTCGGAGACCAGTTGCTCGGCCTCGTCGCCCGCCGCGGCGACCGCGTCGGCGCCCAGCCGCTTGGCCGCGTCGAGACGGGACGGGGCGAGGTCCGCCGCGATGATCCGCTCGGGTGAGTACAGGCGCGCCGTGGCGATCGCGGCGAGCCCGATCGGGCCCGCTCCGACGACGGCGACCGTGTCACCGGGCCGGACCCGGCCGTTGAGCACGCCCACCTCGTAGGACGTGGGGAAGATGTCGGCGAGCAGGACGGCGTCCTTGCTGTCCAGGGTTCCGGGGAGCAGGTGGGTGGAGAGGTCGGCGTGCGGAACGCGGACGTACTCGGCCTGCGTCCCGTCGATCAGGTGGCCGAGCACCCAGCCGCCGTCGCCGCGGCACTGGCCGTAGGCGCCCTCCCGGCAGAACCGGCAGCGGCCGCAGGCCGTGATGCAGGAGACCAGGACACGGTCGCCGGGCCGGATCGTCCGGACGTCGCTCCCCACCTCGACCACCTCTCCGACGGCCTCGTGCCCGAGGACGGTGCCCGGCTTCACCTCGGGTACGTCGCCCTTGAGGATGTGAAGGTCGGTTCCGCAGATGGTGGTGGTGTCGACGCGCACCACGGCGTCCGTGGCGTCGAGGATGCCGGGGTCCGCCACGTCCTCCCAGGCGGACTTCCCCGGACCGTGGAACACCAGTGCCTTCATGACGACCCCTTCGGCTCGTGACCTGACCTGTCCCTTCCAGCGTCGTTCGGTGCCGCACGGCACCGCTTGGGCCGATCGGTCCCCGGGGCGGGTCCGGGCGGCCCGGGACCTGCCCGCACCTCGCGGAGCAGGCCCGACGTGCGGCAAGGCCGCCCTCGCGACGGGGCGAGGGCGGCCGGTGGCGGTGGTTCAGCGCAGCCAGGGGTTGCGGCTCACGAAGGGGAGGCGCTCCCAGATCCGGGCGAGCCCCCAGGTGGCGCCCGCGCCGGCCGCGGCGAGGGCGACGAGGACCAGGGCGTAGACGACGTGGTAGTCGGCGAACGGGTTCGTCGACATGCTGGGCGAGCCGTCCGCGAGGTGCCGGGCCGGCGGCCACTCGGCGAGCCACATCAGCGCCATCATCACCGTGCCCGCCACCGCGGCGAGCCGCAGCGCCACACCCGTGAGCAGGGCCAGACCTATGCCGAGCAGACCCAGCATGAACAGCCAGTCCGCCCAGGTGTCGCCCGCCCACGCGTGGAACGTCGACTGCAGGGGGCCGGCCGCGACGCTCCCGAGGAAGCCCCGGGTCGGCGACCCGCCGTCGATCCAGCCCTTGCCCGAGGGGGTGGCGTAGCCGAAGCCGAAGGTCTTGTCGAGGAAGGCCCACAGGAACACGAATCCGGTGAGCAGCCGCAGCGATGCCAGGGCGTAGGCGCGGACGGCCGTGGTGGTCGCGGAGGCGGCCTCGGGTGCCGGTGCCGACCGGGTCCTGCGCAGGGAGGGAAGACGGAACCCCGTGTGCCGGTGGGACTGCTCGTGGACTGCCATGATGCTCGTTCCTCCCAAGGAGTCGGACGAAGTGCTTCGGGGCTCTCTGACGCCCCCTCACCATCTCTCGCGAGCAACCCGGTTCGCAGGGGTCACGGGTCCCGGGCCGATGGGCCGAACGTCCCTCGATCCGAGCACGGGACAGGACCACACAAGGTCCTGACGGAGCGTCAACCCTGTTGTTTCACGGCATTTGTGGCGCTTCATCACGTATGCCCCGCGCTCGTGTCTCGGGGACGATGGCGACGGGACAGCGCGAGAGGCGGAGCAGGGCACGGACCGCGGCGGCCCGGCGCGCGGGCCGGTCGCCGCCGGCGGCGACCACGACCAGCCCCGCTCCCCCGGTCGCCGCCGGCAGCGCGGACCCCGCGCGGGCGGTCGCCGCCGGGTGGCCGCCGGGCGCGGCGGCGTCGCGGGCCGCCGGTCCACGGCCGGTCCGCGGCCCGCCCGGCTCGGCCCGCGCCGCCAGGGCACGCTCACCGCCCGGCGGCCGGGCGGGGGCGGCCCGTACGCGCAGCGCGACCCCGCGTCGCTCCGCCTCCGCGAAGGCGAAGGCGGCGGCGTCCGCGGCCGACTCCTCGGCGGACCACAGCAGCACCGCTCCCCCGTCCGGCGGCCGGTCGCCGCGGACGACCAGGAGCGGGCCGCGCAGGCGCCCGGAGAGCCGGCGGCCCACCGAGCCGAGGAGCAGGCCGCCGCAGCGGCCGAGCCCGCGCGAGCCCACCACGGTCAGCTCGGCGTTACGGCCGTGCCGGGCCAGGGCCCGGACCGGGCCGTCCACCACGGCGCGCGCCGTGACGCGAAGGCCCGGATGGCGCGAGCGCGCCCGCCGGGACGAGGACACCAGGACCGGCCCGGCGACGTCGGCGTCCGGCACCGCGTAGACGATGTCCAGCGCGGCACCGCGCAGTTCCGCCTCCTGCGCGGCGCGATCCAGGGCGCGCACCGAACCCGGCGAGCCGTCCACCCCGACCACGACCTGACGTGACGTCATGCTGCTGCCTCCCCTGGGACGTCGGCTCGCGCGGCGGCGCGGCGGCTCAGTCGTGCGGGACGACCGCGACGGACGTGTCGGCGTGGTGCAGTACCGCGTGGGCCACCGGCCCCAGCAGGGCCCCCAGCCGGCTCCGGCGCCTCCTGCGGCCGACGACGAGCAGCGCGGCGTCCGCCGACCCGCGGATCACCTCGGCGGCCGGCCTGCCGTCGACCACGGTCACGGCGACGGGCACCTGCGGATACTTCTCGCACCAGGGGCGCAGCGCGGCGACCACGGCGCTCTCGTGACCGGCGAGCACCTCGGGGCCGCTCTCCCGGCCGAGGTGCTCCACGGACGGGGAGAGGTGCGGGGCGCCGAAGGCGTGGATCACGCGGAGTGAGGCACCCCGGAGCCGCGCCGCCTCGAAGGCGAACGCGATCAGCTCGTCGCACGGCCGGTCCACGTCCAGGCCCAGCACGACGTCGCGGTACGGGAGCCGGGGCACCTCGTCCGGGGAGACGCCGTCGGAGGCGGTGAAGTGCTCCACGCAGTCGCCGGCCCCGGCCCGCACCAGGACCACCGGAGCGGACGACCGTGCCACGACGGGCTGCGCGATCGACCCGAGGACGAATCCGGTGAGCCCGCTCAGCCCACGCGATCCGAGGACCAGCAGGTCGGAGGCGTCCGCCGCGGCCAGGAGGGCGGGCACCGGAGCGGCGTCGGGGCAGCGCTCCACCACGCTCAGACCGGGGTGCGCCGCCCGGAGCCCGTGCGCCAGGGCGGCGAGTTCGAGGGCCTCGTCCTCCTTCCGCGAGCCGACGCGAGGGGACAGGGCGGTTCGGGGGTGCGGGTCGCAGGCGTGCACCAGGCGCAGTGCGGCGCCCCGGCGCAGCGCCTCCCGGGCGGCCCAGTGGACGGCCGCCCGGCTCTCCGGCGATCCGTCCACCCCCGCGGTGACATCACCGACCATGGTCCCTGCCTCCTCCGGCGGTCCGCGGCAGCGGGTCGGGCCGGCTCGGGCCCGTCCGCGCGCTCTCCCGTCGAGCGTGCTGCGCCCGCCGGGCCGGGAGCAGAGGCCGGGCAGGCCCTTCGGCCGGGACCTTCGGCCCGGGCCGGCGCCATGCGGCACGCGGCGGGGGCCGGGCGGCCCATGGCGGCGCGCGGCGGGCGGCCGGACATTGGTGGGGGAAGGATCGCGCCAGGAAGAGGAAGAACCATGAACGCTTCCCCCACGACCACCATGCTGCGGGCGCTGCCCGTCGACCACAGGGAGCGGCTGCTGCGGCTGGCCCGCGAGGTGTCGTTCCCCGAGGGGACCCGGCTGTTCGAGGAGGGGCGGCGCGCCGACCGGTTCTGGATCATCCGGACCGGCACGGTGGCGCTGGACCTGCGGGTGCCCGGCCGCCGCCCGGCCGTCATCGAGATCCTCGGGCACAACGAACTCGTCGGCTGGTCCTGGCTGTTCGCCCCGCACACCTGGCATCTCGGGGCCGAGGCGACGACCCCGGTCCGGGCCTGGGAGTTCGACGCCGACGAGGTGCGGGCCCTGGCCAGGACCGACCCCGAGTTCGGGATGGCGGTGGCCGAGTGGGCCGGCGGCATCGTCGCCCACCGCCTCCAGTCCGCCCGCACCCGTCTGCTCGACCTCTACGCCCCCTACGGCAGCGGCGACGCCCGCTGACCGTCCGCACCGACCGAGGAGTCACCGTGCACGGCAGTCCGCACATCGTGAGCGACGTGATGACCCACACCGTCGCCGCCGTCGGCCACCGGGCCGGCTTCAAGGAGATCGTGCAGCTGATGGAGCAGTGGCAGGTCAGCGCCCTGCCCGTGGTGGAGGGAGAGAGCCGGGTGATCGGGGTCGTCTCCGAGGCGGACCTGCTCCCCAAGGAGGAGTTCCGCGACAGCGACCCCGACCGGCTCACCCAGGTGCGGCGGGCCGCCGACCTCGCCAAGGCCGGCGGACTGAGCGCCGAGGACCTGATGACGACGCCGCCGGTCACGGTGCGGGCCGACGCCACGCTCGCGGAGGCGGCCCGCGTCATGGCGCACGCGAAGGTGAAGCGGCTGCCCGTGGTGGACGAGTTCGGCGGCCTGGAAGGCGTCGTCAGCCGGAGCGACCTGCTGAAGGTGTTCCTCCGCGGCGACGACGACATCGCCGAGGAGGTCCGCCGGGAGATCGTCTCCTACCTCTTCCGCACCGCCTCGCCGCCGGTCGTCGTCGACGTGCAGGACGGTGTCGTCACCCTGACCGGCCGGGTCCGCGACACCTCCCTCGTCCCGGTGGCGGCCCGCCTGGTCCGAGCGGTCGAGGGCGTGGTGGACGTCCGATTCGACCTGGTGGATTCCGGGCAGGCTCGACAACGGCGGTCGGAGAGTGAGCAGGCGGGTATGGGGCCGGTCGGCCCTAGTGCGTCCGGCCTCGACGCGCGATGATCGTCGGCACAGCGGGTTCGCGGCGGACCGTGGCCCACCACCGAACGAGGGGTCGGCATGGCCGAGGCGCGCACCTTCTCCGAACAGGACCCCATCCGGGTCTTCCTCCTCGACGATCACGAGGTGGTGCGGCGGGGTCTGACGGACCTCCTGGACGCCGAACCCGACATCTCGGTGGTCGGTGACGCGGGGAGCGTCGAGCACGCGCTGGTGCGCGGCCCGGCGCTCCGCCCGGACGTGGCCGTCCTGGACGTGCGGCTGCCCGACGGCGACGGCATCGGCGTGTGCCGCGAGCTGCGCAGCCGGATGCCGGAGCTGAGCTGCCTGATGCTGACCTCGTTCGACGACGAGGAGGCGCTGCTCGACGCGATCATGGCGGGGGCGGCGGGCTACGTGCTGAAGCAGATCAAGGGGTCCGACCTGGTCTCGGCGGTCCGCACGGTCGCGTCCGGCCAGTCGATGCTCGACCCCGCGACGACCTCACGCCTCATGAGCAGGCTGCGCGCGGACCCCGTCGAGGAACCGGCCCTGTCCCCCGAGCTGGCCAGCCTGTCGCCCCGCGAGCGGGACATCCTGGCGCTGATCGGGGAGGGGCTGACCAACCGGGAGATCGGCAGGAAGCTGTACCTGTCCGAGAAGACGGTGAAGAACCACATCTCCCGGCTGCTCGCCAAGCTGGGCGTCCAGCGGCGGGTCCAGGCCGCGGTGCTGGCCAGCCAGCTCGACCAGCCCGAGGACCCGGGCCACCTGCCCTCGCACTGAAGCCACCGCCGCACGCGCCGGGGGCGCGGGGAGCGCGCGGGCCACGCCGTGACCCGCGGGGGTGAGGCCCCCGGCCCCCGTTCCCGCCACCCGCTCCGTGCCGGGTCCGCCCCGGCTTCGCGCGACATCACCGGGTCCCGCGCCGGACCTCCTTCCCTGCCGCGGGTGACCGTCGCCGGGGGCTGCCCCCCGCTCCCGCCCGCTCTCTCCCTGCCCGCTCTCTCCCTGCCTGCCAGGCCCGCCCCCGCCCCCTCCATGCCGTGCCGTGCCGGGGCACGTCGCCGGGCCCTCGGCCGTGGGCCGGTGCCGCCGCGCGGCGGGCGGCGCCCGGCCCGGACGGGGGCCGTCTCACCCGGCCCGCCGCCCGGTCTCCAGGGCCGTGCCGATGCCGGCCGCCCACGCCTCGATCCGTGCGAAGTCGCGGAAGTCGCCTCCCTTCCCGGACGAGACGATCCGCCGCGCGATGAAGCCCGTCGCCCCCTCCTCCAGGCAGCCGCCGAACGTGACGTGCTCCGTGACGCCGAGCCGCTCCATGGCGCGGCGCACTCCGCGCACCGGCGGGATCTCCCGCCGGGACGCCGTCGCGTCGAGCGGGCCGCTGCTGAAGAACCAGACGGGCATCGCCGCCAGCGCACGGGCGTGGCGCCGCACGAAGGCCCGGCAGTCGCGGTGCCAGCGACCGCCGTACAGGCCGCCGCCGACCACGACCGCGTCGTAGCGCTCCAGGGACGTCACCTCCGCGGCCGGCAGCGCCCGGGCCGCCATGCCCCGCTCGCGCAGGACACCGGCGACGGTCTCGGCGATCCGCCGTGTGGAGCCGTTGGTCGTGCCGTAGGCGACCAGGATGTTCTGTGTCATCGCCGCCGCACCTCCTCGTCTCTCGCATCCTCATCTCTCGCGCGGGACCGGGTCGGTCACCGCGTGCGCGGTGCGCTCCCCCGCGGCGGGGGGCAGCCGGGCGTCGTCGAAGCGGTACGCGAGGTGGTCGACGACGTCGACGACGCCGTCGATCCGCCGCGCCAGGCGGACCGCGATCTCCGCTTCGCTCCGGCGCTCCACGCGCCCTTCGAGGGTGACGACCCCGTCGTGGACGGCCACGGCCACGGTCCGCGCAACCGGCCGGGGCGAGCGCCCGAGCACTTCCCCGATCACCTCGGACCGGATCTCCCGGTCCGGCCTGAGGAAGACCCGGAGCAGGTCGGGGCGGGGACGATGCCGACGAGCCGGTGCTCCTCGTCCACGACCGGCAGCCGCTGGACCGTGTGCCGCGCCATGGTGCGGGCCGCCTCGGCGACAGACGCCTCCGCGTGGACGGTCACGGGCGGCGCCGACATCAGCTGCCCTGCCGTCCGGGCCCGTGCCCGGGCCGCCCGCCGCCGGACGCCCCGGGCGGGCAGCCGGAGCCGGAAGCGCCGGGGCGCGCTGGGACCGGGCCTCCCGGCCTGCCTGACCAGCAGATCCGAGGCGGAGATCACTCCGATGACCTTCTCGTCGTCGTCGAGGACCGGCAGACCGCTGACGCCGTGCTCGGCGAGCAGCCGCGCCACTTCCTTGAAGGGGGTGCCGTACGTGGCCCGGACGACGTCCGCCGTCATCACCGAACCCACCGTGCCGTGTTTCATGTCCGGTCCTCCTCAGCGCAGTCGGCGCAGGTAGGGGTCGTGGGCGCGGCGCGGCAGCAGACGGACGCGGACGTCGACGACGCTGACGGCGCCGGGTGTCGCGAGCAGCGGGTCGAGGTCGGCCTCGGCGAGCTGCGGCACGTCGCCCGCCATCCGGGACAGCCGCAGCAGCGTCTGCTCCAGCCCTTCGAGATCGACCGGGCCGCCGCCGCGGGCGCCGAACAGCAAAGGCGCGCCGCGCGGTGTGGTGACGAGGTCGTGGACGTCCTGCCCGGTCAGCGGGGCGAGCCGGGCGGCGCGGTCGAGCAGCTCGGTGGCCGTACCGCCGAGCCCGAACCGGACCAGCGGGCCGAAGACCTCGTCCTGGTCCACGCCGGCGGACAGCTCCGTCCCGCGCGGTGCGAGCGGCTGGAGGACCACCCCGGTCAGCAGCCCGGCGAAGCGGGTCTCGAAGTCCCGGAAAGCGGCGCGCACCTGGGCGTCGCCCTGGAGGTCGAGGTGGACGGCACGCTGTTCGCTCTTGTGGAGCAGGCCGGGCCAGTGGGCCTTCATGACGACCCGGCCGTCGGGCCCGCGCAGGCGTTCAGCGGCGAGGACGGCCTCGTCCTCGGTTGCGGCCCACGCCCAGTCGAGTTGCGGGACGCGGTAGCAGTCGAGCAGTTCGGCGCAGGTGCGGGGATCGAGCCAGCCGCCGTCGGGGTGGGCGGCGAGAAAGGTCTCGGCGACGGTCCGGGCGCGCTCGGTGTCGACGCCGTCGAGGTCCGGCGTCGTTCCGGCGGGCCGGCTCAGCCAGTCGGCGCGGCGGGCCGCGTGCGCCAACGCCCGTGCGGCGGCGGCCGGTTCGGCGTACGACGGGATGCTGCCGCCACCCTGTGCGGGCAGCAGTTCGACGGGCAGCGCCTGCTCCAGCCGTACGAGGGCGATCGTCCGCGCCCGGTGGGAGGGTCCGCCGGTCACGGCGCGCACGAGATCGTCGCCGGTGGCCGCGGCGACGGCCGTGGGCACCAGCACCACCAGGACGGCGTCGAAGCCGGGATACCGGGTGACGCGGTCCACGCAGGCGCGCAGTTGCCGCTCCGTGACGGCGGCACCGGTGTCGACGGGGTTGCCCGGCGCGGCGCCCTCGGGCAGCAGACCGGCGATGTCGTCCCGCAGCGCGGGTGTCGGCTCGGGCAGTGCCAGGCCGGCCTCCGCGCAGGCGTCGGCGGCGAGGACGCCCGCTCCGCCGGCGTTGGTGACGACGGCGACGCGCGTGCCGGACGGCAGGGGCTGGGCGTGCAGGAGGGCGGCGGTTTCCAGGAGTTCACCGACCGAGCGGGTCGCGGTGATGCCGGCCTGGGTGAACAGGGCCTGGCGGGTCGCCGTCCGGGTGGCCGCCGCCGCGGTGTGGGACGCGGCGGCCCGGCGGCCGGCGTCGGTGCGGCCCGCGTCGACCGTGAGCAGCGGCATGCGGCGGGTGACCCGGCGGGCGGTGCGGGAGAAGGCCCGCGGGTTGCCGAACGACTCCAGGTGCAGCAGGGCCAGGCGGGTGCGCCCGTCGCCCTCCCACCACTGGAGCATGTCGTTGCCGCTGACGTCGTACTTGTCGCCCAGCGCGACGAAGGAGGAGACGCCGATCCCCAGCCGGGACAGCCCGTCGAGCAGGGCGATGCCCACACCCCCGGACTGTGCCGCGACGCCCGCGGTACCGGGGCGGGGGTGCCCGGCGGCGAACGTGGCGTCGAGGCGGAGCGCCGGGTCGGTGTCGGCGACCCCGAGGCTGTCCGGGCCGACGAGCCGCATGCCGTACGCGCGGCAGGCGTCGCGCAGTCCGCGGGCCTGATCGCGGTCGAGTCCGCCCGTCACGACGACCAGCGCCCGGACGCCGGCCTTTCCGCACTCCTCGGCGGTCTCGGGCAGGTCGCCCGCGGGCACCGCGAGGACGGCGAGATCCGGGGTCGCCGGCAGGGCGCTCACCGAAGGGTGGCAGAGCACCCCGAGGATCGAGCGGGCGCCGGGATGCACGGCGAGGAGCCGGCCGGTGAAGCCGCCGGCGTGCAGCTGGTGCAGCAGGGCCCGGCCGGCCGAGCCGGGGCCGCCTCCGGCGCCCACCACGGCCACGGTGCGCGGTCGCAGCAGCGGCTCCAGGCTCGCCACGTCCGCGCCCCGGCCGCGCTGCTCCACGGCCGCGAGGTACCTCTCGTCCTGGCGGAGATCGATCGTGCAGCGCACCTCGGGGCCCTCGAAGCGGCGGGCCGTGCGCAGGCCGAGGTCGGCGAACAGCCGCAGCACCTCGTGGTTCTCCGCCAGGGCGTCGGCGACGAAGGTGTGCACGCCCTCGGCGCGGGCGGCGGACACCAGATGCTCGATCAGCAGGGTGCCGACGCCGCGGTGGTGCAGGCCGTCGGCGACCGCGACGGAGATCTCGGCGGTGCCGGCGTCCTCGGCGGTCTCGTACTCGGCGAGCCCGAGCACCTGGTGGCGGGCCTCGGCGAGCAGCGCCCGGTAGCCGGGCCGGGCCGCGGCGCACGCCCGGTCGGCGGCGGATTCGGCGGAGCGGCGGCTCGCCCCGAAGAAGCGGAGCCGCAGGTTGTCGGGGGACATCCGCTCGTAGAAGGCGCGCAGCCGTTCGTGGTCGCCGGTGCCGGCGGAACGGATGGACACCGTGGTGCCGTCCTGGAGCAGGGCGTGCACCGCGGGGCGGTCGTCGTCCGTCATCACCGGCCTCCTCGAAACCCGTCGGCACTCCGAGCATCCGCCGGCCCGGGGGCGGTCCCAAGGGCTGACCGGGTGCGTCGCGGGGGCCGACCGGCCCCCCCGCGGCCCGCCGCGCGGGTTCCGTCCGGCCCCTGTGCGCGGCGCCGCCGTCCGGTGGAAGGTGTCCGGGTGAACTCCCGTACGCGGCAGGAGGGGTGAGGTGCCATGGGGCAGCCGATCGGACAGGGTGGGCGGGTCGGCGGGGACCGGCCGGGGCCGGTGGTGCTCGGTATCGACGCCCGCCGTCCGTGCGACGCCGCCACGCGCCTGGCGTTCGCCGCCGCGCGGCGGCGCGGGGTGGTGCTGCACGCCGTGCATGCCTGGCGCCCTCCCGCGTCCGCGCTGCGCGCGCTGCCGTTCGGGGTGCCGGAGGAGGACCGCGGGGCGTGGGAGGACCAGGAGGAGCAGCTGCTGGCCGACGCCCTGCGGCCGTGGCGGACGGTGTACCCGGACGTGGCGGTCTACCCGGACGTGCGGCTCCAGAGCCCGCAGGTGGCGCTCGTGCACGCCTCGGAGACGGCCGGGCTCGTGGTGGTGGGCTGTTCCGGCACCTCGCCGGGGGAGGCGTTCCGCCACCTGCTGCGGCACGCGCGGTGCCCGGTGACGGTGGTCCCCGAGCCGGCACCGCCGGGGCCCGGGGACCGGGATCGTGCGGGGACGCGCCCCCGTCCGGGCGTCACCGGTCGGGCAACGTGAGCGCGCAGGACTCGCCCGGCGCCACGGTGACCGTGCGTCCGGGCAGTGCGATGTCGATGGGGTCGGCGTCCGACTCCGGCACGCTCACCGTGAGCCGGCCGGGTGCCAGGCGCATCCGGATGTCCCGGTGGCCCCGGTAGCGGATCGCGAACCCGTACTCCGACAGTTCCGGGAGCGGGACGGGGTCCAGCCGGATCACGCCGTCGCGGGCGTCCAGCCCGGTGAGTCCGCGCTGGACGAGGTCGAGGGTGCCGGCCATGGCGCCGAGGTGGATGCCC
Source organism: Streptomyces sp. NPDC048566 (assembly GCF_043199735.1). Lineage (NCBI taxonomy): Bacteria > Bacillati > Actinomycetota > Actinomycetes > Kitasatosporales > Streptomycetaceae > Streptomyces > Streptomyces sp. NPDC048566. The sequence continues at coordinate 113,091 of NZ_JBICWL010000005.1, forward strand.
TCCCCCGTGGTGCCGCCCTGGAGGTCGGCGATGTCGCCGCGCAGCGCCTCGTGGACGTGGCTCCACGCCTCGCCGCGGCGGGTCCGCGCCAGCACCCAGCCGTGCACCAGGCTGCTCAGTGTCGAGCCGTGGCTCGTCCGCCGGAGGTAGTGGTCGACCGTGCGGCGCCACAGCAGGTCGTCCATGTCGTGCCCGAGCCTGCGGAACAGCCCGCCCAGTTCCGCGGGCGAGAAGAGATAGCCGAGCATGAGGACGTCGGCCTGCTTGGACGCCTGGTAGCGGTTGACGGTGTCGCCCTCGGCCTCCAGGATGCGGTCCAGGCGGCGGATGTCGCCGTACGTGCTCCGGTAGTGCGCCCAGTCGAGTTCCCGCAGGTCGCCGTAGCCCTCGAACTGGCTGACGACACCGGCGTGGAAGGGCACGTGCAGGCCGCGCGACACGCGCTCCCAGAGATCCAGTTCGGCGGCGTCGAGCCCGGTGCGCTCGAAGAGGTCCCGGCGCGGCAGTTCGGGCATCGCGCGCAGCACGCCGAGCGTGCGGGCGAGCACCCAGGCGGCGGTGACGTTGGTGTAGGCGTTGTCGTCGAGGCCGGGCCGGGCGGCACCGGGGTAGGCGTCGTGGTACTCGTCGGGGCCCATGACCCCGCGGATCCGGTACCGGCCGAGGCCGTCGTCGTAGACGGCGGTGGCCGCCCAGAACCGGGCGATCTGCGCGAGCATCTCGACGCCCCTGGTGTGCAGGAACCCGGTGTCGCCGCTCGTCTCGCAGTACTGGAGCACGTTGTACGCGATCGCCGACCCCACGTGGTGCTGGAGCCGGGAGTGGTCGGGCAGCCAGCGGCCGGAACGCGGGTTGAGGTGCACCTGCTGCGCCTCCTCCCGTCCGTCGCTGCCGCTCTGCCACGGGTACAGGGCGCCGGTGCGCCCGGCGTCCCTCGCCGCCCGGCAGGCCCGTTCCAGGCGCCGGTGGCGGTAGGTCAGCAGGGCGCGGGAGACCTCGGGGAAGTGCAGGTTCAGGTACGGCAGAACGAACAGCTCGTCCCAGAAGACGTGGCCCCGGTACGCCTCGCCGTGCAGGCCGCGTGCCGGGACGCCGGCGTCCAGGTCGGCGGTGTGCGGGGACAGGGTCTGCAGGACGTGGAACAGGTGCAGGCGCAGGACGGGACCCGCGCTGTTCGGCACGTCCAGTTCGGCGTTGCGCCACAGGTGGCGCCACGCGGTGCGATGGCTGTCGAGCAGCTCCGGGAAGCCGGCCGCCTCCCGGACGCGGTCGACGGCGGCGGACAGCGGGTCGCTGATCGCCGGATCGCGGGAGGTGTGCAGCGCGACCGTCTTGTCCACGGTCACCGTGCGTCCGTCGCGCACGGTGAGCCGGAGCAGCCGGGCGGCCCGCCCGGCGGTGCCGGTGCCGGTGGCGGCGGTCGCGGCCGGCGCGTCGACGACCGTGCGGGCGGCCAGGACGACGCGGATGTCCGAGGTGGCGGTGCGGCAGCCGAGCCAGTCGATGTCCGGCTCCCGCCGGCCGGTGCGCAGATCGGTCAGATGGCGGGAGGCGAGGGTGGCGTACCGGTCGACCCCGCGGTTGGCGACCGTCCCGTCGAGCGCCGACTCGATCTCGATCGGCCCGGACCAGCCCTGCGCGGTCACCTGCGTCCGCAGCAGGGCCAGGTGCGGATCGGCCATGTGGACGAGCCGCAGCTGCCGCAGCAGGAGCAGGCGTCCCTCCTCGTCCCGGTAGCGGGTGACGCGCTCCAGCGTCCCCGTGGCGGGGTCGAGCCGGAGACGGTGGTCGAGCGGGGGGTGCGTGTCGGGGGTGAGCCAGTGCCCGGTGTCGGTGCGCACGCGCAGCGGCAGCCAGTTGGGCAGGTTGACCATGTCCTCGTTCTCGACGCTGCGCCCCGCCACCTCGGAGGTGAGCCGGTCGTAGCAGCCCGCCGCGTACGTCCCCGGGTAGTGCACCGGGCCGGCGGCGCACTCCGGGGCCGCGCCGCGGGTCGCGACGTAGCCGTTGCCGAGGGTGCACAGCGACTCGCGCAGGCGTTCCTGCGCCGGGTCGTAGCCCTCGTAGTCCCAGGTCGGGTCCTGCATGCCACAGCCCTTCGCCGTGAAAGCCGATGCGGGCAGAGCCGGCGGTCAGTCGTGCGGGACCACCGCGACGGGCGCGCTGGAGTGGTGGAGCACGGCGTGCGCGACGGGACCGAGATGGGCGCCGAGCGGGGTACGGCGGGCGCGGCGGCCCACCACCACGAGCGACGCCTCGCGGGAGGCGTCGACCAGGTGGCCGGCCGGTTTGCCGGAGAGGGAGTCCTGGACGATCTCGACCTGCGGGTACTTCTCCCGCCACGGGCGCAGCGCGGCCGTCACCGCGGCGGCGTCCTGTGCGGCGAGCCGGGTCCGCAGGGCCAGGTCCGGGGGCATGCCGTACTGGATGTAGGGCGGCTCGTTCCACGCGTGGACGACGCGCAGGGCGGCCGAGCGCCGGTGCGCGGCCTCGAACGCGAACCCGGCCGGCGCGTCGTGCGCCTCCCCGGTGTCCAGTCCGAGGACGACGGGCAGGCAGCGGCCCGGGGCGGCGGCGGTCCCCTCGTCCCCCGCCGGCTGCCCTTCGGGGGGCGAGGACGGCTCGCGGACCAGGACGACCGGACAGCCGGCGTGGGCCGCGACGGCCAGTCCGACCGAGCCGATCATGAAGCCGCCGACCTCGCTGAGCCCCCGGGAGCCGAGGACGAGCACCTCGGTGTCGGCGGCCGTCGAGACGAGGATCTCGGCGGCGTGGCCCTCGTGCCGCTCCACGACGACGTCGGTGCCGGGGTGGCGGGCACCGAGGTCCTCCGCAGTTTCCCGGGGCATCCGCTCGGCCCACTCCTGCCGGGTCTCGGCGGCGAGCAGGGGTGCCTGCGCGAGGGGGTCGGGACCGGGCGCCGTGACGTGGACCAGCCTCAGCGGCAGTCCGCGCAGCTCCGCCTCGCGGGCCCCCCACTCGGCGGCGGCGATGCTCTCGGGCGAGCCGTCGAGGCCGACGGTGACGGTGCGGCGCATGGTCTCCACCTCCGGAGGTCGGGGGTCCCCCTCCAGAGTGCCGCAGCGGCTCGGACCCGGCGCGGGGGCCGCTGGTCCCCGCGCCGGGGCCCGTTCGGCCCCCGGCCGCTCCCGCCGAAGGCGTGGCCGGCGGCACCGGCCACCGGTTGCGGTGGGCGGGGGCGGGACGGACGGAGGCCGCGGGCCAGGGGCGGTGCGCCGGCGGACCGGCCGCGGGGGGGGGGGGGGGGCCCGCCCCGCCCCCCGCCGCCCCCGCGGCCCCCCCGGGGGGGGGGGGGGGGGGGGGGGGGGGGGGGGGGGGGGGGGGGGGGGGGGGGGGGTGGGGGGGGGGGGGGGGGGGGGGGGGGGGGGGCGGGGCGCCCGGCCGGCGCGGGGGGGGGCCCCCGGGCCGCGGCCCCTGCCTCAGCGCGGTACCCAGGTGAGCTTGTCGCCGCCCACCCAGCGGACCACGTCGGGGTCGTCCAGGTCGTTCACGGTGATCCCGTACGCGGCGGCGTACTCCAGTACGTCCGTGATGGCCTTCGCCTCGCCGACCATCTCTCCGTCGATCTCCATGATCCGGAACGGCGGCGTGCCCGGCTGCACCCCGAGCACCATGATCCGGGGGCGGGAGATGTAAGGGCTCGAGCTTTCCGTCATGGCTAGATCGTAGAGCGGTTGCCGCGGGTGAGCGCGGCGCGGGGACGACCGGAGGCCGCCCCCGGCGGCGTCCGATGGAGGGGGGCTCCGCCCTGCGGCGGCCCCGGTGCGCGCCCGTCGTGCGGTCCCGCGGCGGGTGGGCAACCCTGGAGGGAGCGGCCGGCCCGGGCGGCGGCGAGGAGGTGCCGATGGACCCCCTGGAGGCGCTGGACCGGATCGCGTTCCTGCTGGAGCGGAGCCTGGCCCCCACCTACCGGGTGCGGGCGTTCCGCACGGCCCGGTCGGTGCTGGCCGCGTTGCCCGCCGACGAGGTGCTCCGGCGTGCGGGGGACGGCTCGCTGGAGCGGCTCAAGGGCGTGGGCCCCAAGACCGCGAAGGTCGTCCGGGAGGCGCTGGCGGGCGAGGTGCCCGGCTACCTGGAACGGGTGGAGCGGGAGGCCGGGGGGCCGCTCACCGAAGGCGGGACGGCTCTGCGCGAGCGGCTGCGCGGCGACTGCCACCTGCACTCCGACTGGTCGGACGGCGGCAGCCCGATCGAGGAGATGGGCCGGACCGCGGCCCGGCTCGGTCATTCCTGGGCGGTGCTCACCGACCACTCCCCCCGGCTCACCGTGGCGCGCGGCCTGTCGCCCGAGCGGCTGCGGGACCAGCTGGACGTCGTCGCGGAGCTGAACGAGCGGTGGGCGCCGTTCCGGCTGCTGACCGGCATCGAGTGCGACATCCTCGACGACGGCTCGCTGGACCAGGAGCCGGAGTTGCTGGACCGGCTCGACGTCGTGGTGGTGTCGGTGCACTCCAAGCTGCGCATGGACGCGGCGTCCATGACCCGCCGGATGATCGCCGCCGTCCGGGACCCGCACGCGGACGTGCTCGGGCACTGCACCGGTCGGCTGCTCGGCGAACGCGGGCGTCCGGAGTCCGCGTTCGACGCGGACGCCGTCTTCGCGGCCTGCGCGGAGACGGGCACGGCCGTGGAGATCAACAGCCGTCCCGAACGCCTCGACCCGCCGCGCCGGCTGCTGCGCGCGGCCGTCGCGGCGGGGGTGCTGTTCGCGATCGACACCGACGCGCACGCGCCCGGGCAACTCGACTGGCAGAGCTACGGATGCGACCGCGCCGAGGAGTGCGGGGTGCCCGCGGAGCGGGTGGTCACCACGTGGGGCGCGGAGGATCTGCTCGCCTGGACCGGCACGCGCCGGACCCCGGAGGGGACGTGACGCACATCACCGCGCAAGAAGTCCCCCCGAGGAACACCGACCGGTAGTTTCCCGTTGAACGACTCGTGGGTGCGGATGGGACAGTGTCCCCGGGCCTCACCATCCGCCCACAGGGACGATCGTTCGGCTGAAGCCCTGTGGAGCATTCCGCCGAGAGGCGACCGCCATCCGTGCCCACCCACAGACGGCCCCGACCGCGATTCCCCCGTCCGGTCGGGGCCTTTCCCGTGCCTCCCGCGCGCCACTCCCGCCGCCGTCCGCCCACGCGGGCCCCCGGCTCCGCAACCGTCTCCGGCGCCGCGCCCCGTCCCGCCCGGGCCGCGCCCCCCACCCCGCCGGCCGCGTCCGCTTGACTTGGAGTCCGCTCCAATTCGTAGCGTTCGGGACATGAGCACTGCACAGCACACCATCGGTTCGGGTTTCGGCGCCAAGACCACCGCCGACGAGGTCCTGGAGGGCATCGACCTCTCCGGCAAGCTCGCGATCGTGACCGGCGGCTACTCGGGCATCGGCCTGGAGACCACCCGGGCGCTGGCCCGGGCCGGCGCCCACGTGGTGGTGCCCGCCCGGCGTCCCGACGCCGCCCGCGAGGCACTGGAGGGCATCGACGGAGTCGAGACGGACACGCTGGACCTCGGCGACCTGGAGAGCGTCCGGGCCTTCGCCGAACGCTTCCTCGCCTCCGGCCGCACCGTGGACATCGTCATCGACAGCGCGGGCATCATGGCGTGCCCGGAGACCCGGGTCGGTCCCGGCTGGGAGGCCCAGTTCGCCACCAACCACCTCGGCCACTTCGCCCTCGTCAACCGCCTGTGGCCGGCGCTGGCACCGGGCGGCGCCCGGGTCGTGTCGGTCTCCTCCACCGGCCACCACCTCTCCGGCATCCGCTGGGACGACGTGCAGTGGCGGACCGGCTACGACAAGTGGCAGGCGTACGGGCAGGCCAAGACGGCGAACGTGCTGTTCGCCGTGGAACTCGACCGGCTCGGCAAGGACGCGGGGGTCCGCGCCTTCGCGCTGCACCCCGGCGGCATCCTCACCCCGCTGCAGCGGCACCTGGCCAAGGAGGAGATGGTCGACCGGGGCTGGATCGACGAGAACGGCGAGGTGCTGCACCCCGACCTGTTCAAGACGCCGGAGCAGGGGGCGTCCACCCAGGTGTGGGCCGCGACCTCCCCGCAGCTCGACGGCCTCGGCGGGCTGTACCTGGAGGACTGCGACGTCGCCGAGCCCGCGTCGGAGGACGGCCCCCGCGGCGGCGTCAAGCCGTACGCCACCGACGCCGAGGAGGCGCGGCGGCTGTGGGCGCTGTCGGCGGAGCTGACCGGCGTGAACGCGTTCGCCTGATCCCCTCCCGGTGGCGGACCGCGGCGGGTCGTCCGCGGCCCGCCGCGGGATCGGGCCCTGCGCGTGCACGGCGGTGCACGGCGGCGCCCCGGCTCACCCGGGCCGCCCGCCCCGGACCCGCCGCGGGCGCCGTACCCGGGACCGGTGGCTCAGTCCGTCGACTCCTGGGGGCCGGGGTCGGCGGAGGGGGCGGAGTCCTCGCCGGCAGCGCCCCGGCGGGCGCTGCCCGCCTCGTCGGCGGCGGGCACGTCCGTCGCCGGACCGCCCTCCCCCGAGACGACCTCCCAGGGGTCGTCGCCATCCCGGGCCTGCTGATCGGGCAGGTCGCGCGGTATCGGGTGAGGGGTCTCACCGGGGGCTCGCGGAAGGTCGTCGCTCACGGCGCACTCCGTTCGTGGTTCGGATCGGCACGGCGTGCCCGCCGCCGGGCGGGCCGCCTCCGGACCGGAGCCGGGTACCACGGCGGCCCCGCCCGAAACAGGAGCCGCGCCCCGGCCGCTCGCCCCCGGGCGGTACGGACGTCAGTGCGGCGCCCGCTCCTCCAGGGCCGCCCGCCACGCCGGTGACGGGCCCGTCGGCGCGGGCTCGGCGCGCCGGCCGCCGCGGGCGAAGAAGTCGGCGAGGGGCAGGATCGCCGCGCCGACGGTGACCGCGTCGGGGCCGAGCCGGCCGAGGTCCACGGTGACCCGCTGGGCGGGATAGCGCAGCGAGTAGGAGATCGCGTGGCGGCGGACGGCGGGCAGGAAGCGGGAGCCGAGCTGGAGGCCGGCCCAGCCGCCGATGAGGATGCGCTCGGGCTGGAAGAGGTTGATCAGGTCGGAGAGTCCGGCCCCCAGGTACTCCGCGGTCTCCTCCAGCACGGCGAGGGCGACGGGGTCCGGCGCGGTGCCCTCCGGCGGATAGGCGGCGGCGAGCATCGCGGTCAGCGCCGTCTCCTCGTCGGTGCCCTCCGGCGGGTGACCGCCCTCCTCGCGCCAGCGGTCCAGCAGCGCCTCGGCGCCGGCGTACGCCTCCAGGCAGCCGAGCGAACCGCAGCGGCAGCGGCGCCCCCTGACCCGTACGGTCAGGTGCCCCCACTCCACGGAGCGGCCGTTCTCCACGTCGTCAGTGACCAGGCAGGCGCCGACACCGGAGCCGAACAGGACGACCACCGCGTTGCGGGCGCCGCGTCCGGCGCCGAACCACATCTCGGCCTGGCCCAGCGTGCGGGCGCCGTTGTCGGCGAAGTACGGCACGTCGTCGGGGAGTTCGCAGGCGGAGCGGAGCAGGGACTCCAGCGGCACCGCGTCCCAGCCGATGGTCTGGCCGTGCACGACCGCGCCGCGTTCGGGGGTGCGGTCGACGATGCCGGGCACGCCGATGCCGACGCCGAGGAGCTGGTGCGGGGCGACGCGGGCCTCGGCGAGCACCCGGGCGATCCCGTCGCGGATGTGCCCGACGATGACGTCGACGTCGTACCCCTGGGCCCGCAGCGGCCGGTCGTACCCGTGCCGCTCCAACGGGCGCTCGACGCGGGCGAGTTCGGTGAGGGTGAGGTCGAACAGCTCGACCCGTACCCGGGTCTCGCCCACGTCCACGCCGATCATGTGGCCGCTGCCGGGCACCACCCGCAGCAGGGTGCGCGGCCGGCCGCCGTCGGAGTCGACGCTGCCCGCCTCCTCCACGAGCCCGTCCGCGACGAGTTCGGCGACCACGTTGCTGACGGAGCCGGAGCTCAGTCCGGTGGCGGGACCGAGCTCGTAGCGGCTCATCGGCCCGTCGAAATACAACCGTTGCAGTACGGCGGTGCGGTTGCCCCGTCGCAGGTCACGCACCGTCCGACCGTTCCGCGCCGCCATGTGATTCCCTTCCGGCCTGCCCGACCTGCAAGATACCCCTGTGCGATCCCTTGACGCGACTTTCTTCGGGGTCTTAACTCACGTCCTAAATTAAGCCATGAGGATCGTTCGGGACGTGAACGCCCGCGCTCCTCGCGGCTCCCTCCGGGAAAGGGACATACGCAGCCATGCGCAGAATCCGAGCCGCGGCCGCCGGTGCGGTCACCATCTCCCTGCTGACCGCCGCGACCGCCTGCGGAGGCGGCTCGTCGAACGGCGGCGGGTCGAACGACTCGCCCAAGACGCTGACGTACTGGGCGTCCAACCAGGGCGCGAGCATCGCCGTCGACAAGAAGGTGCTCGCCCCCGAACTCGCCAAGTTCGAGAAGCAGACCGGCATCAAGGTCAAGCTGGAGGTGGTTCCCTGGTCCGACCTGCTGAACCGCATCCTCACCGCGACCACGTCCGGTCAGGGCCCCGACGTGCTCAACATCGGCAACACCTGGAGCGCCTCGCTCCAGGCGACCGGTGCGCTGCTGCCGTGGGACGCGAAGAACTTCGACAGGATCGGCGGCAGGGACCGCTTCGTCGACTCCGCGATGGGGTCGACCGGCGCGGAGGGCAAGGACCCCGCCGCGGTGCCGCTGTACTCGATGGCCTACGCGCTCTACTACAACAAGCAGATGTTCGCCGACGCCGGGATCGACGGCCCGCCGGCCACCTGGGACGAACTGGTCGCGGACGGCAAGAAGCTCTCCAAGGGCGGCACGTGGGCGATCGGCGCCGAGGGCGCCAACGTGTCGGAGAACGTCCACCACGCGTTCGTCTTCGCCAAGCAGCACGACGCGGAGTTCTTCAAGCCCGACGGCACCGCCGACTTCACCGGCGACGGCGTGGTGGCCGCGGTCAAGCAGTACGTCGACCTGATGGCGAAGGACAAGATCATCGCCCCGGGCAACGCCGAGTACGCCCAGAACCAGTCGGTCAGCGACTTCGCCAAGGGCAAGAACGCGATGCTGCTGTGGCAGTCCGCGGCGGCCAACCTGAAGTCGCAGGGCATGGACCCCGACTCGTACGGCATCGCACCGGTGCCGGTGCAGTCCGGCACCCCGGGCACCGGCGCCAACACCAACTCCATGGTCGCCGGCATCAACCTCGCGGTGTTCAAGAACACCAAGAACCTCGACGGCTCCACCAAGTTCGTGAAGTTCCTGACGAGTGACGCCGAGCAGAAGATCCTCAACACCGCGTACAGCTCGATCCCGCCGGTCAAGTCGGCCCAGGACGTCGCGCCGTTCACCGACCCGGCGAACGCGGTCCTCAAGGACACCCTGGCCACGAGCGCGGCGGCCCTTCCGCAGGTCGCGGACGAGTCCCAGTTCGAGACCGCGGTCGGCACGGCGGTCAAGGAGCTGTTCGCCGACGCCGCCGCCGGCCGCGCGGTCACGACCGCGTCGGTGAAGGCCAAGCTCGAGAAGGCCCAGCAGCAGATGCCGAAGAAGTGAGTGCGGGAACCTCGATGACCACCACGACCGCCCCCTCCGCCGGTCCCGGCGAGCGGTCGGTGCGCACGGACTCCCCCGGTGCGGCGCGCGGCCCGCGCCGCACCGGGCGGATCAAGCGCATCGGGCTGCCGTACCTGCTGCTCCTGCCGGCCCTGTTCCTCGAACTCCTGGTCCATCTGGTGCCGATGGTGATCGGCATCGTGATGAGCTTCAAGGAGCTCACCCAGTTCTACATCCGCGACTGGGGCACCGCGCCCTGGTCCGGCTTCGACAACTACTCGGTGTCGGTGGACTTCGACGCCCCGGTCGGCCGGGCGCTGCTGCACTCGTTCCTCGTCACCGTCGTCTTCACCCTGCTCTCGGTCGGTCTGTGCTGGCTCGTCGGCACGGCCGCCGCGGTCTTCATGCAGGACGCCTTCCGCGGGCGCGGCGTCCTGCGGGCGCTGTTCCTGGTGCCGTACGCGCTGCCCGTGTACGCGGCCGTCATCACCTGGGTCTTCATGTTCCAGCACGACAACGGCCTGGTGAACCACGTGCTGCACGACCAGTTGCACCTCACCGACCAGCCGTCCTTCTGGCTGATCGGCGACAACAGCTTCTACGCCCTGCTCACCGTGTCGGTCTGGAAGGGCTGGCCGTTCGCCTTCCTGATCGTCATGGCGGGCCTGCAGAACATCCCGGGCGAGCTGTACGAGGCCGCGGCGCTGGACGGCGCCGGCCTGTGGCAGCAGATGCGCCGCATCACGCTGCCCTCGCTGCGGCCGGTCAACCAGGTCCTCGTCCTGGTCCTGTTCCTGTGGACCTTCAACGACTTCAACACGCCGTTCGTCCTGTTCGGCAAGACGGCCCCGGAGGCGGCGGACCTGATCTCGGTCCACATCTACCAGGCGTCCTTCGTCACCTGGAACTTCGGCACCGGCTCGGCGATGTCCGTCCTGCTGCTGCTGTTCCTGCTCGTCGTCACGGGCGTCTACCTGCTGCTGACCTCCCGGGGAAGGAAGACCTCCGATGTCTAGCACCTCCTCCGCACCCCGCCGTTCCCCGATGGCTCCGCCGCGGTCCTTCCAGTGGTCCCGGGGGATCTTCCTGACGCTGCTCACCGGGTTCGTCCTGGTGCCCGTGTACGTCATGGTCTCCAGCTCCCTGAAGCCGCTCGCGGACGTCACGGGCAAGTTCCGCTGGCTGCCCAGCGGTCTGACCGTCCGGCCGTACATCGACATCTGGTCGACGGTGCCGCTGGCGCGCTACTTCGTGAACTCGCTGATCGTCGCGGGCGCGGCCACGGCCTGCTCGGTCGTCATCGCCGTCTTCTCCGCGTACGCCGTCAGCCGCTACGACTTCCGCGGCAAGCGCGTCTTCACGGTCACCGTGCTGTCCACGCAGATGTTCCCCGGCATCCTGTTCCTGCTGCCGCTGTTCCTGATCTACGTCAACATCGGCAACGCCACCGGCATCGCCCTGTTCGGCTCGCGCGGCGGTCTGATCCTCACCTATCTGACCTTCTCGCTGCCGTTCTCCATCTGGATGCTGATCGGGTACTTCGACTCGGTGCCGCGCGACCTCGACGAGGCGGCGCTGGTGGACGGCTGCGGACCGCTCGGGGCGCTGTTCCGGGTGGTCGTGCCGGCCGCGATCCCCGGCATCGTCGCCGTCGCCGTCTACGCCTTCATGACCGCCTGGGGCGAGGTGCTGTTCGCGTCGGTGATGACCAACGACGCCACCCGCACGCTCGCCGTCGGGCTCCAGGGCTACTCCACGCTCAACGACGTGTACTGGAACCAGATCATGGCCGCCTCACTGGTCGTCAGCGTCCCCGTGGTCGCCGGCTTCCTACTGCTCCAGCGCTATCTCGTCGCCGGACTGACGGCGGGAGCCGTCAAGTGACCTCCTCCATCGATGACGAAGGGACTTTCGTGACCATCGACCTTGCCGCCCTCCCCGAGGACTTCCTGTGGGGCACGGCCACGTCGGCCTACCAGATCGAGGGCGCCGTCAGCGAGGACGGCCGCTCCCCCTCGATCTGGGACACCTTCTCGCACACCCCCGGCACGATCGACAACGGCGACCACGGGGACACCGCGTGCGACCACTACCACCGCTGGCGCGAGGACATCGGCCTGATGCGCCGGCTCGGCACCAACGCCTACCGGCTGTCCGTGGCCTGGCCGCGCGTCGTGCCGGGGGGCGACGGACCGGTCAACGCCAAGGGACTGGCCTTCTACGACGAGCTGATCGACGGGCTGCTGGAGGCGGGCATCACCCCCTCCGTCACCCTCTACCACTGGGACCTGCCGCAGGTGCTCCAGGACCGGGGCGGCTGGTCGGTCCGTGACACCGCGGAGCACTTCGCGGCGTACGCGGCCGTGGTCGCCGAGCGGCTCGGGGACCGCGTCAAGCACTGGACCACCCTCAACGAACCGCTGTGCTCCGCCTGGATCGGCCACCTGGAGGGCCGGATGGCGCCGGGCCTCACCGACCTCACGGCCGCGGTCCGCGCCTCCTACCACCTGCTCCTCGGCCACGGCCTCGCCACCCGGGCGATCCGCGCCGCCGTGCCGGGGGCGCGGATCGGCATCGTCAACAACCTGTCCGACATCCGGCCCGCGTCGGACCGGCCCGAGGACGTCGCGGCGGCCCTGCGGCTCGACGGGCACACCAACCGCTGGTGGCTCGACCCGGTGCACGGCCGCGGGTTCCCCGCCGACATGGTCGAGCTGTACGGCGTCGACCTGCCCGAGGTGGCGGGCGACCTGGAGACGATGGCCGCCCCGCTGGACTGGCTGGGCCTGAACTACTACTTCCCGTCCGTCGTCACCGACGACCCGGCCGAACCGGCCCCGCACGTCCGCGCGATCCACCGGCCCGGCGTCCCGCGCACCGCCATGGACTGGGAGGTGGAGGCCGCGGGCATCGAGCGCCTGCTGCTGCGCCTCACCCACGAGTACGGCGCCCGCAGGCTGTACATCACCGAGAACGGCTCCGCCTACCGGGACGTCGTCCGGCCGGACGGCACCGTCGACGACCCGGAGCGCACCGCCTACCTGGAGCAGCACCTGGCGGCCTGCGCCTCCGCGGTCCGCAAGGGCGTCCCGCTGGCCGGCTACTTCGCGTGGTCCCTGCTGGACAACTTCGAGTGGGCCTACGGGTACGACAAGCGATTCGGTCTGGTGCACGTCGACTACACGACGCAAAAGCGCACGATCAAGGGCAGCGGGCACCGCTACGCGGAGATCGTCCGCGAGCACCGCGCGCGGGGGCGCAGCGCGGCCTGACGGCCGGTACGACCCCGGGTGGCGCGGCTCGACCGGGAGCCGCGCCACCCGCATGTCCGGACAACGGTCCGGACGGGTGGGCGCCCGCCCGTCCGGACCGTTGTCGTCGCACGCGGAACCGCTGCCGCCGCCCGACCCGGGCGCCGACCGGGTCGGGCGGGAGCGTGTCAGCGGTTCGGCGCGCTCCGCGTCGCCCATCCTGGTGTTCTCCGAGGCGCTCCGGCCGGACGCCGGCACCGCGTCGAACGGCTTGCGGACCGATACGGTCCGCGAGGGGAACGTTCGTGCAGCTGCGAAAGGGGAAGGCCCAAGAGATGCAAGAGGCACGTGGTGAGTGGGCGGCGTCCGTCGCGAAGATCGTCGAGCGGCGTCGGGAGCCGGTGGTCGTGCAGACGCTCCGGTCGACGTTCGCGGCGACCCTCGCCTACGTGGTGGCCGTGCATCTCAGCCCCGAGCCCGCGCCGCTGACCGCCCCGCTGACGGCGCTGCTCGTCGTGCAGGTCACCCTGTACTCGACGATCACCACCGCCTTCCGCCGGGTGAACTCCGTGGTGGTGGGCGTGGTCATCGCCATCGGCTTCAGCAGTCTGGTCGGGCTGACCTGGTGGAGTCTCGGGCTGATCATCCTGGCCTCGCTGAGCGTGGGCCACCTGGTCCGGGTCAGCGAGTTCGTGCCCGAGGTGGCGATCAGCGCGATGCTGGTGCTCGGCGTCACCCGGGTCGGGGACACCGCGTGGGCCCGCGTGCTGGAGACCCTGATCGGCGCGGTGGTGGGCCTCGCCTGCAACCTCGTGCTGGCTCCCCCCGTGTGGGTGGGCGTGGCCGGGGAGTCGATCGAGGATCTGGCCCGCCGGATGCGGCAGTTGATGCTGCGGGTCGGCGAGGAGGCCGCCGGGCGCACCCCCTTCCGGGTGGCGGCAGAACGGCTGCACGAGGCGCGCCGCCTCGACCACGACATCGCCTCGGTGGACGCGGCGCTGCGGCAGGCCGAGGACAGTCTGAAACTGAACCCGCGCGTGCGCGAGGGCCTGCTGCACCGGGTCGTCCTGCGCACCGGCCTGGACACCCTGGAGATCTGCACGGTGGTGCTGCGGGTACTCGCCCGCAGTCTGACCGACCTGGCCAAGGAGCGGGAGCCGGAGCCCCTGTTCGATCCGCACGCGGGCGCCGTGCTGGAGGAACTGCTGTCCCAGATGGCCGACGCGATCGTCAGCTTCGCCGTCCTGGTGACCACGGACGTCAGCCGCAGCGCGGAGAGCGCCGAGGAACGGCTCAGCGCGGAACTGGTCACGGCGGCCGGCACCCGGGACAAGCTGGCCGGGCTCTTCCTCGACGAGGTCCGCCGGGACCCGCGCCAGTGGCAGCTGCACGGAGCGGTCCTCACGGAGGCCACCCGCATCATCGACGAACTCGACACCGAGCACCGCACGCGCCGGCTCCTGGAGGAGCTGGACCGCAGCGGGCGCGAGGCGCGCGAGAGGCGGCCGGGGCTCGCACGGCTGCGGCGCCGGCTGCGGCTGCCGTCGCGGCTGCGCCGGAGCAGGAACCGTTCGGCCGTCTCCGGTCGTTCCAGCTGAGAGGTTGCCTGCGAGGGGACGGGCCTCGCGCGGGGCGGGGGCCGCCGTGCGGGCGCCCGGTGACCGAGCGACACGACGAGGGGCGGGCGGATGACCGGGGACACGGTACGGATCGACGGGAACGCGCTGCTGTTGCCGGGTGGGGTGCAGGTGCGGTTCATCCGCACGCTGCGGCTGCCCGAGACGGGGACGCACGCGCTGCCGCCGGGGCTCGGGGAGTTCCCGGTCCGGCGGGTCGAGGACCACGCGGACCGGGTGCCCGCCCAGTGGCGGGCGCGCGGCGGAGTGATGCTGCCGGTGTACCTGCGCGAGGCGATGTGGCTCTCCTTCGCGGGTTCGACGGAACCGGCCGCGCTCCAGGTGGGCGTGGGCAAGGTGTGTGCCGTCTCCGGCCGCCCGTGGAGTTCCCGGCCCGCGCACGACCCGCAGAACTACGTGGTCCTGCCGCGGCAGCCCTGGCTCGACGGGATCAACTCCGGGAAGGGCACGGTCCGCCAGTTCGTGGCGGTCCCGCTGGGTCTCGGGGCGACGGTCGAGGGCCAGGTGACCGGCGAGGAGGTGTGGGGCGGCGTGCAGCTCCAGTCGTTCCCGCTGAACGACCGGGAGCTGGCCGCGTGGCGGGAGGAGCAACGCAGGGCGCGGCGGGCGCGCCGGATGCCGGCGCCATTCAGTGGCCACGGCGGCCCGTGCCTGCCGATGGCCGCGCCGCCCGCCGCGGGGGCCGCCCCCGCGGCGGCGGGCGCGCCGCGGGCGCGCAGCGCGCCGGCGATGGGCCTGGGCGTCGGCGGTGCGCTGCGCCAGGAGGTGTACGCGGACGACCGGCCCGTCGGGGCGTGGTCCGGCACGCCCGCGGGGCGGGTGTTCGTCCACCTCGTGACGCCTCCGCAGTGGCGCCGGATCACCGGCGAGGCCCCGCCGCCGTCCCCGGTGGACCGCGCGGCGTACACCCGGGCGGGCCTGCCCTGGTTCGACTACTACGACGATGCCGCCGCGGATCTCGCGCCGGCCGAGGAACTGGGCGCGGTCGAGCCGGTCGGCGACTGGCTGGGGGACGACCACGAGCCCTGGCAGCAGCCGGCGCCCCACCAGGTGAGGCCGCTGGGGGACCCGCCGGGCAAGCCGGTCGGGGACGGCGACTGGTGACCGGCGGCCGGCGTCGCGCCGGACGCGTCGCGGCCGGGCTTTCTTGCAAGCGCGGGGCGCCGCGCGCCAAGGTGGTCGCCACGGATCGAGGCGACCGACCCCGGGAGGCGCGGGAATGAGCAGTGGTGCGGAGCCGGCCCGGCGGCGCGGCGGCTGGAGCCGGCGCCGTTTCGTCGGTGCGCTGGCGGGGACGGCCGCGATCACGGCGGTCCCGGCACCGGCGCGTCCCGGGGCGGGCGGCGGAGCCGGACCGGCGGCGGAGCGGCCCCCGGCCGCGGCACGGTCGGAACCACCGGCGCGGCGCTCCGGTCCCCGGCCGCTGTACCTGGGCACCTACACCTCGGGGGACGGCGCGGGGAAGGGCATCGGACTGGCCACGTACGACCCGGACTCGGGTGCCGTGACCGGGGCCGGTGTGCTGACGGGTGTCGCGAACCCCTCGTTCCTCGCGGCGCATCCGGACGGGCGCACGCTGTACGCGGTCGACGAGCAGGACGCGGGAGCGGTGACCGCCGTCCGCCTGCCGGACCACCAGGTGCTCGGCTCGCGGCCGACCGGCGGGGCGGGCCCCTGCCATCTGTCCGTGCACCCGGACGGCCGCTGGCTGCTCAGCGCGAACTACGGTTCGGGGAGCGTGGCGGTGCATCCGCTGGACGCCGCCGGCGCGATCGGCGAGCGCACCGATCTCGTCACGCACTCCGCTCCGCCGCCGGGCCCGGGACAACGGGGCCCGCACGCCCACCAGTTCGTCAGCAGCCCGGACGGCGGGCATCTGCTCGCGGTCGACCTGGGCACCGACACCGTCCACACCTACCGGCTCGACACCTCCCGCGGCACGCTCGCCGAGGTGTCCCGCGCCGCCGCGGAGCCGGGCGCGGGGCCGCGGCACCTCACCTTCCATCCCGGCGGCCGGTACGCCTACCTCGCCGACGAGGTCGCGGACACGGCGGCCGTCTGCGCCTACGACCCGGCGGACGGCCGCCTCACGATCGGCCCGCCGCAGTCCACCGGCACCGGGAGCGGCAGGAACTACCCGGCGCAGTTCCTGGTCACGGCGAACGGGGCGTACGCGTTCCTCGCCAACCGGGGCCACAACAGCCTCACGCGGTACGCCGTCGAGGCGGACGGGGCCCGGCTGCGGCTGCTGGACACCGTGCCGGTGGGGGGCGACTTCCCGCGCCACATCGCGTTCTCCCCGGACGGACGGCTGCTGTTCGCGGCGAACCAGCGGTCGGGCACGGTCACGGTCTTCGCGGTGGACGACTCCGACGGCGGGCTGCGGCGGGTGGGTGATCCGTTCTCCTCACCCGTCGCGGTCTGTGCGCTGCCGCTGTAGGGCGCGGGGACGGCCGGCGGAGGCGGCCCGGGCGAGCAGGACGTGCATGCGCTCGGCGAGTTGGGACACGTCGCCCGCGGGCGCGTGGAAGGGCAGGCGCACGTCGCCGTGGCCGCGTGCCCGCTCCACGCGCAGGGTCAGGCCGTGCCGGTCGACGGCCAGCGGCCGGACGCGGACGGCGGCGTGCAGGCTGTCCCGCTCGACGAGCCGGGTGAGCCGCTCGACGGCGTCCGGGTGGGTGTCGGCGAGATGGGTGAGCAGGCGCGCCTCCGCGGCGGCCAGCGGGTCGGGCCGGGCCGCCGCGAGGGCGTCGAGTCCGACCACGACCGTCCCGCAAGGGCGGCGGAGCACCGCGCGGGCCGGCCGCAGGCGGAGCCGCCCGTCCTCGGGAACGAACCGTCCCGCGATCCAGAGCCGGGCGCGGACCCGGTCGCGGACCGGGACGGGGGCGACGTCGGCGAACTCCAGGACGGCGGTCGGCTCGCCCCGCGGCGCGCAGACGGCGGCTGCGGCCAGCGCGCTGTCATCGGGCGGGCTCAGCAGCACCCGGCCGTCGGCGTCGACGGCGTGCGCGCCGACGAGTTCCTCCCGGCCCCCGTGCGCGGTGACCGCGCAGGACCAGGCGGTGGCGAGCACGGAGCGGGCGTGCTCCGCCGCGGCGGGCGCGGCCGTCCGGGTGTGACGGTCAGCCATCGGCTTCCTCCTCATAAGGTAAGGCTTGCCTAACCTATCGGAGATCGAGGAAGGCGCCAACCACCCCGCGCGGCGACACCCGCCCGCGTCGGTGCCGCTCAGAACCCCGGAGCCGGAAGCGAGGCCGGCCACCACCCGGGGACGCCGGTCGGACAGCCGTGCGTGGGGCCGCTCCAGAAGAACGACAGGGCACACCAGCACAGGCCCAGCAGGGTCACCGCGAGCGCGACGCAGTGCGTCAGGGTGTGCCCGGCGAGGACGGCACCCACCACCACCCACGCCATCAGCAGCACGGCCGCCAGGGCGGGGACGAAGAAGTAGAGCAGGAAGGTTTCGTCGACCCGGTTGTGCGCGCCCGGGTCGCAGGCGTGCACGCCTCTGCCCAGCACCAGCGTGGTGAGCATCGAGAGCGCCACCCCCACCACCAGCCCGAGACATCCGTGCAGTCGTCGGTTCCCCATGCGTCGTCCCCAGGTCGTCGGCTCCGGCGGGCACCTCGGCCGCGCGGCTCGTCACGGTGTCACCTGCTCGGCGCGCCCCGAAGTAGGCCGGCCCGCGGGCCGCGACACGCCGACGGGGTCCACCCGGGCAGGGAAGACGGCCGGCAGAGGGCGCCGCTCAGGGCGCCACGGCGCCGAGCAACGCGCGGGCGCACAGGTCGCGCACCTGTGCGCGCGTCAGGTCCGCGCCGCGCAGCCACTCCAGGCAGACGGCGGTGGTGAAGGCCAGCCAGCCACGGACCGCGATCCTCAGCTCGGCGGGGTCCTGGGACTCCCCGCTCCGGCCGGGATCGGCGGCGAGCGCCGCGAGGATCTGCCGTTCCTGGGCGGCGAGCGCCCGCCGGTAGACGGCGCGCACGGCCCGGTCGCCGGCCGCGTCGGCGCGGTGGAAGGCCCGGAATCCGTGCGCGTGCTCCTCGACGTAGCCGAGGAACGTGTCCAGGCCGGCGGTGAGCTGCTCGCGTACCGGGACGCCGGGCACGGCGGCGGTCATCCGCAGCATCCGCTCGCTCTCCCGCTCGACGACGGCGGCGAAGAAGTCGCGCTTCGTGGGGAAGTAGTGGTAGAGCAGGCCGCGGGAGACTCCGGCGATCTCGGCGACCTGTTCGATCCACACGTCGTCGTAGGGGCTCTCCGAGAAGAGCCGGGCCCCGACCGCGAGGAGCTGCTCGCGGCGCTCCTCGGTGCTGAGCCGCCGCCGCGCCCGCTCCCCCTGCTTCCCGGCCATGGCCGCACTGTACTTGACGCGCATTCAGGAACGGGCCGACACTGGATCACGTTATTGAACCCGTGTACAACAGGGCTCGACCGGCCTCACGCACAAGGGAGATGGCGTCATGGCGGAGACGAGCGCAGCCGCACCGGCCGCACTGCCGAAGGGGTTCCGCAGCGCGGAACTGGGCTGGCCGGAGCTGCACCGCATCCCGCACCCGCCCTACCGCGTCCCCCTGCTGGGCGACGTGATCGGCGCCCACCCGCGCTCACCGCTCCAGGACTCGCTGACGCTCGGGCGGCGGCTGGGGCCGGTCTTCCGGCGCAAGGTGTTCGGCAACGAGATCGTCTTCGTCTGGGGCGCCGGACCGGCCGGCGAGCTGGCGGACGAGACGCGGTTCGCCAAACACGTGGGACTGGGGATCGCCAACCTCCGCCCGGTGGCCGGGGACGGACTGTTCACCGCCTACAACCACGAACCCAACTGGCAGCTGGCGCACGACGTGCTCGCCCCCGGATTCAGCCGCGAGGCGATGGCGGGCTACCACCCGATGATGCTGGACGTGACCGAGCGGCTCACCGACCGCTGGGACCGCGAACAGGCGGCGGGCCGCCCGGTGGACGTGCCCGGCGACATGACGAAGCTGACCCTGGAGACGATCGCGCGCACCGGCTTCGGCCACGACTTCTCCTCCTTCGAACGCTCCCGGCCGCACCCGTTCGTGACGGCGATGGTCGGCACGCTCACCCACGCCCAGCGGCGCAACATGGTCCCCGGGCCGCTGGCCCCGCTGCTGCTGCGCGGATCGGCCCGGCGCAACGCCGCCGACGCGGCCTACCTCCACCACACGGTCGACGCCGTGGTCGCCGCCCGCAGGTCGGGCGGCGGCGGCCGGGGGGACCTCCTCGACCGCATGCTGGACACCGCCCACCCCGAGACCGGGGAGCGGCTCACCGCGGAGAACATCCGCCGCCAGGTCATCACCTTCCTGATCGCCGGCCACGAGACCACTTCGGGCGCCCTGTCGTTCGCGCTGCACTACCTGGCCCGGAACCCGGAGATCGCCGCCCGCGCCCGCGCCGAGGTCGACCGGGTGTGGGGCGGCACCGAGCGGCCCGCCTACGACCAGGTGGCCCGGCTGCGTCTCGTCCGCCGCGTCCTCGACGAGTCGCTGCGACTGTGGCCGACGGCACCGGCGTTCGCCCGCGAGGCCCGGCACGACACCGTGCTGGGCGGGGTCCACCCGATGCGGCGGGGTGCCTGGGCGCTGGTGCTGACGGCGATGCTGCACCGGGACCCGGCGGTGTGGGGCGAGGACGCCGAGTCCTTCGACCCCGACCGCTTCGACCCCGCGGCGGTACGGGCCCGCCCCGCGCACGCCTTCAAGCCGTTCGGCACCGGAGCCCGGGCCTGCATCGGCCGCCAGTTCGCGCTGCACGAGGCCACCCTCGTCCTCGGACTGCTGCTGCGCCGCTACACGTTGGCACCCGAGCCCGGCTACCGGCTGCGGGTGGCCGAGCGCCTCACGCTGATGCCGGAGGGACTGCGCCTGCGCCTCGACCGCCGGACCCCGGGCGAAGGAGCGACGGCACCGGCCGCCGGGACCGCCCGGTGAGGGTGCCGCCCACCGCCCGCGGCGTCACGCCTGTCGAGGGTCGTCTCCCGGGTTCGCGAGGGCGAGCCGGGCCAGCCGGTCGGGATCGGCGAGGATGTGCATCGTCACGATCCTGCCGTCGGCGACGCCGATCCCCATCACCGACAGCGGCCGGCCGCCGGCGAAGGCGACCAGGCCGATCCCGCCGTTGACCAGCACCGGCCGGGAGGCCGCCGCGAACCGGCCGAAGGTGAGCGCCTGCCGGGCCACCGCCGCGGCGCCCCGGACCCGCCGGGAGGCCGCCGCCCCGCCGACGTGCGGTCCGGAGTCGGCCCGCAGTTCGACGTCGGGGTCGAGGACGGCCAGCAGCGCGCCGAAGTCCCCGGCGCGGGAGGCGGCGAGGAACGCGTCGAGGACCTTCCGCTGCCGGGCGAGGTCGCGTTCGGGTTCGGGGGCGCCGGCCCGGACGCGGCGGCGGGCCCGGCTGGCGAGCTGCCGGGTGGCGGCGGGCGACCGGCCCGCGATCGGCGCGATGTCGGCGAAGGGCACCGCGAACAGGTCGTGCAGGACGAAGGCGAGCCGTTCGGCCGGCTCCAGTTCCTCAAGCACCACGAGCAGGGCGAGCCCGACGGAGTCGGCGAGCAGCGCCTCCCGTTCGGGATCGGCCGCGTCCAGCGGGCCGACCACGGGATCGGGGACGAAGGTGGCCGCGTCCTCCAGCGGGTCCTCTCGGCGGGCCTTGCGGGAGCGCAGCATGTCCAGGCAGATCCGGCCCACGACGGTGGTCAGCCAGCCGCCCAGGTTCCCGATCCCGTCCGGGTCGGTGCGGGCGAGCCGGAGCCACGCCTCCTGCACCGCGTCGTCCGCCTCTCCGAGCGACCCGAGCATCCGGTAGGCCACCGCTCTCAGGTGCCCCCGCTGTTCCTCGAACCGGCCCGCGAGAAGCGCGCTGTCGGTCATCGGTCCCCCTGACTCGTCGTGCGGCGGTGACCGATCCAAGCACGCCGGCCCGCTCCAGTCCCGCGCGGGGCGCGCCCGGAGCGGGCCGGCGGGCGGGCCGTCAGACGTCGTCGCGGGTGAGCGCGAGCAGCCGGTCGAGGACGCGGGGACCGCCGGCCCGGACACCGTCGTGTTCGAACTCGTCGGTCACCCAGGTGCGCAGCCCGCGCACCGCCCGCGCCGTCCGCAGCGCGTGACCGGTGTCCACGTACATGTCGTCGTGGTAGACCGCCGCCGCGACGGGCACCTCGTTGGCGGCGAGGCGCGCCGTGTCGTAGAGCGGCTCCCAGTCGGTGCGCGCGGCCAGTTCCTCGGCGGTCTCCCGCAGCGGGCGCAGCGCCGGGTCGGTCTCGAACATCCACGGGTGCACGGACTCGCCGGTGAACAGCAGCGGGCCGTCGCCGGCCAGCGTCTTGGCCGCGTCGAACTGCGGGAACTCTGCGCGCATCCGCTCGGCGGACCAGGCGGTGGGGCGGCCGTCCTGGGCGTAGATGGCCTCGTGGACCAGCGCGTACAACGGGTGCCCGGCGTACGAGAGCAGTCCCTGGACCTCCTCCTGGAAGGCGTCGGAGAGCGCCGGGCCCTGCGGAGTGGGCACGAAGGCGTTCTCCAGCAGGTAGTGCAGGCGGTGACTGCCGTCGGAGCCGCCGAGGAGGATGCCCAGCGACTGGAAGGCCTCGACGGTGAGGCGGTAGCCGCCGCCGAGGACGGGCTCGTGCCGGATCAGGTGGTCGGCGATCCGGCGGGCGCGTTCGACGTCCTGGGGGTAGCGCGCGTAGTGGGCGATGACCTTGCGCTCGATGCGGGGGTAGGCGGCGCGGTAGACGTCGTCGGCGTGTGCGTCGAGGCTGGGCAGACCGCCGGTGACGAGGGCGGCGCTCAGCCCCTCGGGGGCGCTGGACAGGTAGCGCACGGTGCAGAAGCCGCCGAAGCTCTGGCCGAGGACCGTCCAGGGCGCGCCGCCGGTGAGGCGGGGGCGGATGGCCTCGCAGTCGCGGACGATGGAGTCGGCGCGGAACAGCGCGAGGTAGTCGGCCTGCTCCCGGGGGCCGCCCCGCAGAGGCAGGGTCTGCCGGTTGGCGGGCGTGGAGTGCCCGGTGCCGCGCTGGTCGAGCAGCAGGACGCGGAACTCCTCAAGGGCCCGGCCGAGCCAGGCCTGCCGACCGACGAAACGATTCGCCCCGAATCCGGGTCCACCCTGGAGGTAGACCAGCCAGGGCAGGTCCTGTCCCGCCCGGCCGCTCGCCACGACCTCCCGGGCGAAGAGTTCGATGCTCTCCCCGTCCGGCCGGTCGTGGTCGAGGGGCACGGTGAAGCGGTGGTCGGTGAGGACGACACCGGGCTGACGGTAGCTGGCGGTCAACAGTGCTCCCGAGAGATACGGATTCCAGGCCGTCCCAGTGGAGCACATCCGCACCGGGCCGCGGCGCCCGGGACCGCGCGAAGGACTGAACGGTCGCTCAGCAGGGCCGAGGCGGGGCGGGGCTCGCCGGGAGAGCGCGGGAGGCCGTCCGGCTGCGCGCGCTGCCTCCCCCGCCGGGTGACCGGCCCGTACGCTGCACCCGTCCGACGACCGATGCCGAGGAGCCGCGATGCGCGTCGCCCTGTTCCTGACCTGTGTCAACGACACGCTGTATCCGGACACCGGTCGCGCCGTGGTGAGACTGCTGACCAGGCTGGGCGTCGACGTCGACTTCCCCCTGGGGCAGACCTGCTGCGGGCAGGCCCACTACAACACCGGCTACCGGCACCGGGCGGAGCCGCTGGCCCGCCGATTCTGCGAGGTCTTCGGCTCCTACGAGGCCGTCGTGACCCCGTCGGGATCGTGCGGGGCGATGGTGCGGGAGCTGTATCCGCGCATGGGTGAGCGGGCCCGCGCCGAGGGACGGGGCGACTCCCTGGCCCGGACGGTGGCGCCGGTGGTTCCGAGGACGTACGAGCTGACCGAGTTCCTCGTCGACGTCCTCGGGGTGACGGACGTCGGCGCGTACTACCCGCACACCGTGACCTACCACCCCACCTGCCACGGGCTGCGCGCTCTGGGACTCGGGGACCGGCCGCTGCGGCTGCTGCGGTCGGTGAGGGGGCTCGAACTGCGCGAACTGCCCGGCGCGGACGAGTGCTGCGGCTTCGGCGGCACCTTCGCCGTGAAGAACCCCGACGTGTCCGCGGCGATGGGCGCCGACAAGGTGTCCAACGCCGAGTCGACGGGCGCCGACGTGCTGTGCGCGGGCGACAACTCGTGCCTGATGCACCTCGGCGGCACGATGGGCCGGCTGCGGACGGCCATGCGGCCGGTGCACATCGCGGAGATCCTGGCGAGCACGGAAGAGGAGCCGAGCGCGTGAGCGGAACCTTCGTCGGCATGCCGGCCTTCCCCGCCGCCGCGCGGGAGGCCGTGAACGACGCCACCCTGCGGGGCAATCTGCGCCATGCCACCCGCACCATCCGCGCCAAGCGCGAGAGGGCCGTCGCCGAGGTCTCGGACTGGGCGGCGCTGCGCACGGCCGGCCGGCAGATCAAGGACCACACGCTCCGTCATCTCGACCGCTATCTGGTCCAGTTGGAGGAGTCGGTCACCGCGGCGGGCGGCACCGTGCACTGGGCCGCGGACGCCGACGAGGCGAACAACAGTTGGGCAGGGACCGGCCCTCGCACCTCCTCGTCCCCGCGATCCACCGCAACCGCGGCGAGATCCGCGAGATCTTCGCCCGGGAGATGGGCGCGTGGGGCCGCCCCGCACCCGAGAGGCTCACCGACGCACCCGCCGACCTGGCCGAGGCCGCCCGGCTGCACCTGCGCGAGAAGTTCCTGCGGGCCAGGGTCGGCGTCTCCGGGGCCAACTTCATGGTCGCCGAGACCGGCACCCTCGTGGTGGTCGAGTCCGAGGGCAACGGCCGGATGTGCCTGACGCTCCCGGAGACCCTGATCTCGGTCGTCGGCATCGAGAAGGTCGTGCCGACCTGGCGGGACCTGGAGGTGTTCCTGCAGACCCTGCCGCGGTCCTCGACCGCGGAGCGCATGAACCCGTACACCTCGATGTGGACGGGGACCCGCGGCGGGCTCGGCGGCGAGGGGGACGGCCCGGAGACCTTCCATCTGGTGCTGCTCGACAACGGGCGCACCGACACCCTCGCCGACGAGGTCGGCCGCCAGGCGCTGCGCTGCATCCGCTGCTCGGCCTGCCTCAACGTCTGCCCGGTGTACGAGCGGGCCGGCGGGCACGCCTACGGCTCGGTCTACCCGGGCCCGATCGGTGCCATCCTCAGCCCGCAACTGCGGGGCACCGGCAGCGCGGTCGACGCCTCGCTGCCGTACGCGTCCTCGCTGTGCGGTGCCTGCTACGACGTCTGCCCGGTCGCCATCGACATCCCCGAGGTCCTGGTGCACCTGCGCGAGCGGATCGCCGAGGGCGGCCCCGCCACCCGCGACGGCGACCGGGTGGTGCTCCGGCCCGCGCGGGGACACGCGGCCGAGCGGGCGGCGATGCGGGCGGCCCGATGGGCGCTGATGCGCCCCGGTGCGCTGCGCGCCGGGCAGCGGCTCGCGTCCCGGACCCGGCGTCTGCACCCGCGGACCCTGCCGGGGCCCGGGCGGGCGTGGACCGGGACCCGGGACCTGCCCGAGGTCCCGGCGGAGCCGTTCCGCGACTGGTGGCAGCGCACCCGCGGCGGACAGGAGGGGACGACGTGAACAGCAGGGACCTGATCCTCGGCCGGGTGCGACGGGCGACGGCGGACGTCCGCGGCGACGGCCCGCCCTACGAGGAGGCCGTGGACCGGAGTTATCTGCGCGAGCACGGCGAACGGAGCGAGGCGCGCACGGTGGAGCTGCTCGCGGAGAACCTGGCGGACTACCGGGCCGTCGTGCACCGCGCCGGCGCCGCGCAGTTGCCCGGGCTGATCGGGCGGCTGCTGGCTGCCCGCGGCTCCCGGCACGTCCTCGTCCCACCGGGTCTGCCCGCGGGGTGGCTGTCGGCCTCGGATCAGGTACGGGTCGAGGACGAGGCGGCCCGCACCGCTCGGGAACTGGACCGGGTGGAGAGCGTGGTGACGGGGTGCGCGCTCGCCGTCGCCGAGACCGGCACCATCGTGCTGGACGGCTCCCCCGACCAGGGCCGCCGCCGCATCACGCTCATCCCGGACCACCACGTGTGCGTGGTCCGGGTGCCCGGCCAGGTCGTCCCCTCCGTGCCGCGGGCGCTGGAACTGCTGTCTCCCGACCGCCCCCTGACCTGGATCTCCGGTCCGTCCGCGACCAGCGACATCGAGCTGGACCGGGTCGAGGGCGTGCACGGTCCGCGCACCCTGGAGGTGGTGCTGCTCGGCAACACGCCGTAGCCGACGCAGGTCCAGGGCGCGGGCCGCCGCCCTCCTCGACCTGAGAGGCCCCCACTCCGCCCCCTACGGGTCCTGCTGTCCCGAGCAGTTGTCGGACGGTCAGCGCCAGCGGGTGATGGCGGCGAGGGGCCGCGGATCCGCCGGCCCTGATGATGGACGAGCCGTTCGGCACCGTGGACCCAGTGGTCCGGGAGCAGTTGCCGGACGAGTTCCTGAGCAGACGCCCGGTCCCGCGTGGACACGGTGAGGCCGGGTCGCCGTCCACGGCGGCGGGCGTGGTGAGAGGCCGCGTCACCCTCCTGGCGGTTCTCGCAGCGGACCCGCCCGATCACGGTGCCCGCGCGGCAACGCGCCGCCGCGACCGAGCCGTTGCGCCGCACGGGTGCCAAAACCCCGCTGTCATCGGTCAGGTCCCCCGCCCGGCATGGCGTTCGGTCCCGCGCTTGGCACGGCCACCCTTTCAGGTAAGTGACTTCGCCGCAATGTCGGATGATCGGAAAGGAGAATCATCAATTCCGTTCGAGCCGCCAAAATGGGGAATTACAACGCCCGACGCCCACCTGACGCATTCACGTGAAATTTCCTGCGTAATATTCCGCACCAGTGAAAGGCTTGCCGGGCGATCGGCAGACCCGGCAGGCCACGCCTCTCACAGGAAACGGCCCCTCGATGAAGCTGAAAATCCGTCAAGCGGCTCGCGGTAGCTCATGGTCCGGCGTACTGGCTTCGGCCTTCGCCGCGACGGTAGCCGCCGCGATGGTCGCCCTGACACCGGCACAGGCATCGGCGATCGCCACGCCCGTGCCACTGGCCACGGCTGCGAGCTTCTCCGTCCTCTCCGGCCAGGGAGTCACCAACACCGGCCCGTCGGTCGTCGGTCACGATCTCGGGACGAGTCCGAACCCGGCGATCTCCGGCTTCCCGCCGGGCCAGGTCCTCGGCGCCGTGCACGCCGCAGACGCCGTGGCTCTGCAAGGCAAGGCCGACCTGGTCACGGCCTACAACAACGCGGCCGGCCAGGCCACGGACTTCGCTCTCCCGGCCGGGATCACCACGGGCACCACACTGATCCCGGGCGTCTACACGGCGACCGCCGGCGTCGGACTCACCGGTGACCTGATCCTGGACGCCGGCGGGAACCCGAACGCGGTCTGGGTGTTCCAGATCCCCGAAGCGCTGACGACCGCGTCCAACAGTCGCGTACTCCTCACCAACGGCGCTTCGGCGTGCAACGTGTACTGGCAGGTGGGCAGTTCGGCCACTCTCGGCACCAACTCCACGTTCGTGGGGACGGTCATGGCTCTCACCTCGATCAGCGCGAACACGGGAACGAACATCGAGGGCCGGGCGCTGGCCCGCAACGGCTCCGTCACGCTCGACAACAACAGGATCTTCCTCAACAACTGCGCGACCACCACCACCGGCGGAACCACGACCGGCACAACGGCCGGAACCACGACCGGCACCACGACCGGCACAACGGCCGGAACGACGACCGGCACCACCACCGGCACCACCACCGGCGGCGGGCTGCTCAGCGGCGGACTCGTCAGTGGGGGCCTCCTCGGCGGCCCCATCGTGAGCGTCACCAGCGGCGGCACCTCGGGCAACACCGTCGGCAACACCGCCGGGAACACGGTCGGCAACACGGCCGGCAATGCCACCGCCGGAAACACCGTCGGCGGAAACGGCAACGGCGGGCACGGCAACGGCGGGCACGGCGGCAAGCCCGCGGGACATGGCCACCACGAGAAGCCCCAGGGACCGCACCACGGCGGCAAGCCGGAGGAGGGGAACCACCACGGGAAGCCGGACCACCACGGCCACGAGCTCACGCACGGCAGGCCCGAGCACGGCAAGGACCACGACGAGAACTACGGCTACGCCGACGCGCCCTACGGACAGAACGCCTCCAAGGACCGCTCGGTGAGCCGCGAGGGCTAGCCCTCCCCGGCAAGCCGGCTCGCCGGTCGGCGGCGCGTGGCGGACTCCGGATGGGGTTCGCCGCGCGCCGCCGCCGGCGGTCGGCAAAGGCAGACGAGCAGCCGATACACATGAACAAGACAGGATGGGCGATGTCGAGGGGAACGGGACCAGGAGACGTGCAGGAATTCCGATATCCCGATTCCGAGCCGCGGGCACAGGATTGCCTCGCCGAAACGCCCCGGCAGGCTTCTCGGTCGATCCTTTCCCGGGCCGGGAAAGCATGCCGGAGCACCGCAGTGATCCTTTGCCTGTCGACGGCTCTCGTCCATGTCGTCCTGGTGTTTCTTCACGTGGCACCCAGCAATACCCTCTCCAAGCGATACAGCCCGCTGATCAATTCCTGGGTGTTCCCCTTCTTCGAGCAGAACTGGCGGCTCTTCGCTCCGGACCCCGACTCCGCCAACCGCCAGATCCTGGTGCGGACGGCACACACCGGCTCGGGCGGGTCGTCACAGGTGAGTGGCTGGTTCGACCTCACGGCCGTGGACGACGCCTCCGTCGGACACGACCCCTTCCCCAGCCACACGGCGCAGAACCTGCTGCGTCGCGCCTGGACCTCCTACGTCGACACCCACGGCGGGGACGACAAGGCCCACACGGAACGCGCCCTGATGATGCAGAAGTACCTGCGCAACATCGCCGCGCAGCGTGTCGCCGATCATCGTGGCGGTTCGTTCGACTTCCTCCAACTGCGTGTCGTCACGCGGCCCATCGCCGCCTCCGGGACCACTGCCGGCAACCCCCCGGCTCCGGCGGAGACCCGGCTTCTGCCCTGGTGGAAGGTGGCCTCGCATGGAAGCTGAGCGGACCTCCCCCGACACGACGGCGGCCTGCCCTCCTCCGACCGACCCGCGCGCCGCTCCCGCGTCCGCCGTCCAGCGGCTTCTCGACCGGATCACCGCCATGAGCGAGCTGGTGACCGGCAGGCCGGTTTCACTGTACGCCGCCGCGGTGCTGCGATTCGGCTACGGCCTTCTCTACCTGGTCTTCCTGCTGCGCGAGTTCCCGCACCGGGAGGAGATCTGGGGCCCGGATTCACCCTGGACGCCCGCACTGGCCCGGCAGCTGTTCACCCAGACAGGGTGGAACAGCGTCTTGACCCTCTCCGACAGCCGCGCCTACTTCGAACTCTGCTACACGCTGGCCGTCGTAACGTCCGCGCTGTTCATGCTGGGCTGGCGAACCCGCGCCCTGTCCCTCCTCTTCGCGGTCGTGGTGACCTCGTTCCACGCCCGGGCCATCTTCATGACGGACGGCGGTGACAACCTGGTCCTGCTGCTGTCCCTCTACCTCGTCTTCACCGCGTGCGGGCGACGCTGGTCACTGGATGCCCGCAGGATCCGCCGGAGAACGGCTCGCCCGGAGCGTCCGGCCCCGCGGCTTCGGAGCCACACCGGACGACACCTCCGCGAAGGCTTGTCCACTGTGACGACGGTGCTCCACAACTGCGGCATGTTCGTCATCGCGGCCCAGGTCTGCATCCTCTACGGATCGGCGGGCCTGTACAAGGTCCAGGGCGCCTCCTGGGGCGCCGGAACCGCGCTCCACTACGTCCTCAACCTGCATCTCTTCCAGCCCTGGCCGGCCCTCTCCCATCTGGTGGACCAGCACACGGTATTCATCGCGATCGCCGGCTATCTGACCGTGCTCCTTCAGGTGGCCTTCCCGTTCGTGCTCTTCGGCAGGTTCAAGTACCCCGTGCTCGTCATGCTGTTGGGCATGCACACCTGCATCGCCCTGCTCATGGGTCTGCCGCTCTTCTCGGGCGCGATGATCGTCGCGGACGCCGCGTTCCTGCCGGACCGCTTCTACGCCGCGCTACCCCCGCTGTGCCGCCGCGCGGTACGGCTCACCTGCCTGCGGCGGACGGAGCCGCCCCGCAGCACACCGGGTACGGGATCCGTACCCGCCCAGAGCGGACCGCTGGGACACCGGCCCACGCACCGATCCGCCCCACCGGACCACAACGGCACCGCGACCGTTTTCAGAAAACGACCGGAGCGTCGATGAACGCCTTGGTGGCATCGGCAATGAGGTCGCGGCTCTCGAGCGCGTCGAGAGCACGGGCCCGGAGGTGGTCGTACATCGCTTCGCACTCCCGCACGTCGGCCGGCTTGTCCAGGTGGAGGTCGCTGGTGAACCGTTGCAGATGCACCACGCCGACCGGGGGGCCGTCGGCGAACTCCAGAATCGAGAACGGTCCCGACAGGCCGGGGACCACTCCCGCGGTGTAGGGGAGGACCTGGACCGTGATGTGCGGCTCCGCGCCGAGCGCGTTCAGGTGCTCCAGTTGTTCACGCATCACGTCGGGGCAGTCGACGACACGGTGCAGTACCGATTCGTCCAGGACGACCCGCAGTCTCAGCGGACAGGCCGGCTCGTAGATCCGGTGCTGCCTGCGGAGCAGCACCTTGAGGCGTGTGTCGACCTGTTCGGTGGTGAGCCGAGGGAACGATTCCTCTGTCACGGCATGCGCGTAGGCGGGAGTCTGCAACAGGTCGGGGACCATCGTGGGCGCGTAGACGTGGATGGCGTGGGCATCCGTCTCCAGACCGAGATAGACACTGCTGGGCAGGTCCCCGTAGGGGTACCACCAGTCCCGCCGGCCGGCCTCCCTCGCCATCTCCATGAGGGAGTCGACGACCTGCTGGTCCGCCACTCCGTAGATCTCGCAGAGGTCACGCACGTCGCGCGGTCTGATGGCGCGGATACCGTTCTCCATGTGGCTGATCTTGGGCTGCGAGACCATGAGCCGCTCGGCCACTTCCGTGCTCTTCAACCCGCTGGCAGCGCGGAGTCGACGAAGCTCGGCACCCAGCCGTCGTCTCCTGACGGTGGGGTTGCTTTTCGCCGCCACGTGCGGTGCACCTCCGGTTCCACGTCGCTCTGACGGACCGAAGGTTGCCATGGAGCAATGTTTCGGGCCGCACGCCATGCCGTCGTGACCGCTCCCGACCGAAAGGGACCGACCATGGCATGCGGCGCACCCCGAACAGGCCAGGAGCGATCAGGCTGTCCGGCAGACCCGTCCCGAGTCCGGTCGCGGATCGCCCCGGCCGCGCCCCGCATCGGCGTGCCCCCTCCCCCCTCGGCCCGAGCCGGCTCGATGCCGACGCCGGGTACCTGCCCCGTCGAACACCACCGCTCGGCGCCGGCCGCGCCTCCGGCCGTGCCCATCGCTCCGCCCCCAGGCGCCGGGCTCCGGCCGCCCTCTTCTCCCTGGCCGCCGTGGCCTTGGTGACGGCGGTGGCCGCGAACACCTCCCTGGACCACGATCGGGCCGCCGATGGCGGTGCGTCACCTCGGCAGCCGAGCACAGCGGTCGCTCGGCAGCCGAGCAGACCGGCCGCGTCCCGAGCAGGCCATCGTCCCCGTGGGCACCTTCACCGGTGTGCCTCTGCTCCTCGCCCTCAAGGAACCCCCGTCCGTCCACGCTCGAGCGTGGACGGCACGCCCGGCCTCGGCCTCGTAGGAGCTGAGCGGTACAGCGCTGTGAGCCTGTGACGAAAGGGGCCTCTCCGCGGCACCGGACAGCGCGGAAGAAGTCGTGGGCTGATCGGGGCAACCGGCACCGGCCCGGGCATGGCCCTGCCCGGCTCTCCCGGCTGTCGCCATCGATCGCTCGGGCCTGTTCGTCCTCGGGGTCGGCATTCAGGCGTTCCGGCGACGACGTGGAGGGGCGTCCGAGCCGTCGGCGCGCGGACCGCCAGCAGGCCCGGCGTCCCCCGATCGGGGGATCGCCCTTCGTCCGGTCCCGGACCGATGGGGTGATTACGGGCCGGGGGGATCCACGCGAGTGTGGAGACATGGCCGCTCGGGTCAGCCGCCCCATCGGGTGGCAGCCCGGCAAGGACGTTTCCGACGGCCCTCCCCCACGACGAAGGGAAGCACGATGTTGCTCCGCGCCGACTCCACCAGCCCCGGCACCACCGCCTCCGGTCACGCACCGACACTCGCCGCCTCCGCCCAGCCCGAACTGCACGATGTCCAGAACGAGCACGACCGCCGCGGCATCGAGATCGACGAGGTCGGCATCAGCAGCCTTCGCTACCCCGTCACGCTCGACGACGGAAGGCTGCGCCATCAGGGCATCGCGGAGGCGACCGTCAGCGTGCGTCTGCAGCACGATCGCCGGGGCACCCACATGAGTCGCATGGTCGCCCTGGTGCACGACGCCCTGCGCGACTTCGACCCGAGGGCCGTCGGCACCCTCCTCAAGGCGGGCGCCGATTCCCTCGACGCCCCGGGGTTGTCGTTGCGACTGGCCATGGACGTGGCGACCGAGGTCACGGCGCCCGCCAGCGGCATCACGTCCTGGGCCGTGCACGACGTGGAGTTCGAGATGCGCTGGGACGAAGGCGACGTGCTCCTGGCCACCTCGGTCACCTGTGAGGTCACCAGTCTCTGCCCCTGTTCCAAGAACATCTCCGACTACGGCGCCCACAACCAGCGCAGCCAGGTCACCCTCACGGTGACGGGACAGGGCGACACCCCGTACCCGCTGTCCGTCAGCGAGTTGATCAAGCTGGCCACGTCGCACTCCTCGGCGCCCGTGGTACCGCTGGTGAAGCGACCCGACGAGCGCGTCCTGACGATGCAGGCCTACGACAACCCGGTGTTCGTCGAGGACATGGCACGCGAGGTGTCCGCCGCCTGCCGCCGCCGTGACCTCGTCCACCGCGTCGCGGTGCGCAACCTGGAGAGCATTCACAGCCACGACGCCCTCGCCGTGGTGAACGGCTAGACGGTTCGCCTCGCGCCCGCGGCGTCCGATGCGGTGGGTCGCACGGCCGAGCGTCCTTCGCCGACGGGGAGCGCTCGGGTGGCACGACGCCGGCGCACACACCTCCTCGTCCTCGAAGAACTCGGGTGAACTCCGCGCCGGACGGCGCGGACCGGACCGGTCCGGTCGTGCTCCCACGGCAGCAGCCGGGCGAAGACCCCCGGCCGGCTTCCCCTTCCGATCCACCACAGCAACGAACGGAGCGACCCATGCTGACCATTTCCAAGGAATTCCACTTCTCGGCAAGCCACCAGCTGGCCCACCTGCCGACGGACCATCCCTGTTCCCGGATGCACGGGCACAACTACATCGTCGTGATCGAGTTGTCGGCGGCCTCCGACGCACTGACGGAGGCGGGGTTCGTCCGCGACTACCGGGACCTGGCGGAGCTCAAGGACTGGATCGACACCAACCTCGACCACCGGCATCTGAACGACACCGTCCCCGGCCGCAACCCGTCCGCCGAGCACATCGCGATGTGGGTGCACGAGACGTGGTCGCGGCAACTGCCCGAACTCACCGCCGTGCGTGTTTCGGAGACCCCGAAGACCTGGGCCGAGTACCGTCCCAGCTGACCGGCGCGGCGGAGCCACCTGTTCGCCCGCCGCGACGACGAGGTCCCATCGCCCGTGAGGGACCACCGGGTCGCGGCACGGACAGGGCCTCGGAGCGACGGGTGGCGTGCCCCACCGCCCCATCACGGCGCGCCCACGGCATCCGGAGCGGAGCCCCTCAGCCGGAGAGGGGCGATACCCGCCAGATCAGCCGCGATCCGCCCTCCTCGTCCGCCGCGACGGACGTCTCGGCCACGGGCAGTCGCCGTCCGATGAGCCATTGCCCCAGCTCCCGCGCCATGGCCTCGCACGACGCCGCCCCGAACTCGTGCTCGCCGGGCCCCCACCACTCGCGCACCAGGTCGGCGACATCGAAGAACTCCAGGTCGCGTTCGTCATGGGCCACCTGGAGTTCGACGCGCACCCTGAAGAGATGACGGTGGCGACTGGCCAGATAGTCGCGTTCGGACGGGGCATCCGGCCAGCGATGGAACCCGGGGAGGCGCAGTTCCACCCAGATCCTGGCGGCCTCCGGGGCTGCTTCCTGCGGACCGGCCATGGCGGGAACCTCCGATCACCCCGCCGTCCGGGGACGGCGGGCCTTCGGCCGCTGTGCGCAGGCGCTCGATCTCGGGCCATCTCCGTGCCACGGCCGCTCACGAACGACTCTACGGCTCGGACACGGTCCCTGCCCCTGGTGACGGAGACCGGAGCGACGATGGTCCTGTTCACGTGCCCCACCTCCGGCCCGCACCCGCCGAACGCGCGGCCGGTCCGGGCAGACCCTCACCTCGCAGGGGCCTTGGCCCGCCCGCGGGTGACTCGACCGGCCCGGCCCCCGACCCCCGCAGCGGGGCCGGTCGAGGCCCATGCCCGCTCGCGCACGACCTACGGGCCGGGCGAGAGGACCCGGGAGCGCCGACGGTTCGCCTCGTAGGTCCTTCCCGACGCTGTGACGCCTCCGGTTCCCCGAGGTCGTGCATGCTGCCGCCGCACGGGCACGGACCGTCCCTCGGCGACGTCACGCCCGCACCGGTGCAGCTCCTCGACCCGATGGCCGGGCTGCGGAGGGCCGCGGTCAGCCGGGCTCACGAAGCCATCTCCCCCTTCGCACGACATCAGCGGTGCGGGGTTCACCGGGCCCCGGACGCCCGCACGGGCAGCCCGACGGCCGCGCTCGCCGTGGTGTTCGAGCGGGGAGCCGCCTTCGCCCGCCGGCGGGATCGCCGGCACCCGGCCTGGCACCGCGGCCGGTCCCGGCAACCCATCGGTCACCTCGTCCGGCGCGGACTGCGCCTCGGGGCCGCGGACACGGTCGGACAGAACGGCACGGCCGGAACGGGGTAGCCGTTCCGGCCGTGCCGGGTGGGGTGTGACGTCTCAGGCCTTGAGCACCACGGTCGGGGCAAGCGGCTTGTCGTCATCGGCCCCGACCACCACGACTCCCGGGACCGGCGCCTGTGCCACGACGACCGACGGCGCGGCACCGTCGGCGGAGGCGACCCGCACCACGCCGTCGGTGCCATCGGCCTTGGCCACGGAGGCTCGGTTCCGGTTGTCGCCGTTGTCCTGTGCGGAGGCGATCGAGGCGCCTGCGAACACGAGTGCTCCCCCCGCGGCGGCGGTGGCGGCGGTCTTGGCGATGAGGTTCATGACTGGGTTCCTTCCTTGGCGAACATGCGGCGAGTCCGGTTCGATCTGCCGGCCTCCGCGACGCCGTTGCCGCGGATGCCGATGGGCGGACCGTCCGGGCCACCCGCCCGACGGCGTGCCCAAGGTCGCCGGTCCGATGCCCGCGACGTGTTCCCACGTCCCCCGGCTCGGTGCCGACGCCCTTCGTCGTGCTTCTCGGGCGGTGACAACTCCACAGTGGCTCCGGGGCCGGGCTCGCCGGTACGACCGATGGGCCCATCGGTCGGTCGAATGCCGCTCCCCTCATAGGGGGACCGCCCGCCGGCAGGGGTGGTGGACGCGGGGCGCGCGGGCGCTCGGCGGCCATGCGGGGGCCAGCGTGTGGCAGGTGGAGAGGTTTGCTGGTGGTGTGGTCAACAGGCCCTACCGAGGGCTGTTCCGCCCGGGTGGGAGGACGCCACGAGCCGTGCGCCGACCTGCGACACCACCACCACCCCGCCTCGGGACACCCTCAAAGACCGGGCACGGGGCCCTGGGCCATGCTGGCGGTCCTGTGGCCCCGTGGGATGCCCGGTTCGGGCATCCCACGGGCCTCGGGTCGGCTCCAGCGCCGTGGACGGCGCTCAACGGCTGCCGGCCAGGGCATGGCCCGCGCGAACCATGAGGCGATCGGGGGCGAGCGTTCCCCACCGCTCGACGTGGCAGGACGGTTCCCTGTGCGCTCTCGCCGGCCGCCGGGAAGGGCGGCGGCGGGTCAGTCCGCGGCCGGCGCGAGCGGGAGCTCCACCAGAGCGGACGTACCGCCGGGCAGGCGGGGTTCCAGCAGCAGGCGCCCTCCCGCGCTCTCGATCCGGACGCGCAACGAGGCGAGGCCGATGTGGCCTCGGCGCACACTGTCGGTCGTGGCACCAGGAGGAAGCCCCACGCCGTCGTCCTCGACCAGCATGCCCATCGTGCCGTCGCGCGTGTACAGCCGAATCCGCACATGCCGGGCCCCGGCGTGCTTCACGATGTTCCCGATGAGCTCTCGGGCGGCGTCGAACGCAAGGGTCTCCAGACGAAACCGCGGCACGGACTCGTAGTGCTCCCGGACGTCGAACCTGCCTCGGTCCCGGGCACGTTCGAGGAGTGCCTGCACCGCGCGGACCAAGCCCAACTCCTCGAGAACCGCGGGGTGCAGCTCTCCGACGATCGAGCGCATCTGCTGAGCGGCCTCGGCGAGCGCGAGGTCGGCCCGCCCGAGGGCCTCCTGCCGGTACTCCGGGGAGCGCCCCTCGTCCACGTCCTGGCGGGCCGCGAGCACGTTCTGCAGGGCCTGGTCGTGCAGGGCTTCGGCGAGACTACGGCGTTCACGTTCCTGGGCGTCCATCGCCAGCCCCAGCAGGGCATGGCTCTGCTCCATCAGCTTCTCGACCGTCCGGACCCGCTCGCTCTGCACCCAGGTCAGCGAGGTGCAGACGGCTCCCAACAGCAGCAGGGAGAGGACGTGCAGGGCGACGGAGGCCCAGCCGAGGTCTCCGCGCGACAGGGCGAGGGCCAGCAGATACGCGAGCGCGGTGACACAGGTCATGACGCCGGTCACCCGGGGACGCAGTTGGAAGGCCGCGAGAACCGGTACGAGGAAGAACGCGTCGTCGACCAGCGGTCGGGCTCCGGTCGGCGAGACGAACCCCTGGGAGAGCACCAGCAGTGAGCCGAGAACGGCCAGGTCCAGCCAGAGGAGGTGCCACGTCCACCAGGTTCCGGGACGGTCCGACCACGCCGTCGCGACCAGCAGCAACGACCACAGCGCATAGCCCGCGACGACCACGGCACAGGCGGCCCCATGCTCGTGCGGCGGAAACCGGACGAGTTGCACGAGGAGGAGCAGCACGATGAGGAGGCGTGCGAGCGCCTGGGGCCTCCGCTCCCCCAGCGACCGGGGCGGGGGCCGCTGCGGGGCGCCGTCGGCCGCCTCGGGACGAAGTCCACCGCCACCTGACACCGTGATCACTCCCCGCGCCGCACACCGCGGGGGCGCTCATTCGAGAAGGCCACGACGCATCGCCTCGGCCACGGCGGCGGCCCGGTCTCCCACTTCGAGCTTCTCGTAGAGGCGCTGGGTGTGCGTCTTCACCGTGCTCGGAGCGAGGAACAGCTCCTCGGCGATCCGCGGGATGCTCTTGCCCTCGGCGAAGGCGCGGAGCACCTGCTGCTCGCGTTCGCTGAGCAACAGACGGTCGTCCCGGCCGGCGCGGCGCCGGACCTGATCCATGAGGCCGCCGGTGAGATCCTCGGGCAGCGCCGTGCCACCCCGCGCGACCCGCATCACGGCATCGACGATCTCGTTGCGGCTCGCGTCCTTGGCCAGGTAGCCGGCGGCGCCCTCCTCGATGGCCCGGAAGACCAGTGCGTCGTCCGTGTGGGCGGACAGGATGATCACCCGGACGGGCAGGCCGTCGCGTACGACGGCGTGCAGCACGGCGACGCCGTCCAGGTGCGGAAGCCGCTGGTCGATCACCGCGACCTCCGGTCGATGCTCGCGTATGAACGCGAGCGCCTGTGCTCCGTCCTGCGCCTCGGCGACCACGTCGACCTCTCCGCTCCGGATCAGGGCTCGAACGACGCCCTCGCGGTAGATCGGGTGATCGTCGGCGACGACGACGCGCACCCTCGTGCCGTCTGCGTGCATGCCAAACCGTCCCGTCCGACCTAGGTCCTGTCGTCGAGTCGGCACCGGTCAGGTCCGCTTTCTGCGGTGCGGCACCTCGCAAGGCGGCGACAGGCCCGACTACTGGACGTGACCGGACCGTCCCGCGACGGGCCGGGCGGGCGCCCGGGCGGGACGTCGGCCTGGGACCGGTGCTCACATCTTCTCGTCCATTGTCCCCGCAGTACGCGGCACGCGCCTGTGCATCGCGGCGCACGCCCGACCCGCTCGCACCCGCGCCGCCCACCGATGTTCCGCTCGCCGCCCTCCTCGTGGTTGAGGACGAGGCTGCCGGCGACAAGGGCACCCGGGCCAGCCGGCGTGAGGCGGATCGGCACCGTACCCGACGAGGTCGCACTGGAACTCGGACACGGCCCGCACCCTGCCGCCGACGGGCCGCCTCGGCAGGACGGCGGGGCGGAACCGCGGGCCCCGGCGCCTCGCGTGCGGCGGTCAGCCCGGCAGGCGAGGCGAGGAGCAGTCCGCGCGCCGTGGGCGAACCGCCCGGCATACGCGGGACGGGCCCTCCTGATGGACACGTCACGCAGAGCGGGCCCTGGACGGACCGCGACGGCGCCCGCGGCGTCCAGGCGGTCCGACCCTGCCTCACGGCCGAGGCAACGGGGCCCTGCGCCCTGTCGGCGGGCCGTGCGTCGGGATGCGGCGCCTGCGGACGCGACTGCCGGGGCGGCAGGTTCGGCTGTGACACCCTGTGACACCCGTCCGGGCCGCGCCGATCCCCTGAGCGGACGGGTGCAGGCGGTATCGCGCCGCGGCTGTCGGTTCACGACACCTGCTGCCGAGCCCTGTCAGGTGGGAACCTCCGGATGTGCCTGGGTCCTCAGTGACCACGACTCCCCTGTGCAGTCGCCCGGCATCGGCGGGAAACGGTGCCCTTTCACGTCCGTGCTCCAGTGGTGGCCGCGGCCGCAATCACAGGCGTAGATCCCACTGACGGGCACGATCTCGCCCGGATGCCACGCATTCTGCTTCTCGTCCATATTCCCTGTCTACGTCCGCACCCGACGGTCCGCGACCCGTGGCTACGCGTTCTCGCCGGTCCACGGCCACAGTCGTGGGGCGGGACGCCGCGCCCCACTCGCTCTCCGTGACTGCGTCCCGTGGAGTCGGAAAGCGCGGGTCGGCCCATCCGAGACGATCGTGAACCCGGCGTCCGCGTGCCCGGCCCGCGGGTGGCGGCCGGGCCCACTCCGCGTCGCTCGGTCACGGTTGGGGGACAACGACGACCGGGCACGGCGCGTGCTGGACGCAGTGCTGACTGACCGAGCCGAGCAGGATGCCGGAGAAGGTGCCGTGACCCCGGCTGCCCAGCACGAGCAGTTGTGCGGTGCGGGCCGCGTCCATCAGTACCTGCGCGGGGTGGCCCTCGGCGACCCGGATCGATACCTCGGAAGGCTGGTCCATCCGTTCGCACACCGCGGCGACGGTCTCCCGCAGGGCGCGTTCGGCGGCCTTGGCGAACTCGCCTCCTTCGGGCATCGAAGGGATCCAGCCATAGCTGTACCCGAACACCTCGGGGTACTGCCACGCGGCGATCGCCTCGACGGTGCCGCCGGTCAACTCGGCCTGGGTGATCCCCCATCGCAGGGCAGCCTGTGAGCCGGTCGATCCGTCGACTCCCACGACGACGGGCCAGGGCTTCTCGTCCGTGTGCTGGGACATGTCGTTCTCCTGCCGATCGGTTGGTTCCGAGCCGACGCGCGAAGTGCAACGCCTGCCGTGTCACCGGCCTTTCGACGGCGGCGCCGATCCGCTATGGCAGCCGTCGCCGGGACACCGGAGGTACGGCGTCACGCTACGCACTCTCACCGAACCGGCGGCCGACCGACCGGCCCTGCCGCCAGGGCCGGTCGGCCCCGGCGGACGGGCCCCGCGGGCACCGGTCGCGTGCGAGTCGGAAAGTCGGGGACCGTCCGGCCCCAGCGCGGGCCGCAGGCGGCACGCCGCACTCGGACCTCGCCGCGGCCGTCGCGGTTGCTACGGCTCTTGGGGCGGCAGCGGTCTACGTGCCGTTCCTGGCCGCCCTTCCGGAGACCTCGCCGCCCACCGGAACCGGCCTGGCTCTGTCCGCAGCGGCCGGCCTCGCCGGGTTCGCAGCCGCACGCGCGGACGCCCTACGGAGCCGAACCCACCGGCCGAGCCGCCGCACGTCCGAGTGAACCGACGAAGTCGCCATCCCTTCGTCGGTTGCCGAGCCGACCGAACCCGAGAGATCAGGCTGTGCATCCACCATGGGCCGACACAGCGAGGTCGCACCCACCGAAGAACAACGGCGATGAACTTCCCGAGGGGTCTCGGTCCAACTGCGTCAGGACTCCGGAATCTCCTGCGGCAAGCCGAGTGCGAGAGCCACCGGCCGCCAGACGCAGCGCAGCGCGTGCTGGGCGGAGACGGTCGGATCGCCCAGCATGACGCGGATGCCGTAACCGTCGGAGAGGGCGAGGACGAGCGTGCTCAGGTCGTCGACGTCCGTACTGTCGAACTCGCCCGAGTCGATGCCCCTGGTCATCGCCGCGGCGACCCACTGGTGCAGCTGTGCGTAGAGGTCGACCGCGAAACTCCGGGTGGTCGCGTCCCGCAGCGAGCGGACCCACAGCTCCTGCCAAAGCCGCCAGTCCTGGCAGAGTTCCGCGTCCATCGGCAGCAGGTTGCGGATGATCCGGGCGAGGATCACCGCCGCGGGGACGGCGTCCGCGTCGCTCTCCACTTCGAACGTGGAGCTGGCGAAGGAGTGGACCATCGCCTCCGTGAACAGCTTCTCGCGGGTCTCGAAGTGGTAGTGGAGCAGCGCCGTCGACACCCCGGCCCGTTCCGCGACCATCCGCATCCGGATCTTCTCGAAACCCGTCTCCGCGATCACCTCGCACGCGGCGGACAGGATGCGCTCGCGGGTCTCCGCCGTGCGCTCGTTGGTCGCCACGCTGTCTGCCTCCGAGTCTGTCGGCCGGTACGTCGGGACCATCTTCCCTCACGCTCGGGCGACCGCCGTCGGCGCGCCGCGCGCGGGCTCCTGGGCGTAGGTGTGGAATCCACGGCCCGACTTGCGGCCGAGCAGTCCCGCCTCGACCATGCGGCGCAACAGGGGCGGGGGCGCGTAGAGGGGCTCCCTGAACTCGCTGTAGAGCGACTCGGCGATGGCCCGCGTGGTGTCCAGACCGATCAGGTCGATGAGCGCGAGCGGGCCGAGCGGGTGGGCGCAGCCCGTCACCATGGCGCGGTCGACGTCCCGGGCAGTGGCCGTGCCCGACTCCACCATGCGGACGGCGGCGAGCAGGTACGGGACGAGCAGGGCGTTGACGACGAAGCCGGCCCGGTCCTGGGCATGGACGGCCTCCTTGCCCAGAGTCTCCACGACGAAGGCCTCGGCCCGTCGGGTGGTCTCGTCCGAGGTGAGCAGCGAGGGCACCAGTTCGACCAGCCGCAGCACCGGCACCGGGTTGAAGAAGTGGACTCCGACGACCATGTGGGGGCGGGAGGTCGCGGCGGCCAGCCGGATGACGGGAATGGAGGAGGTGTTGCTGGCCAGGATGGTGTCGGCACGGGTGATCACCGCGTCGAGCCGGGTGAAGACGTCGAGTTTGACCCTCTCGTCCTCCGCGACGGCCTCGACGACCAGTTCGCTGTCGTGCAGCGCCCCGAGGTCGTCGACGACGGTGACCCTCTCCAGAGCCGCGTCCCGCTGCTCCGGGCTCAACTTGCCGTGTCCGACGGCGCGTCCCAGGGACCGCTCGACGCGCTGCCGGCCCGCCCGGGCGGCCGCCGCGTCCCGCTCCGCGACCGTGACGCGCAGACCCGCGCGTGCGCAGACTTCGGCGATGCCGGCCCCCATGAGCCCGCATCCCACGACTCCGACCCGCTCTGTACCGGTCATCGGATCTCCTTCATGACGTGGCTGTTCCGGAAGGGCCGGGGGCGTCGCGACGGGTTCGCCGCGCCGCCCCCGGCCAGGTCCTACTGCGTGACGGGAAGCTCCAGGACGCCGGTGCCGCGCTTGATCAGCTCGTTGGCGACGATCAGGCGCTGGATCTCGGAGGTGCCCTCCCAGATGCGGTCCACACGCAACTCGCGATAGAGCCGCTCCACCGCGTACGACCGGTCGTAGCCGCGCCCGCCGAAGATCTGCAGGCACCGGTCGATGACCCGGCCCGAGGCCTCGCTGGCCGCGAGTTTGGCGATGGATGCCTTGGCGTGCAGCGTCTTGCGGTCGGTGCCCGGCTGGTCCACCTCCCAGGCGACCTGGTGGGTGTAGGCCCGGTTGACGGCGATGTCCACCGCGCAGTCGGCCAGCATCCCCTGGATCAGCTGGAAGCTGGCGACGGGGGCGCCGAACTGCTCGCGCTCCACGGCCCAGTCGCGGGCCAGTTCCAGGCCCCGCTCCGCCGCACCGGTCGTGCGGGCGGCGATCATCAGCCGCTCCTCGGTGAACCAGGAGCGGGTGATGTCGTAGCCGGCGCCGATACCGCCCAGCACGGCGTCGTCGCCCACCTGGACGTCGGTGAAGGTGAACTCGGGGTGCTCGTAGACGAACGTGTGCATGAAGCGCGGCACGCGGGTCATCTCGATGCCCGGAGTGTCCTTGTCGACGAGGAAGAGGGTGGGGGCCCGCTCCGGACCGGCCGCGGCGAGGACGATCATGAAGTCGGCGTGGTCGCCGACCGTGACGAACCACTTCTCGCCGTTGATGACCCAGCCGGCGTCGTTCCTGGTGGCCGTGGTGGACAGGTTCTGCGGGTCGGAGCCCGCTTCCGGCTCGGTGACCGCGTAGCAGTCACGGCGCTGTCCCTTGATGACCGGGACGAGAAAGCGCTCGCGTTGCTCCGGGGTGCAGAAGCGCAGCGCGTTGGCGGGGCGCCACACCATGTCCCACAGCGCGCCGGTGAGCCGGCCCAGCTCTTCCTGGACGGTGGCTTGCTCCGCGATGGTGAGCCCGGCACCGCCCCACTCGGCGGGCATGTTGACGGCCTGGAGACCGAGGTCGAGAACGGTGTCGCGGATATCGGTGTGCGCCTTGGCGGACAGGCCGTTGTTCTCCTCGCATTCCAGTTCGTACTTCATGATGAACTCGGTGAGGGCGCGTGCGTCGGCCCTGAGGCGCTGCTGACGCGGGGTGAGGCGGAAGTCCATGGGGTCCTCGCTACGGGGGGTCGGGGTGTGACGGCGGGTCGGGTTCAGCGGGTGGGCAGAGCCAGGGCTCCGGTGCCGCGCTTGATGAGTTCGTTGGCGATGATCAGGCGCTGGATCTCGGAGGTGCCCTCCCAGATGCGGTCCACGCGCAGCTCGCGGTACATGCGCTCCACCGGGTAGGAGCGGTCGTAGCCTCGGCCGCCGAAGATCTGCAGGCACCGGTCGACGACCCGGCCGGCCGCCTCGCTCGCGGCGAGCTTGGCCGTGGACGCCTTGGCGTGCAGCGTCTTGCGGTCGGTCGCCGGCTGGTCGGCCTCCCAGGCGACCTGGTGGGTGTAGGCCCGGTTGACGGCGATGTCCACCGCGCAGTCGGCCAGCATCCCCTGGATCAGCTGGTAGTCGGCGATGGGGGCGCCGAACTGCTCGCGTCCCAGCGCCCAGTCCCGGGCCAGCTGGAGCGCCCGCTCAGCGGCTCCGACCGTACGGGCGGCGATCATCAGGCGCTCGTCGGTGAACCACTCCTTGGTCAGCTCGTAGCCCTTGCCGACACCACCGAGGACATCCTCGTCGGACACGAAGACGTCGGTGAAGGTGAACTCTGGGTGGCCGTTGACCGCGGAGTGCATGAAGTGCGGCACCCGGGTCATCTCCACCCCGGGGGCGGACTTGTCCACGAAGAAGAGGGTCGCCAGCCGCTCCGGGCCGGCATCCGCCTGGACCAGCAGGAAGTCGGCTATGTCGC
Organism: Streptomyces sp. NPDC048566; assembly: GCF_043199735.1. Lineage (NCBI taxonomy): Bacteria > Bacillati > Actinomycetota > Actinomycetes > Kitasatosporales > Streptomycetaceae > Streptomyces > Streptomyces sp. NPDC048566. The sequence goes on from NZ_JBICWL010000005.1 coordinate 156,351, forward strand.
CGCAGGTCACGAACCACTTCTCACCGTTGAGCAGCCAGCCGCCCTCGGCGCGGGTGGCGGTGGACTTCCCGGAGGAGGGGTCGGAGCCGGCGCCGGGCTCGGTGACGGCGAAGGCGTCGAACTTCTCGGCCCGGATGACCGGCAGCAGGTACTTCTCGCGCTGCCGCTCGTCGCCGTACGCCAGGACGTTGGCGGGCCGCCACGGGATGTCCCACAGGCAGTTGGTGGCCTTGCCGAACTCCTCCTCGACGATGACCTGGTCGAGGAGGCTGAGTCCGGCGCCGCCCCATTCGGCGGGCATGTTGATGGCGTAGACACCGGCGTCCATGGCGGCGCGGGTCAGATCGACGACCAGTTCCCGCGGCAGCGGGCCGCCTGCCTCCTCGGACTGGTCCTCGTACTGCATCAGGAGTTGGGCGTACTCGGCGGCACGCCTCTTCAGGTCGGCCTGCTCGGGGGTGTAGCGCATGTCCATGGGTGCCTCTTCGGTACGGGTGGGCGGGGTGGGGGCGGTTCAGCCGAGCACGGCGCGGGAGTCGAGGGCGAAGACTCCGTCCGGGCGGACGAGAAGGGGGTTGACCTCCAGTTCGGCGATCTCGGGGTGGGCGGCGGCGAACGCGGTGATCCGTTCGACGGCCTGTGCCGCGGCCTCGACGTCGACGGCAGGACGGCCGCGCACTCCGTCGAGGAGGGAGGCGGTGCGCAGGCCGCGCAGCAAGTCCAGCGCGCGGCCCGCGGGGAGCGGGGCCAGCCCGAAGTCGATGTCCTTCAGGGCCTCGGCGAGGATGCCGCCCAGCCCCACCATGGCGACCGGACCGAAGCGGGGGTCGCGGTTGACGCCGACGATGAGTTCGATGCCCTCGGAGAGGTCGGCCATCTCCTCCACCGAGTACGAGGGCGCGCGAAGCCGCTCGCGCATGTCGCGGAAGGCGGCCACCAGGTCGTCCCGGTCGGCGAGGCCGAGGGCCACTCCCCCGGCGTCCGACTTGTGCAGCAGGTGCAGGGCCTTGAGGACGTACGGGCCCGCGATGTCGTCGGCGGCGGCGAGCAGTTCGGCCTCGTCCCTGATCTCGCGCGCGGCGGGAAAGGCAACTCCGGCGGCCTCCAGGGCGCGGCGGATCTCCAGATAGCCGGTGTGTGTCAGCGGTTCGTCGGCGGCCGGCAGCGATGCGACGACGGTGCGGTGTCCCGATGCCCCGGCGGCCAGGACGGCCAGGGCGCGGGCGGCGTCCTCGGTGGCCGCGAAGACGGGAACTCCGGCGGCCACCAGGATGCGGCAGCTCGGCGACTCGGGATACATCGACTGGACCACCAGTGGCTTGCCCCCGCCGTCCATGCGTGCGGCGATGGACCGGGCGGCCGCCTGCTCGCCCTCGGACAGGACCGCGCTCCCTCCGCAGAGGCCGTCCACGGCGGCCGCGTAGCCGCCGAAGTAGCCGGTCATGAGGACGGCGTCGGTGTCGTCGGCGTCCAGCAGGGTGGCGACGGTGGCGGCGTAGGACGAGGGGTCCTGTTCGCCCATGCCGGCCAGGTCGACGGGATTGCCGACGGCGGACTGCTCCCACAGTGCCTCGCCGACGCGCGCCTGTGTGACCGGGGCCAGCTCGGGCACGCCGAGTCCGGTGGCCTCCACTGCGTCGGCCGCGATCACACCGTGGCCGCCACCGTCGGTGAGGACGGCGACCCGTCGGCCTTTGGCCCTCCGGCCGCCGGAGAGGGCGGCGAGGACGGTGGTGAGTTCGCGGGGGGTGGCGACCAGTTCGACGCCCGCGTCCCGGCAGGCGGCGGTGACGACGTCGTTGGAGGTGGTCAGCGCGCCGGTGTGGGACTGGGCGCTGCGGGCCGAGGCGTGACCGCGCCCTGCGGTGAGCAGGACGACGGGCTTCCCGGCGACGGCGGCGGCCTCGGCGAAGGCGCGGCCGTCGGCGAAGTCCTCCGCGTAGACGGCGATGGCATCGGTGCCCTCGTGGCGGGCGCAGTCGGCGAGCAGGTCGACGAGGGTGACGTCGGCCTGGTTGCCGAGGGAGACGAACCGCGAGAAGCCGAGACCGTGCGGTTGGCAGCGGAGCTGGAGTTCGAGGGCGAGGTTGCCGCTCTGGCTGAGCAGGGCGACCCGGCCGGGGGTGAAGTGGTCGGAGGCCAGATGCAGCCCGGTGGTGTTGTCGGTGATGCCGAGGCAGTTGGGGCCGACCATGACGGCCCCGGCGGCGCGGACTCGCTCGGCGACCGCCCGCTGGCGCTCCCGACCCGCGGCGCCGGTTTCGGCGAAGCCCGCCGTGATGGCGACGATGGCGCGGGCCTCGCAGGCCAGGGCCTCGTCGACGGCGGCCTCGAAGCCGGCCGCGGGCACGGAGATCACGGCCAGGTCGACGGGGTCGCCGATGGCACTGAGGCTGGTGGCGGCGGTGCGGCCCAGAACGGTGGCGCCACGGCGGTTGACGAGGTGTACGGGGCGGCTGTGGCCGGACCTCAGCGCCTGGGTGGCGATGGCGTGTCCGTACTTGGCGGGGTCGTCGCTGGCACCGACGATGGCGACGGAGAACGGGTCGAAGAGTGCCGAGAGGTCGCGTCCCATGTCAGCCGACCCGGCGCAGCGCGGCTTGCGGGCAGGCTGCGATGGCGTCGCGGGCCTGGTCCTGGGTGTCCGGGGGGACGTCCGTCGCGCGCAGCTGCGCGTAGCCCCATTCGTCGAGGTCGACGAGTTCGGGGGCGGATTCCCGGCAGAGGCCGTAGCCCTGGCAGAGGGTGGAGTCCAGCAACAGTTTCACTCGGGTGTTCCCTTCGGGAGCGGCGGTGGCCGGGCGGGTGGGATGGGTGTGTGCCGGTCAGGGGACCGTCACGGTGAGGCGGCTTCCGTCGTGGGACGGGGCGTCGGCGCAGGACGGGCAGGGGGCGTCCTGGTGGGCGCCGACCCGTTCCGGGAAGTGCCGCAGGAGGGTGGCGGCTACGTGTGCCGCCGCGTCGAGCAGTCCGCAGGCACCTCTGCCGGTCAGGCCCAGGGACCAGCGGCGCAGTCTTTCGGTGTCCTCCTCGCTGCCGTCGCCGCGGGAGAGGGCGGCGAGGGTGCCGGCGAGCGCCTGGGTGCCGGAGACGCACACCCCGCACTGCCGGGCGCTCTGCGCCGCGAGGTAGCCGGCGGCGTCTGCGGCGGCACCGACCGGGCAGTCGCCGGGCGGCAGGAAGTGGATCGCGCCGCAGCCGAGGGCACCGCCGGCGGCGGCGAGTTCGTCGTGGTCAAGCCGCAGGTCGGCCCAGCCGTCGCCGTACAGGCCGCCGAAGAGGCCGCCGAGGAGCACTGCGGCGGAGCCGCTGCGGTCGGCGTGGTCGGCGAGCGTCTTGAGGAGGGTGCCGGCGGGCGCCTCCACGAGCACGGAGGGTTCCGGGCCGCCGGAGAGAGTGAGGAGGTGGCCGGAGGCGACGGCCCCAGCGGCGCCGGGGTGGGCGGTGAGCAGCGCGAGCCGGGCCAGCGTCTCCACGTTGGCGACCAGTGTGGGAGCGCCGCCCACGCCGCGCTCGAAGGGGCGCGGGGGCTTGGCGGTGGGCAGGGCGGGGCCGCCGTCGATGCGACGCACCACGGCGCTCTCCTCACCGGCGACATACGCGTGCTCGGTCGGCACGATGTCGACGGGCACCGCCGGGGGCCGCTCGGAGAGGGCGCGTCGCACGGCGTCGGCGGCGTGCGGGTCGGAGAGGTAGACGTAGCCGCGGACGGCGCCGGTGGTCATCGCCGCGAGACGGAGTCCGTCCAGGACGGTGTGCGGCCGGTGGCGCAGCAGCCATCGGTCCTTGACCGATCCCGGCTCGCCCTCCTCGCCGTTGGCCACGACGACGGTGTCGCCGGGGGCGTCGCGCAGGGTGCGCAGCTTGACGGCGGTGGGGAAGCCCGCGCCGCCGCGTCCGCGCAGTCCGGCGGTGGCGACTCGCTCGAGGAGGTGCTCCGGGCCGGGCGCGGTCGGGTAGCCGCCGGTGGCCAGATAGGAGGCCAGGTCCTCACCGCGGGGCGGCTGGGGGCTGAGCAGGCGCGGCTGCCCGGGAGGTGTCAGGGAGCGGATCCCGGTCATGCCGTGCCTCCCTCGGCCGGATGGTCCTTGAGCCGTCGCACGGCCTTCTCCAGGGCACGCCGCTGGGGGGCGGCTCGCTCGTATCCGGTCCCGGGGAGACCGATGAGCATGTGGTGGTGGTCGAGGACGACCTCCCCGGCCACCAGAGCGGCGGCGGAGCCGCCTGCCTCGGGCGCCCGGGAGGCATCGACGACCAGATCGGTGACCTCGGCCAGGTAGCCGAGCCATCTGTGCTCGGTGCCGTGCAGGATCAGCCGTTCGATCCGGCGCCGTTCGGCCGCGGCGACGGACGGCAGGGAACTCCCGGGAGCACGGGGCCGCAGGGTCGCCACCGCGGCGGGCAGCTCACGCTCCGGCTCAGGAGTGAGGCCGAGCCAGACAAGGCTCCGGCGAGCGCTCATTGCGTGCCTCCGACTGGACGGGGACCTCCGTCCCGGCGGTCCCGGGACGGGGTGACGCAGTAAGGGGATGGGCGGATGGGGCCGCGCTGCCGCGGCAGCCGCTGGAGGTCCTGAGGGACGGGCGCGCCAGAGGTTCGTCCGCCCCGGACCGTGGCCGGACTGTGGCCGGCCCGGACGTGCGGGCCGGCCTCGCCACGGGACGGTGGAAACACAGCGGACCGACGGGGTTCGACTGCACGCAGACTAACTAACTAATTAGTCAGTCGACAAGCCTTGACATGACCCGCATCCGACCTCACTCTAACTAACCAATTAGTCAGTCAGGGTGACAGTGGGCCTCTCCCGGTCCCTGCCGACCCTGCGCAGCAGCCTCACCGCCCATCGCCGCAGCGCGGCGTGGAGGAGGACACGATGCAGCCCCAGACCCCCCCGGTACCCGCCCCCGAGACGGGGCCGCCGGAGAGCCGCCAGAGCTCCCCCGGCGAAGCCCTCGACGCTCTTCCGGCGCGGTACTACACCGATCCGGACATCGCGAGGGCCGAGACGCAGCGCATCTTCGAGAAGTCCTGGCAGCTCGTCTGCCACGAGTCCGACCTTCCCGGCCCCGGAGCCCGGCTTTCGGCGACAGCGGCCGGCCGCGACGTTCTGGTGGTCCGCACCGAGGACGGCAGCCTCGCCGCCCACCTGAACGCCTGCCGTCACCGCGGCACCCGCCTCGTCACCGAGCCGGAGCCGTCCGGCAAGGCGATCCGCTGCCCCTACCACGGCTGGACGTACAAGCTGGACGGGACCCTGGTCGGGGCCCCGGAGGCCCGGCAGATCCCCTGCCTGGACAAGCCCAAGCTCGGGCTGCACCGGGTCAAGGTGGAGACCTTCCTCGGCTTCGTCTTCGTCAACCTGGACCTCGACGCCGTACCGCTCGCCGAGAGCTGCGCGGGTCTGGTGGAGGCCGTCGGCCACTACGCCGACGCCGACCTGGTCCCGGTCGGCAAGGACCGCATCCACCGGATCCCGCCGGACGGGGAGCAACACGCCAACTGGAAGGTCATCGTCGACAACTATCTGGAGGGCTACCACGTCCCCGTCGCCCACCCGTCGCTGATGCGGCTGCTCGACTACCAGGCCTACACGGTCGACATCCAGGAGTCGTACGCGCTCTTCGAGGCGCCGCTGCGCGACAAGCCGTCCTCGAACTGGATGGAGCGCCTCTACCAGAGGCTCGCCGAGCCCATCCCGGGGCTCACCGAGGCCGACCGGCGGATATGGCGCTACGCCGTGATCTATCCCAACACGCTCATCGACTTCTACCCTGACCACGTGCTCGCGTGGACCGCCCTGCCCACCGCCCAGGACCGGGCGGCGATTCCGGGCGCCTTCTACACCCGGCGCGGCGAGAGCGCTCGCACCAGGCTGGCCAGGCGGCTGAACATCCACATCGGCTGGGTCACCACCGACGAGGACGCCGATTTGGTCGAGCGGGTTCAGGCGGGTCTGGCCACCCCCGGCTACGAGCCCGGTCCGCTGTCCCGCCGCGAGGCGGCGGTGGGCTGGTTCGCCCACAAGGTCCGTCAGGACCTTGATTCCGCCGAGGGGGCTCGATGAGCGTTGCCTCCACCACCGCCGGCGCGCCAGGGAGGGCCGCTCACCGTGCGCTGCGTCCTTGCCTCTTAGCGGCGCACTGACCCCCTTTGTCCCGCATCTCGCACAGACCGGTCATCACCACGGAGCCAGGGCATCCGTAGAGCCGCCTCCGGTCACCGCCCTGGAACGCGCTGCCTTCCTCGTCGAAGAGGACGTTCCCTTGCCCTCCACCACATGCACACCCTCCAGACGAACACTGCTCCGCGCCGGCGCCTTCGGGGCACTCGGCGTGTCACTGAGCGGTTGCGGGTTCGCGCCCGCACACATATCCGACGACCGGGTGCAAGCCCCGATCGACGTGAAGATCGACGGCGATCTCGTCTACTTCAACTGGGCCGACTTCGTCGATCCCTCCGTTTTCAAGGGTTTCGAGAAGGAATACGGCGTCAAGGTCATCCGGTCGAACTTCGACTCGATGGAGGGTATGGTCGCCAAACTCAACGCCGGCAACCGCTACGACATCATCTTCCCCACGGCCAAATGGGCCCAGCGTCTGGTACGTGGCAACATGCTGCGCCGGATCGACCATTCCCGGCTCGTCAACGGCGACGCCGTGTTCGGCAGGCGCACCTACTTCGCCGACCCCTGGTACGACAAGGACTCCGCGCACACGGTCCCCTTCACCGCCTACAAAACCGGCATCGGATGGCGCAGGGACGTCCTGGGTGACCTCACCGGCTCCTGGAAAGACCTCTGGAACTCCCGCGCCGGCGGCAAGGTTTTCGTCCTCGACGACCGCGACGAAGTGCTCGGCATGGCAGCCCTCGCACTCGGCCTGGACGTCTTCACAGGCGACAGGGCCTCCCTCGACCGCATCACCTCGCTGCTGCAGAGCCTGCGTCCCCACCTGCGCGGTTTCTCCAGCGACAGCTACAACAACCTGCTCAACGGCAATGCGCTGATGACACAGGCGTGGAGTGGGGACATGGCCGCGATGCTCAACCAGGCCAAGGACCCGTCGATCTTCGGCTTCGAGGCCCCCAAGGAGGGCTCGCCGATCAACTCGGACTGCTACGCCATTCCCTGGAACGCGCGCCACCCCGGCACGGCGATGCTCTTCATCGACTACATGCTCCGTCCGGAGAACGTGAAGAAGAACGTCGAGTACATCGGCTACCCCATGCCGGTGGCCGGAGCGGAGTCCACCTACGCCGCCCTGGTCAAGCCGTTCCCCGAATGCGTCGTCACCGAGGCCGACCTGTCGGCCGACCTGTTCTTCCGCAACGGTACCCGGGCCCAGGAAGACGCCCGGGACACCGCCTGGACCCATGTGAAGGCGGGCTGACATGGCTGCTCTCAACCGCTCCTCCGCACGGACCGGGCGTGGCAGCCGCGGGCCGAATGCCTCCGGCACCCGGATGTGGGCGTGGTTCATGCTCCCCGGCGCTCTGTGGATGACCGCCTTCCTCCTCGCCTCCCTCGCCCTGGTCGCCGTCCTCGCCGTCGGTACCACCGACCAACTGGGCAACCCCCGGTTCGGCTTCGACCTCGGCAGCGTCAGAGCCATGACCGACCCCGCGTACGCCGAGGTGCTGCTGCGCTCCCTCGGCTACGCCCTGGTCACCTGCCTGATCTGCTTGCTGGTGGCGTATCCGGTGGCCTACACGATCGCGCTGCACGGCGGCCGCTACAAGCACGCGCTCATCGCCGCCGTGGTCGTCCCGTTCTTCGCCAACTACCTGGTGAGGATGTACGGCTGGTCGGTGGTGCTCTCCGACGACGGCCCCCTGCTCACCGCGCTGCGCGGGATCGGGCTGGCCGGCAGCGGAACCAAGATCCTCAACACGGGCTTCGGTGTGATCGCCGGCCTCGTCTACGGGTTCGTCGTCTTCATGATCATCCCGCTCTACGCCGCCCTGGAACGTCTGGACGTCTCGCTCATCGAGGCGGGCCGTGACCTGTACGGCGGGCCGGTCAGGACCTTCCTGTTCGTCACCCTGCCCGCCACCCGCCAGGGCGCGGCGGCAGGGCTGGTCCTGGTGTTCCTGCCCTGCATGGGCGACTTCGTCAGCGCACAGCTCATGGGAGGACCGGACCAGATCATGATCGGCAATCTCATCCAGGACAAGTTCTTCCAGGGACAGAACTGGCCGCTCGGCTCCGCCCTGACCATGTTGCTCATGCTGGTGCTGCTGATCGGCATGCTCGGCTACCTGCGCCGCACCCGCAAGGACGAGACGGAGGCCCGCCGATGACATCGACACGCACGAGCCCAGCCGTGCCCGAGGCCGCCGGGCAGGAGACCCGCCCCGCGTCCCGGCGCCGCCGCGGCCGGGCCGAACGCAGACCGCGCATCGCCATCGCCGTCACGGCGCTGTTCTTCGGCCTGCTGTACCTGCCCATCGGCGTCGTGGTGCTCTACTCCCTCAACTCCAAGAAGTCCCTGACCGTGTTCGGCGGGTTCAGCCTGCGCTGGTACCGGGCGTTCGTCCACGACGACGTGCTGATCTCATCGCTGGGCACCAGTCTGAAGATCTCACTGGCCGCCATGTCCGGCTCCGTGCTGCTGGGAGTGGCCCTCGCGATCGGTCTCGTCCGCAGCCGCAGCCGACTCGGTTCCCTGGCCGGCCTGATCATGCTGGTGCCACTGATCACCCCGGAGATCGTCACCGGCGTGGCGTCCATGCTGCTCTTCAAGGGCGTGGGCGTGACCCTGTCCACGGCCACGGTGACGCTCGCGGAGATCACCTTCTCCATCTCCTACGTCACCGTGATCCTCCGGTCCCGGGTGGCCGCGCTCAATCCCGAAGTGGAGGAGGCGGCGATGGACCTGGGGGCCACCCGTTGGCAGGCGCTCCGCCTGGTGACCCTGCCGGCGCTGTTGCCGACCGTGCTCGCCAGCGCGGTCCTGATCTTCGCCCTGGTCTTCGACGACTTCGTCCTCGCGTACTTCACCACCGGCGTCGATCCGCAGCCGCTGTCGGTGCGGATCTACTCCGCGATCCGCTTCGGGGTGCAGCCCACCATCAACGCGGTCGGCACTCTGATGCTCGCCGGATCCATCGCCCTGATCGCCCTCGCCCTGTTCATCCCTCGCCTGTTCGGCCGCAAGGGCGGCCTCGAACTTCTCTCAGGGAGCTGATCTCCATGGACGCGACCCCCGCTGTCCGGCTCGACGGCGTCTCCAAGCAGTTCGCGGACTCCTACGCGGTCCGGGACGTGAGCCTCGACATCAAAGCCGGCGAGTTCTTCTCACTGCTCGGCCCGTCCGGCTGCGGCAAGACCACCTCGCTGCGGATGATCGGCGGCTTCTCCGACCCGACCGAGGGCGCCGTGCTCCTCGCCGGCGAGGACGTGACGGACCTCCCGCCGAACCATCGCAACGTCAACACCGTCTTCCAGAGCTACGCCCTCTTCGACCACCTCAGTGTCGCGGACAACGTCGCCTTCGGCCTCAAGCGCAAGGGCGTCGACAGAGGCGAGATCAAGAAGCGGGTCGGCGAGATGCTGGAACTGGTGCAACTGAGCGGGCAGGCCCCGCGCAGGCCGCCCACCCTGTCAGGTGGCCAGCGCCAGCGCGTGGCCCTGGCCCGCGCCCTGGTGAATCGTCCCGACGTCCTGCTGCTGGACGAGCCGCTTGCCGCCCTCGACCTCAAACTGCGCCGCCGGATGCAGGTCGAGCTCAAGCAGATCCAACGCGAGGTGGGCATCACCTTCGTCTTCGTCACCCACGACCAGGACGAGGCGCTGACGATGTCCGACCGGGTCGCCGTGATGAGCGAGGGCCGGGTCGAGCAGTGCGGCACCCCCGAGGACGTGTACGAGCACCCGGCCAGCCGCTTCGTCGCCTCCTTCATGGGCACCTCCAACCTCGTGGACGGCACCTACCGGGACGGGAAGGTCGTCCTCGAACAGGGCACGACACTGCCCGTCGGCCACCGCGAGGGCATCGGCGAGGGCAGCTCCGTCAGCGTGTCGGTGCGGCCCGAGAAGATCTGGCTCTCCGACTTCGAGCCCGGCATGTCCGTGCTCCGGGGAGTGATCCGGGAGACCGTCTACTGCGGCGCCACCACCACGTACCTGATCGAGGTGGCGCCCGGAGTCACCCTCGCGGCGCTGGAGCAGAACACCGCGCGGGCCCGCATGGAGGACCGCTGGAGCGGCGGCGAGACGGTGGACCTCGGGTGGCGCCCCGAGCACTGCCTGCTCCTTGCCTGACCGGGGACCGGCCCGCTCCCGCCCTCACACCCCCCGAAGAAGGAAGCAGGAAGATGCACCACGATGTGATCGTGCTCGGCGCCGGGCTGGCCGGGCTCGCCGCGGCCCGGGACCTGGTCGCCGGCGGAGCCGACGTCCTGGTCCTGGAGGCCCGGGACCGGGTGGGCGGCCGGGTCGAGCAGGTCTGCCTGCCCGACCGGCGCAAGGTCCAGGTCGGCGGGGAGGTCGTGGGCCGCGCCCACACGGCCTACCTCGGACTCGCCGAGGAACTGGGGTTGAAACTGGTCCCCAGCTATGTGGCCGAGCCCGGGTACATCACCCGCTCGACCCCGGACGGCGACTCGACGGGGGACCCTCCGCACTGGTTCGGCCCCGGTGACATGACCCTCCATCAGAAGCTCACCGACGAGTTCGTGACGATGGCCAGGACCGTCGACCCCGCCGATCCCTGGTCGCACCACCAGGCCGCCGTCCTGGACCGGCTCTCCGTCAACGGGTGGCTGCGGGCCCGGCACGCCTCCCCGGCGGTCGTCCGGCTGTGGGAGATCGGGCAACTCGGCCTGGCCGGCGGATCGTACGAGAGGACCTCTCTGCTCGCGGCGCTGCGCAAGAGCGCGGCGGTGCCCAGTTCGGGCCACTACGACTACGACGACTGGGAGGGCCTTCGCCTGGAGGAGGGCTCGGCCACACTCGCGGAGGTGATGGGCCGGGACCTCTCACCGCACATCCGCCTCGACTCCCCCGTCGCCGCCCTGGACGTCCGGCCCGGGCGGTGCACCGTCCGTCTCGTCGACGGCGAGACGGTGACCGCCGAGGCCGTCGTCTGCGCGCTGCCGGTCGGCCCCCTGCGGTCGGTCGCGGTCACCGGGGTCAGTGACGCCCGCCTGGCATCACTGCACCGGCAGCGCAACGCGACCGCCGCGAAGTTCGCCGCCGTCTACGACGAGCCGTTCTGGCGGAAGCGGCACCGCAACGGGCTGTCCGAGTGCGAGGGGGTACTCGGCTCCACCTGGCCGCAGGGCGGATCCACGCTTTCCGCCCTCATACCGCCCGAACGCTACGGAGTGCTGCTCGGCACCCCGCCTCACCTTCGCATCCAGGAACTGCTGGCGGAGGTGGCCGGTCTGTTCGGTGAACAGGCCCACCAGCCGCGCGCAGCCTACCTGCGGCTGTGGGGCACCGACCCGTGGACACAGGGCTACGTCACCCAGTGGACCCCGGGGGACGTGATGGCCGTCGGACCACTGCACGGCACCCACGAACCACCGTTCTACGTCTGCGGCTCCGACCAGTGGGTCGCCGGCTACATGGAGGGCGCGGTCCGCACGGGCCGCGCCGCCGCCAAGGAGGTACTGCGCCGTGGCTGAGACGCGCGTGCTCAATCACGTCGACGGTAGCGATCTGCCCGCCGCGTCCGGGGCCGTGCTGCGCCTGGTCGACCCCGCGACCGGTCTGGTCAACGGCTCGGCCCCGCTGTCCGGGGCCGAGGACGTCGATGCGGCCCAGCGGGCCGCGGAGGCCGCCTTCACCGGCTGGTCGGCCACCACCCCCGCCGAGCGGCAGACCGCACTGCTGCGGATCGCGGAGTCCATGGAGCGTCAGGCCGACGCGCTGGTCGCCGCCGAGGTCGGCGACACCGGCAAGCCGCCCTCTCTGTTCCGGGCGGACGAACTTCCGGCGATCATCGACACCGTGCGGTACTTCGCCGGCGCGGCCCGCAACCTGCCCGGCGCCGCCGCGGCCGAGTACACGCCGGGCCGCACCTCGATCCTGCGCCGGGAACCCATCGGGGTGTGCGCCCAGATCACCCCGTGGAACTACCCCCTGATGATGGCCGTGTGGAAGATCGCCCCCGCGCTCGCGGCCGGCAACACCATCGTCCTCAAGCCCGCCGACACCACCCCCGCCTCCACCACGCTCCTCGCCCGGATCGCCGCGGAACACCTGCCGCCCGGAGTACTCAACGTGGTGTGCGGCGACCGTGACACGGGTCGGGCGCTCGTCGTCCACCCCGGGATCCGGATGGTCGCGCTCACCGGCAGCGTACGGGCCGGACAGGAGATCGCGGCAGCGGCCGCGGCCGATCTGAAACGGCTCCACCTGGAACTCGGCGGCAACGCTCCCGTCCTGGTCCACGACGACGCCGATCTGGACGATGCGGTGGAGCAGTTGTCCGCGCTGTCGTTCTACAACGCGGGCCAGGACTGTACGGCGGCCACGCGCATCCTCGTGCACCAGCGCGTGCACGACACGTTCCTCGACGCCTTCGCACGGAGGGCGGCCTGTCGGGTGCCGGGCGGGCCCGGCGACGAGAACGCCGACTTCGGGCCGCTCAACAGCGTGGCGCAGCTCGGGGAGGTGCGCGGGTTGCTGGAGCGGCTGCCAGCCCACGCACACGTCGTGACCGGTGGCGGTGCTCTGTCTCGGCCCGGCTTCTTCCACGAGGCCACGGTCGTGGCCGGGGCGCGCCAGGACGACGAGATCGTCCAGCGGGAGGTGTTCGGGCCGGTCGTCACCGTGCAGGCATTCGCGGACGAGGAGGAGGCCCTTCGGCTGGCCAACGGCGTTCCGCAGGGACTGGCGGCGAGCGTGTGGACCCGGGACCACGACCGGGCGATGCGGGCGGGCCGTGCGCTGAACACGGGGATCGTGTGGGTCAACACCCACGGCACGACGGTCTCGGAGATGCCGCACGGCGGAGTCCGCCACTCGGGATACGGCAGTGATCTGTCACTCGCCGGGCTGCTGGACTACACCCAGGTCAAGCACATGATGCTGTGAGCGGAGGACCGGACGCAGCCGGTGCACGCCGTCCGCGGATCCACCGGCACGCCCCCCGCGCACCCGGCACCGACCCGCCAGGAATCCCCTACCACCCGTCGAGTCGAGCGTGTCGGCACGTGATCAGGAGGAACCGTGCGGAACGCTTCGCTCTGGACACCGACCGCGGAGTAGCGATGCCCCCCCCGACAGCCGCGCCGGCACAGACGACGACGACACCTCGAACGCCTCTCATCGGGGCACGGCGGTGCCGCCGGATGAACGCGGCCGAGGCATACGCCTGGGGTGTGCTGAGCGAGATCACCGATCCTGGTGCACCCTGCCTGGAGCGAGCGCTGGAGATCGCCGCGGAGATGGCCGTGCACCCGCCACTGGCGGCGTCGGCGGCCAAGCAGGTGACCACGGCGTCCACCGACGCGCCGCGCGAAAGCGCGCTGCTGCTGGAGCAACTCGGCTACGCGGCACTGAACGGGGCCTTCTGACCGGTGTCTCCCGGCTCCGGAGCACCCACCACGGGCCACGGCCCGACCCAGCCGTACACCGGCGCCTCGTCCACACCTTCCGAGCGACGCCGTTCCGGCGCGACCGACTCACGACAACTGACGCCGGCGGAGGGGTGACCGCACCGAACCCGTCTACGGGTCGCCAGACATGAGAACGCGGCTTTGCCCGTCGTGGCTTTCCGGAGGAGCGATCGCCGCTCGGAAGACCGAGTGCCGAGCGCGGACAGCCGTCTCCCGCGAGAGGTGTGCACCAGAGCCGGACCTCCGGGTCAGCGCACCCTCCCGCGTGGCTTGAGCGGCACCGGCGGGAGTTCGGGGGCGGTCAGCGGCGCTCCGTCGTACCCTCTGACCTCACCGAACCGGGAGCTCTTCATCCAGTCCGAGCGGGCCTGCTCGATCTCCTCCTGGGTGCGCCCGATGAAGTTCCACCACATGATCAGCTCCTCCTCGAACGGTTCACCGCCCAGCAGCATCAGGCCGGCGTCCGTCGCGGCGCGCAGCGGGAGTTCGGTGCGTCCGCAGCCGAGGTAGAGCATGGAGCCGGGGAGCATCGGGACCCCGTCGACATGCGTCTGGCCGGACATGGCGAGGACGGCGTACTCGAAGTCGGGCTCCAGCGGCAGCGCCAGGTCCGCGCCGCCGGCCAGGGCGAGGTCGGCGCCGACGATCGGGGTGTACGTCGTGCCGGGCGAGGTGGCGCCGTCCAGCGAGCCCAGCAGGAGCGTGGCCCGCAGCCCGGGAGCGGTGACGACCGGCAGCGCTCCGTGGTGCTCGAAGTGCGGGTCGGTGTGCCGGTGGCTGTCGGGCAGGGCGACCCAGAGCTGCGCGCCGTGCAGCAGGCGGGCGTGCGGCCGGGGGCTCTCCTCGGAGTGGCTGATGGCACGGCCCGAGGTCATCAGGCCCAGTTCCCGCGGGCGGATGGTCTGGAGGCTGCCCGTGGAGTCGCGGTGCAGCACCTCGCCCTCGTGCAGCCAGCTCACGGTCTGCAGGCCCATGTGCGGATGCGGCGGCACCTGCATCCCGGGCTCGTCGGCGATGTCGTCGGGGCCGTAGTGGTCGACGAAGCACCAGGCGCCGACCATGCGCCGGCCGAGGTTGGGGAGCAGGCGGCGCACCTCGGTGGCCTCGCCGAGCTTGACCCGGCGCGGGCTGAGGAGTTCCCGCACCGGCTCGCTCACCACGAATCCGCGGCCACCGCAGAGGGCGGGTGCCGCCTCCCGATCAAGATTGCTCATGGGGCACAACCTAGCCCCGTCGGGGACCCGGCGTCAGGAGGTCGAACCGCCCTCCACGGGGCACTTGGCTCGGAACAGGCGGAACGGGCCGGGACCGCGGCGCCGGCCCGTACGCCATTGGACGGACCCGGCGGCCCCGGTCCCGCCTCCGTCCGGAGCCGCCCCGCGGGCGGCCGGGCGTGCGTGCGGCCCCCCGAAAACAGTAGCCATGGACATAGTAGCCATGTACGGTACTTCCATGGCTTCAGCAGAGTCCGCTCCCGAGCCCGCGACGCCCGGCTTCCTGGTCTGGCGCCTGTCCATGAAATGGCGCGTCGCCGTCGACCGCGCCGTGGCCCCGCTCGGCCTGACCCACGCCCAGTACGCGCTCGTCGCGTCCCTGTACGGCATGCACCGGGACGGACTGCACCCGAGCCAGCGCCGGCTCGCCGACCACACCGGCCTCGAACCGCTCTACGTCTCCAAGCTCGCCCGGACACTGGAGGCCGCCGGCCTCGTCGACCGGGCACGCGACCCCGCCGACCCCCGCGCGGTGCGGCTGTCCCTCACCGAGGAGGGGCACGCCGTCACGCGCCGCGCGATCACGGTGGTCCAGGGTCTGCTGGAGCAGCTTCTCGCGCCGCTCGGCGGCCTCTCGGGCGAACGGGCCCGCGTGTTCGCCGGCGAACTGGCCACCCTGCTCGACGTCCCGCTCGACCGGAGCGCCGGGGTCCCGGCGGCCCCGGACACCACCTCACCCGAGGAGCAGCCATGAGCACCCCCGTTCCGCCCACCGCCTCCGCCTCCCCCACCGCTCCCCCTCCGCCGCCCGTCGACGGCCGGGTCATCGGTCTGGCCCACTACGCGAGCCGCGCCGCGCTGGAGCGCGTACTGGCCCGCAGCGGCACCTCCTTCGAGCAGTCGGCGGCCCTGCGGGCCGTCGCCGACCAGGGCGGGACCGTCGAGCGCGCCTGGCTCGTGGACCGGCTCACCGGAACACTGAAGATCGGCGACGCGGCGGCGCACGCGACCGTACGGGAGATGGCGGCGCGTCGGCTGCTGACCGAGCAGGACGCCGGACAGGTGGCCCTGACCGGGAGCGGACGGCACCTCTTCGCCGCGATCCGCGCCGAGAGCGACGCGATCGCGGCGCGCCTGTACGCGGGAATCCCGGCCGGGGATCTCGCGACGACCGGGCGCGTACTGGCCCTCGTCACCGAGCGGGCCGACGCGGAGTCGGAGCGGATCTGACCTCCCCTCTTTCGTGGAATATTCAACCAACCAGTGCGGTTGTGGCCCGGTGAAGGAGGTCGACGGTGGACATCACGTACTACGACCACGGAACGGCCGCGGAGCGCTGGGAGCGGGCGCAGTTGTTCTTCGACGCCAAGGACTACGCCGCGGCGGCGCGGGTGCTGGACGGACTGGTCGAGGGGAGCCCGGACCAGGTGGGCCCCCGGCTGCTGCTGGCCCGCTCGTACTACCACTCGGCGCAACTGGGGCGGGCGGAGGCCGAGTTGCGCGCCCTGGTGGAGATCGACCCGGTCGAGCACTACGCGCGCCTGATGCTGGGACGCACGCTGGAGCGGCAGGGACGGCACGCCGAGGCGGCCTCACACCTGCGGATCGCCTCGGCACTGGCGGGCGACTTCCGGCACGGCTGACCGCCGACCGCGGGCAGGATCGCGGACGGTCCCGTCCGGTCCTGCCGAACAGCGCGTGCGGGTCCGGTCACCGAGGTGGCCGGGCCCGCGGCGCGCGTCCTGCGGGCCCCGGCAGCGGGAAGCCGCCGCCCCACTCCCCCGCGCCGCGTCGATCGGAGCGGGTCCCTTTGGCATCCTGGCGCGATGGCATCCGAACGTGACCCCCGCGCCGCCCGCACCCTGAGCGACCTGGTCGAGAAACTCCTCGACCACGAAGGCCCGTTGCCGATCTTCGGGGCCGGCGACCCCGTCCTGCGCATGACGGCGGTGCCGTTCGACGGGCAGCTGGACCCGGGCCTGCTGGCCCGCTTCGTCGCCGCCCTGCGCGCCACGATGCACGCGGCGCCCGGCGTCGGACTCGCCGCTCCGCAGGTCGGCGTGCCGCTCCGGCTGGCCGTCGTCGAGGACCCGGCGCCGGTCTCGGAGGAGGTGCGGGCGGCCCGGGGACGGGTCCCGCAGCCCTTCCGGGTGCTGGTGAACCCCTCCTACGAGGGGGTGGGCGCCGCCCGGGCGGCTTTCTTCGAGGGCTGCCTGAGCGTCCCGGGCTACCAGGCCGTGGTGGCCCGCCACGCGGAGGTGCGGCTGACCGCGTGGGACGAGCGGGGCGTTCCCGTCGAGGAGGTGTTCCGCGGCTGGCCGGCCCGCATCGTCCAGCACGAGACGGACCACCTGAACGGCACCCTGTACCTCGACCGCGCCGAACTGCGCAGCCTCTCCTCCAACTGGGCGGCGGCGGAGCTGTGGGGCCAGCCGACGCCACGACGGGCCGCGGAGGATCTCGGCTTCGAGCTCCCGCGGTAGCACCCGCGGGGCGCGGGGCGGACACCTCCGCCGTGCGCCCTCCGCCCGGAGACCGACCCGGAGCGCCGCGGTCCGGCCCGCCTCGCGAAGCACGCCGCCGCAGACTGGCGGCGCCCGGCGCGGGGCAGGGCGCCGGTCGCCGAACGAGACCTCCGGCTCAGGGCGAGGCGGGATGCCGGACGCGGGACGCGACGCCCGGCGCGGCGGCCGGGCCGGGGCGGTCCGGTGCCCCGACGGCCGGGCCCGTCGGTCGACCCGACCCGCCCCGCCGGCCGGCCGCCGGCCCGCACCCGTCGGGGCCGGGCCGGCGGGTAGCCCCGGCTCACGCGTCCCGGTATGCCTCCAGCAGGCGCAGCCAGACCTCGCTGATCGTCGGGTAGGACGGCACGGCGTGCCAGAGGCGGCTGACGGGGACCTCGCCGACGACGGCGATCGTCGCGGAGTGGATCAGTTCGCCGACGCCGGGGCCGACGAGGGTGAGCCCGAGGACGACCTCGCGGTCGACGTCGACGACCATGCGGGCCTTGCCGCGGTAGCCGTCGGCGTAGAGGCCGGCGCCGGAGACCGACGCCATGTCGACGTCGACGGCGCGGACGCGGTGGCCCGCCTGCTCCGCCTCCGCCAGGGACAGGCCCACCGCCGCCGCCTCCGGGTCGGTGAACACCACCTGGGGGACGGCGGCGTGGTCGGCGGTCGCGGAGTGCGCGCCCCAGGGGTCGGTCTCCAGCAGCGGCACCCCCGCGGCACGGGCGGCGATGGCCGCGCCCGCGATCCGGGCCTGGTACTTGCCCTCGTGGGTGAGCAGGGCGCGGTGGTTGACGTCGCCGACGCCGTAGAGCCAGTCGCTGCCGACGACGCGGAGGCTGTCGTCGACCTCCAGCCACCCGCCGTCCTCCAGGCCGACGGAGGACAGGCCGATGTCGTCGGTGCGGGGGGCGCGGCCGGTGGCGAAGAGGATCTCGTCGGCCTCGACGCGCTCCCCGGTGTCGGTGAGGGCGACGACCGTGGAGCCCTCCCGGGTCACCGCGGTCACGGAGACGCCGGTGCGCACGTCCGCGCCGGCCTCGGTCAGCGCCTCGGCGACCAGCTCGCCGGCGAAGGGCTCCATACGGGGCAGCAGGCCCTTGCCGCGGACCAGCAGGGTGACCCGGGAGCCGAGGGCCTGCCAGGCGGTGGCCATCTCGGCGGCGACCACACCGCCGCCGACCACGATGAGCCGGCCGGGCACGGCGTGTGCGCTGGTGGCCTCCCGGCTGGTCCACGGCTTGACCTGATCGAGTCCCGGCAGGTCGGGGAGGAGGGCGCGGGTGCCCGTGCACACGGCGACCGCGTGCCGGGCGGTGAGCGTGGTGTGGGTGCCGTCGGGGCCGTCGACCGTCACGGTGCGCGGGCCGGCGAGGCGGCCGTGGCCGCGGTGGAGGACCGCTCCGATACCGTCCAGCCAGCCGATCTGGCCGTCGTCCGTCCAGTCGGAGGTGAACCAGTCGCGGTGGGCGAGGACCGCGGAGGCGTCCAGCGGCCCCTGCACGGCCTGGGCGAGTCCGGGTACCCGGCGGGCGTCGGCGCGGGCGATGGCCGGGCGCAGCAGGGCCTTGCTGGGCATGCACGCCCAGTACGAGCACTCGCCGCCGACCAGTTCGCTCTCCACGACCGCGGTGGAGAGGCCGGCCGCGCGGGCGCGGTCGGCCACGTTCTCCCCCACGGGCCCGGCACCGAGCACCACGACGTCGTAGGCGATGGATTCCGTTTCCGTCATGGAGCCAGTCTCGTGGGTGGTGTGCGTCGTGGCCACACGGGTACGGGCGCGGAATACGCCCCCGGTGGGTGGCGTTGTGCATATCGGCATGAGCCGGACGTCAGGAAGAGGGAATATCGCATGAGCAGCACCGTGGAGCTCACCAAGGAGAACTTCGACCAGACGGTCACGGACAACGGGTTCGTCCTGATCGACTTCTGGGCGTCCTGGTGCGGGCCGTGCCGTCAGTTCGCGCCGGTCTACGAGAAGGCGGCCGAGGCCAACCCGGACCTCGTCTTCGCCAAGGTCGACACCGAGGCGCAGCCGGAACTGGCCGCCGCCTTCGACATCCAGTCCATCCCGACGCTGATGATCGTGCGCGACCAGGTGGCGGTCTTCGCCCAGCCCGGGGCGCTGCCCGCGGAGGCCCTGGACGACGTGATCGGGCAGGCCCGCAAGCTCGACATGGACGAGGTCCGCAAGTCGGTCGCGGCGCAGCAGGCGGCTCAGGCCCAGGGCGGGCAGGCCGCCGGGGAGTGACCGCGGTCCCCCACGACGTCACCCGGGACGGCCGCGATGCGGCGGTCCCGGGTGACGTCTGTTCGCGCCCTGCGTCGCGCGGCGGGCGCGCCCCGGCGGTGGCGGCGCGGGCACGGGCCCGGCGAGCGGCCGGGCCGCTCGCTCAGCTCGACGCCCGGTGCACCACGCGGGCGCCGAGCACGTCGTGCGTCTGGGGTCCGCGACCGGGTTCGCTGACGGCCCGGTCGACGAGTGCGGCCAGGTCGCGGGCCGAGGGCAGTTCGAGGTGGACGGTGGTCAGGCGGGGGCGCAGCAGCCGGCCGAGCACCAGGTCGTCGGCGCCGACGACCGCGGTCCGGCCGGGGACGCTCACGCCCTCGTCCTGGAGGGCCCGCATGAGGAGCATCGCGTACTCGTCGTTGTAGGCGAAGACGGCGTCGAGGCCGAGCGAACGCCAGCGCCCAGCGAGCGCGGCGGCGGCCTCCTCCTCGTAGGGCAGGGGCAGTTCGGTCACCGTCGCGCCCGAGCCGGCGAGCGCGTGCCGGACGCCGGCCAGGCGCGGTGCGGAGAAGATCTCCAGGCCGGGCTCGCCGGGCAGGACCACGCCGACGGCGCGCCGCCCGCGGGCCAGCAGGTGCTCGCCGGCGGCGCGCCCGACCCGCTCGTGGTCCATGAGCAGCGCGTGGGCCCCCTCGACGCGTTCGGGTCCCAGGGTGACGACGGCACGGACTCCGGCCCGCCGGAGCACCGCCACGCCCCGCGGGCCGAGTCCGCCGCCGGGGACCAGGACGGCGACGGGGCGCAGTTCGGCCCAGGCGCGGGCGGCCTCGTCGCCGCGCAGCCCCCCGCCGCCGTACTGCACGACCGTGTAGTCGAGCCGGCCGAGCGCCGCCTGGAGTTCGGCGAAGAACCGGTGGTAGAGGAAGCCCGTCGAGGCCGCGGGTGCGGGCACCAGGACCATGCGGCTGTGCCCGGACCGCAGACTGCGGGCGGCGGCGTGCGGGACGTACCCGAGTTCCTCGGCCGCCGCGCGGACGCGGCGGCGGGTGGGCTCGCTGATACGGACGGCACGGGCGTCGTTCAGCACGTACGACACCGTCGCGCGCGAGACCCCCGCGAGGCGCGCCACGTCGGCGCTGGTGGGCACGGGTCGCTGCGCGGGCGTCGGCCCGGCGGGCGGCTTCGGTGGGTGCACCATGACGCGTCGCATCCTTGCAGAAGCCCCCGGCGCCGCCTCGGGCCGGGGGCCCTCTCCGTACACCCCCGCGGACGGAACTACCCCTTCCGGAAAGGGGGTTGCTCCTCGTGTACCGGTGGGACGGCGTAGAGGTTACCGTTCGGTAGACGACGTCTCCGGAGGTGTCCCGCATGGCTCACGACCGCTCACCAGGTCTGGCGGAGAGCGCGCGTGCCGTCGCCGACGGCACGGTCGGCGCACGGGAGTTGGTCGAGCGGGCGCTGGAGCGCATCGAGGCCGGCCGCTCCACGCTCAACGCCTTCCGGCTGGTGCGGGCCGAGGCGGCGCTGGCCGAGGCCGACGCGGCGGACCGGGAGCGGGCGCGAGGCGGACGGCGGCCGCTGCTGGGCGTGCCGGTGGCGGTCAAGGACGACATGGACGTGGCGGGCGAGCCGACGGCGTTCGGGTGTCCGGGCGACCACCCGCCGGTGGCGCGGGACGGCGAGGCGGTGCGCAGGCTGCGCGCGGCCGGCGCCATCGTGGTCGGCAAGACCAACACCTGCGAGCTGGGCCAGTGGCCCTTCACCGAGGGCCCGGCCTTCGGCGCGACCCGCAACCCCTGGCACACCGGTCACACCCCCGGCGGCTCCTCGGGGGGCTCGGCCGCGGCCGTCGCCGCGGGCCTGGTGCCCGCCGCGCTCGGCTCGGACGGCGCGGGCTCCGTGCGCATCCCGGCGGGCTGGACCCACCTGGTCGGCATCAAGCCGCAACGCGGCCGGATCTCGACCTGGCCGCGCGCGGAGGCGTTCCACGGCATCACGGTCAACGGAACGCTCGCCCGCACCGTCGCGGACGCGGCCCTGCTGCTGGACGCGGCGAGCGGCGGCCACGCGGGCGACCTGCATCGTCCGGCGCCGCTGCGCGTCCACGACGCGGTGGGCCGCGACCCGGGCCGGCTGCGCATCGCGCTGTCGCTGAAGCCGCCGTTCACCGCGGTGCCCGCGCGCCTCGACCCGGCCGTCCGGGCACGGGTCGTGGCCCTCGCGGAACGGCTGGCCCGGCTCGGCCACACGGTGGAGGAGGCGGAACCCCGGTACGGGCGGATCGGGCTCGCGTTCGTCCCGCGCGCCACCGCCGGGATCGCCGAGCACGTCCGCGAGGCGCCGTTCCCCGAGCTGCTCGACCGGCGCACCCGGGACGCCGCGCGCCTCGGCCGGCTGCTGGGGGGTGCGCCGCTGCGGGCGGCCCGGCGGGCCGAGGCGGTGCTGCACCGGCGGATCGGCGCGCTCTTCGAGACCTACGACGTCCTCCTCACGCCGACGACCGCCGCTCCCCCGCCGCGGATCGGCGCACTGCACGACCTCGGCGGCATCGGCACGGACCGGGCGATGATCGCGGCCTGCCCGTACGCCTGGCCGTGGAACGTGCTCGGCTGGCCGGGAGTGAACGTGCCCGCGGGTTTCGTCGGCGACGGGCTGCCGGTCGGCGCGCAACTGCTCGGCCCCGCCGCCGGCGAGCCGCTGCTCGTCTCGCTGGCGGCCCAGTTGGAGGACGACCTGCGGTGGCACGAGCACTGGCCGCCGCCCCTCGGCCTCACCGACTCACCCGCGGCCTAGGCACAGTGCACCCGGTCCCGGCCGGCCTCCCGTCGGCTTGCACCCGGTCCGGCCGGCCTCCCGTCGGCTTGCTCCCGGTCCCGGCCGGCCCCCCGTCGGCGGACGCCGCAACAGGCCCGCCGCCCGGTCCGGTTGGCCGACGTCACCGGTGGCCGGTCCGTCGGAGGCCGCCGCACCGGCACGGTTGCGGGCGGCGGAGGGACGCCTCGGGCCCGTGCCGGCACCCCGCGCGACTCCCGCCGTCCGGCCGCGTGCGCGGCCCGAGGGCGGACGGGGGCGGACGGGGACGCGTGATAGTGCCGAGCAACTCCCGATCAGGTAGCCGGAGTTCGACCGTCCGGTGGGCGTTCGGCATCCGGGCCTCGGCGCGCCCGCGAACGGTACGGCCGCACGGCCGGAACCGGTCGCCGCGATCCCCGGCAGGGCCCGGGTGAAGGGCGGTCGCGGTGCCGGGCGGCGTGGCCCGTCGCCCCCTCACGCCGCCGCCCACCGGCGGAACGGGCCGCCAAGTCCGGCGAGGGCGGACCCGATCGGCGCGGTTCTCGGGCGGGGCTCTACCGTGGCCGGATGACTGCCTCCATCGATGACGACGTCCCCGGCCGCTACGGCCCCACCGCGACCACCGAGGCCGAGCCGGGCGAGGTCGGCTCCGTGCGCACCGAGTACTCCCCCGCGCACGACGGCGACCCCGACCCGGGCGAGATCGTCTGGACCTGGGTGCCCTTCGAGGAGAACGACGGCCGGGGCAAGGACCGCCCGGTGCTCGTGGTGGCCCGGGAGGCGGAGGGCACCCTGCTCGCGGTCCAGCTCTCCAGCAAGCGGCACGACGGCGAGCGCGAGTGGGTCGCCATCGGGAGCGGGCCGTGGGACCGGACGGGACGGGACTCGTGGATCGCCGTCGACCGCGTGCTCCGGTTGCACGAGGAGGGGATGCGGCGAGAGGCCTGCGCCCTGGACCGGATGCGCTTCAACTCCGTCGTGCACCGGCTGCGCGAGCGCTACGGCTGGCGCTGACCGCACCCGCCGCACGCGGTCTGCCGGAGGCCGGGCGGCCCCGGCAGCCGCCGATCCCCGACGCCGGCGATCCTCGAAGACCGTCGACCGATCCCTCACGCACCCCGGACTTCCGCCGCGAACACCTGCGCGAAGGCCTGGTACGTGGCGCGGTCCCGGGTGCGGTCCAGGACGCCGAAGACGACGTGCTCGAACACCCCGTCGAACCGGCCTCCGGCCAGCAGCCCCCGGAAGGCGCCCGCCACCTGCGCCGGGTCGTTGCGGAAGACCCCGCAGCCCCAGGCGCCGAGCACCAGACGGCGGTACCCGTGGGCCGCGGCGGTCTCCAGGACGCGTTCGGCACGGACGCCGAGCGCGTGGGGCAGCCGCGCCGCCCGCTCCGGGGCGGTCCGCCGCACGACGCCCGCGTTCGGGGCCGCCGCCGTCAGGAATCCGGCCGTGAACGGCTCGTCCAGGAGCAGGCCGCCGTCGTCGCGGAAGACGGGCACGCCCGGCGAGTGGACGACACGGTCGGTGGAGAACGCGTCCCTGTGGGCGCGGTGATGGTCGTAGAAGTCCCGGGCCCGCAGCAGACACGTGTACAGCGCGGAGGCGCGGCACAGCGCCTCCTCCTGGGCCTGGGCGCCGTTCAGGTAGCCGCCGCCCGGATTGCGGGCCGAGGCGAAGTTCAGCACCGCGACCGGCCCGGCACCAGCGGACCGCAGCCGGCGGGCCGCCTCCAGGCTGCTCTCCCCCGTGACCTCGAACGAGGTGCCCACGGACGACGGGACCGGAGCCGGCACCGGGCCGGGCCCGTGCAGCCGGGTCCCGGACCTCGCCGCGGCCACGGCTGCGGCGATGGACACCTCGCCGCCTCCGGGCCCGCGGTAGCAGCCCGAGGCCACGATCTCCTCGGTCTGCCGGGCGATCGCCCGCAGGCGGGCGCTCAGGGCGCCACCCCCGTACGCGCCACGAGCGCCGCCCGTGTGCTCTCCCCCGTCGTGCTCATGAACGCATCGTGAGCGATGCTGGTCCTGCGGCGCAACAGAGTTTCGGGGCCCGCGAGCGGTGTACTCAGGTCCCGGAAGCGACAAAATCTGCACCCTTGTGCGAACCGCCGAGAGGGTCTTGGGTGGACGGGTCAGTGCCGGTCCGGCCCACCGGACCCCCGGGCCGGCGGCATGGTGGAATCTCAGGAGGATCCCCACATGTCCGAATCGCTGAGTGACGGCGGGAAGCGACGACGCTCCACCGTCACCGAGGCCGAGGCGGAGGCGCTCGTCCACGGCATCTGCTTCAAGACCGGGCCGCCCCGCCTGCTCGGTGTGGAAGTCGAATGGCTCGTCCACGAGCTGCGCGCGCCGCGGCTCCCCGTACCGCACGAACGTCTCGCGGCGGCGTACGCCGCTCTGCGGTCCGTGCCGCTGAGTTCGGCGCTGACCGTCGAACCGGGCGGGCAGCTGGAGCTCAGCTCCGCTCCCGCCGCCTCCCTGATGGAGTGCGTCCGCTCCGTCTCGGCCGATCTGGCCGCCGTCCGCGCCACGCTGCGCGCGGCCGGTCTGGGCCTCAGCGGCTACGGCCAGGACCCCTGGAACCCCCCGAGGCGCTACCTCCGCCGACCCCGGTACGACGCCATGGAGCGCGTCCTGGACCGGACGGGGCCCGAGGGCCGCGCCATGATGTGCACGTCCGCGTCCGTGCAGGTGTGCCTGGACGCCGGACACGAGGAGCCCGGGCCGCTCGGACACGGCCGGCGCTGGTGGCTGGCGCACCAGCTCGGCGCGGTCCTGGTGGCCGCCTTCGCCCACTCGCCGATGGCACGCGGCCGGCGCACCGGCTGGCGCTCCACGCGCCAGTCGCTGTGGACCGCGATGGACCCCGGGCGGACGGACGCCCCGCCGCTGGGCGGCGACCCCCGGGCCGCCTGGTCGCGGCACGTGCTGGACTCCCCGGTCATGTGCGTCCGCTCCCCCGAGGGCGCCTGGGACGTCCCGCGGGGCATGACGTTCCGTGACTGGACCCGGTCCGGTGCCCCGCCGACCCGGGAGGACCTCGACTACCACCTGACGACGCTCTTCCCGCCGGTCCGGCCGCGCGGCCATCTCGAACTGCGCATGATCGACGCGCAGCCGGGCGAGGACGGCTGGATCGTGCCCCTGGCGGTGGCGGCGGCCCTCTTCGACGACCCGGTGGCGGCCGAGGTCGCCTACCGGACGGTGAAGCCGCTCGCGGAGCGGGCGGGTCAGGACCGGGCGCCCCGCAACCCGCTGTGGCGGGACGCGGCGCGCCTCGGGATGACCGATCCCGAGCTGCGCGAGGCGGCGGGGATCTGCTTCGCGGCGGCCGTGGAGGCGCTGCCCCGGCTGGGCGCCTCCCCGGAGGTCCTGGAGGCGGTGGCGGAGTTCACCGACCGCTATGTGGCGCGGGGCCGCTGCCCCGCCGACGATCTGCTCGACTCGGAACGGACCTCGCACGACGGCCGGTCCGACAACCGGACCGCCGCTCGGGGTGCCACCCGGCCCGAGGCCCGCTGCGACGGCCGCTCGTCCGGCCGGTTCGATGGGAAGGACTTCAGCTCATGACCGCCCCCGAATCGCTCACGGATCCGGAGTCGCTGCGGCAACGCGCCCTCGACGCGCTCGTCACCGCGCGGGACCGCACCGCCCTGCTCACCTCGTGCGTGGAGGACCCCGACCTCACCGCGCAGCACTCGCCGTTGATGTCCCCGCTGGTGTGGGACCTCGCCCACATCGGCAACCAGGAGGAGCTGTGGCTGCTGCGGGCGGTCGCGGGACAGGAGGCGCTGCGGCCCGAGATCGACGGCCTGTACGACGCGTTCGAGCACGCGCGGTCCGAGCGGCCCTCGCTGCCGCTGCTGCCTCCCGCCGAGGCCCGTGGCTACGCGGCGGAGGTGCGCGGCCGGGCGCTCGACGTCCTGGAGGGCTCCGCGTTCGGGGGCAGCCGCCTCACCGAGGCCGGCTTCGCCTTCGGCATGATCGCGCAGCACGAACAGCAGCACGACGAGACCATGCTGATTACCCATCAGCTGCGCCGGGGGCCGGCCGCCCTCACCGCCCCGGACCCGTCCCCCGTCGCGCCCTTCGACGGGCCGTCCGAAGTCCTGGTGCCCGGCGGCCCGTTCGTGATGGGCACCTCCACCGAACCGTGGGCGCTGGACAACGAACGGCCCGCGCACCGGCGCGAGGTCGGGGCGTTCCACATCGACACCACCCCGGTCACCAACGCCGCCTACCAGGAGTTCATCGCGGACGGCGGCTACGGCGACGCGCGCTGGTGGACCCCGCGGGGCTGGGACCACATCCGGGCGCACGGCATCGAGGCGCCGCTGTTCTGGCGGCGTGAGGGCGGGCAGTGGCTGCGGCGGCGGTTCGGCGTCACCGAGGTCGTGCCGGCGGACGAGCCGGTGCTGCACGTGTGCTGGTACGAGGCCGACGCGTACGCCCGCTGGGCGGGCCGGCGGCTGCCCACGGAGGCGGAGTGGGAGAAGGCGGCCCGGCACGACCCGGTGTCCGGCCGCTCCACCCGCTACCCGTGGGGCGACGCCGACCCCACGCCCGACCACGCCAACCTCGGCCAGCGGCATCTGCGCCCGGCCCCGGCCGGCAGCTACCCGGCGGGCGCCTCGCCGCTCGGCGTGCGGCAGCTGATCGGCGACGTGTGGGAATGGACGTCGAGCGACCTGGAGCCGTATCCGGGTTTCGTCGCCTTCCCCTACCGGGAGTACTCGGAGGTCTTCTTCGGCTCCGACCACAAGGTGCTGCGCGGCGGTTCGTTCGCGGTGGACCCGGTCGCCTGCCGGGGGACGTTCCGCAACTGGGACTACCCGATCAGGCGGCAGATCTTCTCCGGGTTCCGCACGGCCCGCGACGGATCCTCCTGATGTGCCGCCACCTGGCGTTCCTCGGGGACGGGGAACGGCTCGGCGCGCTGCTCGTGGAGCCCGAGCACAGCCTGTTCCGGCAGTCGTGGGCACCGCGCAGGCAGCGGCACGGGACGGTCAACGCCGACGGCTTCGGGGTGGGCTGGTACGCCGAGGGGGACCCGGTGCCCGCCCGGTACCGGCGCACCGGGCCGATCTGGGGCGACGCGCCGTTCGCCGACCTGGCCCGCGTGGTCCGCTCCCGGGCCGTGCTCGCCGCGGTGCGGGACGCGACCGTGGCGGGCTCCGACGGCGAGGCCGCCGCGGCGCCGTTCGCCGCGGACCGCTGGCTGTTCAGCCACAACGGCGCGGTCCGCGGCTGGCCCGGCTCGCTCGCCCCGCTGGCGGCCGGCCTGCCCGCGGCGGAGCTGCTGAGTCTGGAGGCCCGGTGCGACGCGGCGTTCCTGTGGGCGCTCGTGCTGCACCGGCTGCGCGCCGGGGACACCGGGGGCCAGGCGCTGGCCGACACGGTCGTGGAGGTCGCCGAGGCGGCCCCCGGCTCCCGGCTCAACCTGCTGCTCACCGACGGCGCGACGATCGCCGCGACCGCGTGGGGCGACACCCTGTGGTACCTGGCCGAGCCGGGCCGCCGCGTCGTCGTGGCCTCCGAACCGCACGACGACGACCCGGCGTGGCGGGAGGTCCCCGACCGCACCCTTCTCACCGCGAGCCGCACCGAGGTGCTGCTCACCCCGCTCAAGGACATGAGCGACGACATGGCATCCGCACAGCGCAAGGAGCCCCGTACGTGAGCCCGTTCCTGCTGACCCGCACCCTTCCCGAGGACGCCACCGAGGCGGCTCTGCGCGCCGACGTCCTGCACGGCCTCGGGAGCACGCCGAAGACGCTGCCGCCGAAATGGTTCTACGACGCGCACGGCAGCGACCTCTTCGAGAGGATCACCGAACTCCCCGAGTACTACCCGACGCGTGCCGAGCGGGAGATCCTGCTGGCACGGGCCGGCGAGATCGCCGCGGCGAGCGGCGCGCGCACCCTGGTGGAGCTGGGTTCCGGCTCGTCGGAGAAGACGCGCCATCTGCTGGACGCGTTCCCGGACCTGCACACCTACGTCCCGGTCGACGTGAGCGGGAGCGCGCTCACGCAGGCCGGTCGGGCGCTCGGCGCGGAGCGCCCCGGGCTCGACGTCCACGCCCTGATCGCCGACTTCACCGCCACCCTGACGCTCCCGGACACCCCGGGGCCGCGTCTGGTGGCCTTCCTCGGCGGTACCGTCGGCAATCTGCTGCCGGCCGAGCGGGCCGCGTTCCTGGCGTCGGTCCGGGCCCTGCTGGCGCCCGGGGACACCCTGCTGCTCGGCACGGACCTGGTGAAGGACCCCTCGGTGCTCGTCCGGGCCTACGACGACGCGGCCGGGGTGACGGCCGCGTTCAACAAGAACGTGCTGAGCGTCGTGGACCGGGAACTGGGCGCGGACTTCGACCTCGACGCGTTCGAGCACGTCGCCCTCTGGGACGCCGGGCACGAGTGGATCGAGATGCGGCTGCGGTCCCGTGTCGCGCAGACCGTGAAGATCCCCGCGCTCGGCCTGGTCGTCGAGTTCGCCGAGGGGGAGGAACTGCGCACCGAGATCTCGGCCAAGTTCCGCGAGGAGGGTGTGCGCGCCGAACTGGCCGAGGCGGGCTTCGAGCTGACGCACTGGTGGACGGACGAGGAGGAGCGCTTCGCCCTGTCGCTGAGTGCCGCCCGGTAGCGCGACCGCGGTGCCGCCCGCGCGTGAGCGCCGGGCGGCACCGGGCCGGCGAGGGGAGGACGGGCCGCGGTCCCGCGCGGCCCCGGCCCGCGCTACGGCGTGTCCGCGGACAGCACACGGGTGATGCGGTCGGACGCCTTGCGGGCCTCCGTCGCCGGGTCGGCTCCGCCCAGGATCTTGGTCATGCACGCCTTGATCGGGTTGTCCGCCTCCACGGCGGCCCACTGGGGGGAGGACGGGGTGGCGCGGCCCTGTGCGGCACCCGCCGCCATGGCGGCGACGCCGGGTTCGCCCGAGACCGCGCCGGCGAGCGAGGTCTTGTTGGGCACGTAGTTCATCGTCCGGGCGAGGTCCTTCTGCCACCTGGCGCCCGCGAGGGCCGCGACGACGGCAGTGGCCCCGTCGCGGTCGTCGGTGTTCTCCGGCACGACCAGGTCCGAGCCGCCGGTGAACACCGCACCGGGCCTGCCGTCGGTCTTGCCGGGAACGGGGAAGAACCCGAGCTTGCCCTTGAGGGCGGGGTTGGTCCGCTCGATCGCCTGGACGAGCCCGGGCACCGCCACGATCTGGGCGACCCGGCCCTTGGCGAACACCCCGGCCTGCGGCGGGTGTTCCTCGTCGGCGTCCACGGGGCCGTTGCCGAGGGCCTGGAGGCGGCGGTAGAAGTCCATGCCGCGCAGCGCGGCCGGTGTCGCGAGGGTGCCCGCCCAGCTCCCCGAGCGCGACTTCTCGGCGAGGTCGCCGCCCTCGTCCCAGATGAAGCCGGACAGCGTGTACCAGTCCTGGCCGGCCAGGTAGATCCCCTGGTTCCCTGCGGTGTTGAGGCGTTCGGTGTCGGTGAGCCACTCCTCGCGGGTCTTCGGCGGCTGCTCGACACCGGCGGCCCGGAACAGGTCCTTGCGGTAGATGACCACCCGGTTGGCGGCGTACCAGGGCACGCCGAACTGCCGGGTGCCGAACCGTCCCGGTTCGGCGAGACCGGGCAGCCAGTCGTTCATGCCCCAGTCCCGCATCGACTCCAGCGTCAGATCGCTCAGTCCGCCGCCGTCCACGTACCGCGCCACCTGCGTGTTGCCGACCTCGATGACGTCGGGGGCGTCCGCGTCGCTCCGCTTCAGGGCCGCCTGGACCTTGTCGCCGATCCCGGTCCACTCCTGGATGCGGACGTCGAGCCGGATGGCGTCGTGCTTCTGCTCGAAGTCCTCGGTGAAGCGCCTGAGGAAGTCCTTGGAGGCGCTGTCCTTCATCAGCCACACCGTGACGGTCTTCCGTGACGGGCCGCCGTCCGGCAGCGAGCCGCACGCGGTGAGCAGGGAGGCGCTGACGCAGGCGACGGCGAGCAGACGACGTTTCACGAGGGGTCCAGTTCTGTCTTGCGGACAGGGGTGAGGGGCCCGGCGTGGGGGGACGAGTGGCGTCACTCGTACGGGTGTGTGGATTTTGGTATGGACCAATAAGGTCCGTCAAGGGCCCGGGCCGCCGCCCCGTCACCCAGGGCACCCCGCCGTCTCGCGCGGTGTGACCGACTGGGGCACGGTGGAATGACGCCTGGCACTCCCGCCACGGCGGAGAGGAGCAGCCGCATGTCCGACCACACCTACCGGGTCACCGAGATCGTCGGAACCTCGCACGAGGGCATCGACCAGGCCATCCGCAACGGGGTCACCCGGGCCTCGCAGACCCTGCGCAACCTGGACTGGTTCGAGGTCACCCAGGTCAGGGGGCAGATCGAGAACGGACGGGTCGAGCACTACCAGGTCGGCCTGAAGCTCGGATTCCGGCTGGAGGACGCGGACTGAGCCTCCGCGCCGGCCCGCGCGACGTCCGAAGCCGCCCTCGCCGGGGGCACGGCCCTCCGGCCGGGTGCGGCTCCGGACCGGACGCGGCCCGCTTTCCGCCGCGCGGCGCGCGGCTCCGGCGAGAAGGCGCGGCGACGGCCGGACGATCGCGACGCCCGCGTGGTCCGCGCCCGCTCGCGGGAGTACCCCCTCGCGGTGTCCCCGAGCCCCCCGCCGGGGCCCGCCCCGGCCGGGGCGGCGTGCTGCTCCGCTCCTCCCCGGCGGACCGGGCCGCCCGGCATCCCCTCCGCCCGCGGGGTGCGCGGAACACGGACGGGCGGCGGGCACGGGACGCAGAAGGGGCACGGGGCGGCGCGGCGGGCCTACGCCGGACGGGCGGACGAGCGCTCAGGAGGCGTCGGCCAGCCAGGGCCGGACCTGCCTGCGCGCCTCGTGCAGACGGGACTTGAGCGTGCCCAGCGGGACGCCGACCCGCTCGGCCACCTCCGCGTACTCCAGCTGGCAGATGTCGCGGTAGACCAACGGCGCGACCAGGTGCGGGTGTTCCCGCTCCAACCGCTCCAGCGCCTCCAGCAGGTCGACCCGCGAGCCGGCGATGACGCTCGTGGTGCGCGGGTCGACGTGCCGGCCCGCGTCGATCTCCCCGGGCTGCTCCGCCGCCCGCCGCTTCAGCTCGCGGTACTTCTGCCGGGCGCAGTTGGAGACCACCGTGTAGAGCCAGGTGCTGAAGCGGCTGCGGCCCTCGAACGTGCCGATCTTCCGGGCCACCTGGAGGAGCACGTCCTGCGCCGCCTCCTCGGCGTCCTCCCGGCAGGGCAGAAAGCGCCCGCACCGCCGCACGACCTCGGGTCGGACCCGCTGGAGCAGCTGGTCCAGGGCCGCCGGGTCACCGGCGGCCGCCCGCACCGCGAGTTCCTCGGTACCCGCCGCGTCCTGCACAGGATGCTCCCCTCGGAGTGGATCGGAGGCCAGGCATGATAGTCGCATGCACTCCCTGGAACGGATCGGCCGCTACCGTCTCGACCGGCGCCTCGGTGCCGGCGGTTTCGGTGTGGTCTGGCTCGCGCACGACGACGACCTCGACGCGACCGTGGCCCTGAAAGTGCTGTCCGACAACTGGGTCGACCACCTGGACGTCCGGGAGAGATTCCTCGCCGAGGCGCGGCTGCTGCGCAAGGCCGACTCCAGCCGTGTCATCCAGGTCTACGATCTCGGCGAACTCCCCGACGGCAGACCCTACTTCGTCATGGAGTACGCGGACGGCGGCACGCTCGCCGACCGGGTGCAGGACGGACCGCTGCCCCTCGCCGAAGCGCTGCGGCTGACCGCGCTGGCGGCCCGGAGCGCCGCCGCACTGCACGAGGCCGGCATCGTCCACCGCGACATCAAGCCGTCCAACGTGCTGCTGCGCACCGCCCCCGACGGCTCCGAGCGGGTGCTGCTGGCCGACCTCGGGCTGGCCAAGAGCCTCGCCCAGGCGTCCGGCCTCACCATGGCCGCGGGTTCCGCCGGCTACACCCCGCCCGAGCAGGCCCAGGCCGGCTCCGGGATCGACGCACGCGCGGACGTGTACAGCCTGGGCGCCCTCGGCTACCACCTGGTCACCGGCGCGGTCCCCGGCCCTCCCGGCAAGGTCGAGCGGCCCGGCCGGCTGCGCCCGGACCTGCCCGCCGGCGTCGGGCGGACGCTGCTGCGTGCCATGGAGCCGGACCGGGAGCGGCGCTGGCCGACCGCCGGCCGGCTCGCGGCGGAACTCGACCGGCTGGCCGACTCCGCGGCGGCCGGAACGGAAGCCCGCCGGACCCGTCCGCCGGTACGCCGCAGGCGGCGTACCGCCTTCCTGGCCGCGACGGGCCTGGTGGCGGCGGGCGCGCTCGGTACCGGGGCCGTCCTGCTGACACGGGACACCGGCGCGCGGACCGTCCGGGTCGAGGACCGTACGGGGCGTGTCTCGGCGCAGGTGCCGGCCTCCTGGGCCGGGCAGGTGCGCCCCTCCGGCTGGAACCCCCGGGCGCTCGGCCTGAAGGACGGCCCGGAACCGGGGCTCGCCGTCGCGAACCGCCTCACGGCGTGGCAGGACCTCGGCTCGGCCGGTGTCGACGGGGCCTTCGTCGGGCTCAGCGAGCACGGCGACGTGACCGAGCGGGTCCGCGCGCTCGCGCACTCCGGATGCCGCTTCGCCGGGAGCCGGCCCTACTCCGGCCCGCGCTGGCACGGGCTGATACGGACCTGGGAGGGCTGCCCCGGGAAGGCCGGCTCCCTCACCGAGGCGGCGCTCACCTCCGCGGGCGGCGCCACGCAGCCGCAGGTGTACGTGCAGATCCGCCAGGAGGACGGCACCCGGGAGACCGTGGACGGCGTGCTCTCCTCCGTCCGGGTGACGGCCTGAGACACGCTTCCCCGGGCCCGCGGCGGGACCGAGGGGGCACACCGGTGAATTCGCCGGCCGATCCCGCGAACTTTTCGCT
Source organism: Streptomyces sp. NPDC048566 (assembly GCF_043199735.1). Lineage (NCBI taxonomy): Bacteria > Bacillati > Actinomycetota > Actinomycetes > Kitasatosporales > Streptomycetaceae > Streptomyces > Streptomyces sp. NPDC048566. The sequence goes on from NZ_JBICWL010000005.1 coordinate 189,572, forward strand.
CCATGGGTGCATCGGAGAGGAGTGACGGGGCACAACGCGCCGTGCGTACGGGCGAGCGGCCCGTACGGGGAGTGAGCGAAGAGACCAAGGAGTGGTGACATGTCGACCTTCCGGCGCGCGACGGCGGACACGGACCGGACCGGCGCGGTGGCCGCGCGCCGCGCTGCACCCGCCGCCCGGCGGGCCGCGCTGCTCGCGGGCGTCGCGCTGCTGAGCGTGCTCACCGGCTGTGGTGGGGACACCCCCGGCGGATCGCCGACGAGTCTGTCGGGCACGGCCGAACCGGCCTCCGGCGACACCGGGCGGGAGACCGGGTCCTCCGCCTCCTCCGACCCGACGGCGAGCGACGCCCCGGACGGCACCCCGGCGGGCACGCCGACCGACGCCGCCTCGGCCTCCGCGACCGCCTCCTCGGGGAACGCGTCGACCGCAAACGCCCGCTGCCACACGTCGGAGCTGCGTGCCGCGGTCGGCCGCAACAACCCGGGGGCGGGACAGGAGAACTTCCCCATCGTGCTGACCAACAGGTCCGGGCACACCTGCACCGTGCGCGGCTACCCGGGGGCGGCGTTCGTCGACGCGTCCGGCAAGCAGCTCGGCCCGGACCCGACGCGGTCCAAGGACTCGGTGACGACCGTGAAGCTGGCCCCCGGACAGAGCGCCTGGGCGGGCCTGTCCTTCTCCAACCCGCAGATCAGCGGCGCCCACACGGCCACCCCCGCCTCCCTCGTCGTCACCCCGCCCGACGAGAAGGACTCCCTCACGGTGAAGTGGACGCAGGGCGAGGTTCCGCTGTCCGGCAACTCCTCGTCGGTCCGCCTCACGGCGGTACGGGTCGGCGACGGCACCTGAGCACCGCGCCGGCGGGCCGGGCGCGAGGTCGCCCGTCCCCCCGGTGGCCCCGCGCCGGCGGCGGTCCCGCGGCTCGTCAGCGGCCGGGGCGCGTCGCGGACGGCGTTGGCGGCCCGCCCGAGGCGGAACCCCAGTCGACGAGGTGGGTGCGCGGCACGGAGGACGCCGGAACGAAGGTCCAGCGCTGCACCCGATCGTCGTCGTCGAGCGGCTTGAGGACGAGCGAGGACGCGCCGTCCGGTGCCGCCGGCACGAGGACCAGGTCCGGGTCCCGGCGCGCCACCAGCCGGCCCCCGGAGGCGAGGTCGTAGCGGACGTTCTCGGCGGCGGGGGCGGACGCCGCCGGACAGCGCGCCAGCCGGATCACGTAGCCCAGGCGGGAGTCGAGACACAGCCGCGGCCCGGTGGCGGTGCGCAGTTGACCGTCGCGTTCGTGAACCAGGGTCAGCGCGGTCCGCCCGGCACACGGGACCAGGCGGGTCTCCACGCCCTCGGCGGCCTTCGCCGCGGCGGTGCCGGCACACAGGCCGGTCGCGGTGTTGCGCAGCAGATCGCCGTCCGCCCGGCCCTCGTCCCCGGTCCGGGACGCCCCGCCGTGCGGACGGGGGGTGCCCCGGGCACCCGTGCCACCTGCCGTGCCGTCCCCGCCGTCGAAGCCCTTGCCGACGGCCCACACCACCAGCGGGACGAGGATCAGCGCGCCGACGCCCAGCGCGGCCAGCGTCATGGTGCGACGGCTCGGGGCGCGCCGGGTCCCCTTGCGCGGGGCGGCCCGGCGCGAGGACCGGCCGCCGGCGGTCGAGGGCCGCGCGCCCCGGCGGGAGGACCGTCCGCGGCCCGCCCGCGCCGGAGCCCGGCGCCGGGACGGGGTGCCGGCGGTGCCGCGGTCCGCGGGCGCGCCGGAGCGCTCGCGGGCGGCTCCGGGCGGGGCCGCCACGGGCGGGAGCGGGCCCGGCGGCGGCCCCGGGGGACGCGGGGGCACGGGCGGGAGCAGCGGTCCGGACCGGGGATCGAACTCCACGATGGACTCCCGGGCGGGGGCCGTCCCGTCCCCGCCGACGTCCCGGACCGCGCCCGGGGGCGGGCCGGGGCGGCCCGCGAGCCGCTGCCCGTCCCGGCCGGCGGCGGTCCCGGCCGGCGGAGCCGGTGCGGCGGGGGCGGCCGGTGCGGCGGGGGCGGTCGCGGCCGGCGGAGCCGGTGCGGGCGGTGCGGCGGGGGCGGCTGCGGTCCGGGGCCGGCGGGACGCCGCGTAGGGGCGGGCACCCCAGCCGAGGACCGCTTCGGCGAGCGGCACGGCGAGCGGGCCGTTGAACCGGTTCAGCTGGTCGGCGGTGGTACGGCAGTGCCCGCACCGGGCCATGTGGGCGCGCAGGTCGGGATCGAGGTCTCCGCCGCCGCGTCGCACCGAGACGTCCAGGATGCGGTGGTAGCGGCGGCACTCCCCGTCGGGGGCAAGTTCGAGGTGGAGTTCCAGGCAGGTGTCGCGCAGCCGCTCGCGGGCGCGGCGCAGTTCGGCCGGCGCCTCCGCGACGGGCAGTCCCAGCAGGGCGGCGGGCACGGCCAGCCGCTCACCCTCGGTCTCCCCGTGCCACAGCAGGCACCGGGCCGGTTCGGGCAGCCGCTGGAAGGCCCGGGCCAGCAGTCGCCTGCCCTCCGGCGGGAGCAGCGCATCGGCCCGCGGACCGTCCGCGCCCTCGACGTCGGCGCGCAGAGCGGGGGACAGCAGGTCGCGCCGGCCGTCCGTGAGCCACTCGCCGGCCATCCGCCGTACGGTGACGAGCAGATGGGGCCGCCACGCCGCGTCGGGGCCGCCCTCGTGCAGGCAGTCGCCGAACAGGCGCGTGAAGGCGGCCGTGGTGAGCATGCCGGCCGGGCCGACGCCGTCGGTGCACAGCCGCGCATAGCTGAAGACCGATTCCCAGTGGCGGTCGAGGAGTTCGCCGACGGGCCGGCTCGCCGGCGTTCCCCCGGGACTCCTGCGCACCTCGTCGGCGAGCCGGGCGTCCGGGACGACGTCGGGGAAAGGCCCGTGGTCACGGGAGGAGGACGGCGTTCCGTCATTCACGTCCGCTTTTCCTTCCGAGACACCGCGTCACCGATCCCGCCCGCGCGGAGCGCGGTTTCTCCGGCGGGGCCGGGCGATCCGGCCCGGAGGGGCTCACCGCACACCGCACCCCCGGAAGGTCCTCGCGGACCAGGGAGAACGGGCGCCCCCATACGCGCGCAACGGCGTGCGAACATGATTCGCACGCCGACGAAGCCCCACTTTTGCACAACGCGGCTATCCGGAACAAGCGAACCCGGAATTTCTCCTAATGCGGTGCGGGGCCGGGATATTGACCAAATGTCAGCCCGGCCCCGCGAGAAAGGAAATGTGGAATCCGCGGGGTCGGCGCACGATCCCGGTCCCGCCCCCGCGGGAGCGCTCCCGCCCCGTCGCGGGGCGGGGTCAGTGGCCGGCGATCGCCCGCGCCGTGTAGGAGCGCTCCAGTTCCTCGGCCTCCTTGTCGGTGAGGTCGACGTCGAGCGCGGCGACCGCGTCCTCGATGTGCGGGGCCCGCGTGGCCCCGACGACGGGCGCGGTGACCGTGCCCTGCCGCAGCAGCCAGGCGAGCGCGATCCGGGCCCGCGGCACCCCGCGTGCCGCGGCGATGCGCGCGACGGCGTCCACGATCTCGCGGTCGCCCTCCGGGTAGAGCCTGCGGCCGAAGTCGTCGGTGCGGCTCCGTTCGGTGGCGGTGTCCGCGTCGCGGGTGAGCCGGCCGCGGGCCAGCGGGCTCCACGGGAGCACGCCGACGCCCTGGTCGGCGCAGAGCGGCAGCATCTCGCGCTCCTCCTCGCGGTAGAGGAGGTTGTAGTGGTTCTGCATGGAGACGAACCGGGTCCAGCCGTGCAGCGCCGCGGTGTACTGCATCTTGGAGAACTCCCAGGCGTACATCGAACTCGCCCCGATGTAGCGCGCCTTGCCCGCCTTCACCACGTCGTGCAGGGCCTCCATCGTCTCCTCGACGGGGGTCGCGTGGTCGAAGCGGTGGATCTGGTAGAGGTCGACGTGGTCGGTGCCGAGGCGGCGCAGGCTGTTGTCGATCTCGGTCATGATCGCCTTGCGGGACAGTCCGCGTCCGTTGGGTCCCTCGTGCATCGCGCCGTTCACCTTGCTGGCGATCACGATCTCGTCGCGGCGCGCGTACGCGGCGAGCGCCCGGCCGACGATCTCCTCGCTGGTGCCGTCGGAGTAGACGTTGGCGGTGTCGAAGAAGGTGATCCCGGCCTCCAGCGCCTGCCGGATCAGGGGACGCGAGGCGTCCTCGTCGAGGGTCCAGGTGTGCGTTCCGCGGTCGGGGAGACCGAAACTCATGCAGCCCAGGCAGATCCGGGAGACGTCCAGACCCGTCGAACCGAGCTTCGCGTACTGCATGCTCATTCCTGCTTTCGCCGGCGGTGGGGTGAGGAGAGTGCGAGGACTGTTCCCTGCCCGCGGACAGCGCGGCGCAGGCCTACTCCGCGGGCCCTTCGACGTCGTCGTACATCCGGGCCGACGCGATCAGGCCGTCGCCGCCGCGCGAGCAGACCGCGAGTCCGGGCTGCGGTGGCAGGTCGCAGTCGCCCCAGCGGTCGCAGATGTACTCGAAGGCGCTGCGGGTGCCGTCCTCGGTGACCGTGCACAGCTTGAGCGGGATTCCGCCGCCCGCGGCGAAGAGGCCGTCGTACAGCGCGGTCAGCTCCTCGGGGCCGGCGTGGTGATACGTCTCCTCGGAGGGGCCGCGGAAGGTGCCGTCCGGCTCGAACACGGCGACGACGGCCGCGGTGTCACCGGCGTCCAGGGCGGCCGTGTAGGCACCCACCACGTCGGAGGCGTGGGCCGCCGGGTCGGGCCGCAGCATCGGGCGGCGCACCACGTGCCGGCCCAGCAGGGGACGGCGGGAGTGGTGGATGCGCACCGGCAGCTTGGACGCGGGGTCGACGGCGGCGGCCACGGGCAGCCCCGCACGCTCGCCGTCCGGCCCCTCCAGGTGCACGATCCATTCGCCCACGGCGCGTCGCCCGCCGATGGTGGTGGCGACCTCCTCGATGTCGACCTTGTGCTCGGCCCGCCAGGCGTCCTGCACCTCCAGCCAGGCGGCGAGCACGCCCACGCCGCTGATCCGGCCCGCCTCCGGGTCGTCGAGGGCGACCGGTACGGTGGCGGACGCGGGGTCGCGCAGCGCGTCGGCGAGGTCGGCGGCGCCGAGCCGCTCGACGAGATCGGTGATCTGCGGGATCCAGACCATGAGAAGACTCCTGGGCGGTGCCGCGGTCGCGGCGGTCGTGGGTGGTCCTCGGTACGGGTCGCGGTCGCGTGCGTCGGTGGGGCCGGTCGTCTTCGATCGTGGGCCCGGACGAGCCGCGGCGCTACCGCAGAGCCGGAATCCGGGGCCGCGCCCGGCCACTGCCCCACGGTCCGCCGGCGCGCCGGGCGGGAGTCCGGCGCGATGTCCGAATCCCGCCGGACGCGGCGCCCGGCGCACGGCAGGGTTGAGGGTGCACACCGCTGGGACCCGGGAAAGGAACCGGACCGATGACGACGGTCTACACGACGATGGACAGCCCGCTCGGGCCGCTGCTGCTGGTGGGCGAGCCCTCCCCCACCGCGCCGGGCGGCACCGCGCTCGCCGCGGTGTCGCTGCCCGGCCAGAAGAACGGCGCCGAGGTCCGGCCGGACTGGCGGGCCGCCCCGGACGCCTTCGGGGAGATCGAGGCCCAGCTCGGCTCGTACTTCGCGGGCCGGCGGAGCGCCTTCGACCTGGAATTCGTGCCCGGTGGCACCGACTTCCGCCGGCGGGTCTGGAAGGCCCTGGAGGACATCCCGTACGGGACCACGCTCAGCTACGGGGAGATCACCGCCCGGATCGGCGCGTCCCCGGCGGCCGTGCGGGCCGTCGGTACGGCGATCGGCGCGAACCCCCTGCTGATCGTCCGGCCCTGCCACCGGGTGATCGGCGCGAACGGGGCGCTCACCGGCTATGCCGGAGGGCTGGAGCGCAAGCGGCAGTTGCTGGACCTGGAGTCGGCACCGTCCTGATCCGCCGCCCGGGCCCCCGCCGCTCCGTGGCCCGGGCGGAGCGGGGACGGGGCCGGGACCGGCGGTGAGACCGAGCGGCCGGGGACCGAGAGCGGGGCGCCCGCGCAGCCCCGGACGGCCTCCCCGGGCGAACCGCGCCACGCCGCCCCGGGCGCGGAGGGCCGCGGGCGCGCACCGGGCCGCGCCCGTGTCCGCGCACGGGGCCGCGACCGGCCGCCGCCCGGCGACCGGCCCGGGTCGCGGGACCCGGCCCCGCCTAGGATGGTGGGGTTTGCCCCCCGAAGCCCGCGGGGTTGCCCCGCCGCGACCGCCGGGGTCTTCCCCGCCCCGACCGAGGCCCGGTCCGGCGACCCCGCGCCCCGGCGCCGGGCGCAGGAGCCCCGCCGATGCCCAGCCCCCACGGCAGCCCGCACGATCCCCTCGTCCGCGTCCGCGGCGCCCGGGAGCACAACCTCCGGAGCGTGGACGTCGACATCCCGCGGGACGTGCTGGCCGTGTTCACCGGGGTGTCCGGGTCCGGCAAGTCGTCCCTGGCCTTCGGGACGATCTACGCCGAGGCGCAGCGCCGGTACTTCGAATCGGTCGCGCCGTACGCGCGGCGGCTCATCCACCAGGTCGGCGCACCGAAGGTCGGCGAGATCACCGGGCTGCCGCCGGCCGTCTCCCTCCAGCAGCGCCGGGCGGCGCCCACCTCCCGTTCGTCGGTGGGCACGGTCACCAACCTGTCGAACTCGCTGCGGATGCTGTTCTCCCGGGCGGGCGACTATCCGCCGGGGGCCGAACGTCTCGACTCGGACGCCTTCTCGCCGAACACCGCGGCCGGCGCCTGCCCGGAGTGCCACGGCCTGGGGCAGGTGCACCGGACCGGCGAGGACCTGCTCGTCCCCGACCCGTCCCTGTCGATCCGCGAGGGCGCGATCGCCGCCTGGCCGGGCGCCTGGCAGGGGAAGAACCTGCGGGACGTCCTCGCCGCCCTCGGCCACGACGTGGACCGACCGTGGCGCGAGCTGCCCGCCGAGGACCGGGAGTGGATCCTGTTCACGGACGAGCAGCCGGTGGTCACCGTGCACCCGGTGCGGGACGCGGAACGCATCCAGCGCCCCTACCGGGGCACGTACACCAGCGCGCGGCGCTACGTCCTGAAGACCTTCTCCGACACCAAGAGCCCCACGCTCCGGGCGAAGGCCGAGCGCTTCCTGTCCGCCGAGCCCTGTCCGCTGTGCGGGGGCAGCAGGCTGCGGGCCGAGGCGACCGCGGTGACGGTAGGAGGCCGCACGATCGCCGAACTGGCCGCGCTGCCGCTGACGGAGCTCGCCAGGTCCCTCCCCGCCGGCACCGAGACCGCCCGGGTCCTGACCGAGGACCTCACCGCACGCATCGCCCCGGTGGCCGAACTCGGCCTCGGCTACCTGAGCCTCGACCGGGCGACGCCCACCCTCTCGGCCGGCGAGCTCCAGCGGCTGCGCCTGGCCACCCAGCTGCGGTCCGGCCTGTTCGGCGTGGTGTACGTGCTCGACGAGCCGTCCGCGGGACTGCACCCGGCCGACACGCAGGCGCTGCTCACCGTGCTGGAGCGGCTCAAGGGCGCGGGCAACTCGGTGTTCGTGGTGGAGCACGACCTCGACGTGGTGCGGGCCGCCGACTGGCTCGTGGACGTGGGTCCGGAGGCGGGCGAGCACGGCGGACGCGTCCTGCACAGCGGCCCGGTCGCCGCCCTGGAGTCCGTGCCCGGGTCGGCGACGGCGCGCTACCTCTTCGGCCGCTCCCCCGCCCCGGCCCGCCCGGTGCGCGAGCCCCGCGGCCGGCTGACGGTGGGCCCCGTCACCCGGCACAACCTGCGGGGTGTCACCGCCGAGTTCCCGCTCGGCGTGCTGACCGCCGTCACCGGTGTCTCCGGGTCCGGCAAGTCGACGCTGATCGGCGCGGTGACGCAGGACCTGCCGGGCGTGGGACGGCTCGTCGGCGTCGACCAGCGCCCCATCGGCCGCACCCCCCGGTCCAATCTGGCCACCTACACCGGCCTGTTCGACGCCGTGCGCCGGCTGTTCGCCGACACCGAGGACGCCCGGGCGCGCGGGTACGGCGTGGGGCGCTTCTCCTTCAACGTGGCAGGCGGGCGCTGCGAGACCTGCCAGGGCGAGGGCTTCGTCAGCGTGGAACTGCTCTTCCTGCCCAGCACCTACGCCCCCTGCCCGGACTGCGCGGGCGCGCGCTACAACCCGCGGACGCTCGAGGTGACCTACCGGGGGCTGACCATCGCGGAGGTCCTCGACCTCACCGTCGAGGCCGCGGCCGGGTTCTTCGCCGACGCCGGCACCCCGTCGGTCTCGCGCAGCCTCGCCACCCTCGCCGAGGTGGGGCTGGGGTACCTGCGGCTCGGCCAGCCCGCCACGGAGTTGTCGGGCGGCGAGGCCCAGCGCATCAAGCTGGCGTCCGAGTTGCAGCGCACCCGCCGCGGTCACACCCTCTATCTGCTCGACGAGCCGACGACGGGTCTGCATCCGGCCGATGTCGAGGTGCTGATGCGGCAGCTGCACGGTCTGGTGGACGCCGGTCACACCGTCGTGGTCGTCGAGCACGACATGGCGGTGGTGGCGGGCGCGGACTGGGTGATCGACCTGGGCCCCGGGGGCGGCGAGGAGGGCGGCCGGATCGTGGCCGCCGGTCCCCCCGCGCTGGTGGCCCGCTCCGGCGAGGGCAGGACGGCGCCCTACCTCGCGCGGGCCGTACACGCCGCTGGGTAGGGCCGGCGGACCTGCCGCCGGGACGGACGCCCCTTCGCATGGGCCGGCTCGCGCCGCCGCCGCGCGCGGGTGCCCGGCGGCGGGCCGGACCGGTTCCGCGGCCGGCTCGGCCGGCGGGGCGTCGACCTCACCGCCCGGTCCTCGGGCCCGGCGGACGGCCCGGCAGGAGCGGGACCGGCCGGAGGGGTGCCGTCGCTCCCGGGGCGCCAGAACCGCGACTCCCCCGGCCCCGGGCCGCCCACCGGGCCGCGCCCCGGGCGCCGGCACCGCTCCGGCCGGTCCCGCACCGCTGTCTCCGCCGGTCGCCGACGCGTACCAACGGCGCGGACGGCCCGCCGGGCCCCTGCGACCGGGCCGGGGCGTCAGGGGGCGGCGAGCCGACGCGGGACCGGCACCCGGGTGCGGCGGCGGGCCGGACGGGCGGTCCGGCGCGTGCGGCGCGTGCGGCGGCGACCGGTACGGGGCGGCGGCTCAGGGATGCGGCGGCGAGCCGGCGCCGGGCGGGACGGCCTGGGCCGCGGCGGCCAGGGCACGCCGGTCCGGGTACCGGCCGGCCGGCAGCGCGGGGAGCAGGTCGACCTCGGCGATCAGCCCGCGGGACGACACGACCCGCCAGAGCGAGCCGATCAGCGCGTCGTCGCCGACGAAGGCCGGCGCGGTGCTCGTCGTGCCGTCGGCCAGCCGGTAGCGGATGCGCAGCGGCTGGACCCGGGCCCCGGCGTCCAGCGCGGCCTGGAAGACGGCCCGGCGGTAGCGGCCCTGGGCCCGGCCGCACCACGTGCTGCCCTCCGGGAAGGCGGCGACCGCGCCGCCGCGGCGCAGCGCCTCGGCGATCCGCTCCACCGTGCCCGGCAGGGCGCGCAGCCGGGCGCGGTCGACGAACAGGGTGCCGCCCCGCGCCGCGACCGCGCCGGCGACGGGCCAGCCGCGGATCTCGGACTTGGCCAGCATCCGCGCCGGGCGGACGGCGGCGAGCAGCGGGATGTCCAGCCACGAGACGTGGTTGGACACCATCAGCAGCGGGCCGGCAGGGGGCGCGCCGCCGCGGATGCGGGCACGGACCCCGGCCGCGCGCGGTACGAGCAGGCACCAGCGGCGAATCCACCGGTCCCGCCGGGCCGCGCCCAGCCGGCCCGCGACCGGCGCGAGCAGCACCCCGGCCAGGACCGTGAGCAGGAGGGCGGCGAGCCGCAGCACGGACCGCGGCAGGCCGGCCCGGGGCCGGACGGGGTCCACGCACCGGCGGGCGGAGCAGGGCGCCGCGGGCAGCCAGGCCCCGGCCGGCGGGGCGGCGGGGAGTGCGCCGGGCCGGACTCCGGACGCCCGGGCGTCGCGCATCCCGGGCCGTGGGGCCGCTGCGGGATGGGGGGCCGGAGCGGGATGGGGGGCCGGTGCGGTACGCCCCGGGCGGCCGGGGGGCGGACCGGCACCGGGGGCGGTGTGCGGGGGCGCGCCCATCACGCGGGGACGAGGGAGAGGAAGTGCCGGAGGTAGCGCGGGTTCACCCGGCGCATGGAGAGCAGGACGTACAGGTCCGCGACGCCGAACTCCGCGTCGAGCGCGGGCTCCCCGCACACCCAGGCGCCCAGGCGCAGGTAGCCGCGCAGCAGCGGGGGCAGTTCGGTGCGCCCGGGGCGGGCGGGCGCCGCGGGGGTCCAGGGGCGCAGCGGGCGCACCAGGTACTCCTCGGGGGCCAGGTGCCTGTCCCGCACCCGGTCCCAGGTGCCCGCGGCGAGGGCACCTCCGTCGGCGAGCGGGACGGAGCAGCAGCCGGCGAGCCACGCGTGGCCCCCGTCCGCCATGTAGCGGGCGAGACCGGCCCAGATGAGCCCGATGACCGCGCCGTCGCGGTGGTCGGGGTGGACGCAGGAGCGGCCCACCTCCACCAGGCCGGAGCGGATCGCGGACAGCGGCCGGAGGTCGAACTCCGTCTCCGCGTAGAGCCGTCCGGCGACGGCGGCGCGCTCGGGCGGCAGCAGCCGGTAGGTGCCGACGACCTGGCCGGTCACCGTGTCGCGCACCAGCAGGTGGTCGCAGTAGGCGTCGAAGGCGTCGATGTCGAGGCCGGGCTCGGCCGTGGTCAGCAGGGCGCCCATCTCCCCGGCGAAGACGTCGTGGCGCAGCCGCTGCGCGGCCCGGACGTCGGCCTCGTCGCGGGCCAGGGAGACGGTGTAGCGGGCGGGGGTGACGGGCGGGGCGGGGGTGTCGAGGGTGGGAACGCCGGTCATGGCACTCTCCTGGTCGCGGGCCGCTGGGCGGAGGGCCCCCGCTCGGGCGGAGCCGAGAGGCCGGGGGCGGCGGGCCGGATCGGTGCGGCCCGCGCGTTCCTGTTCTTCCGATGCCGGTTGGCGTGCGCGTGACCAGTGCCAGGAGGGCGGATGTGGGGTTGCTGAATGGCAGGGGCGTCCCCGGCGGCACGGGGAAGCGAGACGGGACCGGGGCGTTGAGCACCACACCCGGTCCCGCCCGTCCGCACCCTTCGGCGAACGACGTGGGGGCTACCGCCGGCCCGATGCGCGGGTGGCGCGCAGCCACTCCTTGTTCATCGCGGTGATGGAGAACAGCGGGATGCCCTTGGGGCACGCGGTGGCGCACTCACCGGCCAGGGTGCAGCCGCCGAAGCCCTCCTCGTCCATCCGCGCCACCATGTCGAGCACCCGCGTCTCGCGTTCGGGAGAGCCCTGCGGAAGCACGTTGAGGTGGTTGACCTTGGCGGAGGTGAACAGCATGGCGGCGCCGTTGGGGCAGGCCGCGACGCAGGCGCCGCAGCCGATGCACTCGGCGTGCTCGAAGGCGAGGTCGGCGTCGGGCTTGGGCACGGCCGTGGCGTGTGCCTCGGGGGCGGCGCCGGTCGGCGCGGTGATGTAGCCGCCGGCCTGGATGATCCGGTCGAAGGCGGACCGGTCGACGACGAGGTCCTTCACGACGGGGAAGGCGGCGGCCCGCCAGGGCTCGACGTCGATCGTGTCGCCGTCCCGGAAGGACCGCATGTGGAGCTGGCAGGTGGTGGTGCGTTCGGGTCCGTGCGCGTCGCCGTTGACGACGAGGCTGCACGCGCCGCAGATGCCCTCGCGGCAGTCGTGGTCGAAGGCGACGGGGTCGTCGCCGGCGAGGAGGAGTTCCTCGTTGAGGGTGTCGAGCATCTCCAGGAAGGACATGTCGGGCGAGATGCCGTCCACCTCGTACGTGGACATCGCTCCGTCGGCGGCGGCGTTCTTCTGCCGCCAGACGCGCAGGGTGAGCTTCATGCGTAGCTCCGCTGGGTGGGGTGGACGTACTCGAAGACGAGGTCTTCCTTGTGCAGGACGGGCGCGCTGCCGGTGCCGGTGAACTCCCAGGCGGCGGCGTAGGAGAACTCCTCGTCGCGGCGGGCCGCCTCGCCCTCGGGGGTCTGGGACTCCTCGCGGAAGTGCCCGCCGCAGGACTCCGACCGGTGCAGCGCGTCGAGGCACATCAGCTCGGCGAGCTCCAGGTAGTCGACGATCCGGTTGGCCTTCTCCAGGGACTGGTTGAACTCCTCCCCGGTGCCGGGGACCTTGACGCGCCGCCAGAACTCGCCGCGGATCTGCGGGATGCGCTCCAGGGCCTTGCGCAGTCCGCTCTCGGTGCGCGCCATGCCGCAGAACTCCCACATGACGTCGCCGAGTTCGCGGTGGAAGGAGTCGGGGCTGCGGTCGCCGTCGACGGCGAGCAGCAGCCGCAGCCGGTCCTCGGTGTCGGCGAGCACCTCCTGGACGGCGGGGTGCTCGTCGGTCACCTCGTCGCGGTGCGGGGTGCGTGCGAGGTAGTCGTTGATCGTCGCGGGCAGGACGAAGTAGCCGTCGGCGAGCCCCTGCATCAGGGCGGAGGCGCCGAGGCGGTTCGCCCCGTGGTCGGAGAAGTTGGCCTCGCCGATCGCGAACAGTCCGGGCACGGTGGTCTGGAGGTCGTAGTCGACCCAGAGTCCGCCCATCGTGTAGTGCACGGCGGGGTAGATCCGCATGGGCACGCTGTACGGGTCCTCGGCGGTGATCCGGGCGTACATGTCGAAGAGGTTGCCGTACTTCTCCTCGACCCCGGCGCGGCCCATCCGGCGGATGGCGTCGGCGAAGTCGAGGTAGACGCCCTGGCCGCCGGGGCCCACTCCCCTGCCCTCGTCGCAGACGTTCTTCGCGGCGCGGGAGGCGATGTCGCGGGGCACGAGGTTGCCGAAGGAGGGGTAGGCGCGCTCCAGGTAGTAGTCGCGCTCGTCCTCGGGGATCTCGTTGGGCGGGCGGGTGTCGCCGTGCGCCTTCGGCACCCAGATGCGGCCGTCGTTGCGCAGCGACTCGCTCATCAGCGTCAGCTTCGACTGGTGGTCGCCGGTGCGCGGAATGCAGGTGGGGTGGATCTGGGTGAAGCAGGGGTTGGCGAAGTAGGCGCCGCGCCGGTGGGCCCGCCAGACGGCGGTGGCGTTGGAGTTCACGGCGTTCGTCGAGAGGCGGAAGACGTTGCCGTAGCCGCCGCTGGCGAGGACGACGGCGTCCGCGTAGTACGTGTCGATCCGGCCGGTGACCAGGTCGCGGGCGACGATGCCGCGGGCCGTGCCGTCGACGACGATCAGGTCGAGCATCTCGGTCCGCGGGTGCATCTCCACGTTCCCGGCGGCGATCTGCCGGGACAGTGCCTGGTAGGCGCCGAGCAGGAGTTGCTGTCCGGTCTGGCCGCGGGCGTAGAAGGTGCGGGAGACCTGGACGCCGCCGAAGGAGCGGGTGTCGAGCAGGCCGCCGTACTCGCGGGCGAACGGCACGCCCTGGGCGACGCACTGGTCGATGATCTCGACCGAGATCTGGGCGAGGCGGTGGACGTTGGACTCGCGCGCGCGGAAGTCGCCGCCCTTGACGGTGTCGTAGAAGAGGCGGTGCACGGAGTCGCCGTCGTTGCGGTAGTTCTTCGCCGCGTTGATGCCGCCCTGCGCGGCGATCGAGTGGGCGCGGCGCGGGGAGTCCTGGTAGCAGAACTGGACGACGTGGTAGCCCTGTTCGGCCAGCGTGGCGCCCGCGGAGCCGCCCGCTAGGCCGGTCCCCACGACGATCACGGTGCGCTTGCGGCGGTTGGCCGGGTTGACGAGCTTCGCCTCGAAGCGGCGGGTGTCCCACCGTTCGGCGACGGGGCCGTCGGGTGCCTTGGTGTCGGCGACCGGGTCGCCGGTGGTGAAGTGCGTGTACGCGAGGGTCATTTCAGCTCACCACTCCGGTCATGACGCCCACCGGCACGGCGATGAAGCCGGCCGTGAGCAGCAGTGCGAGGACGTTGGCGACGGTCTTCAGGGCGCGGTCGCGGGCGCGGCTGCCGGCGCCGAGGGTCTGGGCGGCGCTCCAGAAGCCGTGCCGGATGTGCAGGCCGAGCGCGAGCATGGCGACGATGTAGACGACGTCGCCGTACCAGGTGGAGAAGGTGTCCACGACGTTGTTGTACGGGTGGCCCTGCTGGAAGCCGCCGGGGTGCACGGTGCCGGTGGTCAGGTCGAGCAGGTGCCAGACGATGAACAGGCCGAGGATGACGCCGCCCCAGCGCATGGTGCGCGTGGCGTAGCTCGACCGCGGCTTGGCGTGGACGTACCGGGTCGGGCGGGCCTTGATGTCGCGGCGGCTGAGCTGGTAGGCGGAGACGGCGTGCGCGACCACGGCGGCGACCAGCACCGCGCGGACGAGCCAGAGCGTCCACTCCTCGTGCATGACGGGCTCGCCGATCGTGCGCAGCCAGTGGGCGTAGTGGTCGAACTCGCCCGCGCCGAAGTAGATCTTGAGGTTCCCGATCATGTGGGCGACCAGGTAGAGCAGCATGATCAGGCCGCTGACGGCCATCACGGTCTTCTTGCCGACGGAGCTGTCCCACACGGTGCGCGCCATGGACGGCCGTCGGTCCGTCCGCGTTGCCAGAGCCATGGGTCAAGACGGTAGGCCGGGGCAGTCCGATCGGTCCAAGACATGGAACGGCTCGTTTCCATAGAGGTGGCCTATCGTGGGTCCATGCAGTTCCAGCAGCTCCAGTACTTCGTGGCCGTCGCGGAGACCCGGCACTTCACCCGGGCCGCCGAGCTGACGCACGTCGCGCAGCCGTCCCTCTCCCAGCAGATCAAGGCGCTGGAGCGGGAGTTGGGCGCGGATCTGTTCCTGCGGGCGCGCGGGAACATCACGCTCACCGATGCCGGCGAGGCACTGCTGCCGCTGGCCCGGCGCATCCTCGCGGACGCGGACACCGCCCGGCACGAGGTGCAGGAACTGGCGCAGCTGCGCGGCGGGCGGGTGCGGCTCGGTGCGACGCCGAGCCTGTGCACGGGGCTCCTGCCGGACGTGCTGCGCGCCTTCCACGACCGCTATCCCGGCATCAGGCTGCTGATCGAGGAGGGCGGCTCGCACGACCTGGTCCGGGAGCTGGCGCGCGGTGCCCTGGACCTGGCTCTGGTGGTGCTGCCGCTGCCGACGCCCGCGCCCGCGCTCACCACGGTGGAGCTGCTGCGCGAGGACCTGGTCGTGGTGTCCTCGCCGGAGGCCCCCGCACCGGGCCGGGGCGGGGGTCGCGGCGAGGTGCGGGTCGCCGACCTGGAGCGCGAGCGGCTGGTGATGTTCCGGCACGGCTACGACCTGCGTGAACTGACCGTGGCCGCCTGCCGCGCCGAGGGCTTCGAGCCCGCCTTCGCGGTCGAGGGTGGGGAGATGGACGCCGTCCTCGGCTTCGTCCGCGCCGGACTCGGCGTGGCCGTCGTCCCGCGGATGGTCGCCGGCCGGTCCGGGCGGGAGCTGCGGGTGACCCCGCTGGCCGGACCGGGGCTGCACCGCACGATCGCGCTGGCCCACCGCAGCGACGTGGCACCGCCGCGCGCCGCGCGGGAACTCCAGCGGATGCTGCTGGAGGGCTGAGCGCACCGGCGGCCCGCCGCAACGGGGGCGGGCGGCGCCCGCGCCGGCCCCGCGGCCTCACCGGGCTCCCGGCGGGCCGTCCACCCGCCGGTGCGCTCAGCCCCCCCGCCGGAATCCGCAGGCGCGCGTTCACCACGTCGGGACGAAGCCGCCGTCGATGAGGAAGTCGCTGCCCGTGATGTTGCCCGCGCGGTCCCCGGCGAGGAAGAGCACCAGGTCGGCGACCTCGGAGGGCTGCGAGAAGCGGCCCGTCACGGTGGCGCCCGACGCCTGGGCCACCACGTCCTCGGGGGTGAGGCCGGCGGCGGAGGACACCGTCTCGGCCACTCCGCCGCCACCGAGCCACAACGCGGTCTCCACCGGCCCCGGGCTGACCGTGTTGACCCGGATGCCCCGGGGGCCCACCTCCTTGGACAGCGCCTTGGAGAAGGCGACCAGGGCGGCCTTGCCCGCGCTGTAGTCGATCACCAGCGGGTCGGGCAGGGTCGCGTTGACCGAACCGACCGTCACGACGCAGCCGCGCCCGGCGGCGAGCATGAGCGGCAGGGCCGCACGGGTGACCCGTACGGCGGTGAGCAGGTTCAGGTCGAGGGTGCGCAGCCACTCCTCGTCCGTCACGGACAGGAAGCCGCCGGTCCGGGCGGGGGCCGAGCCCACGTTGTTGACCAGCACGTCGATCCGGCCGTCCGCCGCGTCGACGAGCCGGGAGGCCGCCGCCGGCTCGGCGAGGTCGACCCCCACCCAGGTGACGTCGGCCGTCTTCACCAGGGCGTCGAGGCCGGGCGAGGTGCCGCGGGAACCGGCGATCACCCGCGCCCCGGCGCCCGCCAGCGCCTCGGCGACCGCGAGCCCGATGCCCTTGCTGGCGCCGGTGACGACCGCCGTCCTGCCCTGGAGTTCCGTGCTCATCGCCATCAGCTCCCTCACTGGGACGTCCGTCCGGCCGGCGCCGGACACGCGGGCGCGGCGCGGCCCGTCGTTCCAGGAGACCACGCCGTGGCGCGGGGAGTGCGCGGACGCGTCCGGTCCGGCCACGGTGGCCGGGGCGCGCCGCCGGCACCCCGCGGCGCCGTCCGCGGACGGGGGCCGTGGCCGGGGCCGGGGCCGCGAGGGGATTCGCGCCGGGCCCGGCTCGCCCCCGGAGGGGGCCGCGGGCGTCAGCCGGTCGCGTCGGCCAGTGCGAGGTGGTGCAGCCGGTCCGGCGGGCCCGGCCGGGCGTAGTACCAGCCCTGGGCGGTGTCACAGCCCAGCAGCCGCAGCTGTTCGGCCTGCGCGCCGGTCTCCACGCCCTCGACCGTGACCGCGAGGTCCAGGCTGTGGGCGAGGGAGACGATGCCCTCGACGATCTTCAGATCGACGGGATCGGCGGGGAACTGCTGCATGCCCTGGGTGAAGGACCGGTCCAGCTTCAGGACGCTCACCGGCAGCCGCCGCAGGTTGGCGAGGTTGGAGTAGCCGGTGCCGAAGTCGTCCAGCGCGATGTCGACGCCCATCTCGGCCAGCCGCCGCAGCGGCTTCAGCAGGTCGTCGTCGGCTCCGATGAGCGCCGACTCGGTGACCTCCAGGCACAGCGCCTCCGCGGACAGCCCCTCGCGCTCCAGGATGTCGACGGTGTCCTGGACCAGCCCCGGATGGGTCAGCTGGCACGGCGAGAGGTTGACATTGACACGGAGCGGTCCGCCGCCGGGATGCCGCTCCTGCCAGCTGCGGGCCTGGCGGACCGACTGCTCCAGCACCCAGCGGCCCAGCGGCACGATCAGGCCGGTGTGCTCGGCCAGGGGGATGAAGCGGTCCGGGCTCAGCACACCGTGCTGCGGGTGCAGCCAGCGCACCAGCGCCTCGGCGCCGCGGACGCTCCCGTCCCCGAGGTGCACCAGCGGCTGGTACTCGATGAAGAACTCGCCGCGGTCCAGCGCGGCCGGCAGGGCCGTGGTGAGCCCGTGCCGGGTGATGGCGCGGGCGTCCGC
The DNA here is from genome assembly GCF_043199735.1 of Streptomyces sp. NPDC048566. Taxonomy (NCBI): domain Bacteria; kingdom Bacillati; phylum Actinomycetota; class Actinomycetes; order Kitasatosporales; family Streptomycetaceae; genus Streptomyces; species Streptomyces sp. NPDC048566. The sequence goes on from NZ_JBICWL010000005.1 coordinate 207,078, forward strand.
CTCGGGGTCGGCCAGCTCGAAGCGGTTCCCGCCGGCGGACTTGGCCCGGTACATGGTGATGTCGGCGCTGCGCAGCACGTCGGCGGCGCCGCGCACCCCCGCCGGCCCCTCCACGACGCCGATGCTGCCGCGCACCGTCAGTTCACGGCCGTCGATGCGGATCGGGGTGACGAGCGCGTTCATGATGCGTCCGGCCAGCTCCTCGACCTCGCGCTCGGTGTCCGTGCCGGTGGTCAGGGCCACGAACTCGTCGCCGCCGAGCCGGGCGACCATCTCCCCCGGGGCGGTCGCGCAGGACTGGAGCCGGTCGGCGACCTCGACGAGCAGCCGGTCGCCGGCCGCGTGCCCGAGGCTGTCGTTGATGGTCTTGAACCCGTCGAGATCGAGGTAGCACAGGCCGAACCGCTGCCCCTCCCCCGCCGCGAGCGCCTTCTCCAGACGCTCGAAGAACAGGGTGCGGTTGGGCAGCCCGGTGAGCGCGTCGTGGGTCGCCTCGTAGCGCAGCCGCAGGTTGAGCAGCCGCCGCTCGGTGGTGTCCTCCATCAGCGCGAGCTGGTACTGCGGCTCGCCGTCGGCGTCCCGCATCAGCGACACCGTCAGGTTGGTCCACAGCGCCGTGCCGTCCGGACGGTAGAAGGCCTTCTCGACGTGGTAGTGCTCGCGCTCGCCGCGCACCAGCTCCTCGTACAGCCGCCAGACCTGGGGAGCGTCCTCGGCGTGGGTCCACTCGGTGACCCGGCGGCCCAGCATCATCTGCTCCGTGCCGCCGAACATGCGCAGCAGCGCGCCGTTGGCCTGGAGCATGTTGCCGTCGAGGTCGGCGATGCCGATCCCTATCGCCGCGCCCTCGAACACGGCCCGGAAGCGGGCCTCGCTGTCGTGAAGCGCCTCGGCCACGGCGCTGCGCGCGGTCAACGCGGCCTGGGAGATGGCCTGTTGTTCGGTGAGCGTGCGTTCGCGCAGTGCCCGGGCGTAGCCCGCGGCCATGGCGTGCTGGAGCCGGGCGGACCGGTTGCGCAGCGTCTCCTGGTGGCCGTCCTCCCCGCAGTAGAGCACGAGGTAGGCGTCCACGCAGTCGAGGGCGCGGCTGAGCGCCTCCGGGTCGGTGCAGTGCGCGGCGACCAGCGCGGCGCCGACCGTGCGGCCGGCCTCCGCCTCGAAGGTCCTGGCCCGCAGCGCTTCGCTCAACCGGCGCGCGAGGGGCAGGAGTTGTTCCTCGAACTCGGGCCGGGTCAGCGAGGTGGAGGTGACGGGGAAGACCGCACGGCTCCAGATCGTCGCGAACCGGCGCAGTCTGTCCTCCGGTCCGTCCGGCTCGGCGGTCACGCCGTACGTCCCACGCCGCCGAACCCGGAGAAGGAGTAGGGATCCTCGTCCTCGGGCGCGGTGTCCGGCCGCCACTGCGGCATCGGCACCAGGCCGGGTTCCACCATGTCAAACCCCTCGAAGAACCGTGCGATCTGCTCGCGTGTCCGCATGATCAGCGGATTGCGGATGTTCCTGTACACGCCGACCGTTCCCTCGGCCTGCTCCTGCGGGAGCGGGATGCCCTCGAACGCGGCGTGGGTGACGACCAGCAGGCTGCCCGGCGCGAGAGCGTCGCGCAGCTCGGCCACCGCACTGTACGGGTCGTCGGCGTCCTCCACGAAGTGCAGGACGGCCACGAGGAGCAGAGCGACCGGGCGCGTCAGGTCGATCAGCTGCTGCACGGGCGCGCCGGCGAGGATCTCCCGCGGCTTGAGGAGGTCGGCCGCGAGGACACCGGCGTCGTCGTTGTCCCGCAGCACGGCCTGGCTGTGTGCGACGGCAACGGGATCGTGGTCGACGTAGACGACGCGCGCGCCGGGCCGTGCGGTCTGCGCGACCTCGTGGACGTTGCCGAACGTGGGGATGCCGGAGCCGATGTCGAGGAACTGGTCGATGCCCTCGGCCGCGGCGAAGCGGACCGCGCGGCGCATGAACGCGCGGTTGGCCTGCATCACCTTGGGCAGCCCCGGCATGAACTCCATCGCCTTGCGGGCCGCTTCCCGGTCGACCTCGAAGTTGTGCGAACCGCCCAGGTAGTAGTCGTACATTCGGGACACGCTCGGCACCGAGATGTCAATGCTGCGGGGTGCCCAGGCGGGACGCTCCATCTATCTCTCCACGGCGTAGTCGGCGGCGTAGGCGATCCGGTGTTCGAGCAGAGGCTACTGATCGCCCGCCAAAGGAGCGAGCCCAAACGGAAATTGACCGTCCGTTCCCGGTCACTGCCTCGGGCACGTGCCGAATTGGCGTCCGCGAACGTCACGCGGACAGGCCACGCACCGCCGTCACGAAATCCCTCCGAAGCGTTTCAAAAGGACTGCGGGGATCACGAAGCGTGGTCGCGCCGCGGAAGGGCAGCCGCACTCTTTCACATCCGGGCCGCGCCTCGGACCTTTCACGTTCGGCCGTGTTCCCGGCCCGTCCTGCCGTCCGGCCGTTCAGTAGCGCGACGCGCCGGCCCCCGCCCCGCGGCCGTCGCGCACCGGCTCCCGGACGGGCGGGCCCCGGCACGCCCGAGGGTCCGCCCCCTCCGTGCGGTGCGGAGGGGGCGGACCCGGGGTCGTGCGTCGTCTCGTCGTCCGGCACACTGCCCGACCGTGTCCACTCCCTTCTGGCGTCCCTCGGTGTGCGGAGCGGGGAATCGCCCCTGGGGAGACGATCCGTCACTTCGACGCGCCGACCGGCTTTCCGTCGGGCGCGACGGCGTACCACGTGCCGCCGACACCCTGACCGTTGGTGTCTCCGGGCGCGGTGTCACCGGAGAAGGTGTAGATCGGCCAGCAGTTGACCGTCATCTGCTTCACGCCGTCCGGACGGGTGAAGCCCATCAGGCCCTTCTTCTGGACGCCCTTGGTGTCGTCGGAGGCGACCGGCGCCACGGCCGGCCACTTCTCCAGGCAGGCTCCCGTGCAGGCCGACTTCGAGACGGGCCATGCCTGGTCCTTCATGAAGCGGTAGACCGTCATGCCGTTCTTGTCGACCACGACCTCGCCGAGCTTGGCGTCCTTGCGGACCGACAGGCCGGGCAGATCGGCGAGGGTCGCCTTCTTGCCGTTGGGAGCGGAGGCGTACCAACTACCGCCCACACCCTGGCCGTTGGTGTCACCGGCCTTGGTGTCCTTGGCGTAGCGGTACATCGGCCAGCCGGCGACCGTCAGCTGCTTCGTGCCGTCCGTCCGGGTCACCTCGCCGAGCAGCGACTTGTCGATGCCGGTCGCGGCCTCCGCGCCGTCGGCGGGTACCGGCGGCCAGGCGGTCGCGCAGTCGCCGTCGCAGCTGGACTTCGGCGGCTCCGCGGTGTCCTTGTCGAAGCGGTAGAGGGTGATCCCGGCGCCGTCGGTGAGCACCTTGCCGAGCTTCGCGCTCTCGGTGACGGCGAGCCGGCCGGCGGGTTCCGCCTTGGCGGCGGCCTGTTCCTTGGACCCGGAGTCGTAGCCGCTGCCGGCGGTGCTCGCCGCGCCGTAGTCGCCCGCGGCGGCGGTCGCCCCGACGTTCTGGCTGCCCGTCGAGGGGGTGCCCTGTTCCTGACCGCACGCCGTCGTCAGCGCCAGCACGGCCGCAGCTGCCGCTACGAGTGAGGCGCTCCGCCAGGAGGTCTTCATGGATAACTCCCGCTGTTCGCGTAGGTGGTGCAGCGCCCTGCTGCGCCGCGCACGGCCCTAGGTACGGGCGGAGGGGGCGCGCGCGTTCAAGCGGCACGGAACTTTTCTCGGCGGGGGCCGTCGGTCGGGCCGGCACGCTCCTCGCTCGCGCGTACGACCGGCGCCCGGCGTTCCCGTACGGCACGTCAAGCCGCCGCGTGACCGGCGTCCCTCCTTCGGGGGCATTCGCCGCCACTCCGGCGCGGCCCCGTCGCGGGCACCTCATGATCTTCGTCGTGCAAGGACCCCAACGAACCCGATCCGCCCTCGTCATACGGGTATTGGCGCTGACGGCGCTCAGCTGGCTGTTCGTCGGCGCGCCGAGCGGGACGGCGGCCGCGGACGCCTGTGCGTACGCCTCCGCCGGCCGGGACGGAGAGGGCACCACCGCGGTGGCCGTCGCGGGGGACGGCGCGGTGGCGGTCGTCGGCACCACCACCCGGTGCCCCACACCGACACCGACGCCCACACCCCCGTGCCCGCCGACGCCCACCCCGCCGCCGGCGCCGAAACCCCCTCCGCCCCCGCCGAAGCCGGCACCCCGGCCGACACCGCCTCCCGTCGTGCGCGCGCCGGAACCGGAACCACCGCCGCCACCGCCCGCCGCCCCGAGTCCGCGGCCCGTCCCGCCGCGGCCGGCTCCGCCGCCGCGCCCGAGACCCACCCCGCCTCCCGCACCTGCGCCGAGCACGCACCCCCCGGCCGCGCCCCGACCGGTCAGCTATCCGGCGTACCGCCCGGCACCGCACAAGCACCAGCCGCGCGGCGGCCCGTCCCTGGTCTCGTTCACCCTGCTCATCACCGCGCCCGCGGTGCTCGCCGTCGCGGCGCTGCGCCCGCGCTGACCCTGGAGGCACTCCTTGTCGGATTGGCTTGTTCTCGCCCTGGCGATGGCGGCCGCGTGCATCGTGGTCCTCATCGTGACGCTCGTCCGGCACCGCCGGGCGCGCGAGGACGAGGACCCGAGCGAGACCCCGGACGTCATCGAGTACATGACGATGATGATCGGCGTGGTGTACGCGATCGTGCTGGGCCTGGCGATCGCCGGTGTCTGGGAGGCACGCGGAGCCGCCCAGGACCACGTACAGGCGGAGGCCCAGGCGCTGCACGAGATCTCCGAGCGGGTCCGGGTGTACCCGCCCGCCGTGCGCGAGCGCGTGCGCGCCGATGTCGACGCCTATGTCGGCCATGTGGTCACCACGGAGTGGAAGGCGATGACGGACCACGGCCGGGTGACCCCGGAGGGCGGCCGGCTGCTCGAACGCATCCGCCACGACGTCACCGACTACGAGCCGGCCTCGGACTTCGAGGCGCAGGCGTACCAGCCGCTCCTGGACCAGGTGGCGGCCGCGGACGCGGCGCGCAGCGCCCGCGCGGACTCCACCGGGGCGACCATGCCCGGGGTCGTGTGGTTCGGGCTGATCATCGGCGCCGTGGTCACCGTCGGGATGATCTTCGCGCTGCAGATCAGGCGGACCGCCCGCGAACTGGTCCTCGCCGGGCTGTTCTCCGCGCTGATCGCGTTCCTGCTGTTCCTGATCTGGGACTTCGACGCGCCGTACAGCAGGGGCATCACGGCGTCCGTGGAACCCTTCACGGCGCTGTTCCCGCACCTGCCGGGCTGAAAGGTCCCGGTGCCCGAGGCGGCGGCCGGGGGAACGGCGACACGCCGTCGGGTCCCCCGGCCGCACGCGCTTTCGTCCCCCGTGCGGCCCAGCCGATTGCCCCGTTCGCCCTACAGCGATCGCGCGCGGGCAGGTCGTTTCCTAGCGTTCGGGTCATCGAGGTGCATTTCTGGCGTACTGCGGAAAAGGTCCGCGGCAAGGCTCCTCGGGTACCTGGAGGCTCACCATGCGCGCGATACGCGTCGCTTCGGCCGCACTGCTGGGCGTGACCGCCCTGACCTTCACCGCGCCCGCCGCTTTCGCCGGCGACCGGGACGACCACGGCATCACCCCGTTCGCGTTCAGCGTCCAGCCGTCCACCATCGCCGCCGGCGGTCAGGTGTCGCTGCTGCTGAAGCGGGAGGGCGGGTGCCGCGGCAAGGCCACGGTCACCTCCGGTGTCTTCGACACCGTCACGATCGCGCCGGGGCAGTCCTCGGCGACCGCCATGGTCGACTGGGACGCCCGGCCGGGCGCGGTGTACGACGTGACGTTCTCGTGCGGCGGGGCGAGCGGCAGCACCGGGCTCACCATCGCGGGCGGGCGGCCGGACGGGCCGACCCCGGTACCGCTCCAGCGCGGTGTGCGGGCGGGCGTCGGCGGCAGCGCCGGCGGCTTCGACCTGAAGGAGATCGGCCTGGGCACGGCCCTCATCGCCGGATCCGTGGGCGCGGCCTGGTACATGACGCGGCGCCGCGCGGCGTCCGAGGAGTCCTGACCGCACGGGACGGTGCCTCACCCCGGATCATGGGAGCATCCGGGGCGAAGCACCGTTCCGTGTGCGGTCCGCCCGGTGGCCGCGGGCCGGCCGGGGCCGTGCGCCGCCGGGCCGTTCGCTCAGATGTGCTTCTCGGACCGGCGGCGCATCCAGAAGACCGCGCCGCCGGCGGCGGCCGCGGCCACCAGGCCGCCGCCGATCGCCATGTCGGTCGGGGTGGCGCCGGTGGAACTGCTGCCACCGAGACCGCCGCGGGTGCCGCCGATGACGGTGAAGGCCGCGGGGCGGGTCAGTGACCCGGTCCCCTGGCAGTTGACGGTGATGTCGTACGAGCCGGGCCGGGCGTCGTGGTTGATGGTGGCCGTTCCGCTCGACGTCTCGTTGTGGGCGCCGAGGAGCGGCTTGAGCCGCGCCTGCCGGAACGCGGGCGACGTCATGGTGCCGCCGCGCGAGCAGCCGTCGACGGTCACCGTCAGCTGACCGCCGCGGGCGATGACGCTGGGCATGGCGACGATGTTGCTGGGACTGTTCCACGCCGCGGCCATCGGAGCGGCGAGCCCCACGGCGGCGACCGCGGCGGCGGACACCGCCAGGGCACGTGAGTTGCGCATGTGATCCTCCGCGGAGACGCCCCGGGAACCGTCCCCGGTGGATCGGCGAGAAAGCGCCTCCCAGACAGACCCTCAGACGCCCCGCACAGGGGCGCATGTCGGGACTGGTCCGTACCGGTGAGAGGACACGCCGGGGGAATTCCGCGTAATCGGCTATCGCCGCAGGTCACACACCGTCAGAAATTTCCCGGTCGTGGCAACTCGGATGGCCGAGGAGGCGTCCGGGCCGCCACCCGTTCGCCCGTCTCCCGTCGCCCGTCGGCCGCTCTGCGCCTAGCGTGCCCCTATGCGCGACTGACGCGGCGACGGCCGCGTCGAGAGGGGATTGCGAATGTCTGCGTCCGAACTGGCCGAAGAGGAGGAGCGGCAGAGGAAGCGTGCTCCCTGGGGCGTGATAGCGCTTGTTCTGCTGACCGGACTCGCACTCATCCGGAACGGTTCCGGTGAGTTCGACGTCGGGCCCCCGCAGCCCGCCTCCGCGGCGGCGGCGGACACCCACGCGACGGCGGGAGCCTTCGCCCGGACGCCGGACCCGCTGCCGTACTCCGTGGTCGACCGGGTGCGGATCCCGGCCATCCGGGTGGACGCGCCGGTGATGCCGGTGGGTCTGGACATCGACGGCTGGGTGGCCGCGCCGCCGCCCGAGGACCCCAACCTCGCGGGCTGGTTCACCGGAGCGGTCTCGCCCGGCGAGAAGGGCACCTCGGTGATCGTCGGCCATGTCGACAACATGCAGGGGCCGGCCGTCTTCTACGGCCTCGGCGCCCTGAAGAAGGGGAACCGGGTGGAGGTTCTCCGCAAGGACGGGAAGACCGCGGTGTTCGAGATCTACGGCATCGAGGTCTTCTCCAAGGACGACTTCCCCGGAGACCGCGTCTACAACAGCAAGGGGACCGCGGAACTGCGCGTCATCACCTGCGGCGGCGGTTTCTCCAAGCAGCACGGGTACGACGGGAACGTGGTGGTGTTCGCGAAGATGGTCGAGACGCGCTGAGCGCCTCCCGGCCGCCCGGACGGAGCCCGGTGCGGCGGCGTCCGGGAAGGCCGGCCGGCGGGACGTCCTGCGTTTCCCGCCGGCCCGGCTTGCGCGGTTCCGCTCCTCCGGCCCGCCGGGCCGTGCGGCCCCTCCGGACCCCCACCCGGCCCCCGACGCCCCTCCCCCGCCGCCGGGTCCGCGTTCCCTCACGCGGGCCCGGCGGCGCCGTGCGGGCCGGCCAGTGCCCTGACCGGAAAGGTTCACCGGCGAACCTTTCCGGTCAGCGCAGCTAGACGCCGGTCCGGCGCGGCACGGTGAGGTGGTAGCCGGAGTCCAGCAGGTACGGCAGGTACTGGCGCAGCGCCTTCACGCTCTGCGAGCGGTTCCCGCCCGCGTCGTGCGAGAGGACGACGACGCCGGGGGCGGCCTCCTTCTCGACCGTGCCGACGATCGACCGGACACCCGGGGTCGCCCAGTCGTTGGTGTCGATCGTCCAGGCCAGCGGCTCCATGCCGAGGTCGGCCTGGATCTGGAAGGTCGCCCTGTTCCAGGCGCCGTAGGGGGCGCGGAACCAGGCCGGCGACTCGCCGTAGGCGTTCCTGACGACCTTGCTCGTCCGCTCGATCTCGGAGCGGATCGCGGAGCGGGAGAGCTTGGTGAGCAGCGGATGGGTCCACGTGTGGTTGCCCACGATGTGCCCGTCGTCGGCCATCCGGCCCAGCAGGTCCTTGTTGTCCGCGGCCATCTCCCCGCACACGAAGAACATCGCGCGCACGTCGTACTCGCGCAGGGTGCGCAGGATGTCGGGGGTGTAGAGGGGGTCCGGGCCGTCGTCGAAGGTGAGCACCATGCTGCGGCCCCGCCCCTCCATGCGCAGGAACGGCTCGTGGCGCACCGCGGTCCTGCCGGGTACGGCCCGCGGCGGGCCGTACCCGGTGATCGGCCGGAGCCGGTACGCGGACGGTTTGAGGGCGCGTGCGGCCGGGGGGCCGGAGCGGGGCGGCACCCGCACCGGTTGCGCGGCCGGGTCGGCGGTCAGGACCCGGGCCGTGCCCGCGGCCCCGGCCGCCCCCAGGACCGCGGCGCCGGCGATCAACGCCTTGCGTCGGGTGATCAGCTGATCCTTTTTCATGACCAATCAGTCACCCGGCGGAGGGCCCGCCCGGCTGAGCAACACCGCCACGGGCCCGTGAAAGCACCCGGCTGGACCATTTCCGCGGCGTCAGCGGCGGCGCACCAGCGGGAACGGCAGGGTCTCCCGGATCGTCAGCCCGGTCAGGAACATGACGAGCCGGTCCACGCCGATCCCGAGCCCGCCGGTGGGCGGCATGGCGTACTCCAGGGCGTCGAGGAAGTCCTCGTCGAGCTCCATCGCCTCGGGGTCTCCCCCGGCGGCCAGCAGCGACTGCTCGGTGAGCCGGCGGCGCTGTTCGACCGGGTCGGTCAACTCGGAGTAGGCGGTGCCCAGTTCGGTTCCGAAGGCGACGAGGTCCCAGCGTTCCGCCAGACGCGGATCGGTGCGGTGCTGCCGGGTGAGCGGGGAGACGTCGGTGGGGAAGTCCTTGTAGAAGGTCGGCAGCAGGGTCTTCTCCTCGACCAGGCGTTCGTACATCTCCAGAACGATGTCGCCGCGTCCGTCGTCGTCCACGTAGGGCACGCCCGCGCGGTCGCACAGCCGCCGGAGGGCTTCGACGGAGGTGTCGGCGTCGATCTCGTCCCCGAGGGCCTCGGAGATCGCGCCGTAGACCGTCTTGACGGGCCACGGCCCGGAGATGTCGTACTCGGTGCCGTCCTTGCGGGCGATCGGTGCGCCGAACGCGGCGGTCGCCGCGCCCTGGATCAGCTCGCGGGCCAGGTCGAGCATCACGTCGTAGTCGGCGAAGGCCTGGTAGGCCTCCAGCATCGTGAACTCGGGGTTGTGCTTGTAGGACACCCCCTCGTTGCGGAAGGTGCGGCCCATCTCGAAGACCTTCTCCAGCCCGCCCACGCAGAGCCGCTTGAGGTACAGCTCGGGTGCGATGCGCAGGTAGAGGTCGAGGTCGTAGGCGTTGATGTGGGTGGTGAACGGCCGGGCGTTGGCGCCGCCGTGGATCTGCTGGAGCATCGGGGTCTCGACCTCCAGGTAGCCCCGCTCCAGCAGCCCCTGGCGCAGCGCCTGGACCGCGGTGGAGCGGGCCCGGACGACGTCCCGGGCGCCGGGGCTGGACACCAGGTCGAGATAGCGGCGGCGGACCTTGGCCTCCGGGTCGGCCAGGCCCTTGCGCTTGTCGGGGAGCGGGCGCAGGCACTTCGCGGTGAGCCGCCAGGAGGTGGCGAACACCGTCGGCTCGCCCCGGTCGCTGGCGCCGGCGAGGCCGTCGGCGGTGATGTGGTCGCCGATGTCGACGACCCGGCGGAAGCGGTCGAGCGCCTCGCCGGACTCCGCGCGGGTGAGGGCGAGCTGGAGATCGCCGGACCAGTCGCGCAGCACGGCGAAGAGGATGCCGCCGAAGTCCCGCACCAGCATCACCCGTCCGGCGACGGTGACGTCCTCGCCGCCGCGGACCTCGGCGAGCAGGTGGGTGCGCGGCGGGATGCCGACCGGATAGGGGTCGGTGCCCTCGGCGCGCAGCCGGTCGAGCTTGCGGTGCCGCACCCGGACCTGGTCGGGCAGCGCGTCGGCGGGGTCGCCGGGCTCGGCCCCGTCCTCAGCGCCGAGACCGAGGTCGGCCAGCGAGGGCAGCCCCGCCGTGGTGGCCGGCCGGGGCCCGCCGCGGGAGCGGCCCCTGCCCCACATCGAGCGCAGCGAGGGCACGGAGACGAAGCCCTCGGCGATGGCGGACGCCAGCCCGATGCGGGCGAGGGCGCCGGTGTCGCCGTAGCAGATGAAGCGCGGATACCACTCGGGGTGGTACTTGGCGTTGGAGCGGTACAGCGCCTCCAGCTGCCACCAGCGGGAGAAGAACAGCAGCAGCCGGCGCCACAGCCGCAGCACCGGTCCCGCGCCGATGCGGGCGCCCTCCTCGAAGACGGAGCGGAACACCGCGAAGTTGAGGGAGACGCGCCGTACGCCGAACTTCCCGGCCGCCGCGCACACCTCCGCGACCATGAACTCGGTGACGCCGTTGGGGGCGCCGCGGTCGCGGCGCATCAGGTCCAGGGAGATGCCCTCGCGGCCCCAGGGCACGAAGGAGAGCAGGGCGAGCAGCCTGCCGTCGGCGTCCATCGCCTCGGCGAGCAGGCAGTCGCCGTCCTCCGGGTCGCCGAGCCGGTCGAGCGCCATCGAGAAGCCGCGCTCGGTCTCGGTGTCGCGCCAGGCGTCGGCGCGGCCGACGATCTCCTCCATCTCGGCGTCGGTGAGGGTGGAGTGCCGGCGCACCCGGCAGGTGGCCCCGGAGCGCCTGACCCGGTTGACCGCCTGGCGGGTGACGCGCATGTCGCGGCCGCCGAGGTCGAAGTCGGCCACGTGCAGGACGGCCTCGTCGCCGAGTTGGAGGGCTCCGAGGCCGGCTCGCGCGTACGCCTTGGCCCCTTCCTCGGAGGCACCCATCACGGCGGGTGCCCAGGCGTGGCGGCGCGCCGCGTCGAGCCAGGCGTCGATGGCGTGCGGCCAGGCCTCCCGGTCGCCGACGGGGTCGCCGCTGGCGAGGCAGACCCCGGCCTCGACGCGGTAGGTGACGGCCGCCTTGCCGCTGGGCGAGAAGACGACGGCCTTGTCGCGGCGGGTGGCGAAGTAGCCGAGGGAGTCGTCGGCGCCGTAGGCCCGCAGCAGGGCGCGGATGCGGGCCTCCTCGTCACCGTGCAGGGCGGCCACCATGCGCTGCGAACGGAAGAGGGCGGCGGCGGCGTTCAGCAGGGCGAGGGCGCCGAACAGGCCGAGCACGAAGAACAGCCAGCGCGGTGGACGGCCGTCGAAGGACCCCGCGGACACCAGTCCGCCGAGGACCCGGTTGACGGCCCACACCAGGCGCTGGCTGTGCGGCAGCGTGCCGGGGAACAGTTCGACCAGGCCCCAGCCGACCAGGATCGCCACCGCCAGTCCGGCGACCAGCACGAGCAGGGCCCGCCGGACGGCGCCGCGCCGGGAGTCGGCGTAGAACTCGCGGCGGGCCACGATCAGCAGGGCCAGCAGCAGTCCGCAGACGACGAGTGAGGGGACCGACTGGGCGTACAGGCCCGCCGCGACGCCGAGCAGGTCGGCGAGGACGAGCAGGCCGAGGTAGACGACCACCAGCCACCAGGCGATCTTCTTGCGGGCGGCCGTCGCGGCGGCGAGCAGGAAGAGGAAGACCGCGTAGGCGAGGTTGGCGCTGACCGGGATGACGAGCAGGTCCAGGAAGCGCGTCACCGGGCCGAGCGCCCGGCGCAGCGGGGCGATGAAGGCCAGGACGGCGCAGAGCAGGCCGATGACGGCGAAGAAGGTGCCGAAGCCCTCGGGCACCTTGGCGAGGAGACCGCCCGGGGCCGGGCGCGCCGGAGCGGCGGTGTCCTTGGACCGGCGGGCCTCCGCGGTGGAACTCATGCTTCCGACTCTAGGAAGGGGTGCGCCTCCCCGCCCGTCGAGCGGTCGGCGGCGACCACCCGCGCGCCCGTGGGACCTGCGCGTTCCGCTAACCTCGCTGCCGTGACGGATGAGCAGCACGTACAGGGGTTCGAGCGCGGTACCGACGGCCCGAAGGTCATCGTCGTCGGGGTGGACGGCTCCGATTCCTCGCTGCGGGCGGCGGCCTACGCGGGCGGCCTGGCACGGCGGCAGCGGGCGCTGCTCGCGGTGGTCTACGTCCAGCCGGTGATGGCGGCGGGAGCGGCGCTCGGCGTGCCGGTCGCGGAGACGACCGACGAGATCGCCGAGGACCTGATCCGGTACATCCGCGATGCGACCGAGCGGGTGAAGGACATATTCGACGTGCGCTGGGAGTTCCACACCTTCCGCGGCGATCCGTACGGCGGCCTGGTCACCGCCGCCGACGAACTGAAGGCCGACGCGGTGGTGGTGGGCGCCTCGGAGCAGGCGGGCCACCGGATCGTGGGGTCGGTGGCGATCCGGCTGGTGAAGGCGGGCCGGTGGCCCGTCACGGTGGTGCCGTAGCCGGTCGCGGTCCGCGGCGCCGGGGCCGCGGCGCGGCCGCCGCGGGCTACTTCCCCGGCACCAGTCCGTCCCCGGCCGCGCCGCGGCTCAGCACGACGTCCCGGATGTGGTCGCGGGCGGCGCCGACCGCGGCGCCGCTGCGCAGGGCCGCGTCGAGGTCGAGGACCCGGCCGGCGTCGACGTCGAAGCCCTGCGGGACGAACTCGGCCTTCGCGACCGTCCAGCGCCCGCCCGGCCGCGCCGGCGGCACGAAGGTGAAGCGCCCGGCCGCGCTCTGGTTGCCGCGCGGGTCCTGGACGCCGGCGCCGTTGGTCATCGCGCCCGCGACCTGATCGCCCGTGCCGTACACCACCCAGGTGCCGTTGACCTTCTCGAAGGGCTGCGGGACGTGCGCGCCGGCGCCGAGGACCAGGTCGACGTCGGGCCGCCCCCCGGTGCGGGACGCGGTCAGCCGCCGGCCCAGGCTCAGCTGCCGCTCGTCGGGCTGGTCCTGCCACGCGGTTCCCCAGTGCAGCGAGACCACCACCACGTCGGCACCCGCCGCGCGGGCGGCGCGGGCGTCCGCGGCGATCCGGTCCGGGTCGATGCCGCGCACGGCCCAGGGCTGCCCCTGCGGGAGCGGACGGCCGCCGGTGCCGTCCGTGTAGGCGAGGTGGGCGACGCGGGCGGCGCCGGCCCGCAGCAGGACGGCGTGGTCGGCCTCCCCCTCGGTGCGGGCCGATCCGGCGTGCCGCACACCCGCCCGGTCCAGGGCGCCGAGGGTGCGCCGGATGCCGTCGGCGCCGTCGTCGAGGCTGTGGTCCGAGGCGGTGGCGCAGGAGTCGTAGCCGGTGGCGGCGAGGCCCTCGGCCAGCTGGGGCGGGGCGGTCAGGTCGGGCCGGCCGGTGGTGGGGGCGTCGGTGCCGTACACGCCCTCCAGGTGGCAGATCGCCAGGTCGGCACCGGAGACGAGGGGGCGGGCGGCGGCCAGCAGGGGCCGGAAGTCATACCCGCCGCCTCCGGCGTCGGCGCCGGCGCGCTCGACGACCGAGTCGTGCGGCAGGACGTCGCCGGTGGCGACCAGGGTGAACGGCCGGGCGGCGCCGGGGGCGTGCTGACCGTCGCGGCGGTGGCCGGCCGGGTCCTGGTCCTGGCAGGCCGCCGCCGTGGCGATGAGGACGGCCGCGACGGCCAGGTTGATCTGTCGTCCACGTGTGATCATGCCCGGCCCCATTCAGTCGTATTTGATTACTAATTGAGGCGATTTCAGGTTCCCGGGCGTCCGGCGGTCAAGGAGGCACCACCGCGGCTCGCCCGTTCGGCGCCCGCGGGCCCGCCCGTCGGGGGACGCCGCCCGGGGGCGGGGCCGCGGCCCCGCCGGCAGCGGCCTTCCAGCCGGCGGACCGTTCGGCGCACCGTTCACCGACGGCTTCGACCGCCCACCGCACGGGCGTGCCCGCGGCCTGTCCGTGCGGAGCGCAGCGCGCTGCCATACAGGCCATGACGGCCGGAACCACCACCATCCCGGGCGGGACGACCGCCGAGCACGAGCTGGCCACGCTGCAGCGCGAGCACGGCCGCCCCCTCTTCGCGCTGCTGCTGCGCCTGTCGGACGGCGACCGGCAGCGCGCCGAGGACCTGGTGCAGGAGACCCTCGTCCGCGCCTGGCAGCATCCCGAGGCCCTGCGGGCCGACCGTTTCGAGTCGGTGCGCCCCTGGCTGCTCACCGTGGGACGGCGGCTGGCCATCGACGCGCGCCGGGCCCGGCAGGCCCGGCCCCCCGAGGTCGGGGACGCCGTCCTCGACACCGCGCGCGTCTGCGCCGATCACGCCGAGCGGTCGGCGGCCACGCTCGACGTACGGGAGGCTGTGAAGACACTCACTCCCGAGCACCGTGAAGTCCTGGTGCTGGTGTATTTCCAGGGGGCCAGTGTGGCGGAGGCCGCCGCGGCGCTGGGCATCCCGCCGGGTACGGTGAAGTCCCGCGCGTACTACGCACTGCGCGCCCTGCGCCGGGTCCTTCCCGGATACGCGGCCGACCTGCGGTGAAACGGAAGGCCGGGTCAAGCCTCCGTAAAGCGCCTTGCCGATGACCATGGTTGAGCACTCAGCTTGCCTCATCCGTGTTCCGGACCGGGGCCCGGGGTCGGGCGACGCGCACGCACCGGAGGAAGGCAGGAAGGGATGCCGCACAGAGGGCAAGAGAGCACGAACGGCACCGGAGGCGGCGAACTCACCGTTCCCATGGCCTGGTTGTACGCCGAGTACATCGCCGACGAACTGCTGCGGACCGGGGACCTGATGCCGCCGACGTCCTTCGAGTTCCGCGCCGGGCGCGACGCCCTGGCACTGACCATCTTCCTGTCCGACAGCGGCGGCGAACTCTCCGGCATCAGGGTGATCACCCAGCTGGAGACCTGGCTCTCGCTGACCGCCTACGACCAGCCCTGGCAGGAGTGGGTGCGCGAGCACCTGGCCCTGCGCTCGGCCCGGGCCGCCGGAGGGGCCGCACCGGACGCGGACCTGGACCTGGCAGCGACGGCGTGGCGCTGGCTGGAGGAGACCGAACTGCTCGCGCCCGACCTCGACGCGGTGCCCGGCGGCGGCCCCGTCCCCGGCGAGGACGACGCCCCCCAGGTGTGGACCCCCGCCTGGCGGCTGGGACTTCCCCTGGGACACCTGGCCATCCACCTCTTCTGAGCAGGCGCCGGGAGGGCCCGCCCCGCCGGTCCGGAACATTTCCTCGCCCCGGACCAATCCGCGGGCACCGGCGCTCCGAATGTCTGCGTCGCGAATCCCCGGCGGGGCTTGAATGATTCGGCGGTTTGGTGCGTACCTGTGGGCAACAGCAGCACCACTCACAGTCCGCACCATCGCCACGAGGATTCGGTATTCGGTATGAGGTCCCTGGAACGGCATGGCGACGTCGGCGCCTACGCACTCGGCGTGCTCGACGAGGCGGAAGCCTTCCGCTTCGAGGACCACCTCATGGAGTGCCCTCGTTGCACGGCGCACGTGAGCGAGTTCCGCCCCGCCACCCGGCAGTTGATGCTGTACCGCCGCTCGACGCCGCGCACGGTCCACCCGTTCGCCGCCCCCGGGCCGCGGCTGCTCGACCGGTTGCTCGCGGAGGTGACCGCACGCAACCGGGCCGGCCGCAGACGCCTCCTGTACGCCGTGGCGGCCTCGGTGGTGCTCGCGGCCGGCGGCCCGGCGATCGTCGCGGTCGCGGCCCACGACGCCCCCGCCCACCGGATCACCGCGGCCGGCCCCCGGGACGGCAGCGTCACCGCCACGGACGCCGACACCGGCGTGTGGGCGCAGGTGACCACCACCGACCGGGTCTGGGGAACCGACGTGGACGTCCGGGTCAAGGACCCGGGCGGTCCCCGCTCCTGCCGGCTCGTCGCCGTCGGCAAGGACGGCACGGAGGAGACGGTGACCAGCTGGATGGTCCCGCCGCACGACGGCGCCGCCCAGCGGATGCGGGGAGGCGCGGCCCTGCGCAGCGGCGAGATCGGGCGGTTCGAGGTCCGCACCGCGGACGGCGAGCACCTGGTGACCCTGAAGGCCCCGTGACCGGGCCCCGCGTTCGGTGCTCCGCGCGCTACTTGAGCAGGCGCGACATGCGCCGGTCCGCCAGTGGCCTGCCACCGGTCTGGCAGGTGGGGCAGTACTGGAGCGCGGAGTCGCTGAACGACACCTCGCGGATGGTGTCGCCGCACACCGGGCAGGACTCCCCCGCCCTCCCGTGCACCCGCAGCCCGCTCTTCTTCTCGGCCTTGAGCCGGCCGGCGGCCAGCCCGTGGGAGCGCTCCACCGCCTCGGCGAGCGTGACGCGCAGCGCCTCGAACAGGCGGTGGGTCTCCTCGGGGGTCAGGGAGGAGGCGAGCTTGAAGGGCGACATCCGGGCGGCGTGCAGGATCTCGTCGCTGTAGGCGTTCCCGACCCCGGCGATCAGGCTCTGGTCGCGCAGCGCGCCCTTGAGCTGACGCCGCTCTCCCCGGAGCAGTCCGGCGAAGCGCTCCTCGTCGAAGTCCCCGGCGAGCGGGTCGGGGCCGAGACGGGCCACGCCGGGGACCGCGCGCGGATCGGCGACCACGTACACCGCGAGGCGCTTCTGGGTCCCCGCCTCGGTCAGGTCGAAGCCCTCGCCGGTCTCCAGCGCGACCCGCAGTGCGAGCGGCCCCTTGCCGGGGCGGGGCGGGCCGTCGGGGAGGGTGTCGCGCCAGTGCAGCCAGCCGGCGCGGGCCAGGTGGGTGACGAGGTGGGTGCCGCCCGCGTCGACGTCGAGGAACTTGCCGAACCGGCGGACGGCGGTGACCTCGCGTCCCTCCAGCGCCGACAGGGGCGGTTCGTAGGTCTTCAGGACGCTGACGGCGACGGGCAGCACCCGGACGATCCGGCGGCCGACGAGGTGGTCGGCGAGGAAGTCCTTGAGCGCGTCGACCTCGGGCAGTTCCGGCATACGTCCAGGGTGCCATCCGGCGCCGGCGCCGCCACCGCTGCGGCGGGCCGGCGGAGCGGTGGCGGCGAGCGCCCCGCGGGGCGCGGCTCCGCGGGGCGCCGGTCCCGCGGAGCGGGGGTTCAGTCCCGGTTCCGGTCCCGGACGTCCCGGTCCCGGACGACGAACTCGCACCACACGGCCTTGCCGCCGCCGCGGGCCTCCACCCCCCACACGTCGGTCAGCCGGTCGACCAGGAGCAGGCCGCGGCCGGACACACCGGAGTCCCCGGCCTCGCGGCGGCGCGGCAGGGCGCTGGAGGAGTCCTCGACCTCGACGCGCAGCCGGCGGTCGGGCCCGGTCAGAACGCGCAGGGTGACCACGGCCGCGCCCTCGGTGTGCATGAGGGCGTTGGTGATGAGTTCGTCGGCGACCAGTTCGATCTCGTCCGCCCGCTCACCCGCGCCCCAGGCGCGCACGGCGGCCCTGATCATGTGCCGGGCCTCGACCAGGGCCTCCGGGTCGCCCGGGGCGACGTGCTGCTGGAGCCGGCCGCCGGAGCGCTGGTCGCCCCGGCCGCGGCGGCGCAGCAGGAGCAGGGCGACGTCGTCGTCCCCGCCGCGCTCCTCGGCCATGTCGATGAGCCGGTCCGCCAGGTCGTCGACGTCGCGCGGGCCGATCCGGATCACCTCGCGGAGGGTGTGCATGCCGTCGTCGAGGTCGGCGCCGGGCACCTCCACCAGGCCGTCGGTGCACAGCAGCAGCGTCTGCCCCGGATCGAGTTCGATGGTGGCGACGGGGTACTCCAGGCGCTGGAACTCCGCGGACAGGCCGAGCGGCAGCCCGCCGTCGACGGGCAGCCTGCGGCACGTGCCGTCGGTGTGCCGGACCAGCGGGTCGATGTGGCCGGCCCGCACCAGCTGGGCCACCCCGGTGGACAGGTCGATGTCGGCGTAGAGGCAGGTCGCGAAGCGGTCGGTGTCGAGTTCGTCGAGGAAGACGGAGGCACGGGCCATCACGGTGGCCGGGGTGTGGCCCTCGGCCGCGTAGGCGCGCAGCACGATGCGCAGCTGGCCCATGACGGCGGCGGCGTGCGTGTCGTGGCCCTGCACGTCCCCGATGACGGCGCCGACCCGGCCGCCGGGCAGCGGGATGAGGTCGTACCAGTCGCCGCCGATGTCACGGCCCAGCGAGGCGGAGCGGTAGCGGACCGCGATGTCGGCCCCGGGCACGCTGGGGATGGAGCGCGGCAGCATGGCCTGCTGGAGCCCTTGGGCGAGGTCCTTCTCCTGTTCGAAGAACATGGCCCGCTGGAGGCTCTGGGCGATGCTGCTGCCGAGGGCGACCAGGACGTTGCGCTCATCCTCCGAGAAGCCGCGCCGGTCGTTGTAGAGGAGGCCGATCGCACCGATCGGCCGGGCCTGCACGATGAGCGGCAGATAGGCGGCCGAGGTGATGTCCAGACCGGTGATGTTCGGCCACAGCAGCGGGTACTTCTCGGCGAACTCCTCGGGTGACTCGATGAAGTGCGGGGCGAGGGTGCGCACGACCTCGTTCATGGGGTATTGCGCGTCCAGGCGGGTGACGCGGGTGCCGGGCACGTAACTGTCCACGGGGCCGGTGGCGACCATGCGGATGCGGCCCGCCTCCACCAGGCCCATCACCAGGCTGGTCGCGCCGAGATGGGTGAGCCCGTGGGTGTCCTGGAGGACGTCGATGACGTCCTGGACGGTGACGGCGTGGGCGAGCGCGGCGGTGGTGAGCTGCACGACGTTCGTCTGGTGGCGCCGCGCCTCGTCCTGGGCGGCCTGCTCGCGGCGTGCCGCGGCGTCGCCGAGCTCGGCGGTCGCGTCCCGGACCAGGCCGACGATCCGGCGCGGCCGGCCGCTCTCGTCGCGGCGGATGTACCCCTGGGTGTGGGTCCAGCGCGCGGAGCCGTCCCGGCGGCGGATGCGGAAGTACGCGCCGTAGTTCTCGCTGCCGTCCTTCAGGGCCTGGCTGACCAGCGCGTCCAGGCGGGTGGCCTCGGCGGGCGGTACCCGCATGGCGAGCGTGGAGGGGTGCCCGTCGTACTCGTCCGGGCGCACGTCGAAGACCTCGTGGGCCTGGGCGTCCATGTGCATCAGACCGGTGTCCAGGTCCCAGTCGAAGCTGCCCATGCGGTTGAGCGCCAGGATCGGATCCGGGTGGGCGGGCCAGTCGTCCGGGAGTGACAGGGCGCTCGCTCCCCGATCAACCATGCGCCCACCTTGCCAGCAATTGCCCGATTATTCGACTTCTGGAGCATCCTCGGTCGGGTTCCGGATAAACCCGCTCGCGGGCTCCCCCGCCCCGGGCGTCCGCGCGTCCGGCGCACTCCCCCGGTGCCGGTACCGGCGGGCCCCGCGGCCGGTCGGGCACCCTTCCGGCGGGACCGCGGCGAAGAACGCGCAAGAGCCCTCCGCCCGGGGGACGGGCGGCGGAACCGGTGGGGCGCGGCCATCGGCCGGCGAGGGGCCCGGAGGGGGTGCGGCGTCCGCGTGACGTGCCGCGGGGGTGCGGTGGAGGCGGGCGCCGCACGTGGGGGGTCCGGGCTCGCGGGACAGACAGCACTCGGCAGCGTCCGGAAACGGGGCCGGCGGGCCGGGAGGGACCGGGCGGCGGGACCGCGTGCCGTGCCGCCGGGTCCCCGTTCCCGGCCGCCGAGGTGCCCGGTGAGGCCCGGGTCCCGCCGCGGGCGGTGGCGCCGCACACCGCGTTCCCGCCGCGGGCCGCGGGCCGGTGCCTGGATCGTCCCGGGGCCCGGGGCCGAGGCCACAATGGAGAGGAGAGGAGCGACCGACGTGGAGTGGTTCGTCGCACCCGACTACTGGATCGGCCGCCTGGTGTTCCAGCGGGGTCTGGCCGTTCTGTACGTCGTGGCGTTCCTCGGCGCCGCCCTCCAGTTCCGGGCGCTCATCGGCGAGCACGGCATGCTGCCGGTGCCGCGGTACGTGCGCCGGGTGCGGTTCCGGGACGCCCCCAGCGTGTTCCGGCTGGCCTACTCGGACCGCTTCTTCGCCGCCTGGGCGTGGACGGGCTGCGGGGTGTCGGCGGCGCTGGCCGCCGGCGTCGACGGGTATCTGCCGCTGTGGGCCGCGATGGCGCTGTGGCTCGTCCCGTGGGCGATGTACCTGTCGATCGTCACCGTGGGCCAGACCTGGTACGCCTTCGGCTGGGAGTCGCTCCTGCTCGAAGCGGGGTTCCTCGCGGTCCTCCTCGGCAACGACGAGGTGGCGCCCCCGGTCGCCGTGCTGTTCCTGCTGCGCTGGCTGCTGTTCCGCGTCGAGTTCGGCGCGGGGCTGATCAAGATGCGCGGCGATCCCTGCTGGCGCCGCCTGACCTGCCTCGACCACCACCACGAGACCCAGCCGATGCCGGGGCCGCTGAGCTGGTTCTTCCACCACCTGCCGAAACCGCTGCACCGCGTCGAGACGGCCGCGAACCACGTCACCCAACTCGTCGTCCCCTTCCTGCTGTTCACCCCCCAGCCGCTCGCGACCGGCGCGGCCTGCCTGATGATCGCGACGCAGCTGTGGCTGGTGCTGTCGGGCAACTTCTCCTGGCTGAACTGGACGACGATCGCGCTCGCCGTGACCGCGGTGTGCACCCCCGGCACCGCGCCCCGCACGGCCGCGCCGCCGCTCTGGTACGAGGTGGTGGTCCTCGCGGTCTGCGCCGTCCTGCTGGCGCTGAGCGTCCGCCCGGTGCGCAACATGCTCTCCCGCCGGCAGGTCATGAACCGCTCCTTCGACCCGTTCCGCCTGGTCAACTCCTACGGGGCGTTCGGCAGCGTCAGCCGGGTGCGGCACGAGGTGGTGATCGAGGGGACCAGCGACGAGGTGCCGCACGCTGACACCGGCTGGCGGGAGTACGAGTTCCGCGGCAAGCCCGGCGACCCGCGGCACTGGCCGCGGCAGTTCGCGCCGTACCACCTGCGTCTGGACTGGCTGATGTGGTTCGCGGCCCTGTCCCCCGCCTACGCGGAGCAGTGGTTCGGCGGCCTGGTGGAACGGCTCCTGACGAACGACCGGGACACGCTGCGGCTGCTGCGCCGCTCGCCGTTCCCGGCCGGCTGCCCCCCGCGCTTCGTGCGGGCCCGCCTCTTCCGCTACCGGTACACGACCTGGCGCGAGCTGCGCGAGACGGGCGCGTGCTGGCACCGGACCCCGGTCCGTGACGTCCTTCCGCCGACCCGGCTGGCACCGGCCGCGCGGCGGGCGCGCTGAGCGGCGCCCGCGCCGGACCGGCCGGGAGGCGAGCCCCGGCAAGGGCGCGGCCCTGCGGGTCCGCGCCCGGGCCGCCCTGCCGCACCCGTGCACGGGTGCGGCACGCGTGCACGGGTGCGGCACGCGTGCACGGGTGCGGCACGCGTGCACGGGTGCGGCACGCGTGCCGGCGCGCTCCGCCCGCGCGGCGGGCGCGGGCGGAGTCGCAGGGGCGTCGGCCGCCCCGGCACGGCCGCGCGGAGCGGCGGGGCTCAGGCCCGCCGGAACCGGAGCGTCACCAGTTCGAACGGCCGCAGGGACACCCGCACGCGCGCCTCGTCCCGCTCCGGCTCCACGGCGTCGGCGAGCGGCCGTTCGAGCAGGTCCGTCACCGTGACGTCCTCGAACGCGAAGCCCATCGTGAGGGTGGCCCGTGACCGGCCGCCGCGCGACTCGTGGAAGCGCACCACCACGTCCCCGCTGCCGTCGTCGGCGAGCTTGACGGCCGTCACCACGACGGCGTCCTGCCCGACGCCGACCAGCGGGGCCACCTCCTGGGAGCCCGCCACCCTCCGCACCGGCAGGTTGACACGCCAGCCCTCACGCACCGCGTCACCGATGGCGGCGCCGGGAACCAGGGCGTGCCGGAAGCGGTGGACGCCCTGGTCGGTCTCCGGGTCGGGAAAGCGCGGGGCGCGCAGCAGCGAGACCCGGACGGTGGTCGTCGTCCCGCGGTCGCCGTCGCGGACGGTCCGGGTGACGTCGTGCCCGTACGTCGCGTCGTTGACGAGGGCGACTCCCCAGCCCGGTTCCTCGATGTGCACGAAGCGGTGGTTGCACGCCTCGAACCTGGCGGCCTCCCACGAGGTGTTGGTGTGGGTGGGCCGGTGGACGTGCCCGAACTGGGTCTCCGAGGCGTACCGCTCGGCGTGCACGTCGAGCGGGAAGGCGAGCTTCAGGAACTTCTCCGTCTCGTGCCAGTCGACCTCGGTGTCGATGTCCAGGCGCTGCTCGCCCGGGGCCAGCGACAGCACCTGCACGACCTTGGAGTCGCCGAAGGAGCGGACGATCCGCACCGAGACGCCGTCCTCCCCGGGCACGACCTCGTCGGCGTCGGTCAGGTCGGTGACGGTGTTCCGGTAGAACGCGTCGACGTCCCAGGCGTCCCACATGTTCGGGAAGTCGGGGTGGAGCTGGAGCAGGTTCGCCGCCAGGCCGGGCGCCACCGTCTCCCGGTCGGCGGACAGGTCGTACACGGACACCACGAGTCCCCGGTCGTCGATCTCGACGCGCAGCACACCGTTGTCCAGGACGAAACCGCCGTCCGTCCGGGGCACGAGACCGGTCTCCCCGAGCACCGCCGCCGTCCGCGCGCCGCCGGCCGGGACCCCGTCGCGGCTGTGCGGGGCGGAGTTGAACACCAGCGGCGCCGACCCCTCGCCGGCCAGGGCCCGCTGGGCCGCGTCGATGACGGCGTCCAGTTCGGCGGCGACCCGCTCGTAGGTGCGGCGGGCCTCGCGGTGCACCCAGGCGATGGACGAACCGGGCAGGATGTCGTGGAACTGGTGGAGCAGCACCGTCTTCCAGATGCGGTCCAGGTCCTCGTACGGGTAGGCGAACCCGGTGCGGACGGCGGCGGTCGCGGCCCAGAGTTCGGCCTCGCGCAGCAGGTGCTCGCTGCGCCGGTTGCCCCGCTTGGTCTGCGCCTGGCTGGTGAGCGTGGCGCGGTGCAGTTCCAGGTACAGCTCGCCGACCCACACGGGGGCCTCGGGGTACTCGGCCTCGGCCTTGCGGAAGAAGGCCTCGGGGGTCTCCCAGACGACGGTCGCGGAGCCTTCGAGGTCGCGCAGCCGCGCCGCCTTGGCGATCATCTCGCGGGTGGTGCCGCCGCCTCCGTCCCCCCAGCCGGTGGGGGCGAGGGAGTGCCGGGCCACGCCCTTGTCCTTGAAGTTGGCCGCCGCGTGAGCGATCTCCCGGCCGTTCATGGAGCAGTTGTAGGTGTCGACGGGCGGGAAGTGGGTGAAGATGCGGGTGCCGTCGATCCCCTCCCAGCGGAAGGTGTGGTGCGGGAACGTGTTCGTCTGCGACCAGGAGATCTTCTGGGTGAGCAGCCACTTGGAGCCGGCCGCCTTGATGATCTGCGGGAGTCCGGCGGCGAAGCCGAAGGTGTCGGGCAGCCACGCCTCGTCGTTCTCGATCCCGAACTCGTCGAGGAAGAAGCGCTTGCCGTGGACGAACTGCCGTGCCATCGCCTCCGATCCGGGCATGTTCGTGTCGGACTCGACCCACATGCCGCCGGCCGGGACGAAGCGGCCGTCCGCGACCGCCTTCTTCACCCGGGCCCACACCTCCGGCCGGTGCTCCTTCACCCACGCCCACTGCTGGGCCTGCGACATGGCGAAGACGAAGTCGGGCTCGTCCTCGATGAGCGCGGTCATGTTGGACGTCGTGCGGGCGACCTTGCGCACGGTCTCGCGCAGCGGCCACAGCCAGGCGGAGTCGATGTGCGCGTGCCCCACCGCGCTGATCCGGTGCGCCGACGGCACGGCGGGCGCCGCCAGCACCTCCCGCAGCTGCGAGCGGGCCGCCGCGGCGGTGGCGTTGACGTCCTGGAGGTCGACGGCGTCCAGGGCGCGCTCCACCGCGCGCAGGACGTCCCAGCGCCGCGGCGCGTCCACCGGGAGCTCGGCCATCAGCTCGCCCAGGACCTCCAGGTCGATCACGAGGTTCCACACCTCCTCGTCCCGGACGGCGAGGTCCATCCGGGCGAGCCGGTACTGCGGCTCGTCGCCCGCGGTCTCCCGGTCGCCGAGCCGGGTGGGCAGGAAGGGGTGGTAGTCGAGGATCACCGGGTTCGACGCGGCCTCGACGCGCAGGTCGACCCGCTCGCCGCCCTCGGCGGGGGCGGCGACCGGGACCCACTGGTTGCGCGGGTTGAGGCCCTTCACGGGGGTGCCGTCGGGCCGGTAGACAAGCCCCTCGCACTGGAAGCCCGGCATGTTCTCGTCGAAGCCGAGGTCGAGCAGGGCCTCGACGGTCCTGCCCGCCCACGCCTCGGGAACGGTCCCGGTGACCCGGAACCAGCTGGTGCCCCACGGAGCACCCCAGCGCGCGCCCACCTCGATCGGCTCCGCCGGGGCGGCGATCCCCTCCTCCACCGGCACCGGTTCGCCGGGCGCCGTCCACACCGCCACCTCCAGCGGCACGGACTCCGGGTACACGGCGGGACGGATCCGTTCGTCCAGGACGCGCTTGAGGCGGGATTCGACCAGGGTGCGGTCGTCATGCATGAGAGTGCTCCGTGAGGTTGTGGATGCGGTGTGTTACCAGGGGTGCGTGGTTGTCGCGGGTGTGGAGACGCTGAACAGTTCCCCCACTGAGTGCAGTTCGAACCGTGCGGCGCGCTCGCCCTGCTCGGGGGCGAGCCCGGCGACGTGGAAGGCGCGCTGGCAGGTGCCGCCGAGGAAGCGGCGGGTGCCGTCGCGAAGGACGCGGTGCAGCTCGTAGTGGCGCACCGGTGTGCGGGCGGCCCGCCAGGCGAGGCGCAGGTCGCCTCCGTCGGCGTCGGTGACCCGCAGGCAGGAGGGCGCGCCCGGGGTGGCGGCGGCGGTCCGCACGGCGAGCCGGCCGAGCCGCCAGCGCACCGGGCCGCCCGCCCCGGTGAGCCGGACGCCGAGCGCCCGGACGGTGCCCGTGAGCCCGGCCAGGGACACGGTGGAGGTCCGCCAGCCGCCGCCGGAGGACGGCGGCACCGGCAGCCGGGTGTACGGGGGTGGCGCGCCGGGCGACGCGGGGTCGCTGGTGGCGACGGCGAGCTCCACGCGGACGTCGCCCTCGTCGGTGCGGTGCGTCAGCTCCACGACGGTGTCCCCGTCGAGCGGCAGCCGGGTCGCGTAGAGGTCCAGGGTGACCGGGGCGTCGAGGTCGCCGGAGACCAGGAGGCTGCTCCCGCCGCGCCAGGCGTCCGCGAAGTCGAAGGCGACGGCCGGCCGGCGGCCGGTGGTGCGGACCACCCAGCGGCGGGAGGGCAGCCGGTCCTGGAGGCCGAGGTGGTTCCACGCGCCGCCGCCGGTGACCTCGCCGTCCTCGTACCACTTCAGGCCGTGGCCGGTGTTGAAGACGGTCGCGAAGGGGAGGGAGGCGACCGTGGAGCGGTCGGCGGCGAAGAGGGCGGGGGCGCGCCAGCGGCCGGTGGTGTCGGGCCGTGCGGGATCGAGGGAGGCACCCGTCCAGAACGCGTCGTCGGCCGCGTGGAAGTCGCCGGGGGTGCGTCCGGCGGGGAGGTGGTTGCGGGTCCACTCGGGCCGGTAGTAGCCGACGGACGTGACGTGCGCGGTCGCGGGCGGCACGATGGCGTCCCAGTCCACGGCGGTGTTCGTGCCGCCGGACTCGACGTCGACGCCCGCGCGCACCGAGTAGCGGCTGCGGCCGAGGCGCTCGGCGGCGGTGCCGGAGGACGCCAGGGTCGCGGCGGACCAGCGGAAGTCGAGGAACATCGAGCCGGCCGCCCGGAAGAACGCCTCGTTCCGGTCGTTCAGCGCCCCCTGCCAGCCGACGGTGCCGGTCACGGTCATCGCGTCGTACCAGGTGACCCGCTGCCCCTTGGCCGCACCGCGCGAGGTCAGCTCGCCGAGGAAGCCGAGCATGTCGGCGGCCAGGGCGCTGTCGCCGCCGCCGGTCTCGGCGTTGACGAACCAGCCGTCGAATCCGTACGCCTCGGCGACCGCGACGAGTTGCGCGGCGAGCGGATATCCGCCGGAGCCGTCCTTCTGCACCAGGTCGCGGGTCCAGCGCAGCTGCCCGCCGTAGGCGGCGGGCGGCAGGAAGACGTTGCCGAGCACCGGGACGCCGTGGCGGTGCGCGGCGTCCACGATCGGCGCGTTGGGCGCGAGGATCAGGCCCTCGCCCGAGGAGCCGCCCCAGAAGACGAGTTCGTCGAGGTACGCCCAGTGGGTCAGGGCGTAGGTGTCGGCGGTGGGCGCGCCCTGCGAGGGGTTCCGGGACGTCGGTCCGAAGGAGACCAGGGACTGGATGCGGGCCTGGTCGGCGCGGGCCGTGGTGTTGGCGGGGACGGGGGTGAAGCGGGCGGCGAGCGGCACGGCGGCGGCGTTGAAGGCCAGGTCGGCGTCGGTGTCGGCGCGCCAGGACTTCAGGCTGCGCCAGGTGATGCCGTCCCCGGGGGTGCCCGCGGGGAAGGAGTCGGGGTACCAGTAGGAGGCGTACGGCTGGAGGTCCCGGGAGGCGGCCGGGGCCTGGGCGGCGGCCCGCGGGGCCGGCAGGGCGCCCGCGGCGGCACCTGCCCCGGCGAGCAGGACGGCGCGTCTGCTGAGGTTCACGATGTGCTCCGTTTCGTGTGGGAACGGGCTACGGTGCACGGCTCAGGCGGTGACCTGATCCGGTGTGACGACCTCGGTGATGCCGCGTGTGACGAGGTGGTCGCGGTCGGCGGCGCGGCTCGCGAGGACGGTGGTGGGACGGACTCCGTCGGCGGTGAGGCGGGCGAAGGCGTCGAAGACGGGGCCGCCGGGCGCGCAGACCGACCGGCCGGGACCGGTGTCGACGACCAGGGCGGTGGTCCGCGCGGCCGGGGCGGCCGGCCGGTCCCCTCGGGCGATCCGGGCGATGGCGTCCGCGGCGGGCTTCCTGCGCCGGTCGCTGGTCAGCAGGCCCAGGCTGTACTCGAGTTCGGGGAAGTCGGCGAGGTCGCGGGCGACGTCGTGCGAGCACCACCACGTCACGCCCCACAGGTCGGGGCAGTCCAGGGCGTTGGCGACGGTCGCCTCGGTGAAGGCGGCGGCGTGCTCGGCGGGGACGAGCGGGGCGGGCGCGCCGACCTCCTGGAGCCAGACGGGGCGGTGCGGGTCGTCCGACCACGCCTTGGACAGCTCGATCAGGTAGGCGGCGTGGTGCTCGGTGGCGACGCCCCCGCGGCCGTGCCGCTGCGCCGTCCCGTTGAACACCCACGAGTGGACGGCGGTCATCGCGCCGAGCCGGGCCGAGTGGGCGGGAGTGAAGGGCTGGTCGTCCTGGTACCAGGCGGCGTCGTAGGAGGCGTGCAGATGCAGCCGGCCGGGGGCGCCCTCCTCGCAGGCGGCGAGCAGGCGCCGCAGCCACGCGCCGGCCTGGGCCTCGGTGACGCGGTCGGGGTCGGGGTGCGGTCCGGCCGCGAACTGGTTGACCTCGTTGCCGACGGTCATCCCGATGAAGTTGGGCCGGTCGGCGAGGGCGGCGGCCAGCGTCCGCAGGTAGGCGGCCTCCCCCGCGACGACGTCCGGGTCGGTGAAGATGTTGCGGCGGTGCCAGGTCCGGGTCCAGGCGGGCAGGAAGTCGAAGCTCGACAGGTGACCCTGGAGGCCGTCCACGCCGACGTCGAGTCCGCGTTCGGCGGCGGCGTCGGCGAGCGCGACGAGTTGCTCGACGGCGCGGGGCCGGATCAGCGTGCGGTTGGGCTGGAAGTAGGGCCACAGCGGGAAGACGCGGATGTGGTCGAGACCGAGCGCGGCGATGGAGTCGAGATCGGCCCGGACGGCGTCGAGGTCGAAGTCGAGCCAGTGGTGGAACCACCCCTGGCTGGGCGTGTAGTTGACGCCGAAGCGCACGGCAGAGGTCATGCGGGTATTCCTCGCGGGTCGGAGCGGCGTGGTGGTGTGTGCGGTGTCCGCGGCACGGCGGCGGGGCGCGACCGGGCGGACGGCGGCGGGCGGGTGGTCTCGGGGCGGCCCTGGCGGGGTGCCGGTGGTTCATCCCTTGACGGCGCCCTCGCCGACGCCGCGGAAGAAGTACCGCTGGAGGCAGGCGAAGAGGGCGATGAGCGGGGCCACGGCGATGACGGTGCCGGCGGCGACGAGGCGTTCGTCGCCCGCGAAGGTGCCGTGCAGGTAGTTGAGTCCGATGGTGAGGGTGTACTTGGACGGGTCGCTGAGCACGATGAGCGGCCACAGGAAGTCGTCCCAGGCGCCCATGAAGGCGAAGATCGCGACGACGGCGAGGGTGCCCTTCACCGAGGGGAGCGCTATCCGCAGGAACCGCTGCCACACGCCGGCGCCGTCGACGAAGGCCGCCTCCTCGATCTCGTAGGGGAGGTTCCGGAACGCGTTGCGCATCAGCAGGACGTTCATCGCACCGACGCAGCCCGGCAGCACCACCCCGATCAGGGTGTTGTTGAGGCCGAGTTCCCGCATGGTGGTGAACTGGGCGATGATGATGCCCTCCACGGGCACCAGCATGGCGAGGACGAAGACCAGGGTGGCCACCCGCCGCCCGCGGTAGCGGAGCCGGGCGAGCGCGTACCCCGCGAGGGCGGAGCCCGTGCAGTTGGTGACCACGTTCGCCGCGGCCACCTTCAGGGAGTTGAGGGCGTAGTCCCACACCGGGATGGTGTCGGCGACGCGCTGGTAGTTGTGCAGCGTCGGATCGCCGGGCAGGAACGCGGGCGGGGAGCCGAAGATGTCCTCGGTGGGCCCCTTGAGCGAGGTGGACAGCTGCCAGAGGAAGGGGCCCACGGTCAGGGCGAGGACGACCAGCAGCAGCAGGTAGCGCAGGAGGAGTTCCCATGCCGGGACCCGGCGTCCGCGCTCGTCGGTGATCCGGCGCCGGGGTGGCCCGGCCACCGGTCCGGGGCCGGTGGTGCGGCGTTCGGCCGGCACGCTGCTCATGCCTCCTCCTTCCGGTCGGCGCGCAGCACGAGCAGCATGAGCGCGACGGTGACGGCGAAGACGACCACCGACAGGGCGGACGCGTAGCCGACACGGCCGGTCAGTCCGGTGCCGGTGCGCTGGACGAGCATCACGAGGGTGGTGTCCTCGCCGGCCGGGCCGCCGTCGGGGCCGGCCATCAGGTACACCTCGGAGAACACCTTGAAGGCGGCGACCGAGGACAGCGCGCCCACCAGGACCATGGTCGAGCGGACGGCGGGCACCGTGACGGTGAGGAACCGGCGCACCGCTCCCGCTCCGTCCACCGCCGCGGCCTCGTGGAGTTCGCGGGGCACGTCGGCGAGGGCCGCCAGGTAGATGATCATGTAGTAGCCGAGGCCCTTCCAGACCGTCACGGCCATCGCGCTGAGCAGCAGCAGCCACTGGTCGCTGAGGAAGCCGATCCTGCCGACCCCGACGGCCTCCAGCAGCGAGTTCACCAGGCCGCGCTCGTCGAGGAGCCACACCCAGATGAGTCCGACCACGACGATCGACGCCACGACGGGGGTGTAGAAGGCCGACCGGAAGAAGGCGATGCCGGGGATGTTCTTCTGGACCAGGAGGGCGAGCAGCAGCGGCAGGAGGACGAGGGCGGGCACGACGCCGAGGACGTACAGCGTGCTGTTGCGCAGGCCGGTCCAGAACATCTCGTCGTGCAGCAGTTCCCGGAAGTTGGCGAGTCCCACGAACTCGCCGGGGATCAGGGTGCGCCGGTCGGTGAAGGAGTTGAGCACCGTCGAGACGAACGGATAGAGGATGAACACGGCCACGACGAGCAGGCCCGGCGCGGCGAACAGCCACGGGCTGACGGCCGGCTGGCGCCGCACCCGGGTGCCCGGCGAGGACCGCGGGGTGGCCGTCCGGGAGCCGGGCCGCGGCTCCCGGGGCGGTGTGCGGGGCTGCCGGGCGGTGGTGGAGGGATGCGCCATGACCGCTCAGCCCTGCTGCCGCAGCAGGGTGTCGCACGCCTTGACAGCGTTGTCGAGCGCCGTCTTGGGACTCTCCTTGCCCTGGAGCGCCTTGGCGATCTCGTTGCGCAGCGCGGTCTTCATCTGGTCGCTGAACAGGACCGGCGTGTAGTTGACGGCGTTCTTGAGGGACTTCGCGGCGGCGACGCGCACGCGGGTCTCGTCCGTGCCGTCCTCCTTCGTGAAGTACGGGTCGTCCAGGGACCCAGCGGTGCTCGGGAAGATCGCGACCTTCCTGGCGAACGCCATCTGGTTCCGCGCGTCGGTGACGAAGTGCGCGAAGGCGACGGCGGCCGGGGTGTGCCGGGTGCGGGCGTTGACCATCACGCCCATCACGTACATGTTCACCTTGCCGGTGCTGGTGATCTGGTCCGTGATGCCGATGTTCCGGTACAGGCCCGGCGCCTGCTTCTTGAAGTTCCCGAGGTCGAGCGCGCTGCCCGGGTTCATGGCGACGGCTCCGGTCAGGAACTTCTTGCCGGAGGACTCGGGGGTGGCGGTGAGCGCCTGCGGGTCGAGCGCCTTCGCGTCGTACAACTCCTTGTACTTGGTCAGGAGTTCCACGCCCTTGGTGCCGTTGAAGGAGAACGCCGTGCCGCCCTTGTTCATCAGCGGGACGCCGTAGCGGCCGAAGTCCTCGATGGTGGGCACGTTGGCGAGGGTGGCGACCTTGCCGTCGGTCCGGTCCGCCAACCGGAGGGCGTCCGCGAAGAGTTCGTCGTACGTCGTCGGCGGCCGGGAGGGGTCGAGACCGGCCTTCTCGAAGAGGGACTTGTTGTAGAACAGCGGGCCGGTGTTGAGGTACCAGGGGAACGCGTAGGTGCCGCGCATGCCCGGGATCCGATGGCCGGCCCAGGCTCCCGCCAGGTACTCCTTCCGGTACCGGGCGGCCGACGCGTCGAGGTCGAGCGCGAGTCCGGCCTTGGCGAGCGGGGCGACCAGGTCGGGCGAGACGTTCACGACGTCGGGCAGGGTGCCGCCGGCGGCGTCCGCGCTGATCTTGTCGGCGTAGCCCTCGGCGGGCTGGTCGATCCACTTCACGTGCGTGCCGGGGTACTTCTTCTCGAAGTCGGCGATGAGGCCCTCGAAGTAGGGCTTGAAGTTGGCCCTCAGGTTCCAGGTCTGGAAGGTGATGTCGCCCTCGACCTTGCCGGAGGCGTCCGTCGAGCCGCCGCCGTCGCCCGAGCCGCAGGCACTGAGCGGCAGGACGAGGGCGACGGCGGCGGCGGCGAGTGCTCTGCGGGGTATGGGCACGGTGACACGGCTCCCTTGCGGCGTCCGGCGGGTGGTGGCGCCAGCACCCTGCCCGGCGGCCGCGAACGAAGTCAATGGATTGACGTTCACTAAAGAAATGGGATCGGCATTAGTCCAGGTCAGAGACGTATGGAATCTCTCTTGCGAGAGATCACTAATGCGCTTTAGAGTGATACCGCTCAAGCGCTTTAGTACATCCACTCGCAGAAAGCAGGGCGTCCCGTGCCGGCGAAACGGTCTCCGGCCCGCAGGCCGACGATGAAGGACATCGCGCGCCGCGCCGGGGTCTCCGAGAGCGCGGTCTCCTTCGCGCTGAACGACCGCCCCGGCGTCTCCGAGGTCACCCGCGACCGGGTGCGCCGCGTCGCCGAGCAGCTCGGCTGGCGGCCCAGCACCGCCGCGCGCCAGCTGTCCGGCGAGGGCGCGGCCACCCTCGGCCTGGTGGTGGCACGCCCGGCCGACACGCTCGGCGTGGACTCGTTCTTCCTCCAGCTGATCTCGGGCATCCAGGAGGTGCTGGCCGAGCGTCACCTCGGCCTGCTCTTCCAGGTGGTGGAGGACGTGGAGGCCGAGTGCGCGGTCTACCGGCGCTGGTGGGCCGAGCACCGCGTGGACGGCGTGCTCGTGGTGGACCCGCGGGTCGACGACCCGCGCCCGGACCTGCTCGACTCGCTCGGCCTGCCCGCCGTCGTGATCGGCGGCGCGCCGGACGCCCGGCATCCGGGACTGTCCACCGTGTGGGCCGACGACGCGGGCGCCATGGCGGCGGTCGTCGACGCCCTGTACGGGCTGGGCCACCGGCGGATCGTGCACATCGCCGGCCTGCCGGGACTCGCCCACACCGAGCGGCGCATCCGCACCCTGCGGGCCGAGGCGCTGCGGCGCGGTCTGCCCGAGGTCCGCTCGGTGACGACCGACTACTCGGACGCGGAGGGCGCGGCGGTCACCCGGCGCCTGCTGGAGGGCGCCGACCCGCCGAGCGCCCTGGTGTACGACAACGACGTGATGGCCCTGGCCGGGGTGGCCGCCGCCGCGGAGCTGGGCTTCTCCGTCCCCGGCACGCTGTCGGTGGTCGCCTGGGAGGACTCCCCGCTGTGCCGCATGGTCAGGCCCTGGCTGTCCGCGCTCTCCCGGGACACGGTCGAGTTCGGCCGCACCGCGGCGCAGGAACTGACGGCCCTGCTGGACGGCGGCCCGGCACGGACGGTGCGGGTTCCGGTCCCCCGACTGATCGGGCGGGAGAGCACCGGCCCCCGCGTCCCGCGGTCGTGACGGGGCGGAGTCCGCGCGCCCGCCGGTGACCTCACGGCGCGACGGCCGTCGGCGGCCCCGCGGCCCTCCGCGACGCCGGCCGCCTCGGACGATCCCCCGCACCCCGGCATCCGGCGGCGGGCGATCTGCCCGGAGGACCGCCGGCCGGACGCCCCGTTGCGGCCGGAGCGGGCCGCTCGCGGAGATCGGGGGCGCGGTGACCCTCGACGCGGTGGTCCCGGGACGGGCAGAGTGCATCCCGTACACGGCCTACTCGCCGGTACGCCGTGCAGCGCCACACGCCGTGCAGAGCCACGGAGACAGGAGCGCCCGTGACCACCTGGGCCGGCCGGACCGCCACCGAGATCGCCGTCGCCGTCCGCGAAGGGCGGGTCACCCCTCGCGAGGTGGTGGCCGAGCACCTGGAGCGGATCGACCGCCTCGACCACCGGGTCGGCGCCTTCCGGAGGGTCCGCGCCGAGGCGGCGCTCGCGGAGGCGGACGCGCTGGGGGCGCGGGATCTGGACGGACTCCCCCTCGCGGGCGTGCCGGTGGCCGTCAAGGACAACCTCGCGGTGCGCGGCGAGGCGCACCGCGACGGCTCCGCGGCGACCCCGGACACCCGCGCCGACGAGGACCACGTGACGGTGGCCAGGCTGCGCGCGGCGGGGGCCGTGGTGGTGGGCCTGACGAACGTGCCCGAACTGTGCGTGTTCGGCACCACCGACGGGGTGCACGGCACCGCCCGCAATCCCTGGGACCTGTCGCGGACGGCGGGCGGTTCCTCCGGCGGTAGCGCCGCCGCCGTCGCCGCCGGGATGACGCCGGTCGCCCTCGGCAACGACGGGATGGGCTCGCTGCGCATCCCGGCCGCGCACTGCGGGCTGGTCGCGCTGAAGCCCGGGCACGGGGTGGTGCCGGCCGGGATCGGCCACGGCGACTGGTTCGGCATGTCGGAGAACGGCCCGCTGGCCACCACGGTCGAGGACGCGCGGCTGATGTTCGGCGTCCTCGCGGACACCGGGCAGGTGCCGCCTCCCGAACCCGCGACCCGCACGATCGCCGTGTCGGTGCGCAGTCCGCTGGCCGGAGTCCCGGTCACGCGACCGTATACGACCGCGGCACGCCGGGCCGCCGCCCTGCTGGCGGAGGCGGGGCACCGGGTCCGCAGAGCCGACCCGCCGTACCCGGTGTGGCTGAGCACGACCTCGCTGGCGCACTGGACGGCCGGCACGGCCGTGGACGCCGAGGACCTCGATCCACGCCGGCTGACCCGGCGCACCCGGGTGCACGCCGCCCTCGGGCGCCACTTCGTGACCGGGGTCCGCACCGGGGTCCGCCGGGAGCAACTGCGGACGCGGCTGGCACCGTTCTTCGCGGAGCACGACGTGCTGCTCACCCCGGCGCTGGCCCGCCGGGGCCCGGCCGCCGCGCCCTGGCACGAGCGCGGCTGGCTGCGCAACATGGCCGTGAACACGGCCTGTTCACCGATGACTCCCCCGTGGAACCTGACCGGCTGGCCGGCGATGACGGTCCCGTTCGGGACGCTGCCCGGCGGCGCGCCCTGCGCCGTGCAGCTCGTCGGCCGCCCCGGCTCCGAGCAGGCACTGCTGGACGTGGCGGGCCAGTTGGAGGTGCTGCACCCCTGGCGGCGTACGGCGCGGCTCGCCCAGGGGCCCGCATCGGGACCGGACCGGGACGCGTGAGCACGGCGTGACCGGCTCGGGAGGTCGCGGCCGCCGTTCCGTCGCCTCCCCGGGCCGGCGCGCGACATCCCCGGTCCGGGGCCCCTCCCGAGCGCACGGCGGCCGGTGTCCGATCACCCGGTGACGCCTCCGGCGGTCGCCTGCGACGCGGGCCGGCGACGGGCGCGGAGCAGGCCCCGCGCTCGTCCGGGCACACGGCAGCCGCGGCCGTTCACCGGCCGCGGCTGTCTCGGGAGGGCGGGGCGCGCAGCCGGCGCACCCGGCCCGTCGGCGATCGCGCCGAGGTTCCGGGCGCCGGTCAGTCGACGCTGGGGAGGATGTGGGGCTCGGCGAGGTCGTCCTCGTAGCCCGCGAGGCGGATCGGGGCGGACCTGGCCCACACGTCCAGGCTGCCGAGCTTCAGGTCGGCACCGCCGGCGCGCTCCGTGCGTTCCTTGGGGCGCTGATCGCGATTCGTCGTCTCTGGTGTCACCGCGCACTCCTTATGTGTCGGGTCACCCTCGGGACGTGCGGCCGGTCCGCTCCGGTCGCCTGACGTCCGCTCGGGCGTGAGTCGAAGGCAGTTAGGGACGCGGTGGCGCCGGTAACTCTGGTGAGAGCAGGCCGTGGTGACCGGCATGTCCCGGGACGGACCGTGGGTGTGGGTGGACCCCAGTAAGGCTGTCCGTCGGCTACAGGGTAACCAAATGAGCGGGTGGCTGCTCGATGGGGCCGAAAACTTCGCGTTACCGTCGCGGGTCATCCAGCCTCCATCAGGCCCGGATCTGCGGCGATTTGAAACATGATGCCCGCTTCGCCACCACCCATTCGGCTCAATTCCGCCCCTGTGGGGGAGCCGCGGGCCGCGCCCGGGGCCAGCCTGAAGTCACCGGCGTCCAACGGGTCCCGGCGCCGGGCGACGCGGTCGGCGCACCGTTCAGGTCCCGTTGGCCGGTTCGCAAGGAGGCCATGGTCTGCTGGCGCCCGGCACAGGCTTTCTCACGGGAGGACCGGGGCATGGAGCTGCGCGGCGTCGACGATCTGATGGATCTGCTGCTCGCCTGCAGGGGCGTGTGGGACACCCCGGACCGCAGCGGCGATCCGGTCGACCTGCACGACCACGCCCTGCAGACCGCCGCGCTGCTGCGCCGAAGTCACCCCGGCGACAAGGAGCTCCAGGTCGCCGGCCTGGTGCACGACATCGGGCACCTGCTCGGGCCCGGCGACGACGCCGGGCACGCCGATCGGGCCGCCGAGGCGGTCCGGCCGTTGCTCGGTGACCGGGTGGCCCGCCTGGTCGCCCTGCACGTGCCGGCGAAGCGCTACCTCGCGGCCGCCTCGCCGGACCGCCGCCTGTCCGCGCGCAGCACGCTGACCCTGGCCGCTCAGGGAGGTGCGATGGACCCGCGCGAGGCGGCGGCCTTCGCGGCCGACCCGCTGGCCGAGGACGCGGTGACACTGCGCCAGGCGGACGACGCGGGCAAGGTCGTCGGCCTGAACGCGGGGGTCGTGGAGGACTGGCGCACGGTTCTGGAACGGGTGGCCTCCGGCGCGGGCCGCCGCGGGGCGGTCGGCTGAGGCGTCGCCGGGGCGGTAGGGCGGTAGGGCGGTAGGGCCACGCTCGCCCTGCCGGATCGCCGGCCGGGCGACCCGTCCGCCGGGGGGCGCCTGAGCGGACGGCGGGCACGCGGCCGAGGGCCGACCCCGCACGTTCCGCGACCCGGCGCGGACCGCCGGGCCGCGACCCGCCCCGGCCCCGCGGGACCACGGACCGGCCGGTCGAGGTCGCGGCCCGGCGGGCTCGGCGGGCCGCGGATGCCGGGTGCCCGCCGGGGCGGCGCGGAGGCGTCGGGCCGCGGGCCGCCGGGTCACCACTTGCCGGGCGCGTAGTCCTTCAGGAAGACGCCGTACAGGTCCTCGCCGAGTTCGCCGCGGACGATCGGGTCGTAGACCCGGGCCGCTCCGTCGACCAGGTCGAGCGGGGCGTGGAAGCCCTCGTCGGCCAGCCGGAGCTTGTCGTAGTGCGGTCGCTCGTCGGTGATCCAGCCGGTGTCGACGGAGGTCATCAGGATGCCGTCGCTCTGGAACATCTCCTGGGCGCTGGTCCGCGTGACCATGTTCATGGCCGCCTTCGCGGCGTTCGTGTTCGGGTGGCCCGCGCCCTTGTAGCCGCGGCCGAACACGCCCTCCATGGCGGAGACGTTGACGATGTAGGAGCGCCCGGTGGACGCCTTGCGGGCGGCCTCGGCCATCTGCGGACGCAGGGCGCTGATGAGGATGAACGGCGCCGTGTAGTTGCAGAGCTGGGTCTCCAGCAGTTCGACCGGCGAGATCTGCTCGATGGTCTGCACCCAGGTGTTGCTGGCGACGACGTCGGGCAGCAGGCCGCCCGCGTCGATGGCGGTGCCGTCGCGGTGCCGGACCACGCTCGCGTTGCCGGCGACGAGCGCGAGGTCGGCGACCTTCTGCGCGTCCAGCCCGGACACTCCGGCGGGCAGCGCGGTCAGTCCGTCGACCGCTCCGGAGTTGAAGGCGCCGATGACGTGGCGGGCCGGCAGTTCGCCGGCGGGCAGCGGGGCGCTCTCGCCCTCGACGAGCGCGGCGTACGCGGAGGGCAGCCGCCGGACGGTCTGGGTCGCGTTGTTGATGAGGATGTCGAGCGGGCCCTGCTCGGCGATCCGCTCGGCCAGGGCCACGGCCTGCGCGGGGTCGCGCAGGTCGATGCCGACGACCTCCAGGCGGTGGATCCAGTCCGCGGAGTCGTCCATGGCCTTGAAGCGGCGGATCGCGTCGTGCGGGAAACGCGTGGTGATGGTGGTGTGGGCACCGTCGCGCAGCAGCCGCAGCGCGATGTACATGCCGATCTTGGCCCGGCCGCCGGTGAGCAGGGCTCGCTTGCCGGTGAGGTCGGCGCGGGCGTCGCGGCGGGAGCGGTTCAGGGCGGCGCAGCTCTGGCAGAGCTGGTGGTAGAAGTAGTCGACCTCGACGTAGCGGGTCTTGCAGGTGTAGCAGGAGCGCGGGCGCTGGAGTATCCCCGCGATCCTGCCCTCCTCCGTCGCCGACGAGGGGAGGATGCCCTCGGTCTCGTCGTCGATGCGCTGGGCGGAGCCGGTCGCGGTGGACTCGGTGACCTGCTTGTCGTGGGCGGTCTTGGCGGCGCGCCGCTCCTGCCTGCGGCGCTGCTTCACCGTCCGGTAGACGCCCGCGGTGGCGCGGCGCACGGCGATGGCGTCGGGGTGGTCGACGTCGATGGTGTCGAGTTCGTCGAGCACGCTCAGGCAGACGGCCAGCCGCTCGGGGTCGATCCCGGGACCGAACGCGACGTCGGCCACCTCTGTCGTGTCCGCGGCAGGGGTCGTCCTGCCGTCGTCTGTCACCGTCATCACTGCTGCCGTTTCCTCGGGTGGTGCGCCGCGCTCGAACCGCGCTCGCCGTCGAAGGCGGAATTTTACGGAGCAACCGCGCGCGGCACCAAACCCGTGACGATCATGGAGCGCAGGCGGCGATGAGCGTCCGCACCTCCTCGGCGAGGGAACGGGCCAGCAGGTCGAGGTCGGGAACGGCCTCGGCGTCGGCGACGAGGCCGTAGTGGACGCTCCCCCGATAGGTGGAGACGGCCACGGCGAGGGCCTGGCCGCGGGCCAGCGGGGCGAAGGGGTAGACCTCGGTGAGCGGGCAGCCGCCGAGCCGCAGGCCGAGGCTGGGCAGCGGGACGCTGGTCACGAGGATGTCGAAGAGCAGCCGGGCGGCCTGGCCGACGACGGGGCCGCCGAGCCGGTGCCCGAGGGGCGGCACGTGGTCGGCGAGCAGCGCCACGGCGCCGGCGCCCCGGTGCGGCCCGGCGTCCTTGTTGCGGTCCATCTCCGTCCGTACGGCGCGCAGCCGGCCCAGCGGGTCGGGATCGCCGACGGGAAGCCGTATCAGGTAGCCCGAGAGCCGGTTGCCCTGCGGCTGCGCGGAGCGCGGACGCCGCCGGGACACGGGGATGAGGGCGCGCGGCGAGACGCCCTCGCTGCCGTCGCCGCGTTCGTCGAGCCAGCGCCGCAGCGCCCCGGCGACCACGGCGATCAGCACGTCGTTGACGGTGCCGCCGACGGTCTTGCGGACCTGGTGGACGTCGTCGAGGTCGATCACCGCGCCGGCGGTGCGCCGGGTGCCGGTGGGGGCGGAGGTGAGGGCGGGCGAGGACTGCGCGGCGAGGGTGGCGAGGGCGACGGAGGCGCCGATGTCGAGGGCGCGGCCGACGTCGGAGAGGGTGCCGCGGAGCAGGCCGGGCAGGCTGCGGACGTCCGGGAGGAGTCCGCGCGGCGGTTCGGCGGGGCGCGGGCGGGGCTCCGGCAGGTCCATCGGGTCCATGATCGCCGCGGCGAGCATGAGCGCCCGGAGCCCGTCGGCGAGGGCGTGGTGGAACTTGAAGAGCACCGCGAAGGACTCCCCGTCCGCGCCGGGCAGCACGTGGGCCTCCCAGGGCGGGCGGTCCCGCTCCAGCGGGCGTTCCATCAGCCGGCCGGCGTCGGCGTGGAAGTCGGCCGCCGGGGCGTGCAGCAGGACGTGGTCGAGCGGGTCGAAGTCGGGTGCGGTCTCCCGGGTCGCGCTGCCGAAGGCCAGCGGGGCCAGCGGCTGCCACACGTCGCGGATCCGCATGCGCAGCCCGGGGACGGCCGCGGCGCGGGCGGCGAGCAGGTCCGCCGCGTGCGCCCCGGCCGTCGGGGAGTGCGCGGCGAAGACGCCGAGGGCGCCGAGGTGCATCGGGTGCCGGGGGGACTCGATGTTCCAGAAGGCCAGGTCGAGTGGTGCGAGCACATCGGAGGTCACGGGCTTGTCCTCGCGTCGACGACGGGTGGACCGCCAGTCAAACCCGGACCGGTGATTACGGTCAAGTACGATCAGGCTACGCACAGTTAACAGCGGATTACGTCCCGCCCCTGGAGAGGGGCGGGACGTGGGTCGCATCAGGACGTGCCTGCCGTCATTTCAGGACCGGAGGCGCCGCCGAGGCGGACGTTCCCCACCCGGACGGCTCCGGGCCGACCGTGAATCCGAGGTGCCGGATGCTCCGCAGCCTGCCGGTCGTCAGATACGTCCGCCCGTACGGCGCGCCGTCCAGCCGGGCCGAACGAATGTACCGGTCCGTGTCCGAGGTGCCCGGCGCCGTGACGGTCAGGGCGCCGCGCGGGTAGTAGCGCCGGTCGAGGGTGAGGTCGACGCGGTCGAAGACAGGCGTGGACAGCCCCCAGGTGTCGTAACCGGGCTGCACCGGGAAGATCCCGATCGAGGACAGCACGTTCCAGGCGGACATGGTGCCGAGGTCGTCGTTCCCGGTCATCCCGGTCGGCGCGTCCGTGAAGAGGGTGAGCGCCGCGTGCACGACGTCGGTCGTCTTCCACGGCTGCCCGGTGGACAGGTAGGTGTACGGGGCGATGAGGTCGGGCTCGTTCTGCGGGTTGTACTTGTCCGCGTTGTAGTACGCGTACGGGCCGTTGACCCACACCTCGCGGGCGGTCTTCCCCGGGTCCTGAAGCAGCCGGTCGTAGGCGAAGAACGCGTCGAGCCGGTCGTTCGCCTTCTGCCTGCCGCCGATCAGGCCGACCATGCCGGGCAGGTCCTGCGGCACGAGCCACTGGTACTGCCAGGAGGTCCCCTCGTGGAACCCCTCGCTCTCGGCGGGGTCCGCGGGGCCGGTGAAGGCGCCGGCCGCGTCCCGGGCGCGGAAGAAGCCGGTCGAGGGGTCGTTGAGCGTGCGGTAGTTCTGCGCTCGCGCGAGGTAGCGCGCGGCGTCCTC
Organism: Streptomyces sp. NPDC048566; assembly: GCF_043199735.1. Lineage (NCBI taxonomy): Bacteria > Bacillati > Actinomycetota > Actinomycetes > Kitasatosporales > Streptomycetaceae > Streptomyces > Streptomyces sp. NPDC048566. The sequence continues at coordinate 247,066 of NZ_JBICWL010000005.1, forward strand.
GCCGTGCCCGAGGTCCCGGGCCATCGCGCCGAGCACGGCGTCGGACAGGGCGTACTCCAGGGTGGCGGAGGCGCCGTGGTCGTAGTCCGAGTCGCCGGGCTTGGCGTGCGGGCGGCCCTTGACGTAGGGCGCGAAACCGTGGGCGATGTACTCCCGGTTGGCCTCGCGGCCCAGGGCCGGGGAGTCGGCGGGCGGCACGCCGTCCGCGTTCTTGCGCAGCGCGCGGTAGGCCCGTTCCTCCCACCCCTTGAGCAGACCCTGCTGGTAGGCGTTGGTGAGGAAGGGGGTGACCGGGTCACCGGTCATGATGTTGGTCTCGGCGGTGCCGTAGCCCCACTTGGGCAGCCAGCCGCTCTCCTCGTCGATCCTGATGACGGAGATCGCCATGTCGCGCGCCTCGCGCGGCGCGAGCAGCGACAGCAGCTGCGACTGGGTGCGGTAGGTGTCCCACAGCGACCAGTTCTGGTAGTAGGTGAAGCCCTTCTCGCGGTGGACGCGCCGGTCCCAGCCGGTGTAGCGGCCGTCCGCGTCGCTGCCGACGTTGGGGGCGAGGAAGGAGCGGTAGAGCGACGAGTAGAAGGTGCGGCGCAGGGTGCCCGAGCCGCCCTCCACCCGTACGTCGTCCAGCCGGTCCTCCCAGGCGCGGCGGGCGACGGCGCGGACCGCGTCGAAGGAACGGCCGCCCTCGGCGCGGAGGTTGACGGCCGCTCCGGCGGCGTCGACGTAGGAGAGCGCGGTGGTCGCCTCGACCGTGCGGTCCTCGGTGGTGTCGAAGCGGACGAAGGCGCCGGTCCGCCCGGTGGTGCCGGAGGTCTGCGCGGAGCCCTCGGTGACGGTGGCGCCGTTCCAGGTGCCGGAGGCCGTGAACGGCCGGTCGAAGCGGGTGATGGTGTACACGGTGTACGGCTCGGTGCCCTGGCAGAAGCCGCTGCCCGTGATGGCCGTGCGGACGGTCCGGTTGTCGAGGATCTCGACCCGGGTGGCGACCGTCTTGTGCAGCGACTGGCCCGCGTTCAGGAGCACGTTGGCCTGGTCGGTGGCCGGGAACGTGTAGCGCTGCACACCGGTGCGCCGGGTGGCCGTCAGTTCGGCCTCGATGCCGCCCTTCAGGCCGACCCGGTACGAACCGGGGCTCGCCGCCTCGGTGTCGTGGCCGAACTCGGCCGCGTACTGCGCGTAGTCCGTCCGGGTGACGTCCCCGGTCGTGGGCAGCACGGGCAGGTCGCCGCCGAGTCCGCAGCCGACACCGGACAGGTGGACCAGCGAGAAGCCCCGGATGTGGTTCTGCGCGTGGTCGTAGCCGGTGTTGTGCCCGGTGTCCGGCGAGAACTGCACCATGCCGAAGGGCACGGCGGCCCCGGGGTAGGTGTTGCCCTCGTTCTCCGTCCCGATGAACGGGTTGACCAGGTCGGTGAGTTGGCCGTCGCGCGGCTCGGCGGCCCGTGCGGTGGGCGGGACGAGCAGCGCGGACGCTGCCACCAGCCCGGCCGTGCACAGGCGCAGGCGCCGGGTCCATCTCATGCGGGAGACCTCCGGTGGGATGTTCGACATCGTTGTCGTCTCTTGGTGCATGGTCGGTGCGGGGGGCCGGTTTTCCCGGCAACCGGCTTCCATCCCCGGGACGCGTCGCGTCCGGTCCGGGAGACGTCGCCGGTCTGACAACGATGTCCTTCCGGTCCGACGGCATGACAGCACGCACCGCCCACTGCTGTCCAGGGACATGACAAAGAAGGCTCCGGGGTGGCAGGCGGGACGCCGGCCCCGGGCAACAACCCACCCGGGCGACGGATGACCCCGGGCCGCACAGCCGCTCGCGGCCCGGGGGCATCCGGCCGCGGGGCCGGGCCCGACCGGCCCCGCCGCGCGCCGCACGCACCCGGCGCGCCGGCAGGCGGACTACGGCACGCGCTGGCCCTTGCCCAGCGCGATCACCCCGCCCTTGGACACCGTGTAGAGATCGGCGTCCCGCTCGGGATTGACGCCGATCGTCGCGCCCGGGGGCACCTCCACGTTCTTGTCGAGCACGGCGCCGCGCACCACCGCGCCCCGGCCTATCTTCACGTTGTCGTGCAGGATCGAGCCCTGCACCACGGCACCCGGGTCCACGAGCACACCCGGCGAGAGCACCGAGCGGGTGACCTGCCCGCGGATCAGCGAACCGGCGCTGATGATGGACTCGCTCGCGATGCCGCCCGCGTTGAAACGGGCCGGCGACAACTGACCGGAGCTGGTGTAGACGGGCCAGTTGCGGTTGTACAGGTTGAAGGCGGGCCGCTCGGCGATCAGGTCCATGTGGGCGTCGTAGTAGGCGTCGAGCGTCCCGACGTCCCGCCAGTAGCCCTGGTCGCGGCTGGTCTCGCCGGGCACGTGGTTGTCGCTGAAGTCGTACAGCTGCGCCTCGCCGCGCTCGGTCAGCGCGGGCAGGATCGAACCTCCCATGTCGTGCACGGAGTTCTCGTCCTCGGCGTCCCGGTGGAGCGCCTCGACGAGCGCCTTGGTGGTGAAGATGTAGTTGCCCATCGACGCGAAGACGCACTCCGGGTCGTCCGCGAGGCCCGGCGGATCGGCGGGCTTCTCCAGAAAGCCCCGCACGGTCCGGCCGTCGGACCCGGGGCTGATGACGCCGAACGACGAGGACTCCGAACGCGGCACCCGTATCCCGGCCACCGTCACCCCGGCGCCGCCTTCGATGTGCTGCTCCAGCATCTGCCGGGGGTCCATGCGGTAGACGTGGTCGGCACCGAACACCGCGACGTACTCGGGCTGTTCGTCGTGCACCAGGTTGAGGGACTGCAGGATCGCGTCCGCGCTGCCCAGGTACCAGCGGGGCCCGAGACGCTGCTGCGCGGGAACCGGCGTCACGTAGTTGCCGAGCAGGCTCGACATCCGCCAGGTCGTGGTGATGTGCCGGTCCAGCGAGTGCGACTTGTACTGCGTGAGGACGCAGATGCGCAGGATGTCCGCGTTGACGAGGTTGGACAGGACGAAGTCCACCAGGCGGTACGTGCCGCCGAAGGTCACCGCCGGTTTCGCCCGGTCCGTGGTCAGCGGCATCAGCCGCTTGCCCTCACCGCCCGCCAGTACGATGCCCAGCACCGAAGGTCCACCGCGCCGCATGCCGCCGCCCCTCTGAGCCCTCCGGCCGCCCGGATGCCCGGGGCCGGCCGTCGTGGATGTCGAACCTTGCGCCTGCCCTGACCACTACCCCGCTTTGAGGACTTCCTCGTACAACCGGACGGTCCTTCGGGCGACGGCGTCCCAGCCGAACTCCTCCACCGCGCGCCGCCGGCCCTCCTCGCCCATGCGGCGCGCCGCCCCCGGATCGGCGATCACCGTGTCCAGCGCGGTCGCGAGGCCCGCCTCGAAGTCGTCGTCCAGGGGCACCAGCAGACCGGTGCGGCCGTCCTCCACCACCTCGGGAATGCCGCCCACCCGCGAGGCGACCACCGCCGTGCCGCAGGCCATCGCCTCCAGATTGACGATGCCCAGCGGCTCGTACACCGAGGGGCAGACGAACACCGCCGCGTGGGTGAGGAGTTGGATGACGTCCGGGCGGGGCAGCATCTGCGGGATCCAGTGCACGCCGTCCCGCGCCGCGCTCAGCTCCCGGTACAGCTCGCGGAACTCCCGGTCGATCTCCGGGGTGTCGGGCGCCCCGGCGCAGAGCACGACCTGGGCGGCCGGGTCGAGGGTCCGCACCGCGCGCAGGAGATGAGGGACGCCCTTCTGCCGGGTGATCCGGCCCACGAACAGGACGTAGGGGCGCTCGGGGTCGATGCCGACGCGGTCCAGCACGTCGGTGCCGTGGTCGGGGCGGTACAGGGTGGTGTCGATGCCGTTGTGCACGACGCGCACCCGGGCGGGGTCCAGCTCCGGGTAGCAGCCGAGGAGGTCCTCGCGCATCGCCCCGGACACCGCGATCACCGCGTCCGCCGCCTCGACGGCGGTGCGCTCGGCCCAGCTCGACAGGGCGTACCCGCCGCCGAGCTGCTCGGCCTTCCAGGGCCGCAGCGGCTCCAGGCTGTGGGCGGTCACGACGTGCGGGATGCCGTGCAGGAGCTTGCCGAAGTGGCCGGCGAGATTGGCGTACCAGGTGTGCGAGTGCACCAGGTCGCGGCCCGCCAGGCCGGCGGCGATGGAGAGGTCGACGGAGAACGTGCGCAGGGCGTCGTTGGCGCCGTCCAGCGCGGGCCACGGCCGGTGCCGGACCACCCCGCCCGCGGCGCCCTCGCCCCAGCAGTGCACGTCGAGATCGGTGAGGGCGCGCAACTCCCGCGCCAGGAACTCGACATGGACGCCGGCACCGCCGTACACGTCCGGCGGGTACTCCCGGGTCAGCAGGCCCACGCGCACACAGAACCCCTGTCGTAGTCGGCGACTGCCCTTCATGGTCACCCAGTTGGCGCCGATGCGGAAGAGCGTGCGGGAACCCGCTCCCCCCGGCCCGGGGCCGGCCGGGGCGAGGCGGACGACCGGACGGGTCAGCCGCCGGGGCGATCGGCGGGCCCGCCCGAGGGCGTGGAGCGCGGCGGCCGGTCGAAGCAGCAGTCCCCGCACACGCCGCCGCCGGGCACCCGGTAGTACAGGCAGCAGCTGCGGCGGCGCAGCGTGCGCGGGTCGAGGGCGCCCGCGAGATCCGGGTGCGCGAGCAGCCCGGCGGCCAGCGCACCGGCCCGCTCCCCCAGGTCCCGGCGGCCTCGGGCCGACGCCCAGCGGTCGATCCCGCGCGCCGCGGAGACCAGGGCCGAGGCGGCGTTGCCCCACAGCAGACCGGGCGCCGGGCCGTGGCGGGAGTGCAGGGCGGCGTTCAGCGGGACGAGGTGCCCGGCCCGCACGACCGCGTCGAGGTCGCCCGCGGGCCGGTGCCGCACCTCCGTCAGCCACAGGTCGTCTCCGACGCCGGCACCGGGGTCCCACCGGAGCAGCTCCGGATCGAGGTCGGGCACCCGGTCGTGGAGCACGGCGGAGCCCAGCGCCACCGACCAGAGGCGGGCGGCGAGCCCCTGCTGCGCCACCGACGCCGCGACCCGCACCTCCCGGGCGCCGATTCCCTCCGCCACCGTGCGGATACGGAAAGTCATCGGATCCCGGTAGACCTCGCGAGGGCCGCCGGATTCACGGGGCGCGTAGGCGTCCGCGAGGGTCGGCAGCGGGCCGTGCGGGGGTACGCCGGTCCTGAGGACGAAGAAGCCGCCGAGCGCGTCCAGCGCGGCCGGCCGGGGGTCGGGTTCCACGAAGAGCAGTAGTACCAAGCCTCTTAGGGGGTACCACCAGTGGATCACCCCGTGATGTCGCCCACCCTGGGGAGGACAGGGCCCGATCCGTACTCCATCGGCAGTAGGACCCGATGGATGCTCAGGGGTGACGACGAGAACTAAAACGCAGGGGATCGTTGTTCGCATGGAAGCCGACCGTTCGTCGCGCCGGGTGGAGAACCCGCGCCGTACGCAGAGGAGGGACTCATGAGTGCCCTCGCTCTGTCCGTGGTGCTCTCGTTCGTCTCGGCCGTCGCGTACGCGGGGGGCGCCATCGTCCAGGAGCAGGTCGCGCTGTCCTCCCCCGGCCAGACCTACGCCCCGCTGCGCCGGCCCGCCTGGTGGGCCGCCATCGCCATGAACGGCCTGGGCGGACTGCTGCACGTGGTCGCGCTCGCCTTCGGCCCGCTGAGCCTCGTGCAGCCGCTCGGTGCGCTGACCATCGTCTTCGCCCTGCCGATGGCCGCCCTGTTCGTGGGCCGCAAGGCCAGTGCGGCTGCGTGGCGCGGCGCGATCATGGCCACGGTCGGACTCGCGGGTCTGCTGTCGCTGGTCGGCGCCTCCGACGCCGTCTCCCTCAGCAGTGCCCAACGGCTGGCCGTGGGCGTGGTGGCCGGCGGATCGGTCGCGGCCCTCATGGTCGCGGGGCGCGCGGCGCACCGGCACCCGGCCGTGCGGAGCGTGCTGCTGGCGATCGCCGCGGGCGTGGCGTTCAGCATGTCCTCGGTGTTCACCAAGACCGTGGCCGTGGACTGGTCCCGGCACGTCTCGCTCGCCGACCTGTCGAGCCTGGCCGCCATCGGAGTCTTCGCGGCGGCGGGCATGATGCTCTCCCAGGCCTCCTACCGGGGCGCGGGCCTGGAGGCGCCGCTCGCCACCCTGACCGTGGTCAATCCGGTCGTGGCCGCCGTCGTGGGCATCACGATGTTCGGCGAGACGTTCCGGCACGGCACGACCGGCACCGTGCTCGCGCTCGGCTGCGGTGTGGTCGCGGCGGGCGGCCTGATCCTGCTCACCACGGCGCGCATGGGCAGCGACGCCGACCGGCCGGCGAACACCGCGACGGGCCCGGCCGCGGATGCGGACGACACCGCAGCGGCCCGGGACGGGAACGGAACCGCCCCGGAACGCCGGGACCGGGTCCGGCACCCGGCCGGTGACGCGACGACGGTGGGGGTCCCCTCCGCCCTCTCCCCCGGCGCACCCGCGGTGTCCGCCGCGCCGAGCGCGCTCGCGTCGCCGGCCGCCGCGGAGGCGAGCGTGCGGGACCTGCTGGCGCGGCTGTCGCTGCCGGACGACGGGTCCGGCGCCCCGGGGACACCCGTCCCGGCCGGCACGACGCCCGCCCCGCTCCCCCGGTCGGGGCGCGCCCGCCCGGCGGCATCGGCGACGCGGCCCGTGGACGGCGCGGTACCGGTACCCGAGGCGGCGCAGGCGGCCGGCACCGTGCTGGTACCGGCGTCGTTCCAGGCGCACGCTCCGGCGGCCGCAGCGCGGACGGGGGCGGACACCGTCCCGACGGGCGGATCGGCCCGGGACGAGCTGCCGTACCTCACGGCCGTGCTCGGCGTGCCGTACGTGCCGATGCCGTTCGCGACCCACCGCCGCACCCGCATCGGGTCCTGACGGCCTCCACCGGGCACGGCGGCCCGCCCCCGGATCACGCCCGGGGCGCCGCCTGCGACGACCAGGACCCGCACAGCGGTCCGCGCCGCGTCACGTCGTGTCGGCAGCACGTAGCGGCGCGGGCACCGCATCGGCACGCACCGGCGGGAGTTCGGGGGCGTTCAGCGGCGCTCCGTCGTAACCTCTGACCTCACCGAACCGGGAGCACTTCATCCCGTCCGAACGGGCCTGCTCGATTCGTTCCCCGGCCGCGGAGGTCCCGCCTCCGGTCCGGGCGCCGCCGGCCCACCGCACCGCCCGGTCAGATCCGGACGCCGCCCGCCCGCAGGTAGGCCACCGGGTCGACGTCCGCGCCGAAGCCGGGACCCGTCCGCACCTCGAAGTGCAGGTGCGGGCCCGTGCTGTTGCCCGTCGAACCGGACCGCCCGATGCGCTGTCCGGCCACCACGCCCTGGCCGGCCCGCACGGAGATCGCCGAGAGGTGGGCGTACTGCGTGTAGCGCCCGTCGGCGTGCCGGATGACCACCTCGTAGCCGAACGAACCGCCCCAGCCCGAGCTGACCACCTGGCCCGCGGCCACCGCCGCCACGGACGTCCCGGTGGCCACGGGGAAGTCGACGCCCGTGTGGTAGCCCTTCGACCAGGAGGGCCCCGCGGCCCGGTAGGGGGTGCCCGTCGCCGCCTGCACCGGGGGCACCAGCGCGTGGGTCCCGGTACCGGTCGCGACATGCGAGGAGGCTTTTCCGGCGCCCGACGTCTTCGCGGGGGCCTCGGCGGCCTTGCGCCGCACCGGCTTCTTCGCGGGCTTCCTCGCCGGGGCCGGCGCGGTGTGCGCGGAGGCGTCCGCGTGGGTACCACCACGCAGCGCGAGTCGCTGGCCCGGCAGGATCAGGTCCGGGTCGGAACCGACGGTCGCGCGGTTCGCGGCGTACAACCCCTGCCAGCCGCCCTCGACATGCCGCGAGCCGGCGATGCCGGACAGCGTGTCGCCGTGCACGACGGTGTACATCTGCGCGGTCCCCGCCCGCGACTGCGGCGTGCTCTGCGGGGTGACGTCCCGGACCGAGCGCCGGGACGCGGCCTCGGAGTGCCGCGCCGTCCCGGAGTGGCCCGACGCCTGCGCGGCCGGGGTCTTCGTGCTCCGCGCGGCCTTCGTGCCCCCGGACGGTGCGGTGCCGAGGTGGACGTCGGGCGCGCCGCCGCCCCGGGTCAGCCCGCCGCGCACCGAGCACACCGGCCAGGCGCCGGGCCCCTGGCCCTTGAGCACCTTCTCGGCGACGGCTATCTGCTGGTCCCTGGTGGCCTGGTCCGCGCGATGGGCGTACGTCGTGCCGCCGTACGCCGCCCAGGTGGACTGGCTGAACTGGAGACCGCCGTAGTAGCCGTTGCCGGTGTTGATGCTCCAGTTCCCCCCGGACTCACAGGCGGCGACCTTGTTCCAGGTGCCGACATCGGCCGCGTGGGCGACTCCGGTTCCGACGAGCGGGAGCGCGATGCCCGCGCCGCCCACCGTGACGGTGAGCGAGGCGCGGTTGATCCTGTTCGGCTGATACCGGCGGTGCCGGCCGCGTGCGGCCATGAGGGAGCCCCCCTAGACATGCGTCAGGAGCGGCAAAAGTAAGCGGACGGAACCGGCCAGGACAAGGCGGCAATCGGACGCTCCCGGACGGTGGCCGAGGAGCCGTCGGGACCCCGATCGGCCGCTGCCCGGGGCCCGGGCCCGGGCGCCCCTCGCGGCCTCGTCGCGGACGGCTCGTCCGGCCGCCGCGGCCCGGTGGAGGGCGGATGCCCCGGTCGCGCGAGAGACCGGCGTCGAGGCCGCACGCATGGGACGCGCGATCCCGGGGACGCGTTGCGGTACGCCCGTGTCCTCCGGTGCCGCCGGGCGGAGCCCGGGTGGCTGGCCGAAAGCCGCCCTCCCGGTGGCGGCCGGTTCGCCGCGTGCGTCTGCGCGGACCCCGCCGAGCCGCCAGGATGGCCCTGGGACACCGCCGGGACCCGGCAGGACGGACCCCCGGGGACGAACGCCCACCACCAGGAGGACGGACAGCGAGGAACGACCATCCCGGACGCGCGCCGAGGACGCACCCGACCGGCACGGGCCCCGGTGCCCGCCGGCACACGTCCACCGAGGACGAGGACGCACCGGCGACGCCCGGCACCGGTGCTCGCCGCGCGCCACCATGGACATGCAGCCGACCGCGAGGCCACCACCGAGACCAGGACCCACACCGACCACCGGGAACCCGCCGAACGCGCTTCACCGGCTCACGGCGACACGGGACGCGCCCGCAGCCGGGTCCCGGTCCCGGACCCGCCGGTACCGACACCGGTCGCGGCGAGCGCGGCTCGCACCGCCGGCCGGACCACTCTCCCGCCCACCCGGGCACTGCCTAAGGAGTCACACAGTATGAGCACGTCAGCCCAGATCGGCGTCACGGGTCTCGCGGTCATGGGGCGCAACCTCGCCCGCAACTTCGCCCGCAACGGCTACACGGTCGCCGTGCACAACCGCACCGCTGCCAAGACGCACGCGCTGGTCGAGGAGTTCGGCGACGAGGGGACCTTCGTCGCGGCCGAGACGGCCAAGGAGTTCGTCGAGGCGCTGGAACGCCCCCGGCGCCTGGTCGTCATGGTCAAGGCCGGAGACCCGACGGACGCCGTCATCCAGGAGTTCGCGCCGCTGCTGGAGCCCGGCGACATGATCATCGACGGCGGCAACGCCCACTTCGCGGACACCCGGCGCCGCGAGCACGCACTGCGCGAGCAGGGTATCCACTTCGTGGGCACCGGCGTCTCCGGCGGCGAGGAGGGCGCGCTGCACGGCCCGAGCATCATGCCGGGCGGCTCGACGGAGTCGTACGACTCGCTCGGCCCGATGCTGGAGAAGATCTCCGCCAAGGCCGCCGACGGATCGCCCTGCGTCACCCACCTGGGCCCCGACGGCGCCGGCCACTTCGTCAAGATGGTCCACAACGGCATCGAGTACGCCGACATGCAGCTGATCGGGGAGGCCTACCAGCTGCTCCGCGACGTCGCCGGCTACTCCCCCGCCGAGATCGCCGACATCTTCCGCACCTGGAACACGGGCCGGCTCGACTCCTACCTCATCGAGATCACCGCCGAGGTGCTGTCGCACGTGGACGAGGCCACGGGCCGGCCGTTCGTGGACGTGGTCCAGGACCAGGCCGAGCAGAAGGGCACCGGCCGGTGGACGGTGCAGATCGCCCTGGACCTCGGCGTACCGGTCTCCGGCATCGCGGAGGCGGTCTTCGCCCGCTCGCTGTCCGGCCACGCGGACCTGCGCGCCGCCTCGCGCGAGCTGGCGGGTCCGACGGCACAGCGGCTCGGCGAGGCGGAGGCGGCGGCCTTCGCGGACCGGGTGGAGCAGGCGCTGTACGCGTCGAAGATCGTCTCGTACACGCAGGGCTTCCACGAGATCACCGCGGGCAGCGACGCGTACGACTGGGACATCGACCTCGGCGCCGTCGCCTCCATCTGGCGGGGCGGCTGCATCATCCGGGCGGCCTTCCTGGACCGCATCCGGGCCGCCTACGACACCCGGCCCGACCTGCCGAGCCTGCTGTCGGACGAGACCTTCGCCCGGGAGATCGCGGCGGCCCAGGACGACTGGCGCGAGGTGGTCATCGCCGCGACCCGCCAGGGCGTCCCGGTCCCCGGCTTCTCGGCGGCCCTCGCCTACTACGACGCCCTGCGCGCCGAACGGCTGCCCGCCGCGCTCACCCAGGGCCAGCGCGACTTCTTCGGAGCCCACACGTACCGGCGGACGGACCGGGAGGGCTCGTTCCACACCCTGTGGGGCGGCGACCGGTCGGAGGTCGAGGCGTAGCGGAGAGCGGTGAGCGCCGAGCGAGAAGCGGCGGGCGAGGACGTGGTGCGCGGGAACGTGGTGCGCTGGGACGTGGTGGGCGCGAACGTGGTGGGCGCGAACGGCGCCACCAGGACCGGAGCACCGCACGGCCGGGACCGCAGGCCCCTCGCCTGACCGCAACCGCGGGTTCGGGCCCGGACCGGCAGGCCGGACCGGCGGGCCGGACCGGCGGAAGCGGACCGGCGGCCCCGGACCGGCGGAAGCGGCCACACCCCGACAGGTGTGGCCGCTTCCGCCGGTTCGTCCGTCCGCGGCCGGGTCTCAGGACAGCGGCCCCGGCTGCGGCTCCGGCTCCGGCACGGGGTCCGGGCCCGGCGGCTTGGGAACGGGGGACGGCGACGGCACGGGCTCCGGCCCGGGTACGGGTTCGGGTCCGCCCGGCCCGGGCGTCGGGTCCGGCCGCGGCGGGGCGGGCGCGGGCTCGGGACCACCGGGGTCCGGCACCGGGTCCGGGAAGGGGGACGGTCCGGGCGCCGGGGGCTCGGGGGTCGGCCCGGGCGTGGGGCCCGGCGGAACGGGATCGGGATACGGCTGTGTCATGGCGGTCCTCCAGCCAGTCGGTACGTCGGCCCTGGACTGTTCCCCGCGTACCCGGCAGCGGACCATGCACTCACCCCGTCGTGCCGCCGGTGCGGGCCAGGTGGGGCAACGGGCCGGGGTCCGCGACCACGGCGCGCTCGGCCCGTTACCGGCCGACGGCGGACGGCGGCGGAGCGCTGCCGCCGCTGCGGGCGCGGCTGTGCTCTGACGGGGTCTGACGGCGGACGGCCGCCGCGGCGGCGGCCAGGCCGAGGCGGGGGCTGGACAGTACCGGGACGGCGGTGCCGACCAGGTCCTGGGCCGGTGTCATGGACGCCTGGGCGAGGACGATCGCGTCGGCCTCCGTGACGGCGTCGGCCGCATCGGCCACCAGGCGGGCGCAGCCGCCCGTGTCGCCTGCCGCGAACAGGTCCCACGCGTCGGCGACGAGCCGGGTGCGGACCTCGACGGCCCGGCCGGCGAGGCGGGCCTCCTCCTCGATCAGTGCGACGGTGGGCCCGAGGGTGCTCGCCACCGTGGCGAGCACGACGACGCGCGGTCCGGCGGCGACCGCCGCCGCGGCCATGGGCCGGTCCACCCGGAGGACGGGCACGGCGGCGCCGGTCCGTTCGGCGACCGCGCCGAGGGTGGAGCAGGTGCAGAGCACGGCGCGGGCACCGGCGTCGACGGCGCGGCGCAGCACCGTCCGGACGTCGTCGGCCACGGCCGCGGGCCCGTCGCGGCGGGCCCGCGCCAGCAGCCCCTCCTCGACGTGGTGCCGCAGGCCGAGTCCCTCGTGCTCCTGGTCGCGGAGGGCGTCGAAGACGGGGATGTGCGCCGAAGAGGTGTGGAGCAGCGCGAGGGGTCCGGACGGGGCCGCGGGGGCCGCGCCGGGCTCCGCCGCTCCCGGATGCCTCCCTCGGCCGGGCGGCCCGGCCGAGGGGCGGGCAGGACGGACCGGCGGCACCGCCGGGGACATCAGAAACGCCCGGGGTGCGCCTGGAGCCACTTCAGCGCCGCCCGCCGCAGCGCGGGGTCGGCCGCCGGGGCGTCGGCGGGATGGCGCTCCGCCCACTTCGCGACGTACGGGCAGAGCGGAACCACGACGACGCCCTCGCGCGCGGCGATCCCGTACAGCTCCCGGGCGAGTGACCCGGCGATGCCCTGCCCCTCGTGCTCGGGCTCCACGAGGGTGTGGACGGGGACCAGGGCGCGCGCGGGCTCCTCCAGGACGAAGTACTCGACGTGCCCGACCACCTAGTCGCCGGCGAACGCCTCCAGGCGCCCGCCCGACCGGTCGTCACGGATCTCGATGTCGCTCACGGCCACTCCTCGGCTCGTCGGGCGGCCCGTCCGGGCGCCCTGCTCCGGCCCGTGCGCCGTGGAGACCGGCGCTCAGCCCGCGACGGCCTGGGGGCTGCGCTGCTGGTCCGACCCCGGCACGGGTTCGGACGGATCCGCGCCGAGGGAGACGATCCGGTTGTCCCGGTCCACGTGCACGACCTTCGGCCGCAGGGTCCGCGCCTCGGCGTCCTCGACCTGAGCGTAGCTGATGATGATCACCAGATCGCCGGGCTGGACCAGATGGGCGGCGGCGCCGTTGATCCCGATGACCCCGGAACCGCGCTCGCCTTCGATGACGTAGGTCTCCAGCCGGGCGCCGTTGGTGATGTCGACGATGTGGACGAGCTCGCCGGGCAGCAGATCGGCGGCGTCGAGCAACGCGGCGTCGATGGTGACGGACCCGACGTAGTGCAGGTCGGCCTGCGTGACGGTGGCACGGTGGATCTTGGACTTGAACATGGTGCGCAGCATGTTGAACTCCCGGAAGACGGCTCCCTGCCTGCTTTGTGCAGGTCAAGGGCGGTCTTCACTGTACACGGGCACGCCTTTTGGTCGAAGACCCTGCGGAACATCGCGCACCGTACCGAGCCGGCTTGTTGTCCGCTGCGACCGCCTTCCGGCCGTCGTTCCCGAACGGTCCCCGGCCGACGGTCCGTCACACCTGAGACAATCGCGATCATGCACAGCGGGCGGCCCGATCGGTTGCGTACCGTTCTTGCCGCGGCTGGGGAGAGGGTGCTCGGCGACGGTGTGGCCGGGGAGGGCGATGCCGTCGAAAGACGGGCTGAGGATGCGGAGTGCTGCTGTTCATGCGGTTTCGAAAGAGTGCCGTCATCGCGGTTGTGTGTGCCTTGGTCACGGGTGTCTCGGGGGACCGTGCCGGCCTCTCCGCGCCCGCGGGGGGACCGGTGGAAGATCTCCTGAACGGCAGGGACTGGGCTCACTTCGCCGGCGGGAAGCCCACGGACGCAGGGGTACGGGTCACCCCCTTGGACCGGCGCATCACACGCCAGGACGGTACGGGCGGACAGCCGAACCCGCCGGTGAACCTGCGCGGTCCCCACATGGTGTTCCGCGGGGATGTCCGGATCGAAGCCGGCCTGCGGCGCACGGATGACACGGGTGCCTACCTGCATCTGTACGGTGAGACGCCGGTCGTCTACGACGAATGGCGCTACGAACGGCGCGGCGTGCGCATCGGCGTGGTCGGCGACAGGCTCCGGATCGACCGCTGGGACGGGGACTCCGACAGACCTGCGATGACCCGGACCTTCGGGAGCGGCCTAGGGCTCGACGTCCGCCTGGCCCTCGAAGTCCGCGCGGACAGGCTGGTGATGGAGGCCGACGGCAGGGTGGTGGGGACCGTTCCCGCGCGGGACGTCTTCGGCGGTGGCCGCATCTGGTTCGGCGCGGACGCGGGATCCCGCGGGAAGGGCTGGACTCTCAGCGCTCTCCACGCGCGGTCACTGGGACGGGGCCGGATGTCCGTCGTGGACGCGCCCGGCCTGCGAGTCCCACGGTCCAGCGATGCGATGCGTGATCTGGCGGCGGTTCTCCCGCGCCCGATCCGCATGGGAACCGCCCTGGCCGCGGGCCCCTTGCTGACCGACGGCGCCTACCGCCGGACGGCGGGTGAGGAGTTCTCCATGCTGACACCGGAGAACGACTTCAAGCCGCAGTTCGTCCAGCCTCGGCGCGGCGTGTTCGCCTTCGCGGAAGGCGACACCTTGGCGGAATTCGCCGAGGCCAACAGGATGAAGGTGCACGCCCACACCCTCGTCTGGTTCGAAGCCCTGCCCGCCTGGATGCGCGCGGGGATGACGCACGAGCAGCGCAGGCGCGTCATGGTGGAGCACATACGTGCGGTAGCGGGCCACTTCCGGGGGAAGGTGGCGGAATGGGACGTGGTGAACGAGCCCATGTCCGACGAGGACGAGGACTACTCCAACGGCAACCGGGGCGTGCGGCCGCAGTTGTGGTTCGAGGCGATGGGCGAGCGGTACATCGACATCGCCTTCCGCGCCGCCCGCGAGGCCGACCCGCACGCCGTGCTGTACCTCAACGAGTACGGGGTGGAGGAGGACGGTCCGCGCTGGGACGCCCTCTACGCCCTGCTGATCCGGCTGAAGGAGCGGGGCGTTCCGATCGATGGCGTCGGTTTCCAGGACCACGAATACGCGGTCGGCGACCGTACCGATCCGGAGGTCTTCCGACGCAAGGTCCGGGCTCTGGCCGAACTCGGCCTGAAGGCCCGGGTCTCGGAGTCGGACGTCCTCGTCGACGAGGACGAAGAGGACGTCCAGGCCCGCCAGTTGGCGGGGAAACTCGCCGTCTGCGTCGAAGAACCCAACTGCACCTCGTTCTCGACCTGGGGTTTCACCGACAAGTACGGCTCCACGGCTGACCTGCGGCACTATCCCCCGAGTCCGGGAAACGCTCTCCCCTGGGACGCGACGTACGAGGCGAAACCCGCCTACTGGGCCCTGCGAGACGTCCTGGACGACGCTCGCCGCCCAGGCGACGAATAGATACGGCCGGCCTTCCGCCGGGGCAGAGCCGCGAGGGTCTGCCCATCGGCATCCAGCCGGTCGCCGCCCACGGGCGGGAGGTTCGCCTCCAGCCGGCCGCCGCAGGTAACCGGCGGCGCCCTCCGCCGGCCGCCGCTCCCCGTCGGCAGCATGACGACGAGCTCACGGCACCCGGACACACCCACGAGACCGCGAGCGGGAACGCGCCCGGTTCGCCGACCGCTCGGGCGACCTGCACCGTCTGCGAGAATGGATGCCGTTCTCGGAGCATCGCGGCAGGCGGTGCCGGCCGCACACCAGGAGCACGGACAGTGTCGCCACAGCACGGAAAGCCCTCGTCGGCCGGAGGGCGCAAGCGCTCCGCCGCGAGCGGAGAGCCCCGGCAGCCCTCGCCCCCGGCGGGACGCCGGCGGTCTTCCGCGGGCGACGGGCAAGGGCGCTCGGCCCAGACCGGAGAGCGAAAGCACCCGTCCGCCGCCCAGGGCCGCGAAGCTGCCGCGTCCGCGGGCCGGGAGGGCCGGGGGCGCGGCGCCGCCGGCCGCGACGGCGCGACACCGCAGGCCGGGACGGGCCCACAGGACGGCGGTGGCCCGGCGGACCACGGAGCGCGGGACCGCACGGAGCTGCAGGCGGACTGCGCCGACTGCTTCGGTCTGTGCTGCGTGGCCCTGCCGTTCTCCCGCTCCACCGACTTCGCCGCCGACAAGGCAGCCGGGCAGCCGTGCTCCAACCTCCGGTCGGACTTCCGCTGCGGCATCCACGCACAGCTGCGCGACAAGGGCTACCCCGGCTGCACCGTCTTCGACTGCTTCGGCGCCGGGCAGAAGGTGTCCCAGGTCACCTTCGGTGGCACCGACTGGCGCCGGGCACCGGAGACCGCACGCCCCATGTTCGAGGTCTTCCCCGTCATGCGGCAGCTGCACGAGCTGCTCTGGTACATCACCGAGGCCCTCGATCTCGCACCGGCCCGCCCGGTCCACAAGAAGCTGCGGCAGGCACTGACCCGTGTCGACGGCCTGACCCGCGGCAGCGCCGAGTCGATCACCGGGCTGGACGTGAACGCGCTGCGCGGCGAGGTGAACGTCCTGCTGCTGAAGGCCGGCGAGCTCGTCCGAGAGCAAGTCCCCGGCCGCAAGAAGAACCACCGCGGGGCCGACCTGATGGGCGCGAAACTTCCCGAAGCCGACCTGCGGGGGGCGAGCCTGCGCGGCGCGCTCCTCGTCGCCGCCGACCTGCGCGGGGCCGACCTGCGCGACGCCGACCTGATCGGGGCCGATCTGCGCGACGCCGACCTGAGCGGCGCCGACCTCACCGGCGCGCTGTTCCTCACCCAGGCGCAGCTCAACGCGGCCAGGGGCGACGCGGCGACCCGGCTGCCGCCCTCGCTCAGCCGGCCCGTTCACTGGTAGGCGCGGCGGCCGTCACGGCGGTTCCCACCAGCCCGTGCCGGAGCCGCCACCGCCCGTCGGACGGCTCCGGGGTACCCCGCCCACGTCGGGCCCGGGCGCCTTCGAGCCGCCGCCGCCTGCGACATGCCGGGAACGGCCGTACGACCGCCGTTTCAGGTCGCCCTCCGCGCCCGCCCCCGCGTTCGGAGGGCAAGCCGGTGAGGCTCCCGGTGGAGACGGGCTTTGGCGGTCCCGATCTCCCGTTTGACCGAGTCTCCGCCGCGTCGACGGCACAACGCCCGCGTTCCAGCGGCAGATTGGGGACGGCTCACGGCCTGCCCTCACCGGTGATCGTCACCTCCTCCGGCTCGCCGCCGGGGAAGGCGAGCGGATAGAGGCGGCCGTAGGCATCCGGGACGGCGTCGTCGGGCAGGGTCAGCACCGTGCGCAGGTCGCGGCTGGTGGCGCCGGCGGCGGTCGCGGCGAGGACGGCCAGGCCGAGGGCGGCCATGGCGGGCCCCTCCCAGAGGCGTTCGGCGAGGGAGCCGCCGAGCAGGTTGCCGAGCGGGATGGCCAGTCCGGACAGGAAGGTGACGCCGGCGGTGACGCGGTTGCGCATCCCGGCGGGGGTGGCGAGGACCCGCACGGTGGACGTGGTGACCGTGACCGTGACGAGTCCGACGCCGCCGACGAGGAAGCAGGCGGCGAGTACGGCCGCCAGCGGGCCGGGGCGGCCGGTGAGACGTGCGGCGGCGAGCCCGGCGGCGAGGATCGACAGGCCGGTGGCGGTGAAGCCGGCCGTCACGGTGGTGAATCGGGTGCGCGTGCCGCGGGTGCGGCGGGCGACGGGACCGGTGCTCCCGAGCAGCAGCCCGACGCCGAACGCCGCCTCGGCCACCCCCATCAGCCAGGTGGCGTCGGGGAAGGCGCGGCGGGTCAGCGCGGGCAGGAGCACGGCGAAGACCGGGTAGAGGGCGAGGTTGACGGCGAGGGCCAGCAGGGCGAGGTGGAACTCGGAGCGTATCCGGTGCACGGCACGCCATCCGTCGACGGTGCCGCGGTACCACGTCGCAAGGGACGTCCGGCCGCCCCTGCCCGGAGGGGCTCCGCCACCGGTCGTCTCCGGGGAGGTGGCGGAGACCGTCGCCACGAGGAGACAACTCACCGCCACGGCAATGGTGTTGATCGCGAGGGTGGGTCCGGTGCCGGCGAGGCCGAGCAGGACGGCGGCCACGATCGGCCCCAGCACGGAGGACAGTGCCATGACACCGCCGCGGCGCCGCATGGCCGTCTCGACGAGCGCGACCGGCACCAGGGACCGCACCAGGGTGGTCTGCACGGGTTCGCGCACGCCGTTGCACAGCCCGATCACGACGAGACCGGCGGCCAGGACGACCGGTTGGTAGAGGCCGGCCAGGTGGAGGCCGGTCAGGCCGGCGACCAGCACGGCGCTGACGAGGTAGCAGGCGGTGACGAGCCGGTCGGGCCGGTGGGTGTCGCCGAGCCGGCCGAGCAGTCCCCGGGCGAGGACCTCGGCGCCCGAGCCGGCGGCGACCAGTGCGGCGAAGGAGGTCGCGCTGCCGGTGCGCCCCAAGGACCACCAGGCGATGGCCAGTTGTCCGCAGCGGGTGCCGATGCCGTTGAGGAGGATCGCGGCCTGCACCGCGGTGAACGCACGGCCCGGGCGGGTCGCGTCCGCGGCGGTCTCGGGGGGTGTGATCGTGGAGTCCTGCATCGCGAAACGACGGTCTCTTTCCGGGGTGGGCGGGGCGCCGACCGGCGGTGGGGGCACCGACCGGGACGAGGCGTCCGACGACGACGGGTTCGGCCCGGACTGCGGCAGCGACGGCGCGGACCGGGCGGAGTGTTCGTACCATGCCGGCGCCCTCGGAGCGACGGCGGAATCGCCCGCCGGAACGAGTACGGCCGCGCCTTCGTCCGCACGCCGGAGGGAAGCCTGCACGAGGTCTTCACGACCCCGGGAGGCTGCACTCTGATCGCCCGCTGACCCTCCGCTCCTGTCGCGGCGGTGGCCTCCCCTGGTGAGGGCGAGGTCACCGCCGCACGGCTTTCACCCGACTCGACCGCTCCACCCGCACCACGGACCCCGGCCGACCCGCCGGTTCCACCCGGCCGCCACACCGGGCCGGCCGGCCGGAACCGCGCCAACCGCCGAAACGGCGACCCCGCCACGCCCTTCACACCCTCGCCGCCCCACTTGCAATACCGAACCACTCGGTTTAGGTTTTCCACATCGGCCGGACCGGCCGTCCCGTCCGCACCGCTCGAAGGAATCCCATGCGCTACGCCGTCCTCGGCACCGGCATCGTCGGCCGGACCCTCGCCGCCAAGCTCAGCGGTCTCGGTCACGAGACCGTCGTCGGCACCCGTGACCCGGAAGTCACCCTCGCCCGCACCGAGCCCGACGGATACGGCAACCCGCCCTTCGCCCACTGGCAGGCCGGGCACCCCGCGGTGCGCCTCACCCCGTTCGCCGAGGCGTCGGGCCGGGCCGATACCGTGATCAACACGACCGCGGGTGCGGCCAGCCTGGAGGTCCTGTCCGCCGCGGGCGCGGACAACCTGGCCGGCAAGGTGCTCGTCGACATCGCCAACCCGCTGGACTTCTCCGCCGGGATGCCGCCGTCGCTGGACCCGGTCAACACCGACAGCCTCGGCGAGCGGATCCAGCGCGCGTTCCCGCGAGCGCGGGTCGTCAAGACGCTCAACACGATGAACTGCGCGGTCATGGTCGACCCGTCCCGGGTGGCGGGCGAGCACGAGGTGTTCGTCTCCGGCGACGACGCCGACGCCAAGAAGCAGGTCGAGGAGATGCTGCTGTCCTTCGGCTGGCCGCCGGCGAGCATCGTCGACCTGGGCGACATCACCACCGCGCGCGGCACCGAGATGCTGCTGCCCCTCTGGCTGCGCCTGTGGGGCGCACTCGGGCACGGCGACTTCAACTTCCACATCGCGGGCGCCCGCCCCGGCGCCTGACCGACGGCGCCGGCACTCCGGCCGGGCGGCGGAAGGGGACGCCACGACCCCTCTCGGCCCCTTCCGCCGAACGGCCCCGCACGCCACTCCGAACCGGCGGGTTCGGGAACTCGACTACGCTGACCAGGTGAGTGGAACGGAAACCAGGACCGCGGGGCGCCCGCGCTCGGCCGAGAAGGACACCGCCATCCTGCGGGCCGCCTTGAGCCTGCTGGCCTCCGAGGGCTACACGCGCATGAGCCTCAGTCAGGTGGCCGCCGCCGCGCAGGTCAGCAAGTCGACCATCCATCTGCGCTGGAAGACCAAGGCGGATCTCCTCACCGCGGCTCTCGCCGCCGCCCGCATGGCCGAGGCCCCGCCGCCCGGCACCGACCTCCACACCTACCTGGTGAACATCCTGGAGGACTTCGCCGCCACCGTCGAACGCGTCAACGGCATGGCCCTCATCGGCACCTGCCTCGCCGAGGAGGCCCACACCCCCGAACTCCTGGCCCTGCTGCGCGAACGCACCGTACTGCCCCGCCGATCGCTGCTGCGCGCGGCACTGGAGCAGGCGCGGCACGACGGGCGGATCCGCGAGGACGCGGATCTCGACGCGGCCGTGTCGGCTCTGCTGGGTCCGTACTACGCCGACTACATGGCGGGCCGGGCCGGCCGTCCGGGATGGGCCGAGCAAGCGGTCACCCTCGTCCTCACGGCGCTGCGGCCCGGCGCCTGAGGCAGCCGGGCCGCCGCGGACGCACCGGCGGCGGGGGTCGCACCCGGCGGGGGTCGCACCCGGGGGTCGACCCCGAACGGGGACGACCCCCGGCGACGGGGATCGCGCACCGGACGGCCGGCGTGAAAGGCGACGGCCGTCTCGGACCGCGGGCCCGCGCCCAGCCGACACCCGCGCGGCCGTACCCGCCGGGGCGGCACCCCGCGTCGCGGGACCGTCACCGGTCCCTAGTACGCCGTCGCCGCGTTCGTCCGGGCCCAGGTCCTCTCCGCGTCGGACACGGGCGGGGGCGGCACGAAGCCGTTGATCATCCAGAGGTCGCTGCTGGTCTCGTCGATGTGGAACTCCCAGTGCAAGCCAGGGAGTTGCGCGAGGTGGGAGCGGAGCCTGCCGCCGACCCACCGGGCCGTCCGGCGCCGCGCCGACCCGTCGGGATCGCGCCGGGCGATGTGGTCGACGGCGATCCGCAGCCCGAGGGCGGTGGGCCGTCCGCCCACCAGAAAGTCCCCGGGTGCGATCTCTTGGAAACAGGACGACCACGTAGAAGCGGGGCAGGCCGGCCCTCGTCGACCCGGCGGCCACGGCCGCGCTCATCACGTCGCCGGCCTCCGGGAGCTGAAAACCGGCCCGGCCCGGCCGTGAGCGCCGGAGGATGCCTGCCGGTGGACCGGGCGGCACCCGGGCGGGGTGCCGGGTGGCGCCGCTCACCCGGGCCGTCCGGCGGGCCCGGTCGGCCCGGGCCGCGCGGCGTCCGACCCCTTGCGCGGCCGACGGCGTCGGCAGGGTCCGGCACGGGGCGTCCACCGCCGCCCGACCGCGTTCGGCCCCCGCCGGGCCGTCCCGGGCCGGGCGGCGGCCCGCCTCCGGACGGGGGTCCGGGCCGCCTCGCCGGGGCCCGCCGCGGCCCGGGCGGAGGACGATCACGGCACCGCGCAACCCGCGCGACCGGTGGCGGAGCACGTCGCGGCCGTCCAGCCCGCGGGACGGGACGGTCGGCCCCTGCGCATCGGGCAGCCGCGGGTCCAGCCTGAGGAGAGCCGCACGCCCGCGGCCCCACCTCGTCCGGCGGGAGGCCGCCATGTCCTCGACCTATCCGGACGCGGCGACGCTGGAGCAGCTCGTGTCCGCCGCCGTCGCAGCACCGTCGATGCACAACACGCAGCCGTGGCGCTTCCGGCTGGCCGGCGACGATCCCGTCCTGGAGATCCACGCCGCGGCGGAGCGGGCGCTGCCCTTCGAGGATCCGCACGGCAGGGCCCTGCACCTCGCTGCCGGTGCCGCGCTGTTCAACCTGCGTTTGGCAGTGGCGCACCTTGGCCGCCGGCCGGTGACACGGCTGCTCCCCGATCCGCGCGACCCCGGGCTTCTCGGCTCCGTGCGGATCGCCGGCCGGGCGGGCAACCACACGGTGCACTCCCCCGAGTTGTACGACGCCATCTGGCGCCGCCACAGCAGCCGGCTCCCCTTCCGCAACGAGGGCGTGCCCGGCCCCCTCCTGCTCGCCCTGATGGAAGCGGCCCATCCGGAGGGGGCGCGGCTCACGGTGCCGGGTCCGCGCGAGGCGGCGCGCCTGCTGCGTGTGACGGCGCAGGCCGAGCAGCGCAACCACGACGACGCGAGGCGCACGGTCGAGAGCCGCCGCTGGACGGACCGGGACGCCGGCGCCGACAGCGGGATTCCGTCGACCGCCCTCGGACCCCAGGACGCGTTCGAACGGCTGCCGATGCGGGACTTCTCCGCGCGCCGTCCCGCGGAGCGGCTGCCCGCGCGGTCGTTCGAGCATTCCCCGACCATCGCCTCGCTGACCACGGCCCACGACCGGCGCTGCGACTGGCTGCGCGCCGGCCAGGCGATGCAGCACGTCCTGCTGGTCGCCACGGCCCACGGGCTGCGGACCTCGCTCCTGCACCAGGCACTGGAGTGGCCCGAGCTGCGGGACCGGTTGCGGAGCCGGACGGCGCCCTTCGACCACGTGCAGATGCTGATCCGGCTCGGGTACGGCCCCGAGGGCGGGCCGACTCCCCGCCGTGCCGGCCGGCTGTTCCTGGAGGAGGCCGCGCCGTCCCCCCGGGAGCGGGCGACCTGACGCGGAAGCGAGGTGACCGGCAGGGCCGTGCCCGGCCGCCCGCAGGGGCTCGTGCGCCCGCCCGCGCCCGCCGTCCGTGGACGGCCGCGCGCCGAGGTCGGGTCGCCGGGTTACCTCCCGGGCAAAATACCCTGCCGGGTATTTGACCGCCTCGCGGCGCTTCCGTACGCTCACTGCCGAAAACACCCCTGGGGGTATTTGAGAAGGCAACCAACGGATGTGCGGCGCCCGTCCCGAAGGGCCCCGGACCAGCGGGCGACCCGTCCCCGGACCCGTCGGCGCGCCGGGCGCCGGGCGCCGGGCGGGCGTCGCCGCCATCGCCTCACGGCCCGCCGGGCCGGACGGGAAGGACGTCGAGCATGGTCGCGAGCCCCTCACCCCGCAACGAACCGATCGCCGGCCGGCACCGCGTCGCCGTCGTCGGCGGCGGCAGTGCCGGAATCAGTGTCGCCGCCCGGCTGCGCCGCGCCGGGGTCACCGGCATCACCCTGGTCGAGCCCTCCGACAGCCACTGGTACCAGCCGCTGTGGACGCTGGTGGGCGGCGGCCAGGCGCCGCTGCGCAGCACCCGGCGCCCCGAGGCGTCGGTCGTCCCGGACGGCGTGCGGTGGATACGCCGGGCCGCCCGCGCCGTCGACCCCGAGGCGCGGACGCTCACCCTGGACACGGGCTCCGAACTCGCCTACGAGTACCTGGTGATGGCGCCCGGCCTGCAACTGGACTGGGACGGTGTGCCGGGCCTCGCCGGCGCGATGGCGCACGACCGCGTGTGCAGCAACTACGCACCCGAGTACGCCCCGCGGACCTGGGAGCTGATCAAGGGCATGCGCTCCGGCACAGCCGTCTTCACCCATCCGGCGACGCCGCTGAAGTGCGGGGGCGCACCCCAGAAGATCGCGTACCTGGCGGCGGACCACTGGCGCCGGCGGAAGGTGCTGGACCACATCCGGGTCGTCCTCGTCATCCCCGATCCCGTGCTGTTCAAGGTGCCGGAGTGGGAGCGCGTGCTGGAGCGGGTGGCGCGGCGGTACGGCATCGAGGTGCGGCTGAGTTCGGAGATGACCGCGGTGGACGCGGACCGCGGGGAGGTCGTCCTGACCGATCGCGCGAACGGCACCGCCGAGACGGTCCCCTACGACCTGCTGCACGCGGTGCCGCCGCAGAGCGCGCCCGACTGGGTCAAGCGGAGTCCGCTCGCCGACCCGGCGAGCCCGCAGGGGTTCGTCGCCGCCGACCGGCACACGCTGCGGCACCCGCGGTATCCGACCGTGTTCACGCTCGGTGACGTGGCGAACCTGCCGACCTCGAAGACGGGTGCCGCCATCCGCAAGCAGGCGCCGGTCGTGGCCGCGAACCTGATCGACGCGATGGCCGGCAGGCGTCCGGCGCGGCGCTACGACGGCTACACCTCCTGCCCGCTGGTGACCGCCCGCGACCGGATGGTGCTCGCCGAGTTCGACTACGACCTGAAGCCCGCGCCGACGTTCCCGCTGATCGACACCTTCAGGGAACGGCGCGACATGTGGCTCTTCAAGCGATACGCGCTGCCGCAGCTCTACTGGCGCGGCATGCTGACCGGCCGCATCTGACCCGGCCGCCGGGCCGGGGCGGGCCTGGTCCGCCCCGGCCCGCCCAGGCGCCACCGGGCCGCCGCAGGGCGCGCCCCCGGGGCCGCCGGGCAGGGCCGGCGGCCGCGCGACGGGGGACCTCCAGCATCGACGGAATACCCCCGGGGGTACTCATGTTACGGTGGAGTACATACCCGGGGGGGTAATTATCGTGGGAAGGGACATCTTCGTGTTCTTCATCGACACCATCGAGCTCGAGGGCCTGGGCAACCGCCACTACCTGGCCGGCGGCGGCCGGCAGGCAGTGGCCGTGGACCCGCCGCGCGACGTCGACCAGGTGCTGGCCGCCGCCGCCCGGCGCGGGGTGCGGATCTCGCACGTGGTCGAGACCCACCTCCACAACGACTACGTCACCGGGGGGCTCGAGCTGGCCCGGGTCACCGGCGCCCGGTACCTGGTACCGGCGGCGGCCCGCGTCTCGTTCGCCCGGGTGCCGGTGGCCGACGGCGACACCGTGACCGTCGACGACGGCCTGGAGCTGCGGGCGGTCGCGACCCCCGGTCACACGCCCCACCACACCGCCTACGTCCTGCTGGAGCAGGGGCAGCCGGTGGCCGCGTTCACCGGCGGATCACTGCTGATCGGGACCGTGGGCCGGCCCGACCTGGTCGAGCCGCGGCTGACCGAGGACCTGGCCCGCGCCCAGCACGCCTCCGCCCACCGCCTCGCGGCGGAGCTGCCGGACGAGACGGCCGTCCTGCCCACCCACGGGTTCGGCAGCTTCTGCTCCTCCGCCCAGGCAGAGGGCGACGCCACGACGATCGGCAAGGAAAAGGCCGTCAACGCGGCACTCACCGAGGACGTCGACTCCTTCGTCGCCCGGCTCCTCGCCGACCTCGACGACGTGCCCGCGTACTACGCGCACATGGGCCCCGCGAACGCCGCCGGACCCGCCCCGGTGGACCTGACGCCGCCGGCCGTCGCGGACGCCGGGGAGATCGCCTCCCGGCTCGCGGCCGGCGAGTGGGTGGTGGACCTGCGCAACCGGGTCGCGTTCGCCGAGGGCCACGTCGCCGGCTCCTTCAACTTCGAGGCCGAGGGCAAGATCGCCACGTACCTGGCCTGGATGATCCCGTGGGGCAAGCCCGTGACGCTGCTCGCCGAGTCCCCCGGGCAACTGGCCGACGCGCAGCGCGAACTCGTCCGGGTCGGCATCGACCGTCCCGCGTCCGCCGCGACCGGGACCCCGCAGGAGTGGACGCCCGAGGGCGTCGCCCCGGCCTCCTTCCCGCGCTCCACCTTCGCGGGCCTCGCCGAGCACGGCACCGACGGGATCGTGGTGCTGGACGTGCGCCGGGACTCCGAGCGGGCCGCCGGACACCTCGCGGGCTCCGTGCACATCCCGATCCACCAGCTGCACAAGCGGCTGCACGAGGTCCCGGCCGGAACCGTGTGGGTGCACTGCGCGGGCGGCATGCGGGCCGGGATCGCGGCCTCACTGCTGGACGCCGCCGGGCGGGACGTGGTGGCCGTGGACGACGGCTTCGACTCCGCCGCCGACGCGGGACTGACCGTCGTCACCGGCTGACCGGCACCACCCGTCCGCCCCCACAACTCCCCCCGAGAGGTTTCGAGATGTCCTTCTTCCGTCGTGGCGCCGACCGCGTCACCGTGGACGAGGCCCGTCGGCGCACGCAGGGCGGCGACGCACCCGCCGTCCTGCTGGACGTGCGCGAGCGGGCCGAGTGGAGCGCGGGGCACGCCCCCGGCGCCGTCCACCTGCCCCTGTCCTCCCTGGCCACCGGCGCGGCCCTGCCGTCCGCGGCCCAGGGCCGGCCGCTGGTGGTGATCTGCCGCAGCGGACGCCGTTCGCAGCAGGCGGCCGATCTGCTGACCGGACGGGGCGCCGACGCGGTGGACGTGAAGGGCGGCATGCAGGCGTGGGCCGCCGCGGGGCACCCTGTCGTCGACGGACACGGGAACAGCGGCTCGATAGCATGACCGCACTGATCCTCGCGCTGGTCGCCGGTGCCGTCGTCGGCCTGGCCCTGGGCGGTCTCGGCGGGGGCGGCAGCGTCCTCGCGGTCCCCGCCCTCATCTACCTCCTCGGCTTCACCCCCGCCGAGGCCACCACCGCCAGCCTCGTCATCGTGACCCTGACGTCGGTCACCGCGCTCGCCGGGCACGCCCGGGACGGCAACGTGGCCTGGCGGACGGGCCTGCTGTTCGCGGCGGCCGGCATCGTGCCCGCGATGATCGCGGGCGCGCTGGCCGGACACCTTCCGCAGACGCTGCTGACCCTGGCGTTCGCTGTCCTCGCCGCGCTCGCGGCCCTGCGCATGCTGCGGCCCGCTCGCGGCGGCCCCACCGGCGCGGTGCGGCCCGGCAAGGCCGCGGCGGCGGGCGGCGGACTGGGCGCGGTGACCGGATTCCTCGGGGTGGGCGGCGGCTTCCTCGCGGTCCCCGCCCTGGTGAGCGTGCTCAGCCTGCCCATGCGCCGGGCCGTCGGCACCAGCCTGCTGGTCATCACGATCAACTCGCTCGCCGCCCTCGGCGCCCGGGCCGGCACCGGCACACACCTGGACTGGGCGGTCGTCGCCCCCTTCACGGCGGCGGCCATCCTCGGCGCCTGGGACGGCAAACGCCTGGCGAAGAAGCTCGACGTGCAGTCGCTGCAACGCCTCTTCGCCTACGTGCTCCTCGCGGTCGCCGCCTTCATGGTGGTGGACGTCCTCGTGTGACCGCCTTCCCGGCGGCACCCAGGGGGCCACCCGCATCCGGCACCCGCCCGATCCGCGCCACCCTCGCACGCACCCCTTCTTTCGCACCCACGCACAACCCATCACCCATCGGGAATCGCCCGCAGCGGGAATTCCCGGCACACCGGAGGACTTACACCACCATGACCACCCCCACCCCCACCCCCACCGCCATCGAGCCCCGCCACGCCAGCAGCCGCCTGCACGAACTCACCGTCATCGACGTGCGCACCCCCGGCGAGTACGCCGGAGGCCACCTCCCCGGGGCCCTGAACATCCCGCTCGACCAGATGCAGCGGGCCCTGCCCGACATCCGCGAGGCGGCACGGCGCGGCGACATCCTCGTGGTCTGCGCCTCCGGAGCCCGCTCCGAGAACGCCTGCCGCACCCTCGCGGAGAACGGCATCGACACCGCCACGCTCTCCGGAGGCACCGGCGCCTGGGCCGCCCAGGGCCACGACCTGCACCGTCCCGAGGGCGGCGGCAAGACCACGTGGGCCATGGAACGGCAGGTGCGCCTGACCGCCGGGTCGGTCGTGCTGCTCGGCCTCGCGCTGGGCGAGGTGGTCCACCCCGCGTTCCGGCTGCTGTCCGCGGGCATCGCCGGCGGGCTGGTCTTCTCGGCCGTCACCAACACCTGCGGCATGGCGGCGATGCTCGCGAAGCTCCCCCACAACCGGCCCGGCAAGGCCGACCTCGACGCCACGCTCGCCCGGCTGCGCAACGGCTGACGCCGCGCGCACCGCGGGACCGTCCGCGTCCGCCGCCGCACCGCTGCGGCGGCATGCGGACACGAGCGGCCGGGCGGACCCGCGAGCGGGACGTGGGGTGGAGGGTCTCCCGCATGCGGTGCGGGCCGGTGGCGCGCCCGCGCCATGCCGGGCCGATCAAGGGGGCGGGGCGATGTGGGCGGCGCCACGGAGGCTGTCATCCTTGTTCGTCACAGGTACCCCCGGACATGGGGAGTATATTACCCCTGGGGGTATTCATGAGGAGTGATGATGGATCTTGATCTGGCGGGAGCCGAACTGAAGTCGGTCCTGAACCGGCTGCGCCGGGCGCAGGGCCAGATCTCGGGCGTGATCCGGATGATCGAAGAGGGCCGCGACTGCGAGGAGGTCGTCACGCAGCTGGCGGCGGCGTCGCGCGCGCTGGACCGGGCGGGCTTCGCGATCATCGCGACCGGGCTCCAGCAGTGCCTGACCGACCTGGAGGACGGCAGCCGCTCCGGCGAGGACCGCGACGCGATGCGCGGCCGGCTGGAGAAGCTGTTCCTGTCCCTGGCCTGACCCGGCCCGCTCGTCACGGGCGGTGCGGCGGACCGCCGCCGCCACCACGCGCCCGTCACCACGGCCGACCGGACCGAACCCCCACGCATGCACGCCCCGTCACCTCCGCGCCGGTGGCGGGGCGGAGTCGTTCACCGGGCGCGGCCGGTCGACCCCGCGACGACACTCCCCTCGGAGCCCCCGACCGGCCCGACGGGACGGCCACGGCGTACCGCCGGCCGGACCGGCAGCGGCCACGGGGACGGCGCCACGCGGGACGGCACCACGCTCCCCGCCCCCGGACGCGCCACCCCCGACACCGCTCCCCAACCTCAGGGGCCAGGGACACGCCGGGCCGCGGCGCAATGCCGTCGCCCGCGCGCTGCCACACGCGAGCATGCGATCACGGCACCGGGTGAGCACACCACGCGTCAGCCGGGCGAGCACACTCGACCCCTTCGGGGCGATTTCCCCCGCCGGCCGCGCCACCTCAAGCCGCACACTTACCCCCGGGGGTATATTTCAGGGTGTGGCCCCGCCACATCGGGAACAGGGACGCCGGCGTCGCCGGCTCAGGAAGAGCGAGGTGGGACATCGTGCCGTACGACCGCACCGTGAAGGTGGAGGCACCGTTCGAGGAAACGGTGGAGGCTGTGCGCGAGGCGCTGGCCCAGCAGGGTTTCGGGGTCCTGACGGAGATCGACGTCCGGGCGACGCTCAAGGCGAAGCTCGATCACGAGATGGAGCCCTACCTGATCCTCGGCGCCTGCAACCCGCCCCTGGCCCGCCGCGCGCTGGAAGCCGACCGCTCCGTCGGACTGCTGCTGCCCTGCAACGTCGTGGTCCGCACCGAGGACGATCACACGATCGTCCAGGCGATCGACCCGGGCACCATGGTCGCCCTGTCCGGCCTCGACGCGATGGCTCCCGTGGCGGACGAGGCGACGGAGCGCCTCGACGCCGCGCTCAACTCCCTCGCAGCCCGCGGCTGACCGAGGCGCCCCCGGCCACCCGCGCGCTCCGGCCCGGACCGCCGACGGCGCCCGCGCCGGGCCGCCGCGGCACCGCGCTCGCCACAGCGCCGCCCTGCTCCGGACGCAGCACGAGCACGCCGTCACCACCCCGACGGCGGTTGCCGCGCACGGCGGGCCGGCCGGACCCGGATCACGCCGCACACCGCCGAAAGCCGACCGGCGCGGCGCGCTCTCAGCGCCGGACGGCCCGGACCACGGTGTCCAGCGCCACCGCCTCGCCGACCGGGCGCCGGGCGACCTCGGCGACGACGATGTCGGCGCACGGTTCCCACGCGGCGCGGACCTGCTCGACGTCGGACAGCACCCGCACGTCCTGTGGCCCCCCGACGCCGTGCTCGGCGTTGCTCACGTCGTGTCCCACCAGCACCAGGGCGCCACCGGGCCGGGCGGCCCGGCAGGCGGTCTCCAGCACCACCGCCATGTCCGGTGCGGGAAGGTGGAGGTAGGAGATCAGTACCAGGTCGTAGGCGGCCTCCTCGGGGGCGTACCGGGTGGCGTCGGCGACCTCCGCCCGCACCGCGTCCCGGTGGGGCCCGGCCGCCTCCACGATCCGGCGGACGGCGACCGGGGAGAAGTCGACGGCGTCGACGCTCCAGCCGCGTCCGGCCAGCCACGCGGCGTTGCGCCCCTCCCCCGCCGCCAGGTCCAGGGCCCGGCCGGGGGGCAGCCCGGCGGTCTCCCGGACCACCCACCGGTTCGGCTCGGCGGACCACACCCGGTCGGTGGTCCGATAGCGCTCGTCCCAGGCGTCCGCGTCCATGCCTTCTCCTCCGCTTCCCACCGGGCCGCGCCCACCGGCTGCCGTCCGGCGCGCGTGCCGCGGCTCCTCGCCGCGCAACGCTACGCGTTGCCGCCCCGGCCCGCCCCGCGCACCCCGGGCAGAGCGAGCCGCGTCGTCGGGGAAAGGCCGAGGACACGGGCGCCGAACGGCCGGCCCGCACCGTCCGGTGCGGTTTCCTCGGCGGTCCCGTACGCGCCGCGGCTCCTGCGCCCTATTGCCGCAGGACCCGGGCCGACGGCACCGGGCATGACGCCCCGCGCGGTCGGCGGACGGCACCTGGCGCGAGGGCCGAACGGCCCCCGTCGCACCCCGTCGGCCTCTCGCACCGCGGCGCCCGCGGCGGTCGACTGGAGGGGCAGGCAGCCGACACCGGCGAGAAGGGACCGACCATGGCCGGCAGGACACCGCAGATCCAGGACACCCTCCGATCACCGTCCGGGCAGGTGCACCGGCTGGAGGTCAGGCACGTCGACGAGGACGCCTACGCCGTCGACGTGCGGGGACACCGGGTTCGGGTCGACCAGCCGGTCGACGCCGGCGGCACGGACACGGCACCCACCCCCACCGAGTTGTTCGCCGCGTCCCTGGCGACCTGTGTCGCGTTCTACGCGGGCCGCTACCTCCGGCGGCACGGCCTGCCCCGCAGCGGACTGCGCGTCACCACGGAGTTCGGCATGGCGGCCGACCGCCCGGCCCGGATCGGCTCCCTGCGCCTGGTGCTCGTGCCGCCGCCGGAACTCCCCGCGGACCGCCGGGCTGCGCTGCTGGCCGTCGCCTCGCACTGCACCGTCCACAACACCCTGCGCCGGCCCCCCGAGATCACCGTGGAACTGGAGCCCTGAGCGGCACGGGCGCACCGGCTCGGCGGTGCGCCCGTCCCTCCCGGCCGGCGGCCGGACCCCTCAGCTCTCGGGGTCGTACGCGAACTCCCGGACCTCCTGCGCGCACCGGCAGGCGGTCGCGATCTTCGCGGCCCACTCCAGTGCCTGCGCGCGGGAGGGCACGTCGAGCACCGTGTAGCCGCCCTCGATCCGTCGGGTCTGCGGGTACGTGCCCTCGGTCACCGTTCCGTCGCCGTCCACCAGCACCGGTGGGACGCTCTCGTCGATGCCGCCGCCGAACACCCACACACCGGCGGCCTTGGCCTGCGCCACCACCGCGTGCGCCGCGTCCGCCACGGCCGGGAGTTCGCCGTCGGCCACGACCATGGCATCGCTCGGGAACGAGATCAGGTACTTCGTCATCGCGTCGGCTCCTGCTTCGCGCCTCGGGTCCGCCCGGCCGGTCCGGACGACGAGGCCCAGCATGGCGTGCGGGACGCCGCCGTGTCCTGCCGTCCGGTGTGGCGCCCGCGTGTCGGGGGCGGCGCACCGGACGGCAGCGGCACGGGAGGGCGACGGCGGACGCCCGGTGCCGGCGAGGCGGCGCGGAGCGCCCGTCACCTGCCGGGCGGGGGCGCCACGACCCGCAGGGCCCCGGGCACCACGTCCAGCGTGAACCGGTCCCCCGGCGTCTCCAGGACGTCACCGTCGTACTCGAAGACGAGCGGCCGGCCGTCGGTCCGCTCCACGACGATGCTCCGGCCCCGTGCGTAGACCACTCCCTCGCGGCCGACGTGCCCGCCGTCGCGGGCGAGGGCGGGGAGTTCGCGCAGCGGGAGGGCGGCGCCCACGACGCAGACGTCGAGGAGGCCGTCGTCCATGACGGAGTGGGGCAGCAGCCTGAACCGGCCTCCGCGGTGCCGGCCGCCCCCGACGTTGGCGAAGACGGTGGGGCCCTCCTGCACCACCGCGCCGTCGACGAGGACCCGGCCCGGGTAGGGGGTGAAGGTGCGCAGCGATGCCGCGACCGCCTTCTCGTACCGCTCCCGGCCGGCGTCGGCGATGTCGCGGGCCGTGACGAGGGACTGGGCGACGACGCCGGTGGAGGCGCCGAGCAGGGCCGGTGCCCCGTTCTCCGCGACGCGCGCCAGATCGATCGTCCGGACGTGCGGCGCGGTCGCGGCGCAGTCGAGCGCCTCCTGCCAGGGGCGGTCGGCCCAGATCTCGCGGTAGAACGAATTGCCGGTGCCGGTGGGGAGGACGAGCAGGGCGGGCGGCCGGATGCCGGACCGGGCCGCGGAGTCCCCGTCCACCGACAGCCCGGCGGCCACCTCGTGCGCCGTCCCGTCGCCGCCGAGGGCGACCACGAGGTCGGGGCCGCCCGGCGCCGTCGCCTCGGCGGCAGCGGTGCGGGCGTGGCCGGGGTGTCCGGTGACGACGAGGGTCACGGCGCGGCCCGCGTCGGCGAACCGGCGGCGGACCGTCTCGGCCGTGCCGGGCAGGTAGCCGCCCGCGGCGGGGTTGGCCATCACCAGGACCGATGCGAACGGGGCACTCATGACGACGGCCCTCCAAGCCGGGGTGGACACACACGGCGGCGCCGCCGGGGGTCCGGCGGCGCCGCTCGGGCACGTGCTGCGGAGAGGGCAGGATTCGAACCTGCGTGGGCCGAAACCCGAACCAAGTTGCCTCGGTACCCCGTTGGGCCGCTTCGGGTACCTCTCCTCGCGCCGTTCGGCGGGCCTTGGTGCGCTGTCCGCTTCCCGGTGCACCGCAGACTCTTCCCGATGCTCCTGACATTCCGCTGAGACGGGTGTCTCAGGCGCCTCGCAGTGCCGGGCTCTTGCATGGACCGCGCGCCACACGAGGCAGTGCGGGGGCGCGCCCGGTCGGAGGCGCCCCCGCACTGCCGGTCCCCGCAACCGTTGCGCCTCGGGCCGGGCGGGCCGCGGTCCCACGGGCCCGTTCCGTCTGGGGCCGGGCGGGCTCCGGTCCGGGCCGGCTCCCACCGTCCGCGCTTGTCCCGTTCCGTTCCGGCCGCCCGGCCCGCCGTTCGCCCCTGCCGCGCGACCGGCGCGTCGGCGCACGCGGCGTCCGCGCGGGGCGTGGTCCACCCGGCGGCGGTCCGGGTGCCCCGCCGCCGGGGCTCGTTCAGCCGAGGTCCGGGTCGCCGAGGCCGCGGTGCGCCAGTTCCAGCACGGATGCGGTGACGGCTTCCAGGTCGATGGGTTCGTCGCGGCTGATCAGATCGTCGAGGAGGCCGTCCGCGGCATGGAAGACCAACCGGCAGGCGAGGCCCGTGTCCCGGGCACGGAAGGCCCCGACCAGGGCGCCGCGCGCCACGAAGTCGCACATCAGGTCCACGACCCGCTGGTTCGAGGCGTGGCACAGCTCCAGGGCCTTGGCGTTGGCGGAGCGGTAGACGACGCGGTGCAGGTCGGCGTTGTCGACGGCGTGCTCGACCATCGTGCGAATCAGCCGGTCCAGGCTCGGCCACCAGGCGCCGCCCTCGTCGAGCATGGCGCGGGTGTCGCGCAGGAAGACGTCGACGTACTCCTCCCACATCGCGCCGAGCAGGTGGTCCTTGGAGTCGAAGTAGAGGTAGAAGGTGCCCTTGGCCACCTCGCCCGCCTCGGCCAGCTCGGCGACCGTGGCCGCCGCGAAGCCCTTCTCGCGGAAGACCTCGGTGGCACCTCTGATCAGCGCGGAGCGGCGGTCGTCGGGGCTCATGGTCCGGCGCTTGCGGCGCGCCGGCTTCCCCGGGTCGGTCTCTGCTGCCGCTGCCGTCGCCATGGTCTCGTCTCCTGTCCGGCGATCCCCGTCGGGCGCGTGGGACACCGCCCACCAATCTACCGTCCCACACTGACTGACCGTCGGCCAGTTGACTGACTGACCGTCGGTCATTAGCCTCGAAGCGTCGTGGCGCCCGGCTGCACCGGCCCCTTCCCACCCCCTGATCCCGCCCGGCCATCCGTCCCCGGACGTTCGACGCCTCCGACCCCGACCTTCGACACGAGGGAACCGTGATGAGCGACACCACCGCCCAGGGCCAGCGGAAGGGGCTTCTGCTCGCCTTCCTCTGCTTCGGCGTGTTCATGGTCTATCTCGACGCCACGATCGTGAACGTGGCGCTGCCCGACATCCAGGAGGAGCTGTCGACGGACATCACCCAGCTCCAGTGGATCATCGACGCCTACACGCTCACCTTCGCCTGTCTGCTGCTGACGTCGGGCACCCTCGGTGACATCCTCGGCCGCAAGAAGATCTTCCTGGCGGGACTGGTCGGCTTCACCCTCACCTCCGTGCTGTGCGCCGTGTCCGACTCGATCGGCCTGCTGCTCGTCGGGCGCACCCTCCAGGGGGTCTGCGGCTCGGTGATGATCCCGGTCTCGCTCGCGCTGGTGTCCGCCGCGTACACCTCCCCCGCGGCCCGCGCCAAGGCGATCGGCATCTGGGCGGGCGTCGGCGGCATCGCGCTGTCCACCGGGCCCGTGCTCGGCGGCGTGCTCGTCGACCACTACGGCTGGCAGAGCATCTTCTGGGTCAACGCGCCCGTCGGCGTCATCGCCACCGCCGTGCTCGCCCGCCTCCTGACGGAGAACCGCTCCGTGCGCGAGCGGCGGCTCGACCTCGTCGGGCAGCTCCTGTTCATCACGACCATCGCGGCCCTGGCGTACGGGCTCATCGAGGGCAACGGCAAGGGCTGGACGTCCGGGATCATCCTCGGAGCGTTCGCCGGCTCGGCCGTCACACTGCTGCTGTTCGTGCTGTGGGAGCTGCGCCACCCCGATCCCATGCTGCCGATGAGCTTCTTCCGCAGCCCCATCGTGGTCGTCGCGGGCATCGTCAACTTCCTCAGCCTCTTCGGCCTGTTCGCGGCGATCTTCCTGCTCACCCTGTACCTGCAGAGCATCAACCGGCTCAGCTCCGTCGAGACCGGCGTGCGGTTCCTCGCGCTCACGGTGCCGATCATGATCGCCTCGTTCGCCGCCAGCGTCGTGGCCGCCAAGATCGGGCCGCGGCTGCCGATCGCCGTCGGGTCCGTGCTGTCGGCCGGCGGCCTGTTCGGGCTCACGGTCCTGGAGACCGGCTCCGGGTTCGGCAGCTACTGGTGGTCGCTCGCCCTGCTCGGCGTCGGCGTCTCCTTCACCGGCGCGCCCGCCACGGTCGCCCTCCTCGGGTCCGTCCCGGCGGAGCAGGCGGGCACCGCCTCCGGCGTCTCCAACACCTTCCGCCAGGTCGGCACGGTCTTCGGAGTCGCCCTCGCCGGTGCCCTGCTGCTGCGGCACCTGCGCGACGGCATGCCCGGCGCGCTCGCGGACACCGGCCTGCCCGCCCGGACGCAGGCCCAGGCGGTCGACCTGCTCGGCGACGGCG
The DNA here is from genome assembly GCF_043199735.1 of Streptomyces sp. NPDC048566. NCBI lineage: Bacteria > Bacillati > Actinomycetota > Actinomycetes > Kitasatosporales > Streptomycetaceae > Streptomyces > Streptomyces sp. NPDC048566. The sequence continues at coordinate 282,027 of NZ_JBICWL010000005.1, forward strand.
ACCTGTCCCGCCTCGCCCTCCTTCCCCCCGGGGCCCGGGGGCCGGTGATGGAGGCGGTGAGCCCGGTCTACGTGGAGGGCATGCACCTCGCCATGGAGATCGCCGGTGCCGGTGCCCTGGTCGGCGGGCTGTTCGCGCTGGTCTTCCTCAAGGGCGGGCGGCGCACCGAAGCGCCCGGCGCCGCAGCCGCGGACGGCCGCGACCAGGACGGCCTCCCGGTCGAGACCGCCGGGCAGCACTCCTGATGCCCGGCTCGGCGACGACTCCCCCGGAGCGGGACCCGGCCCCCGGCCCGGACCGCGTCCCGCCCGTCCCTCCGGCACCGGCCCGCAGCGCCTCCGGGCCGGCCCCCGCCGCCGGGCTCGCCCCGCGCCCAAAACCGTCCCGGGAGCCGGAGCCGGCGAAGCGTCCGGCTCCGGTCTCCGCGGCGACGGGCTCCCCGCCCGGGGCCGGGGAGCCGGACCGGCACGCCGCGCCCGGCGACGCCGGCATCCTGCGCCGCCTCGGCGACTGGGCGGGACGGCTCGACCTCGACGACGCGCCCGCACGCGTGGTCGGGCACCTCAAGAGCCAGATCCTCAGCCAGCTCGGCGCCGCCCGCGCCGGGTACGGCCACCCGCTCGGCCGGCGCATCGAACGGGCCTACGGCGGCCCGCTCCAGGACGATCCGCAGCGCGCCGTCCACTCGCTGTCCATGGCGACCGTCTGCCTGGACTACGACGACACCGCCTACGCCGGGCACCTCTCGCACTCCACCGTCAACGTCCCCCTCCTCTACGCCCGTTCACTCGGGCTCGACGGACACCGGCTGCTGACCGCGGTGCTCGCCGCCAACGAGACCGCCGCCCGGATCACCGCCGCCGCGACCCTCGGGCCGTTCCGCGGCCAGACCGCCGGGCACACCCACCTCGCCGGCGCGGTCGCCGGGCGGCTGCGCGCGGAGAACGCCCCGGCCGGCCTCTGGACGCACGCCCTGGGCATGGCGTTCTCGGTGCCGACATGGAGCCTGTCGCGCGGCTTCTTCCACACCGACGCCAAGGTGCTGGTGGCCGCGGTGCCGGTGCAGATCGGGCTGAGCGCGTGCGACGGGGCGCGGGCCGGGCTGACCGGGCCCGAGGACGTCCTGGAGCACCCGCAGGGGTTCCTGCACCGGTTCGCCGACATTCCACTGCCCGAGGAGGCCCTCGCCGGACTCGGCAGCCTCTGGCACAGCGAGACCTTCTCGTACAAGATCCACCCGGGCAGCGCCTACACCAGCGCCGCCGTGGACTGCGCGGCCGAACTGCACCCCGCGCTCGCCGGAACCGACCCGGACGACATCGCCGAGGTGGTGGTGGAGGGCTCGGTGTTCACCGCCGGACTCGACCGCATCGCCCGGCAGCACCGGATCGGCCCCGGGTCCCCCGTCGCCGCCCTGAACTTCTCCCTCCCTTACAACGTCGCCACCGCCCTGCTCACCGGCTCGCTGCGCCCGCGCGACCTCGCCGCGCCCGCGGTGGACCGGCCCGACCGCTGGGAACTCGCCGGCCGCGTCCGCACCGAGCACGACCCGGCGTTCAGCCGGCACGCGCTGCTGGCCACCGCCCCGCTCGGCCAGGCGCTCCGGCGGGCGGGCGAGCGGGCCGACGCCTGGGTCCGCGCCATCGACGACCGGGCCGCCGACGCCCTGCCGCCCGCCTGGCTGGAACCGGAGACCGACTTCCGGTGGGCCACCAAGAACCTCGGCGCGCGCGTCACCGTGCGGCTGCGCGACGGACGCGAACTGCGCGCCGAGCGGCGCTCGGCGGTGGGGGCGGCGGGCGGGGCCGACGGCACCGGCCACGCGGCGCTCGCACGGGCCAAGTTCCTCGGCTGCGGCGGCGATCCGGAGGCGGCCGACATGGTGCGCGATCTGGAGGACCTCGGCCCCGGGGAGGTCCGGCGCCTGGTGGAGCTGGCCCTCGCCGGACCCGACGCCCGCGCGGCGCCCGGCCGCGCCCGCCGTGCCGAGGACGGACGGGACGCACTCGATGCCCCAGCCACCCCACGCACCGGAACGAAGGAGCCTGCCATGCGCACCGCTGCTCTGGAGGATGCCTACGCGGACCTGATCGCCGCCGCGGGCGAGGCGCCGCCCGGCACCGGGGCGTCCGCCGCCGGTGAGCACGGCGTGGACTGGACGCTCGCCCATGTCGCGCTGAGCGACCGGCTGCTGGCCTCCACGGCCCGACAGGTGCAGGGCGGCGAGGCGGCCCGACTGGACAACGGGCCCGCCATGGACCCGAAGGCGGTCGAGGAGCTGACCTCCTCGGTGGACCGCGACGTCCTGGTGGAGCTGGTCCGCCGCAACGCCGCCGAACTCGTCGGCCTCGTGGCCCGGATGCCGGACAATCGGGGGGCGACGCCGGTGGCCGTCCGCCTCGTCGGCGACCAGGGCGAGGAACTGTTCGACGGAGCCGTGCCGTGGGGCGAGATCGTGCGCCTGCGCGCCGAGGACCACCTCCCGGGGCACGCGGACCGGATACGGCGCGCCGCGCGGGCCCCGCAGGACTCGTGAGCGGCGGCCTCGCCCGGCGTTCGCACGCGCACCACCACGGCCTGCCCGGCTCATGGGGAGAGCGGGGGGCCGCCGACCGAGGGGGGACGGCCGGTGACCGGATCGGGAGAACGACAGGGCCCCGCGCAGGACCGGTTCCACGGACAGAAGCCGAACCGGGGCCTGGTAGGCCGGCGGGACGGCGGGGAGCGGACCGGCCGTGCGCGGTCCGCGGGCGGGAGCGGGCCGGCGAGCGAGAGCGGCGGGCACACCGGTCGGCGCGCGGCGGGAGACCCCGCCGATCCGTGCCCGCCCGGTGAGCAGGCCGCCGGCCGTGCCCCGCGCGGGCCCCTCGGCGCCGAGGCCCCGGGCGAGCACGCGGACCGGTGGTGCCTGTCGCCGGGCGAGGGCGCCGAGCTGTTCGCCGACGCCGAGTGGCGGCGCGCCGTGGTGCTGGGCGACAGCATCGCCGACTCCGTGGGGATGACCGTCGTCCCGGGCTGGGCCCGCGCCCCCTGGACCGACCGGGTCGCCGCGGCGCTGCGCGAGGCGCGTCCCGGGTTCGCCTGCCTGCATCCGCGGGGCAGGCGGGACCTTCCGCTCTCCCACGTCCGGTCCACCCAGCTGGCCGACGCCCTGGGCTTCGGCGCGGATCTCGCCCTGCTCTCCTGCGGGGCCGCCGAGTTGCGCGCTGCGTCGTTCGAACCGGACGTCATAGAGATGGAGTTGGGCAGGATTCTGGCCGCCCTGCGCTCGGCCGCCTGCCGGACGGTGCTGGTGGTCACCCCGTTCGACCTGGCGAGTGCCGGTTCGCCGCCCGCCGCGCGGCGTTCCGCCGTCCGGGCCCGGCAGCGCCTGCTGGTCGAGCGGGTCGAGTCGGTGGCGCTGCGCCACGGCTGCGTCGCCGTCGACCTCGCCGCGTACGGGGGCGCCGCCGCCTCAGGGCTGTGGGGGACGCGCCCCGGACGGCTGAGCAGCCGGGGGCACGCGCTGGCGGCGGCCGCGGTGGTGCGGACGCTGGGCGGGCTGCCCCGGACGTGAGACGGGGCGCGCGGAGTGTGCCGCCGGGGTCGACTCCGGCAGGCACTCCGCACGCCCCGCCCGGGGTGTGCCGTGCTCGCTGTCCCGCTATCCCTCCAGTGCCTCCTTCAGCCTCCCGAGGGTCGCCCGCATCCCCGCGGTGTTCGCCGCGTGCCGCACCGGCGCCCTGGTACCCGTGAAGAAGCCGAGCAGTTCGGCCGGACGGCCCGCGCGGCCCGTCCGCAGGTCCTGCCAGTACTCGGTCACCCGGGTGCCGCCCTCCTCGGCCGCGAACCGGTAGCCCCACAGGGCGATCGGCAGACCGAAGCTGGTGACGCGAAAGGCGAAGTCCCGTCCCTCCTCGGCGCGGACGACACGGCAGTCGGTGAACCAGAGCCAGGGGCCCTTGCGGTTGAAGCCGGTGAACCGGGTGCCGCGGGTGACCGGCCCCCGGCCGTGCACCCAGACCCCGACGCACTCCGGGGAGAAACCGGCCATCCTGCGTACGTCGCTGATCGCGCGGTAGGCCCGCTCCGGGGCCGCGCGCACCAGCACGCTCTCCTCGACCCGCCACCTGCGTCCCTCGGACACCTGCCACGCCTCCCGTTCGCGCGCCGTCAGGCCCTGCTGAAGACCAGGACCGCGTTCTGGCCGCCGAATCCGAAGGAGTTGCTGACCGCGACCTCCACCGGCATCGCACGGCCCGCCTTGGCCACCACGTCCAGGTCGACCTCCGGGTCGGGGCTCTCCAGGTTCGCGGTGGGCGGGACGAAGCCGCTCTCGACGGTGAGCACGGTGGCCACCGCCTCGATGGCGCCGGCGGCACCGAGCGCGTGCCCGACCACCCCCTTGGTGGAGGTCACCGCCGGATGCTGCCCGACGACCCGACGGATCATGCGGGCCTCGGACACGTCGTTGAGCGGCGTGGAGGTGCCGTGCGCGTTGACGTGGGCGACCTCCGCCCCGGTGACGCCCGCGTCCGACAACGCGGCCCGGACGGCGAGTTCGGCGCCGGCGCCCTGCGGGTCGGGGGCGGTGGCGTGGTGGGCGTCGGCCGAGGCGCCGTACCCGCTCACCAGGGCGCGGACCCGGGCCCCGCGTGCCGCCGCGTGCTCGGGCCGTTCCAGGACCAGCACGGCGGCGCCCTCGGCCGGGACGAAGCCGTCGCGGTCGGCGTCGAAGGGCCGGGATGCCTCGGCCGGGGCGCCGCGCCGCTTGGACAGGGCGCCCATCTGGCTGAATCCGGAGACGATCGACGGGACGAGCGGCGCCTCGGTCCCGCCGGTCAGCACGATGTCGCACCGGCCGCTGCGCAGCAGTTCGCGGGCCACGCCGACCGCGGTCGTCCCGGAGGCGCAGGCGGTGGCCGTGACGAGGTTGGGGCCGCGCGCCCCGCACTCCATCGCCACGTAGCCGGCGGACATGTTGATGGACAGCATCGGGATGAGCAGCGGCGAGACCTTCAGGGGGCCCTCGTCGCGCAGCACGTCGTGCTGCTTCTCCCAGGCGGCGGCGCCGCCGATCCCGTTGCCGAGGACGACGCCGACGCGGCTGCCGTCCCAGGCGGACGGGTCGAGCCCGGCGTCCGCCAGGGCCTCGGCGGCCGCGGCGATCGCGAACTGGTTGCACCGGTCGAGCCGCCAGGCCTTGCGCCGGCCGACCGCCGCCGCCGGGTCGAAGTCCGGTACGGCGCAGCCGAAGTCGGCGGGGGTCCCCTGGAGGGCGGGGACGGTCCCGGCGGCCGTGCCCTCGCCGGCCCGGATGCGCTGCCAGGAGGCGGGCACCCCGATCCCCGCGCACGTGACCATCCCGACCCCGGTGACGGCGGCGTCGTAGCGGGAGGCAGCCGCCATCAGGCGGCCACGCCCTTCGCCTCGATGACCTCCGCGGCGCGGGAGATGGTGTCCCGCGAGCTGATGTCCTCGTCGTTCACGGGCACGCCGAACTCCTCCTGGGCGGCCAGGGACAGCTCCACCATGGCCAGCGAGTCCAGTTCCAGGTCGTTGAAGGTCTGTTCGGGGCTGATCTCGTCGGCCTCCAGTCCGAAGCCGGCCTGGAGCAGCTTGACCATGCGGTGGTAGACGTCGCTCATGACTGATTCTCCCGTTGGTCGTGATGAGTTCGCGGTGCGGATGGGTGGGCGGATGGTGGTCGGTGGTCGTCAGGCCGGCTGGATGTCCGGCCAGGTCACGGTGCACGCGCCCCAGGTGAGGCCGCCGCCGAAGGCGGTGAGCAGGACCCGCCGGCCCGCGGTGAGGGCCCCGGAGCCGTGCGCGTCGCCGAGGGCGAGCGGGATGGACGCGGCGGCGGTGTTGCCGACGCGGTCGAGATTGACGAAGCAGTCCGCGCGGTCGACGCCGATCCGGTCCGCGACGGCGTGCAGGATGCGCAGGTTGGCCTGGTGCGCGACGACGAGGTCCGGGCAGGCCCCGGGCCAGCCGGTGCGGGCGAGGACCCGGCGCGAGGACTCGGTCATCCGCTCGACGGCGTTGCGGAAGACCGCCTTGCCGTTCATCCGGAAGTAGGGGTCCGCCCCGTCCCCGGCCGTCGGGTACGGGTGGCGCGATCCGCCCGTGCGGACGGTGATCAGGTCGCTGCCGCTTCCGTCGCTGCCCAGGTCGAAGGGGCCGAGCGCGCCGGGCTCGTCGGGTTCCCCGGCGCGCAGCACCACCGCTCCGGCACCGTCGCCGAAGATGGCGCGGCTGGAGCGGTCCGCGGGGTCGAGGATGCGGGAGAAGGTCTCGGCGCCGATCACCAGGACGCGGCGGGCGGTCCCGGCGGCGATGAGTCCGGACCCGGCGGCGAGCCCGTAGAGGAAGCCGGTGCACACCGCGGCCACGTCGAACGCCGGGACGGTGCCCAGTCCGAGCCGGGTGGTCACCAGCGGGGCGGTCGCCGGGCAGGGGTGGTCCGGGGTGGTCGTCGCCACGATGACGGCGTCGACGCCCCGGTCGCCCGTCGCCGCGGCGGACTTCAGCGCCCGGCCGCCCGCCTCGACCGCGAGGTCGCTGGTCGCGGTCGACGCGTCGGCGATGTGCCGCCGCCCGATGCCGGTGCGGCTGCGGATCCAGGCGTCGGAGGTGTCGACGAGCCCGGAGAGCTCCTCGTTGGTCAGCGCGTACGGGGGGACGCAGGTGCCGAGCCCGCACACGACGGCCGCCCGGCCGGTGCCCCGCGCGTTCATGAGACCCCGCTCTCCAGCCGCGCCACCTCGTCGCTGACCTCGTCGAGGTAGCCGGCCACCTCGGCGTAGGACTCCAGGACCGACACCTCCACGTACGGCAGTCCGCTGCGCAGGCAGAAGTCCTTGACGATGGGCTGGGCCCTGCGCAGGTTGGTGCGCGGCATCGACGGGAAGAGGTGGTGCTCGATCTGGTAGTTGAGGCCGCCGTAGAAGAAGTCCCCGAAGCGGCTGGGCTTGAGGTTGCGGGAGGTGACCACCTGGCGTGTGAGCCAGTCCAGTTCCTCCTTCTCGCCGTCGCGGACCGGCATGCCCTTGTGGTTCGGGGCGAACATCAGGCCCATGTAGAAGCCGAACACCGCCTGGTGGAGGACCAGGAACGCGACCGCCTTGCCGGGGGGCAGGACGTAGAACAGCGCGGCGACGTAGAGGACGAGGTGCAGGCTGATGACGGTGAGTTCGGTCCTGCGGTACTTGGTGAGCGCGCCCCGGCTCGCGGCCACGTAGCCCGACAGGTGCAGGCGCAGGCCCTCCAGGGTGATCAGGACGAAGAACATCCAGGACTGGTGGCGGACCACGAACCGCTGGAAGCGGGTCGTGCGCTTGACGCGGTCGCCGGCCTCGAAGATGACCTGCCGGCGCAGGATGTCGGGGTCCATCGAGAGGTGGTTGGGATAGTTGTGGTGGGCGGTGTGGTGCTTGACCCACCAGCCGAAGCTGACACCGGTGAGCAGGTTGCCGTGCACGTAGCCGATGACGTTGCCGGCCTTGCGGGTGCGGACGATCTGCCGGTGGCCGGCGTCGTGGCCGATCAGGTCGGTCTGGCCGAACATCAGGCCGAGGAAGGCGGCCACGGCCAGCTGCCACCAGGTGTCGCCGAGCAGCGCGAAGGCGGTCCAGCCGGCGATCAGCAGCACGGAGTTGAAGGCGATCTTGTAGACGTACCAGCCGGGGCGGGTGTCCATGAGTCCGGCGTCCTTCACCAGCCGGGTGATCTCCTCCAGGGTGCCGGAGCCGCCCGTGCCCGGTGCCCCCCGCTCGTCGACGGTGGTCATATCGCCTCCTCCAGGCCCATGTAGGCGAGCCGCTTGCGCTGCATCGACTCGGCCCACTCCTGCGCGGTGCCGACGCGTTCCTCGACGGAGGTGTCGACGAGGCGGCGGCCCGGCCAGATCTCGTGGTCGCCGACGAGGTCGCGGTGCTCGTCCAGGCCCTGCTGGAAGAGGGTCTCGCGGCGCAGCGTCATCTCGGTCGCGGGCAGGTCGTCCCAGAGCTTGCGCCCGCGGGTGATCAGTTCGAGGATGCGCTCCTTGTCCTCGGGGTGGGCGAGCAGGTGCTCGCGGGCCACGGAGCTGCCCACCGTGAGGTGGCGGATCTCGTCGATGCCTGCGCCGCGCTCGACGTCGGCGGCGGCCGGGTCGAAGACGCGCCACTTGAGTTCGGAGAGCTGTGCCGCGGGGGCCAGCACGCCTTCGACGAGGATGGTCAGGACGACCACGCCTCCGATGAAGTCCTGCTGGTCGCGCAGGACTTCGAGGCCGAGGTTCTCCAGTGGCACGAGCACGGCGTCGCGGTCGGCGGCGGCGAGCCGTTCGACGGTGGCGAACAGGTCGCGCTCGGCGACGCCGAGGCTCAGCAGATGGCTGCGGAAGACCATCGCGTGCCGGGCCTCGTCCATCAGCTGGGTCGTGTAGAACTCCATCGTGGCCGTGTCGGGCGCGAGGGCCACCATGTACCCCAGTGCGCGGGTCGCCTTGTCCTCGGCGATGGAGCGGAAGGCCAGCTCCTGGGTGAGCGCGTCGTTGAGCGGCCCCGGGCGCCGTGTCACCTCGTGCGGTGTCACGTGCTCGTCGTGGCCGAGCACCTTGCCGCGCAGGGTGCCCTGGGGCACGGCGCGCAGCCAGTACCGCAGGTCGCAGTCGGCGGCGCCGAGTTCGAGGGTGTTGGCGCCGTCGACCAGGGACGGCGCGCGGTCCCAGTCGGCTTCCGCGGGAACGGTGTGGTCCTCGGGCCGCGGGCCCGTGGGGAGGTCGGTCATGGTCGGCTCCGGATCGTGTCGTCGGGCGGGGCGGCGGGCGGGAAGCGGTGCAGGTCGCCGGCGAAGTTGACCAGCGGCGGCTCGGTGGTGGTGCCGAGCCGGGCGTCGGCCACCAGCGCGAGGACGAGTTCGTGGTCGCCGGCCGGTACGGTGCGCGTCACCCGGCAGCGCAGCCAGCCGACCGCGCCGCCGAGCAGCGGCACCCCGTCGGCGGTGTGCCCGGCCCACACGCCGCGGCCCGGCCGGCCGAGTCCCTCGCCCCGGTCGGACCGGGCGAAGTGCCGTGCCAGCGGGTCCTGCCGGCCCGCCAGGACGTTGACGGCGAACGCGCCGGACGCCAGCAGGGCGGCCAGGCCCCGGCTGTCGCGGCGCAGGGCGACGGAGACCATCGGCGGCTTCATCGAGGCGAGGGTCAGGGTGCTGACGGTGACGCCGTGCGTGCCCTCGTCCCGGCCGCAGGTCAGGACGGTCACGCCGGTGGCGAACCGCCGGGTGGCGGCGCGGGCCGTGGCGGTGCGGCTACCGGCCGGCCAGTGCGCCCCGGGGTCCGGCGTCCCGGGGTCCGGGGACACCGCGCCGCGGGACGTGGTGCTCGGGACGGTCATGGCGTCGTCCTCGCGTCGAGCCGCTCGACCAGGCGGTCGTCGCCGGCGGCGGCCGCGAACTGGGACCGGAAGCGCTGGAAGGCCGGGTTCGCCACCGGTTCGAAGTCCAGGCCGAAGGGCTTGAGGAAGTTGCCGAACAGGGCCCGGTCGCCGAAGAGGTGGATGGGCAGCACGAGCAGGGCCCACTCGGCACCGGCCAGCCAGATCCAGGCGAGCGCGACGACCGTCTGGGTGGCCAGGCTGTGCATGGTGTTGTAGAGGACGTAGTACACCTTGGAGATCGCCTTGTCCTCGCTGCGGTGGTAGGCGATCGCGCCCGGGATGTACCCGACGAGGTCGATGTAGAGGAACAGGGCGACGGCGGGCAGCCAGCGCACCTCGGTGATGTGGGCGAAGAAGAAGCCGAGGGCGACGGCGAGGCCGACCGCGTACTCGGCGCGGATCAGCCGGTAGGTGACCGGGGTGTCGAAGGTGTTCTTCGCGTCCATCAGGCGGCCCCCGCGCTCAGGACGGTGGGCGCGTCCGCCTCGGCCCGCAGCTGCGCGGCGCGGACCCGGGCCAGCTCGACGGCCCGCACGAGGGCCTCGTCGCCCACCACCTCGGCCTCGGCGAACAGGCTGGTGACGACCAGGCCGATCGTCTCGCGGAACACCCGTTCGGCGACCGGGTCGAGGATGCCCGCGAGGCTCGGGATGCCGAAGTCGAACTCGGTGGAGAAGTCGATCAGGCTGTCCCCGCCGTCGGCGCGTATCCGCCAGGTGCCGGAGAACTCGGCGAAGTCCCCGTCGGTCTGGGCGAAGGCGATGGTGAGTGCGGCCCGGTCGAAGGTGTCGGTCTCGCTCCAGCGCAGGATGCCGTTGCGGAAGTACACCTCCCAGTCGCTGTGTTCCTCGCCGTCCCCGCCCGCCGGCCCGGAGGCGGGCCGGGTGACCGTCACCGACCGGACGACGGGCGAGAGGGCGGGATAGGCCGCGAAGTCCTTGACACGGTCGAAGGCGTCGGCGGGCGTGACGGCGACGGCGCGGATCGTGACCTGTGCGCTGCGCATGGTCAGGCACCTCCTGAGGTGGGTGTGTAGCGGGCGGCCTGGGTCCGGCAGGCGCGGTCCATCGCCTCGTAGAGGAACTCCAGGTCCGTGCTGTCGAGCACGGCGGGCGGGGTGAGGCGCAGGACCAGATGGGAGTTGAGGGAGTGGTTGGCGATGACGCCGTTCTGGATGAGTTCGATGAGCAGGTCCCCGGCCGGGCCGGGTTCGGCGAACTCGATGCCGAGCATGAGCCCGCGTCCGCGCACCTCGCGGACCACGCCGCCGAAGTGGCCGGTGACGATGGAGCGCAGTTCGCCGAGCATCCGCGCGCCGATGTCCCGGGAGCGGGTGACGAGGTCGTCGCCCCGGATCGCCTCGATGGCTCCGCGGGCGGCGGCCATGGCGAGGGGCGCGCCGGAGAAGGTGGAGGTGTGCAGGTAGGGGTCCCGGTCGAAGGCCGTGAACACCTCGGGGCGGGCCACGACCGCCGAGACGGGGACGACGCCGCCGCTGAGCCCCTTGCCGACGAGCAGGATGTCCGGCACCACGCCGTCCGCGTCCGCACCCCACCAGGTGCCGAGCCGGCCGAGGCCGGTCTGGATCTCGTCCAGCACCAGCAGGGCGCCGAACTCCTCGCACAGCGCGGCGACCTCGGCCAGGTAGCCGGGCGGCGGGATGACCACGCCGGCCTCGCCCTGTACGGGCTCGACGAAGACGCACCCCTCGCCGGGGATGTCCGCGAGCACGGTCCGCAGTGCCCCGGCGTCCCCGTAGGGGACGTGGGTCGTGCCGGGCAGCAGGGGCCGGAACGGGTCCTGGAAGAGGCTCTTGCCGGTGAGGGTCAGGGCGCCCATCGTCTTGCCGTGGTAGCCGCCGTCGGTGGCGACGAGCCGGGTCCTGCCCCGGGTGCGGGCCAGTTTGATGGCCGTCTCCACGGCCTCGGCGCCGGAGCCCGCGAAGTGGACCCTGCCCAGCCCCGGGGGTGCCACCGAGACCAGGGCGTCGGCCGCGAGCGCCGCCTGCGGTTCGAGGAAGATGCGGGTGGCCACCGGGTGGGTGTGGAGTTGTTCCGCCACCCGGCGGATGACGGCGGGGTGCCGGGCTCCGGTCAGGAAGACCCCGTAGCCGCCGCAGTTGAGGAAGGTGCGGCCGTCGGAGGTGGTGACCCGGGCCCCCTCGGAGGCGACCTCGACGTGACCGCCGAACATCTCCCCGAGGGTGGCGCGGCCCCGGCTGAGCCGGTTGCGGTACAGGCGCCCGAGTTCGTGCCGGTCCGGCAGGACGTCGGGGGCGAGCGGAGTGGTCGTCACGGTGCCTCCTCAGGCCAGCCGGAGCGGCTTGCCCGCCACGTGTTCGAGGAAGGGGGCCTGGAAGCTCGCGCGGGACGGCGGGTGGAAGGTCAGCCCGTGCGAGACGGCCGCGAGGTAGGCCACGTCGGAGGAGGTGATGAAGGCCATGCCGCCGAGCAGTTCCACGGCGCGGTTCACCGTCTCGCCGAGCGCGTCCTGCACGGCGTAGCGGGCCACCAGGGTCTTGGCGAGCGCGTCGTTGCCGCGCTCCTGGTCCATCACCATCCGGGCGGCGCCTTCGAGGAGCAGGTTCGCCGTCTCCAGCTTCGCGATCAGGTGCGCCCGGTCCGACGCGCCGCCGCGGCCCGACCGGTACAGGCGCTCCACCAGGGCGGAGACCATGCCGACGTAGGCTGCGGAGATGAGCAGTTCGAACCAGATGAAGCCGACCGTCTGAAGCTCGTCGAGTTCGCCGGCCTCGCCCAGTTCGGTCCGCATGATCAGCTGTTCGTCGACGAACACGTCCGTGAGGCGGACCTCGTTGCTCTCCGCGCCGGCCAGCGCCCAGCTCTGCCAGAACGGGTGGCTGGTGATGCCCTCGGTGCGGCGCGGCACCAGGAGCACGGCCATCTCGGACCGCCCGTCGGGGGTGGGCAGTGCCACGCTCGCGGTCAGCAGGTCCATCGACTCCGAGAGGCTGCACGGCTTCTTCGAGCCGTTGATCACGAACCCGCCCTCGGCCTGCTGGGCCCGCATGGTCGGGGCGAGGATGCCCTGCGCGGGCCTGCCCTCGGCGAACCCGGAGGCGACGAGGAGGTTCTGCTCGGCGATGCCTTCGAGCAGGGCCCACTCCATGCCGCTGCTCTTGATGGAGTCGGCCAGGGTGAAGAGGGTGGCCACGGAGAAGTGGTGCATCGTCGTGGCGACGGCGAGCGACGGCGAGACGGCGCCGATGGCGCGCACGACGGCGACCGCCTGGAGCGGGTCCGCGCCGATGCCCTGGTACTCCTTCGGGATCACCAGCCCGGGGCCCTTGGCGGCGCGGAAGTGGGCGAGGCCGGGGCTCTCCGGCTTCTCCAGGTCGGCGAGCGGGATGGCGTCGAGGTTCTTGAGCAGGCCGGGCAGAGCGCTCTCGCAGATCTCCCGGGCCGCGTCCAGGGAACGCATGGGCTTCCTCAAAGTCGGTGGATGGTCGGAGTGCGGGGATGCAGGGGCGGGCAGTACGGGACGCTGTCGGCCGGTGTCACCCGGCGGGACGGCCGCCGAACACGGCGTCGCGGGGGCGCGGTCCCTGCGCGCTGACGCTCACTCCCTGGACGTGGGAGGTGCGCAGCACCGGGTAGTTGGCCTCGCCGAACACCCCGCCGGTCAGCCCCGTGCCGCCGTGGGTGGGCAGGTAGGGCAGGAAGCCGATGTGCGAGTCGTTGACCTTCAGCAGGCCGCCCTTGGTGACCCGGGAGGTGAACCGGTCGATCACCGAACGGTCGTCCGCCCACAGCGAGTTGCGCAGGCCGTAGGCGTTGGAGTTGACCCAGTCGATGAACTTCTCCAGCAGTTCCTCGTCGTCGCCGTCGGCGGGCTCGGCGACGACCAGCGGGAGCAGCGGGAAGAAGGTCTCGTGCGCCACCGCCCGGACGTCGCGGGCCCCGTCGAGTCCGCGCACCAGGACCACCGTGGGTTCGAGGAAGATGCCGGATGCGTCGCGGGAGCCGTCGAGCTGGGTGGCGTGGCCGCCGCAGACCAGTTCGGCGCCCGCGTCGAGGGCGTCCTGGAGGCAGGAGAAGAACTTCTCGTTGCGCAGGACCGGGGTGAGCAGCACGCCCTCGTCGCCGGCGCGGCCGGGCTTCACCAGGGCGCTCTGCCGGGCGAGTTCGGCGGTGAGCGAGGCGGCGACGTCGGGATGGACGAGCACCTGGTTGGGGATCATGCACAGCTGTCCGGAGCCGTAGAAGCTCTCGGTGAGCGCCTCGGCGGCGAGCGAGACGTCGGCGTCCTTCCAGACCACCACCACGTCGTTGCCGGCGAGTTCCAGGATCGGCTTCTTGCCCGCGGCGACGCAGCGCTCCTGGAAGCGGATGCCGTTCTCGCTGCTGCCGAAGTACATGATGTCGTCGACGTGCGGGCTCTCCAGCCAGGCGTTGAGCATCGGCGCCGGGTCGCCGCAGACCACGCCGAGGGTGCCGGGCGGCGCCCCGACCTCCTGGAGGGCGGGGACCACCACCTCGTGCAGGACGTACATCACGCCGAGGGGTGCGCTGCGCGGGGCCCGCACCACCAGGGCGTTGCCGGCGAACAGGGCGGTCACGCCGAGGAGCGCGCTCGACAGCGGCGCGTTCTGCGGCGGGTTGAGGCACACCACCCCGTCGGGTTGCCGGCGTACGGAGATCTCGCGGGCCCCGTGCCGGAACTCCTGGAGCATCTGGCCGCGGTAGAAGCCGAGCGACTCGGGCCCGAAGCACTCCAGCATGCCGGAGACCTGCCAGCGGGCGAGCGCCAGTGGATGGCCCTCCTTGACCAGGATGTCGATGATCTCCCCGGCCCTTTCGGCCAGCCGGTCGCGCAGCAGCGCGCCGAGCTGCCCGAGGCGTACGTCCAGCGGCGTCGCCGACCATGTGCGGGCCGCCGAGGCGGCGGCCCGCAGGGCGTGGGCGACCGTCTCGCGGTCCGCCTTCGCCACCCGGCCGACGATCGTGGGCGGCAGCACGCCGCCGTGCGGGCCGCCGTGCCACTGGCCGCGCTCCAGCTTGCGCTTCAGGGTCAGGTTGGTGAACGCGTCGTCGAGCAGTGCCGCCGCGTCCAGGACATAGACCCATTCCGTACCGGGAATGTTCTTTCCGTCGACATGGGACAGATACGTCGCCGCTCCCGGTGCGAGGACGACGTCCTCCCCGGCGAGTGGCGCATCCCCCGCCAATTGCGTGCCGTTCACGCGGCCCCCGCTTTCCTCATCCGCTTCGAGCGGCCGGCGCGTCTTTCTTCCGGCTGCCTCCAGCAATCTTCCAGCGCGGGCTGAGAAGCCCCTGAGACGGAGCTGAGACGGCCGTTTCAGGGGCATCGAAGGCGGACGTCTGAGAATCTGCGGAAAGGCAACGGGAAGGCGAGTCGGTGTACGGCGGGACGACAGGGGATCGAGATGTCAACGACTGAGGAATCAGTGGCCTTCGACTCGGCCGCGCAGGCGCTGCGGAAGTACGCCGACAACCCGAGTGCCTTCCTGGCGCTGAACAGCGGGACGGAATACTTCGTCGCCCCCGGCGCGGAGGGTTTCGTCGCCTACCGCACCTCGGGCCGCTACCTGGTCCAGTTCGGCGGGGTGTTCGGTCCCGAAGGCGAACAGGAGAAGCTCCTGAACGCTTTCCTCGCGTTCGCGCGGGACAAGCGGCGCACGGTGTGCGCGATCCAGCTCCAGCGCGCGGACGCCGATCTCTACGCCCGCTGCGGATTCACCGTGAACCAGGTGGGGTCCTCGTTCTCCCTGCATCTGCCGGAGTTCACGCTCAAGGGCTCCCGGTTCATGAAACTGCGGAACAAGATCTCCCGCGCGCGGCGCAGCGGACTGCGGATCGAGGAGGCCGCCCTCGCCGACGTCGCCGCCGAGATCGAGGCCCTGGACCGGCGCTGGCTGCGCGGCAAGGGCCGGCACGTCAAGGAGATCGAGTTCCTCGTCGGGCAGTGCGGCGGTCCCGCGCAGGGCGAGCGCCGGCTGTTCGTGGGCCGTCTGGAGGGCGCGGTCGTCGCGTACATCTCCTACTCCCCCGCGTACGGCTCCCGTCCGGGCTGGCTGCACGACCTCAGCCGACGGGACACCGAGGTGCCCCCGGGGGTGATGGAGGCGGTGAACGCGCAGGCCGTCGAGACCTTCCGGAGCGAGGGCGCCGAGTGGCTGCACTTCGGTTTCACGCCGTTCACGGGTCTGGACCCCGATGTCGAGGTGGCGGCGGCCAGCGGTGTGACGGGGTGGTTCATGCGCTTCCTCGCCGACCACGGGGAGAAGGTCTACCCGTCGGCCAGCCAGCTCGCGTACAAGGAGAAGTGGGGGCCGCACCTGGTGCTTCCCGAGTACCTGGCCTTCCACGGGCGGGCCCGGTTCGGGGCCATCTGGCAGATCCTGCGGGTCACCAAGTCCGTCTGAGGCGGGCCGCGGTGGCGAGGGCTCCGGTGGTGCCGGGCCGGGGGGGGGGGGGGGGCCGGGGCGCCCCCCCCCCCCCCCCCCCCCGCCCGGGGGGGCCCCCCCCCCGCCCCCCCCCACCCCCCGGGGGGGGGGGGGGGGGGCAGGGGGGGGGGCCCATCTGCAAGACTGGGGGGTCCCACTGGGCGTCGTGGGGGGGGCGGTGGTGGCGTGGGCCGCTTGGCGGGGGGGGGGGGGCGCGCCGCGGCGCGGCCCCGCCACCCCGTCCCGGAGCACGGGAGCGGGTGCCCCGCCGACGGTCACCTGCTTCCCAGGGGTTCCTGGCGGAGGATCTCCTGGAACCTGGCGCGCAGGGCGTGCCCCGGTTCCAGCCCGAGGCCCTGGGAGAGCCGCTGCCGGGTGCGGTGGTAGGCGTCGAGCGCCTCGGCCTGCCGGCCCGTGCGGTACAGCGCGGTGATCAGCTGCTCGCAGAAGCGCTCGCGCAGCGGGTACTGGGCGTGCAGCTGCTCCAGTTCGGTGACGGCGCTGCGGTGCATGCCCAGGACGAACTGGGCGTCGAAGAGCTGCTCCCATGCCGTCAGGCGGGTCTCGGTGAAGCGGGTGGAGGCCATCCGGCAGAGCATGCCGTGGCCGGCGTCGAGCAGGGCGGGGCCGCGCCACAGGGCGAGGCCCTCGGTCAGCAGCCGGACCGCGCCGGCCGGGTCGGACTCCTGGAGGAGGGCGGCCCGGCGGACGAGGTCGCAGAAGCGCAGGGCGTCGACCCGGTGTTCCGGGATCGACAGCACGTAGCCGAAGGTCGACGTTCCGATGAGCGCGCGGTGCGTCCCCATTCCGGTGCGCGCCGCGATGATGCGCCGTAATCGCGCCATGTGGCCGTGCAGCGAGTTCTCGGCGTGGCGCGGCGGGTTCTCGCCCCAGAGTTCGTCGATGAGATCATTGCGCGAAACGGGCCGGTTCGGGGTCAGCGCCAGGGTCGCGACGATAGCGCGCAGTTTTTCCCCGGGAATCTTCAGGGATATGTACTCGTCGGCCATTTCCAACGAGCCGAGCAGATGGATCTCCATTGTTGCTCCCACGTCTGATCACTCGGGCCGGACGGACCGCGGGAACGGCCCGGGACATCCGGTCGTGTCAAGGAATGCAGGGGAGAATCGGCACCGCGCCGGTGGCATCGAAACGGCGAACGCCGCTCCGTCGGGGTTTCCGGCGGAGCGACTGCCCGACACCCTCGACGCACCGGACCGGGGACCCGGGGTCCGCCGGTCAGGCGCGCGGGATTCGATGTAGAGAAAAGAGGAGAACGGCCTCAGCCGTCACGGACAACCTCGACAGGCGTCCTGATCAAAGAATCTCGCCTTGACACGTTCCGTGTCTTCGTCAGTGGTAGCAACTTCCCCCGTGGCAACCATGGCTCGAACAGTAATTCTCGCGTCCGGGCCGGTCAACAGGTTGGAGCCCTCCCGGCGCGTCGCCGAAACCCCCGCGGGGACGGATCGATCCCCTCCACTACGGGTCAACGCGCGGCAAAGAGCGCTGGCCGGAATCGATCCGGAAGATTCGAACGACAGGCCGAGACCAGCAGGTCTCCGGGTCCGCGTGACGCGCGTCACGTCCAGATGTCGGGATGACCGTTCAATTCCGTACGACCTGCCGCAGGCCGCGGCGGCGGGCGACACCGGCCGGCGCCCGTCACGGCCGTTTCGCCCTCGGGCCGGGGCGCCGGCGGGCGCCGCCCGGGAACGGAACGGGAACGGGGTCCGGGACAGTCCGGACGACTCGGAGGCCCGGCTCCCGGCGGGCCCCTCCCCTCCGCCCCGCGACCGTTCAGGAGACCCTTCATGCACCCCCTGCTGCGCATCAGTGAGGAAGTCGGCGACGCCCTGGCCGAGCAACGGCCCGTCGTCGCGCTGGAATCGACCGTGATCGCGCACGGCCTGCCCTACCCGGGCAACGTGGAGACCGCCCTCGCCATCGAGAAGGCGGTCCGGGAGTCGGGAGCGGTGCCGGCGACCGTTGGGCTGGACGGCGGCCGGTTCACCGTCGGCATGTCCGCGGACGACATGGAGCGGTTCGCGCTCGGCACCGACGTGCCCAAGGTGTCGAGCCGGGACGTCGGTGGCGTGCTCGCCGCCGGCGGCCCGGGGGCCACCACGGTGGCGTCCTCCCTGGTGGCCGCCGACCTCGCCGGCATCCCGTTCTTCTCCACCGCGGGGATCGGCGGCGTCCACCGCGGCGCGGCCGAGAGCTTCGACGTCTCCGCCGACCTCGTGCAGTTCACCCGCAGCAAGGTGGCGGTCGTCTGCGCCGGCGCCAAGAGCATCCTCGACCTGCGAGCGACCCTGGAGTACCTGGAGACCCTCGGGGTGCCGGTGATCGGCTACCGCTTCGACGACTTCCCCGCGTTCTACTGCCGCTCCAGCGGCCTGCGCGTCCCCCGCCGGATCGACGACCTCGGCGACGTCGCCCGCGCCGTGCGGATGCACTGGGCGGCCGGTCTGCCCGGCGGCCCGCTGATCACCGCGCCCATCGACGAGGAGCACGCGCTCGACGGCGACCTCATGGAGGGCGTGATCGAGGACGCGCTCCGGGCCGCCGAGGCCGACGGGGTGCGCGGACCCGCCGCCACCCCGTACCTGATGAAGGCCGTCTCGCGGGCCACCGAGGGGCGTTCGGCCGCCGCCAACCGCGAGGTGCTGATCAGCACGGCCCGGCTCGCCGGCCACCTCGCCGTCGCCTACGCCGCCGGCTCCGACGCGGACGGGCGGGCCGCGGCATGACCTCCGCCATCGTCTTCGACATCGACGGCACCCTGGCCAACACCCCCGCCGCCATCGCCGAGTTGATCGGCGACGTGGTGCGCGCCATGGGTGCCTCGCCCCGCCGGTCCGAGGTGCTGGCCACGGTCGGAAAGCCTCTGGAGGCCTCCCTCGCCCACCTCTTGGGCGTGTCCGCCGACGACGCGGCCACGGCCGAGGCCGCCTCCCGCTACCGCGCCCGCTTCGCCGCCGACGTCCTCAGCCGCGGTCCCGCGCTCCTGCCGCCGGGCGTCCCCGAGGGCCTGGACCGGCTGCGGGCCGCCGGGCACCCGCTCGGGATCGCCACCTCCAAGATCTCCTCCAGCGCGCTCGCGCTGCTGGAGGCCACCGGCATCCTCGGCCGCTTCGACACCGTCGTCTGCCACGACATGGTCCAACACGGCAAGCCCCACCCGGACATGGCGCTGCGCGCGCTGGCCGACCTCGGAGCGTCCCCGGCACGGTCCTGGTACGTCGGCGACACCGTCACCGACGTGGCGATGGCCCGTGCCGCGGCGCTGCGCACCGTGGGCGTCTCCTACGGGGTCGACTCCGCCGAGGCCCTCACCGCCGCCCGCGCCGACCACGTCGCGGACGACTTCGACTCGGTGGTCCGCGTGCTCCTGCACGAGGCCGCCGCCACCCCCCGAGACCAGTCCGGGACCCGCCCGGAACCGACCGGAGCCCTCACATGACCGTCCAGACCTCGCACGCCCCGAGCCCCGCCTCCACCGCCGAGGCCCCCGGATTCAGCGGCCGGATGAAAGCCGCGCTGCTCGCCCTGTCCATCGCGCAGTTCCTCGTGGCGCTCGACTACTCGATCATCTACGTGGCCCTGCCGAGCATCGGATCGGGGCTCGGCCTGCCGCCCGAACGGCTCCAGTGGGTGGTGTCCGCCTACGCCGTCTTCTTCGCGAGCTTCCTCGTCGTCGGCGGCCGGGCCGCCGATCTGACCGGACCGCGCCGGCTGTTCCTCGGCGCGCTCGGCCTGTTCGGCGCCGGCTCGCTGGCGGCGGGACTGGCCGGGGACCAGTATCTGCTGGTCGCCTCCCGTGCCGCGCAGGGCGTCGGGGCCGCGGCGCTGACCCCGGCGATGCTCGCCCTGATCGGCGCCGCGTTCCCCGCCGGTGCGGTGCGCTCGCGCGCACTCGCGGTCTGGGGCGCGATCGGCGCAGTGGGCCTCGCCGCGGGCGTGCTGATCGGCGGTGTGCTGACCGCCGCTCTGTCCTGGCGCTGGGTGTTCTTCGTGAACGTGCCGCTCATCCTGGTCACCGTCGCCCTCGCCCTGCGGGTGCTGCCGGCCGGCGACCGCACCCCCACCTCGATCCGGCGCCTGAACCTCCCGGGCGCGGCGCTGTTCACCGGCGCGGTCCTCTTCCTGGTCGCGGCCCTCACCCAGGCCGCGGTCGACGGCTGGGCCTCCGCCTCCTGCCTGGGCTGCCTGGCCGCCGCCGCCGCGCTCGGCACCGTCTGGACGGCGTACGACCGGCGTCCGGCGGCCACCCCGCTCATCCCGCCGGACCTGCTGCGGGTGCGGTCGCTGGCGGGCTCCAGTGCGATGTCCGCCCTCTACATGGCAAGCGTCGGCGCCGAGTTCTTCCTCATCACCCTCTTCCTCCAGAACGTGTGGGGCTACGGGCCGCTGGGCGCCGGCATCGCCTTCCTGCCGCTGGCCCTGAGCGTGGTCGCCGGGAACCTCGTCACCGGCCGGCTCGCCGGGAGCCGCGGCATCCGCCCCACTCTCGCCGCCGGGTTCGCGGTCGGCGCGGCGGGGCTGGCCGTGCTGGCGTTCGGCACCGGCGCATCGGGCTACTGGACCGGTGTCCTGCCCGGTCTGCTGATCAGCGGACTGGGCCAGGGCATGGCCTTCGCGGGCATGTACATCGCGGGCACCAAGGACGTGCCGGACGGCGACCAGGGCACCGCGTCGGCCGTCCTGACGACGACGCAGTACACCGGCGGCGCGACGGGGCTGGCCGTGCTGGTCCTCGTACTGGGCGACACGCCCGGGAGCGGGGCGTTCGGCCGGGCCTACGCGCTGACCGCCGTACTCGCCCTGGTCGCCGCGGCCGTGGCCCTGCGCACGCTCGCCCCCGGGCGGGCCGCCGGCGCCGGGCGGGACGCCGGAGGCGAGCGGTGACGCTGCCCCGGGTGATCGCACCCGGCACCGGCCCCACCACCGTCGTGGGCGGCACCCCGGTCTCCTTCCTCGTCACCGGGGACGACACGGCCGGCCGCTTCGGCCTCACCGAGCACCGGCTCCCGCCCCGCGCCCCCGGAGCGCCGCTGCACTTCCACCACGAACTGACGGAGATGTTCTACGTGGCGAGCGGCGAGGTGCTGCTCACCCTCGGCGGGGAGCGCCGCGTCGCGGGTGCGGGCACGTTCATGATGGTGCCGCCCGGAACCACCCACGCGTTCGGCAACCCGGGAGCCGACCCCGCGACGCTGCTGGTGATGTTCACCCCGGACGGCGGCCGGGAGAGGTACTTCCGCGAACTGGGCGAACTGCTGGCCGCCTCGCCCGAACCCACCGCGGAGATGATGGAGGAACTGGCGCGCAGGTTCGACCAGTTCCCCGCGACCGAGGGGCTCGTCGCCCCCGAGAAGTGAGGAGAGAACGATGCCTGTGGTGACCGTGGACTGGTGGAAGGGCAACGACCGACAAAAACGAGCCGATCTGGTGGAGGAGGTGACCACGACGCTGGCCCGGATCGCCGGATGCCCGCGCGAGGCCGTGACGGTGCTCGTGCGCGATGTCGAGCAGGACCACTGGGGCCGTGGCGGTGTGCTGGCCGACACTCCGGACGAGGACGCGGCGGACCGCCCGCCCCGCACCCGGGAGGCCGGACCCGCGCCGGCGGGAGCCCGTTGACGGATGCCGGTGGACACGGTGGGTGGCCGGCGGCACGCAGCCGCCGGCCACCCACCGTGTCCGGACGGGCCGGCCCGGGCCGGTGCCGCGGAGGACGGCGCGTTCACATCCTGGGCTCCCGTCCCGCCCGCGGGCCCGATCGGCGGTCCGCCGGTCGGAGGCGCCGGCGCCCGCACCGGGCACCGCGCACCCCGCTGGCCGGACGCCCACGGAGCCCGCGCACGGCTCCGCGGGCCCCCCGGTCCGGTCCGCCGTCCGGCCGGAGCCGGACCGCGATCGGGCACGAAACGGGCACCCGGCGGCCGTGAACAGGCAGCGCGACCGCCCCCGTGCCGGGCGCCCGAACACCCTCGTGACAGCCCGTCACGTGCTCACGGAACGTCACATCCGCTGGACGGAGGCGTCCTGCTCCCCGGATGCGGTGCGGCCGCCCCGGTCCGCCCCGCTCCATCGCGGCGGCCCGGGTGGCGTGACGCCCCTCCGGCCGGCCCCCGTCGCCCGCGCCCTCCGCCCGCACCCCGGGGCTGCGCTTGGTCCGGACCGATCCGGAAACTTGTCCGATACGCGCCAGCGCGCCTGCTCCGCCGGATGTAAGAGCCATGAAGCCGCGACCGTCGGTACACATCGTGGGTCAAAATGTGAACGTCGACGACGGCTGCCGGATGCCGTTCCCTGCAGAACGTGAAGGAACGGGACCCCGTCCCCGGTCCGGCCGCGCGGTCCGCGGCGCAGGCGAGCGGCGGCGCGGCGGCCGCACCCGGACCGAGGAGAGGACCCGCGCCATGCGCCAGCCAGCGCCGATTCGCTTTCGCATCCTCGGCTCCCTGGAGTGTTGGGACGGGGACGAACGGGTCCACGTCGGAGGACCCGTCAGCGAACGGGTCCTGGTCACCCTGCTGCTGGAGCCGCAGCGCGTGCTGCCCGTGCACCGGCTCGTCGAGGCGGTCTGGGACGAGGACGCGCCCGCGACCGCCGCGCACCAGGTCCGCAAGGCCGTCGCGGAACTGCGCCAGCGCATCCCCGACGGACGGACCCTCATCGCCACGGACGGACCCGGATACCGAGCCGCCGTCAGCGCCGAGCAGCTGGACCTGCTCCAGTTCTCCGACGCCCTGCGCCGGGCCCGCGACCACGTGGCCGCGGGCCTGTCGGCGGAGGCCACCGCGCTGCTGCGCGAGGCCGTCTCCCTGTGGCGCGGGCCCGTGCTGTCGGGCAGCGGCGGCTCGGTCGTCGACGCGGCCTCCGCCTCGCTGGAGGAACGGCGGATGACCGCCGTGGAGCAGCTGTTCGACCTCAGGCTGGACGCCGGCGAGGGCGCCGAGCTGATCGCCGAGATCCGCGAGGCGATCGGCGGGAGCCCGCTGCGCGAGACGCTGCGCGGCCAGCTGATGCTCGCCCTGTACCGGTCGGGCCGGCAGGCCGAGGCGCTGGAGGAGTACGGCACGATCCGCGCCGTGCTCGACGAGGAACTCGGCATCCAGCCCGGCGACGCCCTGCGCGATCTGCACCAGGCGATCCTGCGCAACGACGCGGCCCTGACCGCGCCGGTCGCGGCGACCGCCGCGGCGGCCCCGGCGGTGACCGGCAGCCGCTCCACCCTCCCCTACGACCTGCGGGACTTCACCGGCCGCGAGGAGGAACTGCACAAGCTCCTCGGGTTCGTGGAGGACGCCACCGGTTCCGGCCCGCTCATCGTGGCCATCGACGGCAT
Organism: Streptomyces sp. NPDC048566; assembly: GCF_043199735.1. Classification (NCBI taxonomy): domain Bacteria; kingdom Bacillati; phylum Actinomycetota; class Actinomycetes; order Kitasatosporales; family Streptomycetaceae; genus Streptomyces; species Streptomyces sp. NPDC048566. Next base: position 305,212 of record NZ_JBICWL010000005.1, read on the forward strand.
GGGCGGCAGCGGCAAGACCTCCCTCGCCGTCCGTGCCGCCCACCGGCTCGCGGAGCGCTACCCGGACGCCCAGCTCCACCTGGACCTGCGCGGCTACACCCCCGGCGAGGAGCCTCTCGCGCCGGCCGCCGCGGCCGAGGCGCTGCTGCGCATGCTCGGCGTCCCCGGGGAACGCATCCCCGACGATCCGCAGGGCCGCATCGCCCTGTGGCGGTCCACCATGACCCGGCACCGGATGATCCTGCTGCTCGACAACGTGGTCGACGAGGCCCAGGTGAAGCCGCTGCTGGCCTCCCCCACCGGCACGGTCGTGCTCGTCACCAGCAGGGCCCTGCTCGTCGACCTCGACGCGGCGCACTCCGTCTCGCTGGGCACGATGGCCCCACCGGACAGCGTCGCCCTGATCGTCGGGATCATCGGGGAGCGGCGGGCACACGCCGAGGCCGCCGCCGTCGCCGAACTGGCCGACCTCAGCGGGCACCTGCCGCTCGCCCTGCGCATCGCGGCGGCCCGGCTGCGCAAACGGCCCCGCTGGACCGTGCGGTACCTCGTGGACCGGCTGCGCGACGACGCGCACCGCCTGGCCGAACTCAGCGCCGGGGAACGGAGCGTGGAGGTCACGCTGCGCCTGTCCTACGAGGGGCTGGACGCCGGCTACCGCAAGTCCTTCCGGCTGCTGGGCCAGTATCCCGGCGCCGATCTCGACGTCTACACGGCGGCGGCCCTGCTGGATCTCGGGGTCCGGGACGCGGAGGACGTCCTGGAGTACCTGCTGGACATGCACCTCGTGCAGCAGCACGAACCGGGCCGCTACGCGTTCCACGATCTCGTGCGCAGTTTCGCCCACATGCTGTCGCGGGGCCGGAGTTCGGGCGGTACCGGCGAGTTCAGCGAGGAGGCCGAGGGAGCGGTCCGCCGGCTGCTGGAGTTCTCGATCGCCGCCTCGGACGCCGCCTGCGACCTGCTCTTCCCCGGCCGGGTGCGGATGGCCCGGCCGGCGCCCTCGTTCCTTCCCGAACTGGCGCCGCTGAGCGGGCCGGAGGCGGCCCGCGCCTGGTTCGAGCGGGAGCAGGACAGTCTGCTCGCGGCGGTGGCGCTGGCGTTCCGGCGGGGACTCGACCGGGAGGTGGCCCTGCTCGCGGCGAACGTCGTGTTCCATCTCGACCTCCGGGGCCGGCTGGACGACTTCCTGGCGCTGTGCCACACGGCGCTCGCGGCGGCCCGACGGCTGGGCGAGGCGGACCTGCTGCGGCTGAGCCTGTCCAACCTGGCGGTCGCCTGCTGGAAGCGGGGCAGGTTCGAGGACGGCATAGCGGCCGCGGTGGAGGCCCACCGGCTGGCGGTCGACCTCGGCGACCGGCGCGGCCAGGCCAAGGACACCGGTGTGCTGGGGCTGCTGCTCGCCACCACGGGCCGCTTCCAGGAGGCGCTGCCCCGGCTGGAGCAGTCGATCGCCCTGAAGCGCGAACTGGGCGCCGAGCGCGCCGAGGCGGAGTCGCTGTCGAACGTCAGCGGCGTCTACATGGAACGCGGCCACTTCGCCCAGGCGGTGCAGGCCGCGACCCGCTCCGTGGAACTCTCCCGCAGGATCGGGGCCGCGGAGAAGGAGATGGTGGGGCTGAACGACCTCGCGCAGATCCAGTTGGCCATGGGCGACGTGGAGGCGGCGGCGCGGACCCTGGCGACCGCACGGGAGCGCGCCCCGGGGGTGCTGGCCCCGGCCGAACGCGCCCTCCAGCTCGTCCTGTCGGCGGAGGCGGAGGACCGGCTCGGCCGGCGGCAGCAGGCGCTGCACTGGGCGGAGGAGGCGCTGGCCACCAAGGGCCTGGAGGACGCGCCCGTGCGGGAGGGAACCGTGTGGAACACCGCGGGGCGGTTCTTCCGGCGCGGCGGGGACCACCGGCGGGCGCTGGATCTGCACCGGCGGGCCCACGCCGCGGCGGCCGCGCTCGGGCACCGGGTCGAGGAGGCGTACGCCCTGGACGGTGTCGCGCAGGCCCTGGCGGCGCTCGGGGACGCGGCCGGGGCCGCCGAGCAGGGTGCCGCCGCCGAGGACGCCTTCCGGGCCATGGCGATCCCCGGGCGGGTCAGGCGCGGGGACTGAGGCCTGCGCGCGCCGGGTACGGCCCCGGGCCGCCGGGTGTCCGCACGCCGGGCGCGCACATCACCGTGCACCGTGTGGCCGGGGCCCCCCCGGGGCCCGGGGGGGGCCGCCCCCCCGGGCCCGGGGGGGGCCCCGGGGCCCGCCCGCGGGGGGGGGGCGGCCCCGCCGGCCGGGCCCCCCCCCC
>NZ_JBICWL010000005.1:307509-349631 GCF_043199735.1 Streptomyces sp. NPDC048566
CCCGGCCGGGCCGCCGCCCCCGGCCGCCCCCGGCCGCCCGGCCGCCCCCCCCCCCCCCCCCCACGGCGAGGGACGCGGGTCCGCTCCGGCGGGAGGGGGCCGGCCCGGCGTACGGTCCGCTCACACGGCGACGACGTTGGGGCCCTCGTCGCCGTCGGTACCGGGACGGGCCAGGTTCGGACCCTCATCACCCGTGGCACCCGCCGCGACCACGTTCGGACCCTCATCACCCGTGGCACCCGCCGCGACCACGTTCGGACCCTCATCACCCGTCGCACCCGCGGCTACGACGTTCGGGCCCTCGTCGCCCGTCGCACCCACCGCGACGACATTCGGACCCTCGTCGCCCGTCGCACCCACCGCGACGACATTCGGACCCTCATCACCCGTCGCACCCACCGCGACGACATTCGGACCCTCATCACCCGTCGCACCCACCGCGACCACGTTCGGACCCTCGTCACCCGTGGCGCCGGCCGTCACGACGTTCGGACCCTCGTCCGAGGCGGGTGTCGGGGACGTGTGAGGGGAGGCGGTGGCCCAGGGCGCCGACAGGCCGGGCACGGCGTTCGGGCCCTCGTCCGAGAACGAGCCGCCGGCGGTGGGTCCGGCGGCGATCCCGGCGCCGAGGGCCAGAGTGATCGCCGCGTAGGCGAAGTAGCCCGCCGAGGTGCCGAAGCCCTTGCTGATCATGGTGTCCGCCTTCTGTCGTCGCGGTGCGGTGCTGACGGAAAGAAAGGTCGCGGCCGGCGCTCCCGGCCCGTTCCGCCTCCGTTACCGGCCCCGCGGGCGGCACGGGGAAGCACCCGGGAACCGCGTCGGCGGGGGTCGGAACACCGTCCCCCGCGCCCTCCTCCGGACAGCGCGGACGACCGCCCGCACGGCCCTCTCCGGGCCGTGCGGGCGGTCGTCGGACACCGGTCGCCGGGGCGGTGCCGGCGGCCCGTCTCAGCGGTGGCCGGGGTGCCGGCTCACCTCCGCGCGCAGCAGGCGTCCCACGGCGGTGACCGTCTCGGCCGCCTCCTGCGTCGACTCCGCGCTCAGCATCACCTGTCCGTCCGCACCCGGGCCGTGGCCGGGGATGTCGTCGCCGGAGGAGTACGGGAAGTGCACGCGGTGGACGCCGGGCAGCTCGGAGACCGCCTCCAGCCCGGACACCGACAGCAGCCGCCCCGCCGGCAGCCGGTAGGAGGCGACGGCCGCGTACCGGTCGGCGGCCGGCAGGGTCACCGGCTTGCCCGCCAGGGCCTGCACGAGTTCCTCGTCGGCGTCGAAGCCCGTCGCCAGCTCGATCAGCGAGGCCACCGGTTCGTCCGGCCAGGTGGCCCGGGAGCGCACCACACGGGGCCCGTCGGCCGTCAGGACGACCACGGTGTAGGCGTAGCCGAACTCGTAGCCGGCGAGGTCGAGGAGCTCGGTCACGACCGCGCGGGCCGCGGCCTCGTCGCGTTCCCCCAGCGGGGCGGGGAAGAGGTGGCTGCTCGGATGCCAGGCGCCGTGCAGGGCCACGACACCCACCACCCGGTGCATCCCGTCGACGGTGAGGGTCACGACGCCGTACTCCGGTCCCTCCAGGTACTGCTCCACCAGGTAGGAGCGCTCGCCCTCGCCGCCGGCGGGCCCGGCGATCCGGGAGCAGGCGGGCAGGGTGCGGACGGTGACCTGGGCTCCGATCTCCTCCACGGCGGCCGGCAGTTCCTCCGCCGTACGGGCGCGGGCTGCGGGGACGTAGGAGTGGCGGCTGCCGTTGAGCAGGGCCCGCATGGCCGCGGGTTCGCCCAGCAGCCGGGCCGCGTCGGCCGGGTTGGGGGTCACGCCGAGACGGGCCGCGGTGCCGGCGACCGCGGGGAGCTCGGCCGTGCCCGCGCAGGCGAGCAGCCGCTCGGTCCCGTGCAGGCGGACCGCCTCCTCGACCGCCGCGGCGACGGCGGCGCCGTCCGCGAGGTCGACGTGGCGCACGGCCACGCCGGGAGGCAGGGCGCCCTCCGGGGGTGGCGTGTCCGTAAGCACCCGGACCGCGAAGCCGGCCGCCACGGCCGCGTGCACCAGGCGGGGTGCGGGGCGGACCAGCAGCAGCCGCTGCGGCGAACGGTCCGGGGGGTCGGGCTCTCGGCGGCGGTCGGCCGTCGCGCTCATGGCTGGCTCCTCGTCTCGTCGACGGCGGGCGGGACGCGGCGGGCGCGGGGCCCGCCGATGTCCCACGTGCCCCGGACAACTGATGGTTCGTACATGGGAGGTTGCTTTCTCGGGCGTGAAGGCGCCGGACCGGACGTCCCTGTCGTGCTCCGCGCGTGCCGGCGCGGAGCGGCGCTCGACGGGAGTGTCCCGGTGGCCGTTCCCGGTTCCCTCCCCGTGCGTTCCCGGCCGCGGCCGGATCGCGCCGGTCCTCGGCCGCCGGCCGGGGAACCGCGCGGGAAGGGATCGGGAACGGGACGCGGCAGGCTCTGTCCGGGACCTCGACCTGCACGGCGGCCGTCGGGTTCCTCCCGCCGGGAGCGGATCGCGCCTCCCAGCCACCGTCCCGGACCCGTCCGCGGCCGCCCCCTTCCCCCCGACTGGAGCACCCCGTGACCGCCACCCCCCAGGAGCCCGCCTCCGTACTGCCCTTCCGGCGGGCCGGAACGGACACCGGCCGCACCGTGCCGACCGCCACCGCTCCCGACCTCACCGGCCACCGCCTGCTGCGCCTGATGCGCGAGGACCTGCGGGTGGTCGTGGAGCGCGACCCGTCCGTCCGCGGTCGCGTCGAGGCCGCGCTGCATCCCGCGCTGACCGCCCTGTGGACCCACCGGGTGGCCCACCGGCTGCACGTCCGGGGGCACCGGATGGCGGCCCGGCTGCTCGCCCGCTGGGCGCGGCGGCTGACGGCGGTGGAGATCCATCCGGGGGCGGTGCTGGGGCGCCGCGTGTTCATCGACCACGGAGCGGCCGTGGTCATCGGGGAGACGTGCACGGTCGGCGACGACGTGACGATCTACCACCAGGTGACGCTCGGCGCGGTCGGCTGGTGGAGCGACAACAACCGGCCGGAGGGCGACCGCCGGCACCCGGTGGTCGGCCGCAACGTCGTCCTCGGCACCAACGCCACGGTTTTGGGCCCGGTAACGGTCGGCGACGACGCGGTCATCGGCGCGCAGGCGCTGGTGAACAAGGACGTACCGGAGGGGACGCGGATGCTGGCCGCCACCGCGCGGCAGGGCAGGCCGTCCCGTCCGGCCGAGGACGTCATCGCGTCCATCGCCTCGGCCGGCTCCTGGTAGCCCGGTCCCGCACCGGATCCGCCGCCCCCCGCGGACCACCGGCACCCCTTCCGCCCCGCCGGCCGATCTCACGGCACGCGCGCCACAACTGACGAGGTATCACATCATGCGCACCCTTGCACCGCACACCTCCCGACCCGCCCTGGAACGCCCCGCCGTCGCCGACGGCATCGACGACCTGGTCGGCGCCACCCCCCTGATCCGGCTCCGGTTCGACGGACTGGCGGCGGGCGCCGAGATACTCGCCAAACTGGAGGCGGCCAACCCGATGTCCAGCAGCAAGGACCGGGCTGCGCTGCACATGCTCAAGGCGGCCGAGGCCCGCGGCGACCTCGCACCGGGCGGCACCATCGTCGAGGCCACCTCCGGCAACACCGGCATCTCGCTGGCGGCCCTCGCCGCCGCGCGCGGGTACCGCTGCGTCATCGTGCTGCCGGACAACGCCACGACCGAGCGGGTCCGCCTGCTCGCGGCGCTCGGCGCCGAGGTGGTGCCGACGCCGGCCGAGCGCGGCTACCCCGGAGCCATCGAGAAGGCCGAGGAGATCCACGCGCTCACCCCGGGCTCCTGGTTCCCCTGCCAGCACGAGAACGCGGACAACGTCGCGGCGCACTACGCCACCACCGGACCGGAGATCACCGCCGCCCTCACCGCGACCGGGCGCCGCGTCGACACGCTCGTCTGCGCGGTCGGCACCGGCGGCACGCTCACCGGCATCGCCCGCCACCTGCGCGAGCACGACGCGGACGTGCGGGTCGTGGCGGTCGAACCGCAGGGGTCGCCGCTGCTATCGGGCGGACAGCCGGGACGGCACCGCATCCCCGGCCTCAACGGCGGCTTCGTGGCCCCGACCACCGACGTGTCGCTGATCGACGAGGTGATCGCGGTCGGTGACTCCGAGGCACTGCGCACCGCGCGTGAACTCGCCGCCGGACAGGGCCTGTTCGTCGGCGTCTCGTCGGGGGCGGCGGTGCACGCGGCACGGCTGGTGGCCGCCCGCCCCGAGTACCGCGAGCGGACCGTCGTCACGGTCCTGCCGGACACCGGCGAGCGCTACCTGAGCATGTGGGAGGAGGTGTCGTGACGCTGCTGGTCTCGACGCTGAAGAGGTTCGGCGACGCCGTCCGGGTCCGGATCGGGGAGACGACGACCACCCGGTACATCGCGCTCGCCGAGACCACCGACGGGCGCCTCGGCATCTTCCACCATCACATGCTCCCCGGTGCGGCCGGCGCGGCGCCCCACTACCACACGCGGATCTCCGAGACGTTCTACGTCCTCGCCGGCGAGGTCACCGTCCACGACGGCACCGGCTGGCAGAAGGCCCACGCGGGCGATCTGCTGCACGTGCCCGAGAACGCCGTCCACGGCTTCCGCAACGACAGCGACGCCCCGGCCGAGATGCTGATCATCTTCACGCCCGCGGAGAACCGCGAGGGCTACTTCACCGGCCTGGCGGAACTCCTGGCCGACGGGAACGTCCCGACGCGGGCCGAGATGGTGGCGCTCATGGAGAAGTACGACCAGTTCGAGGTCGACGCCCCCTGACCGCCCGGCAGTTCCGCGGGGCGCAGCCGTCCCGCCGAGGCGACCGGCCAGCCGGGCCGCGGAGGCGACGGAGTCCTCCCCTTCCGGCGCCCGGCGGGCCGAACACGCCGACGGCCCGCCCCGTCGCCCCCGGTCGAGCCGTCTCGACCCGGCCGCCCCTCCCCCGTCCCCTTCCCTTCCGCTCGTCCCCGACCCCCGACCCCCGACCCGTTCGACTATCTCCAGGAGTCATCGCATGAGTCCCGTCAACTGGGCCCGCTTCGGCCTGCTCGCCGCCCTCTGGGGGTGCAGCTTCGCCTTCATCAAGGTGTCCCTGGACGCCTTCGCACCCCTCCAGCTCGCCTTCGGGCGGCTGCTCGTCGGAGCCCTCGTGGTGTCCGTCATCCTCGCCGTCACCAAGGGCGCCTTCCCCGACCGGAAGGTCTGGGGGCACATCGTCGTCGCCTCGGTGTTCGGCAACGTCGTGCCGTTCACGCTGTTCGCCGTCGGCGAGCAGCACACGACCGCCACCGTCGCCGGCGTCGTCCAGGGCGCCACGCCGCTGGTCACCCTCGGCCTCGCGGCCCTCGCCATCCGCGCGGAGAAGCCCACGGCCCGCAAGGTGACCGGGCTCCTGGTCGGCTTCGTCGGTCTGGTCGTGGTCGTCGGCCCCTGGCGGACCCACGGCCTCGGCTCCATCGGCGGCCAGCTGGCCTGCGTGGGGGCGGCGGTCAGCTACGCCGTCAGCTTCGTCTACCTGCGCCGCTTCATCGCCCCGCACAAGATCCCGGCGCTCGCCGTGACCGCGGCGCAGCTCACCTCCGCCATGGTGATCACCGGTCTGATCACCACGTTCACCATCGGCTGGGACCTGCCGGGCGAGCTGACGGCCGGACCGCTGCTCTCCCTCCTGGTCCTCGGCGGAGCCTCCACCGGTATCGCCTTCGTGCTGATGAACCGGCTCATCGCGGACGCCGGCCCCACCACGGCCTCCGGTGTCAACTACCTGGTCCCGGTGTTCTCCGTGATCGTCGGGGCATCGGCCCTCGGCGAGTCCGTGACCTGGAACGTGCCGGTCGGGGGTGTCGTGGTGATCGCGGCGCTCGCCCTCGCGGAGGGGCGGCTGCCGCTGCCCTCGCGCCGCGCCGCCGCGGCGGCTCCCGCGCCGGCTCCCGCCGCTCCGGCCGCCGGCGACCGGAACCAGTCGGCCGTCGCCCAGGAGGCCTGCTGACCGGCCGCACCACCGGACCGCACCACCCAGACGCCGCACGGCGCGTCCCCGACCGGGGCGCGCCGTGCGGCGTTTCGTGCGTGGTCCCGGCGCCCGGGCGCACGCCCTGGACCCGGCCGTGCCGCGCGGCACCCCGACACCCCGGCAGCCTGTCGGTCCAGCAGTCCGACACCCCGGCACGTCGCCATGTCGGCAGCCCCATAGCCCCGCACTCCGGCACCTCGGCGGTCCGGCGGTCCGGCAGTCCGACGCCTCGGCAGCCCGCACCCCAGCAGCCAGGCAGCCCGGCTTTCCGACAGGCCGGCAGCCCGTCCGGCGGTCCAGCTGTCCGACACCTCGGCAGCCCCGCACCCCTGCACCCCTGCAGTCCCGCAGTCCCGCAGTGAACGCCCCTGCCGGCAGCTGCTGTTCACCGTCGGCCGGAGCGGGTGCGCATCCGCTCCGCGTCGGCTCGGCCGGCGTGGGCGTCCCGGTCCCGCCCTTCCCGCGCGCGCCCCCGGGGCCGGGAGCGACGCGGGACACGACCGGGAACCCCGCGCGCGAACCTTCCACAAGGAGAAGGACGAAAGACCCCCGGCGGTCCCACCGGCCGCCGTCCCCTCTCCTCCGATCCTCCGATCCACCGAGCGGGCGGTCCCCGCCGGCGAGCACGGCGGCGCCACCCCGGGCCACCGGCAGGCCGCGGTCCCCGTCGAGCGGACCGCACGGCCGGTACCCGCCGGCGGCGCCCGTCGGGGCACCGTCGCCCGCCGCCCGCGCTCCCCCACAGCACCGGCAGGCCCGCGCCACCGCGCCGGCCTTCGAACACAGGAAGCAGCCACCGGCATGCCCCCATCCACCGAAGCCCCCGCCTCCACCGCCCTCGGCGACGCCCGCATCATCACCGCGGCCGAGTTCGCGTTCCTCCCCGTCGCCGGAGCCGATCCCGGCGCCCGCACCACCGTGGCGACCCCGGTCAGCCCGGCCGCGGGCGCCACCCACGTCACCCTCCACGTCGTCCGCGTCGCCGCCGGGGAGTCCTACCGCCCCGAACACAGCGCGGCCGAGGAGAACACCGTCGTGGTCTTCTCCGGGACCGGCACCGCCGCCGTGGGCGACGACTCCCGCCCGGTCGAACGGGGTTCGGCCGCCTACGCCCCGACGGGGCGGACGCTCACCCTCCGCGCCGACGGCGCCGGGATGACCGCGTACGTGTGGCGCACCCCGCTCGCCGGCGCCCCCGCCGGCGGCGCACCCGTCCTGCACTCCTCCCTCTGGGACGACACCACCCAGCTGCGCGGCTTCGGCGGCACGGGCCAGATCGAGGCCGCCGAGCGCCGGGCGACCATGAACTTCGTCTTCTGGCCCGGCAACGGCAGCAGCCGGCTCTGCCTGCACTGCGGCATCCAGCAGCCCGGCGAGACCTTCAACGTCCATCTCCACCCCGACAGCGACGAGGCGTTCATCGCCTTCGAGGGCGTCGGCCAGATGTACCTGCGCGACCGCTGGATCGACGTCGCCGCCGGCGACGTGCTGTACGCGGCGCCCGGGGTGCTGCACGGCGCCCGCAACCCGCACACCGGTCCCACCGCCCGCCGCTTCGTCACCTGCGGCGGTCCCAGCCCCTACGACCCGGCGCTCTACTCCGCCGCCGGCTACTCCTCCCAGGTCAGGTGAAAGCAGCGTGTGCCGCATATACGGAACCTTCAACGTCCACTCCGACGAGGCCGAACTGCGCCGGGTCGCCGACCTGATGCACCACGGCGGCCCCGACGCCCAGGGCGTCGCGTCCCGCTCCGACTGGGCGCTCGGCAACAACCGGCTGTCCATCATGGACCCCGAGGGGGGCGCGCAGCCCTACCACCTCGGCCGGGTCACCGTCGTGTTCAACGGTGAGATCTACAACCACCGCGACCTGCGGGAGCGCCTGAGCGGGCTGGGCTTCCACTTCGACGACCAGTGCGACGGCTCCATCCTGCCCGCGCTCTACCTGACCTACGGGGACCGGTTCGCCGAGCACCTGGACGGCATGTACTCCGTCGCGATCATGGACCTGCGGAGCACCCCGCGGATGGTCCTGGCCACCGACGACTCGGGCATGAAGCCGCTCTACTACCACTGGGAACAGACCACCGGCCGCTTCCACTTCGCCTCCGAACTGCCCGCGCTCCTCGGCTTCGCCGGGGTGCGGGCCGAGGAGGACGAGGCCGGGCTCGACGCCTACCTGACGTCGAAGACGCCGTTCGGCGACCGCACCATGTTCCGCGGGGTGCAGGTCATGCCCCCGGCCTCCACGGCCGTCCTGCGCCACCGCGACGGACTGCGGATCAGGCAGCGGCCGATGGCCCACGAGCGCGGCCTGCGCCCCGACCAGGGCCGCACCCTGGACGAGGCGGGCGAGCAGCTGCGGACCCTGCTCTCCGACGAGGTGTCACGTCTGCTGGTGGCCGACGCCCCCGTCGCGGCCGTCACCTCGGGCGGGCTCGACTCCAGCCTCGTCACGGCGCTCGCCGCCCGGGCGCTGCGCGACAGCGGGGGCAGCGGAAGCCTGCACACCTTCAACATCGCCTACACCGGCACCTGGCCCGGCGACGAACGCGCCTACGCCGCCGAGGTGGCCCGCGCCGCCGGCACCCGGCACCACCAGGTCGAGATCGATCCCGCCACCTTCCCGGAGCTGATGACCGACGTGGTGCGCCACCTCGGCCAGCCCAACGCCGATCCGATCACCCTGTCCACGTTCTCCCTGTTCCGCGCGGTCCGCGACGCCGGCTTCAAGGTCGCCCTCACCGGTGACGCCGCCGACGAGCTCTTCGGCGGATACGCCCGCATGACCCAGGCGGTCGCCGCCCACCACGGCACGAACTGGATCGACGACTACCTCGACCACCTCGCCGCCGTCCCCCGGTCGCTGCGCGAGAGCCTGTACACCGACGCGTACGCCTTCGAGGTGAACGCGGTCGGCTCCTCGCTGCCCACCGCCATCCGGCGGACCCTGCACTCCAGCCCCGGCACCCGGATGCAGCGCATCGCCGCGGTGGAGCAGCGCTACCGGCTGCCCGCGTACCACCTGCGCCGCGTCGACCACCTGTCGATGGCCAGCTCGGTGGAGGTGCGGCTGCCGTTCTGCCAGCCCTCCGTCGTCCGCTTCGCCGCCACCCTGACCGACGCGCAGCGGCTGGTGCCCGGCCAGGGCGTGAAGCGGGCCCTGTACCGGTCCGCCCGGGGGCTGATCCCGCGCAGCGTGCTGGAGCGCCCCAAGCAGCCCTTCACCCTGCCCGTGACGGCGATGCTCGCCCCCGGCCAGCGGCTGTGGACCCTCGCCCGGGACGTGCTGTCCGCGCGCACGCTGCGCGCCGACGGGCGCATCCGCCCCGAGCGGGTCGACGCCCTGTTCGACGAACAGGCCACCCGGCCCAGCGACGGCGTCTCGCTGGCGCTGTGGTCGCTGATGTCCCACCAGCTGTGGCGGCAGGAGTTCTTCGCCTCGGCCCGGTCGACGGCCGGCGCCCCGGTCGCGCTGCCCGCGCCGGCGCGCGTCCTCCAGGAGGCGGCGGCATGACCGTCAGCCTCGCCCGAGCGCACGGCACCCCGTGCCCCACCGCCGTGCTGGACGCCCGGATGCTGCCCGCCTCGGAGCCCGAACTGCTGGCGCGCCTCACCGAGTTGCGGTCGGTTCTGGCCGACCGGGGCGCCGCCGACGTCCTGAAGAACGCGCTTGTCCAGCCGTCCCGGCACCCCCTGTTCGACCTGGACTACCGCTTCGTCCAGTCGATGCCCGACCGCCTCGACAGCTTCGACCTGCGGGGCTCCTGCGGGCACTCCATCCTGGCCGCCGTCGAGGCGGCGGCGCGCACCGGAATGATCCAGCCCCTGGTGGCCGGCTGCCGGGTCCGGGTCAACGTGCTCAACAACGGGGACAACGTGGTGTGCGAGGCGGAGGAGACGTCCGAGGGCGGTACCCGCTTCACGGCGCACTTCCTCTGCTCGCCGCCGCGTCCGGTCGGCGAACTCCTCATCACGGGCGAGCCGGTCACCGGCATCCGCTTCGAGGGCCGCACCGTGCCGGTGTCCCTGGTCTCGATGGGCAATCCGTACCTGTTCGTGAACGCCGCCGAGCTGGGCGTGCACACGGTCGCGGCCCTCTTCGCCGACGACCCGGCGCTGTTCGACCGGATGTCCCGGCTGCGCCGCGCCGTCTGCGCCGCACAGGGCTGGGACGACACCGGGGCCTTCCCGAAGGTGGCCGCGCTGCTGCCGGACGGTCCCGGCGCCCTCGCGGTGCGCGCCATCTCCGTCCCGTCCTGGCACCCCACCGTGGCGCTCACCGGCGCGACCTGCCTCGCGGCGGGCGCCGCCGTGCCGGGCACCCTCCCGCACCTGCTGTCCGGTGCGGCCGGGCAGCCGGACGACGGACTGCTCGCGCTACGCACACCGGGCGCCACCGTCCGCGCCTCGGCCCGCACGACCGGCGGCCCGCACGACCGCCGGCTCGCCTGGATCTCCGTCGCGGAGAAGCAGGTCGACTACCGCGGCCACTTCCTGCCCGCCCCCACCTCCCAGGAGTTGTCATGGCTTCCGCAGACAGCCTGATCGTTCCCGAAGCGCCGGACCTCGCCGACGTACCGCTCCCCCGGCCGGCCACCGGGCCGACCGCGGCGGTCCGCGAGCGGCTCGCCGCCTGCGCGCGGGACGCCGACGTGAGCGGTGAACCGGACCGCCGGGCCCTGGCCCTGCTGCGCGAGTCCGGCCTGCTCGGCCTGGCCCTCCCGTACGAGTACGGCGGCACGGGGGCCGACGCGCTCGGCCTGAACACGGCCGTCGAGCAGGTGGCGCGGGTCAACGCGTCCGCGTCGATCATGCTCTTCCAGCACTACGCGGTCAGCACACGCATCCTCGAACACGGCAGCCCCGCCCTGCGCCGCCGGCTGCTGCCCCGGCTCGCCCGCGGCGAGTGGCTGGCCGCCTCCGCCTGGAGCGAGACGGGCGCCGGCGCGAACAAGAAGCACCTGTCCACCACCGCCCGCCGCACGCCCGACGGCGGCTGGGTCCTCGACGGCGCCAAGTCCTTCACCACCAGCGCGGGCCTGGCGGACATCTACCTGGTGCTGGCCCAGACCGAGGAGCCGCTCCCGGACGCCGCGCCCGACACCGGCTACGGCTCGGCGGGCCAGACGTTCTTCCTGATACCGGCGGACACGCCGGGGCTGGAACCGGACACCTCGATGCGGCTGACCGGTATGCGCGGTTCGGCGACCGGCTTCGTCTCCGTCCACGACTGCCACGTGCCGGACACCGCGCGGCTGGGTCCGGTGGGCGCGGCGGCGTCGATCATCGCCGGTGTCCGGGACAGCGGCGCCACGCTCGGCGCGGTGTCCGTCGGCCTGGCGCAGGCGGCGCTCGACCTGGCCCACGAGCACGCCGAGCGACGCGGTCTGACGGCCCAGCAGGCCGTGCGCCACCGCCTGGTGGACATCGCGGGCGAGGTCGAGGCGGCGCGGGCGGTCGTGGAGCGCACCGGCCGCCGGACGGCCCCGGACCCCGGGATCGCGACCCTGCACTCCAAGCTCTTCGCGTCGTCGGCCGCCGAGCGCGTCGTCAACGCGGTGGAACGGCTGCTGGGTTCGGCCGGCTATGTCGCCTCGAACGAGATCAACCGCTACGGCCGCGACGCGCGCGCCGTCGCCCTGATGGGACCGACCAACGACCTCTGCAAGGAACTGGTGAGTCTGACGTGGAACCGTTGAAGCCCGCATCCGAGGATCTGCCCGCCGACCTGGTCGTCGAGGGCGGCCGGCTCGTCACCCCCGACGGTGTCCGCGACGGCACGGTCGTCGTCCGGGACGGCCGTGTCGCGGCCCTCCTCGCCCCGGGCGCCCCGCTGCCCGCGGGCCGCCGCCTGGACGCCCGCGGCCGGTACGTGCTGCCGGGTCTGATCGACTCCCACGTGCACTTCCGCACGCCGGGCCTGGAGTACAAGGAGGACTGGGAGCACGGCAGCAGGGCGGCGCTCGCCGGGGGTGTGACGACCGTGATCGACATGCCCAACACCCGCCCGCCGTCCCTGGACGAGGCCGGTCTGATCGCCAAGGACGCGGTGATCCGGGGCACGTCGTGGGCCGACTACCGCTTCCACCTGGGTGCCGACCCCGACCACCCCGAACTGCTGGCCGACATCGACCCGCGGACGGCGACCTCGGCGAAGGTGTTCATGGCGGGCCACCACACGGCGCCGGTCGTCTTCCGGGACGGCGAGCAGTTGCGGCGGGCCTTCGCCGCGGCGGCCCGGGGCGGCATCCGCCTCGTCCTGCACGCGGAGGACCAGCACGTCTTCGACCTGCTCGACGCGAGTTCGAGCGCCCCGGACTCCTACGGCGCCTACGAGCCGCACCGGCCGCGCTCGGGGGGCATCGTCGCCGTCGCCCGGGTGGTGCACCTGGTACGCGAGTTCGGCACGAGGGCGCACGTCCTGCACGTGTCGTCCGCGGAGGAGGCCGACCTGCTGTCGGCCGCGGCGGCGGAGGGGCTGCCCCTCACCTTCGAGGTGACCGGCCATCACCTGTCGTTCACCCACGACGACACCGCGCGGCGCGGCCCGCGGACCCGGCTGTCCCCCGCCATCCGCGAGTGCCGGGACCAGAAACGCCTGTGGCAGGCGGTGCTGCACGGCGAGGCCGCCACGCTCGGCAGCGACCACGCCCCGCACACCGTGGAGGAGAAGAACCGTCCGCCGGCCGACGCGCCGCCCGGTCTGCCCGGTGTGCAGGAACTGGCCACCGCGGTCTGGACGGGGCTGCGGACCCGGGAGGTCGGTCCGGACGAGGCGGCCGCCCATCTGGCCCGGCTCATGGGATCGGGGCCCGCCCGCCTCTTCGACCTGCCCGGCAAGGGCCGGCTCGAACCCGGGGCGGACGCCGACCTGACGCTGCTCGACCCGGACGCACGCTGGCAGTTCTCGGCGCACGACGTGCAGGCGCTGTGCGGGTGGTCCGCCTACGAGGGCTGGATGTTCACCGGTCGATTCACCGCGACCGTGAAGGCCGGACACGTCTCCTGGGACCTGCGCACGGGCTTCTCCGGACGCCCCGAGGGCCGCTGGCTCCAGGGAGCCGTGCGGGCACTGGAGGTGGCGCGGTGAGCCCGGCGCTGCTGACGTCCCAGCCGGTGACCGGTGCGGACGAGGACCTCGCCCCGGCCTTCCGCGCCGCGATGTCCGCACTCGCCGCTCCCGTCACGATCGTCACCTGCTACGACGACCGGGGCAGGCCGCGTGGCCTGACGGCCAGCGCCGTCAGCTCCCTCTCGCTCAGCCCGCCGCTGTTCCTGGTCTGCCTGGACCGCGCCTCCCGCACGCACGACGCCCTGACGCGCGCCGAGGACTTCGCCGTGCACCTGCTGGGCCCGGGCGAGGAGCATCTCGTCGACCGGTTCCTGCGCCCGGCCGAACGGCGCTTCGACGATCTGCCGCTGGCGGCGGACTCCCTGCGGGCCCCCGTCCTGCGGGACGCGTCCCTCACGCTCACCTGCGCCCGCCACGACGTCCTGGAAGGAGGCGACCACACGATCCTGGTGGGGCGGGTGACCGGCGTCGGCGGTGAGCCCGCACGCTCGGGCGGCCTGCTCTGGCACCGCCGCGGCTTCGCGCACGCGCGCCGCCCGTGAACCGCCGGGGCGGGGGCTGTCGGCCACGGCGCGCCGACAGCCCCCGCCCGGCCGCGTCCGGCCGGCGACCGACCGCGCACCGGCGGAGGGGGCTCCCCGCCCCGCGCACGGCCCCGCCGAGCGGCACGGCGTCCGAGCGATTCCCGAGCCGGTGACCGGGGCCCCGTCCCCGAGGGAGGACCGCCCCGCTCCGCCGCCGCCCCGGCCTCGCCGCTCACCCGGCTCCTCGTGCCGGGGGTGCGCCCGGGCGTCGCTACCCCTCCACCGCCGCCGGCTCCGCGACGGCCTCCCGTCCGCCCGCGAACTGGGTCCGGTACAGCTCCGCGTACCGCCCCCGCGCGGCGAGCAGGTCCTCGTGGGTCCCCCGTTCGACGATCCGGCCGGCCTCGACCACGAGGATCAGGTCGGCGGCCCGCACGGTCGACAGCCGGTGCGCGATCACCACGGCGGTCCGTCCCTCCAGGGCCTCCGCGAGCGCCTCCTGGACGGCGGCCTCCGAGGTGTTGTCGAGGTGCGCGGTGGCCTCGTCGAGGATGACGACGCGCTGGCGGGCCAGCAGCAGGCGGGCGATGGTCATGCGCTGGCGCTCGCCGCCGGAGAGCCGGTAGCCGCGTTCGCCGACGACCGTGTCGATGCCGTCGGGCAGCGCGGCGACGAGTTCGGCGAGCCGGGCGCGGCGCAGCACGTCCCACAGGTCGTCCTCGGTGGCGCCCGGCCGGGCGAGGAGGAGGTTCTCGCGGACGGAGTCGTGGAAGAGGTGCCCGTCCTGGGTGACCATGCCGAGGGTCGCGCGCAGCGACCCGGCGCCGAGGTCGCGGACGTCGACCCCGCCGACGCGGACGGCGCCCCCGTCGACGTCGTAGAGGCGGGGCAGCAGGTGCGCGATGGTCGACTTGCCCGCGCCGGAGGAGCCGACGAGCGCGACGGTCGTACCGGGTTCGGCGCGGAAGGAGACGCCGTGCAGGACCTCGGCGCCGCCCCGGGTGTCGAGGGCGGCGACCTCCTCCAGCGAGGCGAGGGAGACCTTGTCGGCGGAAGGGTAGGCGAAGCGGACGTCGTCGAACTCGACCGACACCGGGCCCTCGGGGACCTCGCGGGCGTCCGGCTTCTGCGCGACGAGCGGCTTGAGGTCGAGCACCTCGAAGACCCGCTCGAAGCTGACGAGGGCGCTCATCACCTCGACGCGGGCGCCGGCGAGGGCGGTCAGCGGCGCGTACAGGCGGGTGAGCAGGAGCGCCAGGGAGACCACCGCGCCCGGTTCCAGGGTGCCGCGCAGCGCGTACCAGCCGCCGAGACCGTAGACGAGGGCCAGTGCCAGCGCGGACACCAGGGTCAGGGCGGTGATGAACGCGGACTGGGCCATGGCCGTGCGCACCCCGATGTCCCGCACCCGCCGGGCGCGCGCGGCGAACTCCTCGGACTCCTGGTCGGGCCGGCCGAACAGTTTGACGAGGGTCGCGCCGGGTGCGGAGAAGCGCTCCGTCATCCGGTTGCCCATCGACGCGTTGAGGTCGGCGGCCTCGCGCTGGAGCCGGGCCATCCGCCCGCCCATCCGCCGGGCCGGGAGCACGAACACGGGGAGCAGGACGAGCGCGAGCAGGGTGATCGACCAGGAGAGGGTGAGCATCACGGCCAGGGTGAGCAGCAGCGTCACGATGTTGCCGACGACCCCGGACAGCGTGTTGCTGAAGGCGCGTTGGGCGCCGATCACGTCGTTGTTGAGACGACTGACGAGCGCGCCCGTACGGGTACGTGTGAAGAACGCGACCGGCATGCGCTGCACATGATCGAACACAGTCGTACGAAGATCGAGGATGAGTCCCTCGCCCAGGGTCGAGGAGAGCCAGCGGCCCAGGACGCCGAGCGCCGCCTCGGCGACCGCGATGACCGCGATGAGCAGGGCCAGGCGGACGACGGTCCGCTCGTCGCCGTGGGACACGATGGCGTCCACGACGCGGCCGGCGAGCAGCGGCGTGGCGACGGCCAGCAGGGCGGTGGCCACGCTGACGACGAGGAATCGGGCGATCCGGCGGCGGTGCGGCCGGGCGAAGACGGCGATGCGACGCAGGGTCGCGGGGTCGAAGGGCCTGCGCTCCCGCTGGGCGTTCATGACGCTGTACAGCTGGGTCCAGGCCGTGCTCTCCATGCTCATGGGGGAGACGGTAGAACCTCAAGCTTTGTTCAGGTCAACCGTTCCGGTCCGCGGCACCCGCACGAGCGCGCCCCGGTGGTCCGGCGGCGACGCACGCCCGGTTCCCCTCCCGCGCCGTGCCCGGCATGTCAGGCGCCGTCCCCGCGCCGGCCACCCCGCGTTGGTGCGGCCCGGACAACCTGTCCCGGTGTGACGACCGCACGCATTCCCCGCGCCCGGCCCGCCCTGCCGCGGCGCCTCTCCCTGCGCCCCGCCGTCCGGCCGGTGCTCTGCGTCCTGCCGCTCGCCCTGGTCCTGGTGGTGGCGGTGCGCGGGCGGTCCGTGCTCGTGGAGGGCATCGGTCAGCTGCGGTCCGCCCAGTGGCCCTGGCTGCTGGCCGCGGTCTGCGCGACGGCGCTGACCTGGGTGGCGGCGGCGGTCACCCGGCAGGGCGCGGTGGTGGACCGGCTTCCGGCGCGCCGGCTGCTCGCGACCCAGTTCGCCGCGGGCGCCGCCAACCACCTGCTGCCGACCGGCCTCGGGGCCACGGCGGTCAACATCCGCTTCCTGACGGCGTGCGGGGTTCCGCTGGCCCGCTCGTCGGCGGCGCTCGCCCTGTACCTGCTCGCCGAGGCGACCGCCCGGGTCGGCCTGCTCCTCGGTCTGCTGATCGCGTTCCCCGGCGCGCTGCGCCTCGGCGGCCTGCTCCCCCAGCAGGCGGCGGGGCCGCTGCTGGTGGGCGCCGGACTGCTCGTGACGGCCGCCGCGGCGGCCTGGGTGCTGGTGGACCGGCTGCGCGCGGCCGTGCTCGGCTTCCTGCGCACCGCGCTCGGCGAGGCCCGGGCGGTGCACACCCGGCCGGCCCGCGCCGCCGCCCTGTGGGGCGGTGCGCTGGCGTTCCCGCTCCTCCAGGCGGCCGGCCTCGCGGCGGTGGGGCGCTCGCTCGGGCTGCCGGTGTCCCCGGCGCACATGGCGGTCGCCTATCTCGCGGCGACGGTCGCGGTCGCGCTGGTGCCGGCGCCCGGGGGCCTCGGATCGGTGGAGGCGGCGCTGACCGTGGCGCTGGTGACGGCGGGCGGCCCGGTGGCGGCGGCGACGGCGGTGGTCCTGGCGTACCGGATCATCACGGTGTGGCTGCCCCTGCTGCCGGGGGCGCTGACGCTGGGGGCTCTGGTCCGCTGGAAGGTCATCTGAGGGCGGGGCACGCGAGCGCCGTTCGTCCGGGGCGCCCGCGACGCTGCGTTCGCGTGTGAGCTGTGATACCGAGGAGTGACCACGACCGCCGCGACGCGGCGGTCGGAGGAACGGAGCAGCAGGAAACCGGGAAAGCCGGAAAGCCGGAAGCCGAAAAAGCCGAAAAAGGGGACAGCGCGATGTCGGTCCGGATCGAACGTCAGGGTCACGTCACCACCGTCGTCCTCTCCCGGCCGGCGGCCCGCAACGCGGTGGACGGTCCGACCGCGGCGGAACTCGCCGACGCGTTCCGGACGTTCGAGGCCGACGAGACGGCGCGCGTGGCGGTGCTGTGGGGCGAGGGAGGCACCTTCTGCGCGGGGGCGGACCTCAAGGCCATCGGCTCCGAGCGGGGCAACGAGGTCACCGAGGACGGCGACGGGCCGATGGGGCCCACGCGGCTCCGGCTGACGAAGCCGGTGATCGCCGCGGTCTCCGGGCACGCCGTGGCGGGCGGTCTGGAACTGGCCCTGTGGTGCGATCTGCGGGTCGCCGAGGAGGACGCCGTCTTCGGCGTCTTCTGCCGGCGCTGGGGCGTCCCACTGATCGACGGCGGCACCGTGCGTCTCCCCCGGCTCATCGGCGCCAGCCGCGCGATGGACATGATCCTCACCGGCCGGCCGGTCCCCGCGGCGGAGGCGTTCGCGATGGGACTCGCGAACCGGCTGGTGCCCGTGGGCCGGGCCCGCGCCGAGGCCGAGGCGCTCGCCCGGGAGATCGCCGGCTTCCCGCAGGCATGCCTGCGCAGCGACCGCGCCTCCGTCCTCGACCAGGAGGGCCTGGTCGAGAAGGCGGCGATGCGCGCCGAACTCCGGTACGGCATGGAGGTGCTGGACGAGAGCCGCGAGGGCGCGGCCCGCTTCTCCGCGGGCGCGGGACGGCACGGAGCGTTCGAGGGGGCCTGACACCGCGGTCCACCGGCGGCCCGGGCTCCCGGTCCCGCCGGTCCGCCAGGACGAGGTGCCGCGGACCGGCGGGCGCGGGACCGCGGGCCGGAACGGAACGGATGCCATGCCCGCGACCCGGGGGGACGGGGGGACGGAGGGGGCGCCGGCGGCGGCCAAGGGCCGAACCGTGCCGGGCCGGTCACGGGACGGCGGGCGGCCAAGGGCCTTACCCTGCCGGGTCGGTCACGGGACGGCGGGCGGCCAAGGGCCTTACCCTGCCGGGTCGGTCACGGGACGGCGGGCGGCCAAGGGCCCTACCCTGCCGGGTTGGTGACGGGGCGGCAGGCGGATACGGCAGGATGAGCGATCGCCCCGGACGGCGCACGTTCGCCGGGGGCGTGATCGCGTTCCCGGATTCGAGCAGGTGGCAAGTGACGAGACAGCGCATACGGCCCGTGGGGCCGCTCCCCGGCCCCGGTCCCCGGGGAGGCCGCCGATGAAGCGCGCGCTCACCCTGGACGACCTGATGATCGCCGGTACGGCCGTCGCGGCGGGGCTGGTGGCGGCGGTCCTGCTGCGGATGCTGCTGCGCTGGCTGGGCCGGCACGCCGAGCGCACCCGGTGGAGCGGCGACGACGTGATCGTGGACGCGCTGCGCACCCTGGCCCCCTGGGCGGCGGTCACCGGCGGGCTGGCCTCGGCCGCCGCGGTGCTGCCGCTCACCGCGTCCGTCGGGCGGACGGTGAACCGCTCGCTGACCGTGCTGCTCATCGTGGTCACCACCTTCACCGCGGCCCGGCTGATCGCGGGTCTGGTGCGGTCGGTGACGCAGTCCCGCTCGGGCGTGGCCGGGTCGGCCTCCATCTTCGTGAACATCACCCGGGTCGTGGTGCTGGCCATCGGGTTCCTGGTCGTCCTGCAGACCCTCGGGATCTCCATCGCTCCCCTGCTCACCGCCCTCGGCGTGGGCGGTCTCGCCGTCGCCCTGGCCCTCCAGGACACGCTGGCGAACCTCTTCGCGGGGGTGCACATCCTCGCGTCGAAGACCATCCAGCCGGGCGACTACATCCGGCTGAGCAGCGGCGAGGAGGGCTACGTCGTCGACATCAACTGGCGCAACACCACGGTGCGCCAGCTCTCCAACAACCTGGTCATCATCCCCAACGCGCAGTTGTCGGGGACGAACATGACCAACTTCACCCGGCCCGAGCAGCAGATGACGCTGACCGTGCAGGTGGGCGTCGGCTACGACAGCGACCTCGACCACGTGGAGCGGGTGACGAACGACGTCGTCACCGAGGTGATGACCACCATCACCGGCGCCGTCGCGGACCACGAGCCCGCCGTGCGGTTCCACACCTTCGGCGACTCCCGCATCGGGCTGACCGTGATCCTGGCCGTGGGCGAGTTCAGCGACCAGTACCGGATCAAGCACGAGTTCATCAAGCGACTGCACCGGCGCTACCGCGACGAGGGCATCCGCATCCCCTCCCCGGCCCGCACGGTCGCCCTGCAACCGGGCGGCGCCCCCCTCGCGGAGCCGCTGATCCCGCAGCAGCGCGAGGCGCCGACCCTGCCGTGACCGGGCCGCACGGCCGGCCGGGGGACGCCTCGCGGGGCGCGGGAGGGCCGGCCGCCGCCTGCGCGTGCGCGGCGCGCTCGGGGCGCCACGGTGGGTGACCGCGGTCCGCGGGGCGCCCGCCCGGCGCCCCGCGGCGGTTTCCCGCGGACCCGGCCTCCCCGGCACGGACCGCTGTCGAGGCCGGGGCGGTCACGAGATATCTTGATGTCGAGCAATGTTGCAGACGTGGAGCGGAGCACCCGGTGACTGACTCGACCATCATCTACACGCACACTGACGAGGCCCCGGCCCTGGCGACGTATTCGTTCCTGCCGGTGGTCCAGGCGTACGCCGCCCAGGCGGGTGTCACTGTGGAGACCCGTGACATCTCGCTGGCCGGGCGCATCATCGCCCTCTTCCCCGAGTTCCTCTCGGAGGACCAGCGGATCGCGGACGCCCTGTCCGAGCTGGGCGAGCTGGCCAAGACGCCCGGGGCCAACATCATCAAGCTGCCGAACATCTCGGCGTCGATCCCGCAGCTGAAGGCGGCCGTCGCCGAGCTTCAGGCGCAGGGCTACGCGCTCCCCGACTACCCGGACGACCCGAAGTCGGACGAGGAGCGCGACATCCGCGCCCGCTACGACAAGGTCAAGGGCAGCGCCGTGAACCCGGTGCTGCGCGAGGGCAACTCCGACCGCCGCGCCCCCGCCTCGGTGAAGAACTACGCGAAGACCCACCCGCACCGCATGGGCAAGTGGACCGCCGACTCGAAGACGAACGTCGCCACGATGGGCGTCGACGACTTCCGCTCCACCGAGAAGTCCGTGGTGGTCTCCGAGGCGGGCACGCTGCGCATCGAGCTCGTCGGCGACGACGGCTCCACCACCGTGCTGCGCGAGTCCGTACCCGTCCAGGCCGGCGAGGTCGTCGACGCCTCGGTGATGCACGTCGCGCCGCTGCGCGAGTTCCTCACCGCTCAGATCGCCCGCGCCAAGGCCGAGGGCGTGCTGTTCTCGGTCCACCTCAAGGCCACGATGATGAAGGTCTCCGACCCGATCGTCTTCGGTCACGTGGTGCGCGCCTTCTTCCCGAAGACGTTCGCGCGCTACGGCGAGACCCTCGCCGCCGCCGGCCTGACCCCGAACGACGGTCTCGGCGGCATCCACAAGGGCCTGGAGTCGCTGCCCGAGGGCGCCGAGATCAAGGCGTCCTTCGACGCCGAGCTCGCCGACGGCCCGGCGCTGGCGATGGTCGACTCCGACAAGGGCATCACCAACCTGCACGTCCCCTCCGACGTCATCGTCGACGCCTCGATGCCGGCCATGATCCGCACCTCCGGCCACATGTGGGGCCCGGACGGCGAGGAGGCCGACACCCTCGCGGTGCTGCCGGACAGCAGCTACTCCGGCGTGTACCAGGTCGTCATCGACGACTGCCGGGCCAACGGCGCCTTCGACCCGTCGACCATGGGCACCGTCCCGAACGTCGGCCTCATGGCGCAGAAGGCCGAGGAGTACGGCAGCCACGACAAGACCTTCGAGGTGCCCGTGACCGGCACCGTCCGCCTCGTCGACCAGGCCGGGAACGCCGTCCTGGAGCAGACGGTCTCCGCCGGCGACATCTTCCGCGCCTGCCAGACCAAGGACGCCCCGATCAGGGACTGGGTGAAGCTGGCCGTCACCCGCGCCCGCGCCACCGGTGACCCGGCCGTGTTCTGGCTGGACGAGACCCGCGCGCACGACGCGGTGCTCATCGAGAAGGTCCGCCGCTACCTGCCGGAGCACGACACCGAGGGCCTGGACATCCGCATCCTGTCCCCCGTCGAGGCGACCCGGCTGTCGGTGGAGCGCATCCGGCGCGGCGAGAACACCATCTCGGTCACCGGCAACGTGCTGCGCGACTACCTGACCGACCTGTTCCCGATCCTGGAGCTGGGCACCAGCGCCAAGATGCTGTCGATCGTCCCGCTGATGGCGGGCGGCGGCCTCTTCGAGACGGGTGCGGGCGGCTCCGCGCCCAAGCACGTCCAGCAGCTCGTCAAGGAGGACTACCTCCGCTGGGACAGCCTGGGCGAGTTCCTCGCCCTGGCCTCCAGCTTCGAGCACCTCGCGACCACCACGGGCAACGCACGCGCCCAGGTGCTCGCCGACACCCTCGACCGCGCCACGGCGACCTTCCTCGACGAGGACAAGTCGCCGACCCGCCGGATCGGCGGCATCGACAACCGCGGCAGCCACTTCTTCCTCTCCCTGTACTGGGCGCAGGAGCTGGCGCGGCAGACCGAGGACGCCGACCTCGCCAAGGCGTTCGCGCGGCTCGCGGAGGTGCTCACCGAGCAGGAGCAGACGATCGTCGACGAGCTGAACGCGGTCCAGGGCAAGCCGGCCGAGATCGGCGGCTACTACCAGCCCGACCCGGCCAAGGCCGCGAAGGTGATGCGCCCCTCGGCCACCTGGAACGAGGCCCTGGTCACCCTGGCCTGATCCACGCCCCACCCGGGCACGGCCCCCGCGGCGCGCGTCCGCCGCGGACGTCGTCCCGCGCACCCGCCGCCCCGGCCGGACTCTCGGGCCGGGGCGGCGGCGCGTCGTACCGCTCCCGCCGCGGCGCCGGCCGGGACCGGACCCGCCGGCGCGGGGTCAGGCGAAGGTACGGCGCAGGTGTGCCGTCAGGTCCTCGGGGACGGCGTGGTGGAAGCGCCCGGAGACGTAGCCGTCCGGTCGGATCAGGACCGCCTCGCCGTCGCGCGGGGCGTAGGCGGCCCGGAACCCGCCCTCCGCGTCCCGCAGCCGCGGCGGACGCAGGCCGACCGGCCGCGCGTCCGGCGGCACCTCCGCGGCCGTGACCAGGTACGCGTCGAGCAGGCCGTGGGCCGCGCGGTGTGCCGCGGCGGCACAGGCTTCGAGCCGCGCGGCGCCCTCGCCCGACGCCTGCTCCTCGCCCGCGAAGAGCAGCAGTACGTGCCGCGGGGTCCGCAGCAGCTCGAACAGCCGGCGCGGGTAGGCCGCGAGATCGCTCAGCAGGCCCCGGCAGTCCGGCGCCCGGTCGCCGGGCGCGGGACCGGGACCGGGCTCCTGGTCCGCCGGCCGCGGCCCGGTCAGCGGGCTGTCCGGGTAGGCGACCAGCAGCTGGGCCTGGCGCAGCATCGCCGTCTCGGTGTCGGCGCCGTTGTTCAGGGGGCCGGCGCCGGCCCGGCGGACGGTGCGGGCGTGGCGGACGGTGCGGTCGACCACCTCCCGCGCGACCGGGTGGCGCTCCGCGTGGTAGCTGTCGAGCAGGTCGGCCGCGGCCAGTCCGCGGACCGTCAAGGCCAGCTTCCAGGCCAGGTTGTGGGCGTCCTGCACGCCGGTGTTGAGCCCCTGCCCGCCGATCGGCGGCTGGATGTGGGCGGCGTCGCCGGCGACGAGGACGCGGCCGGCGCGGTAGCGGTCGACCAGGCGGTGGCTGGTGCGGAAGGCGGACGACCAGCGCAGCGTGGAGGCGGTCGTCACCTCCGGGGACAGCCGGTCGAGCACGGCCTGGATCTGGTCGAGGTCCAGTCCCCGGCCGTCCCCCGAGCCGAGGTCGCTCTCGTCCGGGGTGCCGGCCGGGTCGTCGCCCTCGGCCCCGGCGTGGCGGCGCAGCATCGACAGCCAGTACCGCCGGACGCCGGGCATCGGGATGCAGACGAGCATGTCGTCCACCTCGCCGTTCTCGTCCAGGTTCACGGACCGGATGCTGTAGCCGGCGGGCAGTTCCCAGTCGACCTCGACGTCACCGATCATGTACCGCTCGGGGAGGGCGTCGCCCTCGAAGGTCAGCCCGGCGGCCTTGCGGACCATGCTGTGCGCGCCGTCGCAGCCCACGACGTACCGGGCGCGCAGCCGCTCGGTGCGGCCGTCGGGGTGCGCGAGGACGGCGTCGACGTGGTCGGGCCCCGGGTCCAGCGAGCGCAGCTCGGTTCCCCGCTCCACCCGCGTGCCGAAGCCCGCCAGGTGTTCGGCGAGCAGCCGCTCGGTCTCGTACTGGGGCAGGGTGGCGAAGGGGTAGGAGATCTCGGGCGGCAGGGTGAGCTCGACCCGGGGCCGTGGCTTGCCGTCGATGTAGACCAGCTGGCCCAGGTGCGGCACGGCCGCGTCGAGGACGCCGGGGACCAGGCCCATGGTCTCCCACACCTCCAGCGTGCGGGGCACGACACCGATGGCCTTGGCATGGGGGTCCGGGGCGGCCAGCCGATCCACGATCCGGCAGTCCACGCCGTGCCGGCGCAGTTCGGCCGCCGCCATCAGCCCCACCGGGCCCGCGCCCACCACGAGTACGTCGACATCAGCCACGATCAGGCTCCCTCGTCGTCCGGATTGGGTACCGGAAAGTCTGCTGCACCGGACCGCTCCGGGCCTTGGGGAGCCGAGGCTCGCGGCGAGGGCGCGAGCGAGGAAATCCCCGCCGGGGACGGGGTGCGGGGCGTTCGGGTTCACCGGTTCGGCCGCCACCGGATCGGCCCTTTCGCGCGAGGTGGCGGTCGCGCCGCCGCCCGTCCGCGCCGCCCGCGGCGGACCGGGCGTCCGGCGGCGCGACGGCGGGTCGGACCCGTCCGCGGCGAGCGGTCGCACGGAGGCGTCGTGGACGCCCGGTCTCACGGGGGGGGCGTGGTGGACGCCGTCCCCGCACCGGCCCCGCGCCCCGGATTCCGCTCGCCGGAGCGGCGCGCGGTCCCCGGCGGTCGCCGTGTCCCACCCCGCTCGGCGCGTCACGGTGACAGGGGCGGGCCCACCTGGGCGATCACCGGTGGCGGCGCGCACCGCCCGTTCATAGCTTCGGCCCATGACCAAACGACAGTTGACCCATCTCGCCTGCGCGGCGGCGGTCGTGGCATCGGGCATCGGCGCCGCGGCACCCGCGACCGCCCACCGGTCGGTGCACGTCGTGCGCGCCGGCCAATCCATCCAGCAGGCCGTGGACGCGGCGAAGCCGGGCGACACGGTCGTCGTCGCACCGGGCACCTATCAGGAGAGCGTCCGCATCACGGTGCCGGGCCTCACCCTGCGGGGCTCCGGCGCCGGCCGCACCGTCGTCGCACCGGGCACCGCGACCGCCTCCGACGCGTGCGCGACCGCGGGCAACGGCATCTGCGTCGCCGGCACGGACGCCCGTCCGGTGCGCGACGTCACCGTGGCCGCCCTGACGCTGCGGGGCTTCACCAAGCAGGGCCTGTGGGCGACCCGCACCGACCGCCTCACCGTCCGCGCGGTGACCAGCGAGCGCAACGGCCAGTGGGGGCTCGCCACCGAGCGCTCCACGCGCACGAGGATCGTCGGCAACACCGTCCGCGGCAACGGCGACGCCGGCGTCTTCGTCTCCAACACCGTCTCCGCCGAGGAGGGAGCCCTCGACACCCGGGGCACGGTCGTCGCCCGCAACCGGCTCAGCGACAACCGCATCGGCATCACCGTGCGCCGGCTGCGCAACCTGACCGTCGAGCGCAACGACGCCACCGGCAACTGCTCCGCCGTGAACGTCGTCGGGGACGAGAACACGCCGCGGGTCGGCGCCGTGACCGTGCGCCGCAACCACATCCACGCCAACAACAAGTTCTGCCCCAAGACCGCGCGCCTGCCCTTCCTCCAGGGCTCCGGCATCGTCCTCACCGGCGTGGAGGACGTGCACGTGACGCGCAACCGGATCGAGGACAACGTCGGCACGTCCCCGTTCTCCGGCGGCATCGTGCTGTTCAAGAGCTTCGTGGGCGTCCCCAACGACCGCAACGAGATCCGCGGCAACGTCCTGCTGCGCAACGGGCCCGCCGACCTCGCCGACCGCGACACCGGCAAGGCCAACACCTTCCGCGGCAACACCTGCCGGATCTCCGAGCCCGCCGGGTTGTGCTGACCCGGCGCGCACTCCGCTCCCCGCACTCCCCTCCCCGTACTCCCCTCCCCGTACTCCGTACTCCCTCCCCCCCCCGTACAGCACGACCTCAGAAGCGAGGCACCGAATGACGACAGTGGAACAGGCCGACCGGACTCCCCCGCCGCCCATGCGGCTGCGGGAGCTGGTGTTCGGGGCGGCGTGCGCCGCCGCCGTGCGCGCCGCCGCCCGCCTCGGCGTGGCCGACGCGCTGGAGGACCGCCCGATGAGCGCGGAGGACCTGGCGGCGGCGGTGAAGACCCAGCCCCACACACTGCGCCGGCTGCTGCGCGCCCTGTCCTGCCAGGGCGTGTTCACCGAGAACCCGGACGGCACCTTCGGGCACACCGAGATGTCCCGGCTGCTGCGCGAGGACGACCCGCACAGCCTGCGCTACATCGCCCTGTGGTGCACCGAGCCGTGGACGTGGACGGTGTGGCCGCGGCTCGACGAGGCGGTCCGCACCGGCGGCAACGTCTTCGAGGAGGCGTACGGCCGGGAGTTCTTCCCCTACCTCAACGAGGAGGCTCCCGAGTCCGCGCACGTCTTCAACCGGGCCATGACGACGTCCAGCGCCCAGTCGGCCCGGGACGTCGCCGACGTGCTCGACCTCCGGGGCGTCACCTCGGTCGCCGACATCGGCGGCGGCCAGGGGCAGGTGGTCGCCTGCCTGCTGGAGAAGCACCCCTCGCTGCACGGCACCCTGCTCGACCTGCCGGGCGTGGTGGAGAACGCCGACCCCCGGCTGCGTCCGGGCGGGGCGCTGGCGGAGCGGGTGCGGATCGTCCCCGGGGACTGCCGCGAGGACATCCCCGTCCAGGCGGACGTCTACATCATCAAGAACATCCTGGAGTGGGACGACGAGAGCACCCGCCGCGCCCTCGCGAGCGTCCGCCGGGCGGCGCGGCCCGGCGCCCGGGTCGTCGTCATCGAGAACCTCGTGGACGACACCCCGTCGATGAAGTTCACCACGGCCATGGACCTGCTGCTGCTCCTGAACGTCGGCGGCGCCAAGCACACCCGGCAGAGCATGGTCGACCGGCTCACGGAAGCGGGCCTGGTCATCGGCGAGGTGCGCCCCGTCAACGCGTACCTGCACGCCTTCGAGTGCACGGTCCCCGCCTGACCCGGCCGCCCCTCACCCGGACGACCCGAGGCCGCCGGTTCCGCTTCGCGCGGAGCCGGCGGCCTCGGGTCGTGGAGCGGGCGCCCGGTCAGGAGGCGGCGCCGCGCTCCCAGGTGTAGAAGCACCGCGCCATGGCGTCCTTGGGACTCCGCCAGGTCTGCGGGTCGTAGGCGCTGACGTAGGCGGCCAGCTCGTCGCTGACGCTGCGGAACTCCGGGTGGCCCGCCACCTTCGCGATGGCCGGCGCCGGGTCCTGGTCGGACTCGATGAGGTGCAGGTACACGTCGCCGAACTGGAAGAGGCTGCGCCGGTTCACCCCGATGAGGTGCGGCAGCTCACCCCGGTCGGAAGCGGCGAACACGTCGGAGATCGCGGGCGCCGAGCCGGGCGCCATCCGGGCGACGATCAGGGCGTGGTGCATCGGGGTGTCCTTCCCGTGGTGCGCGGTTCAGCTGACGGGGGCACTGCGGCGTTCCCGGGCGGCCTGCTCGATCTTGTCCCGGATCAGGCCCATCTGCGTGGCGGAGTTGCGGTTGATGTTGTCCGTCATCCACGCGTCGTCCACCGGGGCGTCGGGCTTCATCGCGAAGTCCTGCACCCAGCGCATGTGGGTGCCCGCCGGCGTCTGCTCGTACTCCCAGCGGATGTCCATGTGCGCGAAGGGCCCGGTCTCCACCCGGCGGGCCCGGACGGTGCGCGCGGCGCGGTCCACGGTCCGCTCCGAGACCCAGCTCCACACCTTCCCGTTCTCGTCCGGGTGCATGGTGAGGCGGAACCGCGTCGTGTCGCCCTCCCGGGCGAGGACGTCGAGGGAGGCGTACTCGCTGAACAGCCGCGGCCAGTTCTCGATGTCGTTGGTGATGTCCCACACCAGGTCGAGGGGCGCGTCGATGGTGATGCTGTTGTCGGTGTGTCCGGGCACGTCAGGCTCCAGCCTTGAGGGTGTCGTTGACGAGGTCGAGGAACTCGCGGGGGGTCTTGCAGCGCTCGGCGTCCGGCGGGAGGGGCCGGCCGTAGTGGTTCTCCAGCTCCCCGACGATGCCGAGCAGCGCGAGCGAGTCGAGGCCGAGGGTGGCGAAGGGCGCGTCCGCGGACTGCGCGAGGTCCTGCGGGTCGACGCTGACCCCGGCCGCCTTCTTGATGAGCGCGGCCAGTTCGTCGAGGGTCACTTCGGTGGTGATCATGCGGTGTTCTCCTCACGTGGTGCCCGCGCTAGCGGGCGGAGTCGCCGCGGCGCACGACCAGCGCCGCGTTGGAGCCCATGAGTCCCCGGCTGAGGATCAGGGCGGTCCGCAGCTCGGCGGGACGGGCGTCCGACGTCACCAGGTCGAGGTCGTGGCAGACGTCGAACACGTTCGGGGTGGGCGGCACCTGGCCGTGCTCCATCGCGAGCACCGCCGCCGCCGTGTCCAGCAGCGGCGCGCCGCAGTAGGCGCGCCCGATGCCGGTCTTGGGAGCGGTGACGGGGACGCGGCGCCCGTGCGCGCCGAGGGCGTCGACGAGGGCGAGCGCTTCGGCCCGGTCCGCCTCGGGGACACCGAGGGCGTCCGCGAAGACGACGTCGATCTCCTCCGGGGCGCAGTCGGCCTCGGCGAGGGCGCCGCGGACGGCCTGCGCGAGTCCCTCCCGGGAACGCTCCCAGCGGGAGGCGCCGGTGAAGGTCGCCGCGTGCCCCGCCACCACGGCGCGGACGGCCGCCCCGCGCTCGCGGGCCCGCCGCTCGTCCTCGACGACGAGCATGGCGCCGCCCTCGGCGGGGACGAATCCGCAGGCCCCCTCGGTGAAGGGGCGGTAGGCGCGGTCGGGGTCCTCGACCGTGCTCAGCTCGGGGTAAGCGAGCTGGCACACCATCGAGTACGGGGCGAGGGGGGCCTCCGCCGCACCGACGACCATCGCGCCGGTGCCGCGCCGGACACCGCGGGCGGCGTGCGCGACGGCGTCCAGGCCGCCCGCCTCGTCGCTCGCGACCACCCCGCAGGGCCCCTTGAATCCGCCGCGGATCGAGATCTGGCCGGTGCTGGCGGCGTAGAACCAGGCGATGGACTGGTACGGGCCGACGTAGCGCGATCCCTGGCCCCACAGCTTCTGCAGTTCGCGCTGGCCGAACTCGCCGCCGCCCGATCCCGCGGCGGTGACGACGCCCACGCCGTAGGCGTCCTCGTCCTCGACGTCCCCGAGCCCGGCGTCGTCGAGGGCGAGGACGGTCGCGGCCATCGCGAAGTGGCTGAAGCGGTCGGTCTGGACGAGGAAGCGCTCCTCGATGAGGTCGGCCGCCTCGAAGGAGCGCACCTCGCCCGCGACGCGCAGCGGCAGGTGCCCGCAGCCCTCGCGGGTGATCCGGTCGAGAGCGCCGAGCCCCTCCCTGACGGACTTCCAGTAGGCATCGGCCGTCTGTCCGTTGGGGGCGACGACACCGATGCCGGTGACGGCGGCGCGCCCGGGTCGCTGCGTGCTCATCGTGTCCTCCCAGTCGGCCCGGTCAGGAGCACCGCGGACTGGAACCCGCCGAATCCGCTGCCGACGGAGAGCACGTTGCGCAGCTTCCGGGGGCGTGCGGTGCGCGGCACGTAGTCCAGGTCGCACTCGGGGTCGGGCGTCTCGTAGTTCGCCGTGGGCGGCACGACCTGGTGCCGGAGCGCCAGCACGCAGGCGACGACCTCGATCGCGCCGATCGCGCCGAGCGAGTGGCCCACCATGGACTTGATGGAGCTCATGGGGGTGCCGTAGGCGTGGTCGCCCAGGGAGCGCTTGACGGCGGCCGTCTCGTGCCGGTCGTTCTGCCGGGTGCCGGAGCCGTGCGCGTTGACGTAGTCGATCAGCGTCGGGTCGAGCCGGGCCTGGTCGAGTGTGGTGTCGATCGCCCGGGACATCTCCAGGCCCTCACTGGTCAGACCGGTCATGTGGTAGGCGTTGCCGTAGGTGGCGTAGCCGCCGATCTCGCAGTAGATGTGCGCGCCGCGCGCCCTGGCGTGCTCGTACTCCTCCAGGACGAGGACGGCGGCGCCCTCGCCCATGACGAAGCCGTTGCGGTGGGCGTCGAAGGGGCGGGAGGCGTGCTCGGGGTCGTCGTTGTCGGGCGAGGTGGCCTTGATGGCGTCGAAGCAGGCCATGGTGATCGGGGAGATCGGGGAGTCGGAGGCGCCGGCGATGCAGACGTCGGCGCGGCCCTCCTCGATGGTGTGGAAGGCGTAGCCGACCGCGTCGAGTCCGGAGGTGCAGCCGGTGGAGACGGTCTGCACCGGCCCCTGGGCGCCGAACTGCTCGGCGACGACCGAGGCGAGCGTGCTGGGCGAGAACGCCAGGTGCAGCCGCGGGTCCGCCGCGCGGTGGTCGACGTCCCACCGGCTGCCGCCCTCGCTGACCCGGACGTAGTCGTGCTCCAGCCGGGTGGTGCCGCCGACGGCGCTGCCGAGGGAGACGGCGACGCGCCAGGGGTCCTGCTCGGCGGTGTCGAGTCCCGCGTCCTGCACCGCTTCCCCGGCCGCGACGACCGCGAACTGGATGTAGCGGTCGGCGTCGCGCACGAGGTGCGGGTCGAGTCCGTGGTCGAGCGGGTCGAAGTCGCACTCGGCGGCTATGCGGGAGCGGAGTCCCGCCGGATCGAACAGGGTGATGCCACGGGTCGCGGTGCGGCCGCCCGCGAGGAGGTCCCAGAAGGCCTTCGTCCCGGTTCCTCCCGGAGCGACCACACCGATGCCGGTGACGGCCACTCGCCGGGTCACTGTATGGCCCCGCTCCGCTCGGACCGCCGTCCGTGGTCGGGAGCGGCGGCGTCCGGTGCGGTGGCGGCGAACCGGGGGGCGGGGCGGCTGCCGTCCGCCTCCTCGGTGTCGACGTGGCCGAGGCTCGGCCGGGGGGCGAGCGGGCCGAGGTGGAAGACCATGCGGGCCTCGGTGTCGCCCACGTTGCGGAAGCGGTGCCGCATGTCGATCGGGATGAGCAGCCCCTGGTCGGGCCGGAGGGCGAACGCCTCGCCGTCCAGGTCGACTTCGAGGTCGCCGCTCACCACGAACACGAACTCCTCGGAGTACGGGTGGTAGTGCTCGCTGATGCTCTCGCCGGGCTGCATGACGGCGAGGCCCATGAAGCCGCTGGTGGAGCCGGCGGTGGCGGGCGTGAGCATGGCCCGGACGTCCCCGCCGCGCCGGCGGTTGGGCTCCGTCTCGCTCAGGTCCACGATGCGTGGATGGTTCTTGATCATGCCTGGTTCCTCCGGGGTGGTACGGGGCGCCGGGGCGCCCGCGGACGCTGGCGGTGCGGACGCCTCAGGAGTCCGACGCCGTGCGATCGGTGACGGGCAGCATGTCGGCGTGCGACAGCAGACGGTTGGTGTTGCGTTCCGTCGACAGGGCGCCCTCGACGCCGATCGCCGGGCCGTCGAGCAGGGCCTCCAGCTCGGCGGCCTTGCCGGCGCCCTTGAGGCCGAGCGAGGCGACGGGGTCCAGGTCGAGTTCGCCCACGACGTCGATCAGCCGGACGACGATGTCGTCGCGCTGGAAGACGGTGGAGCGGTACACGGGGCTGTCCTGGTCGTCGGCCGCCGCCTCGTCCTGGTGCGAGAGGAACTTGGCCAGGTCCGTCCCGCGGCCCGGCCGCGCCGGGTAGAACAGGGCGTGCCGGCTGACGTGCGCGGGCTCCTCGCGGCCGGCGACCACGTGGTGCACGGCCGGCAGCGCGGCCCGGGTGAAGAACACCCGTGCGGAGTCCGGGTCGCTCAGGTCGCGGTCCTGCTCCAGGTAGGGGTTGATGGCCTCCTCGACGGCGCGCACCTCGGGCTGGCGGGCCACGTGCCGCAGCGCGGCGAGCAGGTCGCCCTCCACCTCCACGGCGCGGACGACGCGTTTGCCGTGCATGAACAGCGAGGTGCGGCGCAGCCTGGTGGTGTCGTCGACCTGGGCCTGCGGCGAGGTGTAGCCGGCCAGGATCTCCGCGACCTTGGACTCGGAGCCGGGCTTCACGGTGAAGGTGAGGGCGTGCCGGGCGACGCCGTCGCCGACGCGGGCCTCGACGTGCGGGGCCGGCGAGGCGGGCTCCCCGGTGAGGGACTGCGCGGGGTGCGTCTCGCGCAGGATGCTGTAGCGCATCGACCGGGTGTCGCGGACGCAGTTGTGCATCGGGCGGACCGTCTCGACGTGCTCCTCGCTGTTGACCCAGGCGAGGAAGGGCGGCGCGCTCTCCCACTCGCTGGTGATGAGCCACTGCGAGGGATTCTCGATCGACTGGCACAGCTGGTCGCTGATGTGCCCGGGCACCGAGGCGACCTGGTTGCGCATGAGCTCGTACGCGTCGAGGAACTGCTGCTGGGCTCCTTCGTACAGGTCGAGCAGCAGGATCACCCGCAGCCGGGCGCCGTCGAAGGCCGACTGCGAGATTCGTCCGGGAGTGGACATTGCGGAGCACCTCTCCTCTTCGTCACGGGAAGCGGGCAACGACCGCGGAGTACGAAAAGGCCGGGGCCGCCATGTGCCGATCGTTGACGCGACCTCCCGGCCGCGCGACCCCCACGCGTCGGACGAGTGAACCGCGTGCCATCCGGGTGCTCCCGGCGCGCGGACCGCGCCCCACCGGGCATGGAATCGGCAGCGTCATCTCCCATCACGTCGCAGGCGAGGCCTGGAGGCAGTCAATGAACCGATTCGAGGGGACCGGCGAGATCGGTCACCGCACGCCCGTCCTGATCGTCGGCGGCTCGCTGGTGGGGCTCTCCACCTCGTTGTTCCTCGGCCGCCTCGGCGTGCCGCACATCCTGGTGGAACGGCACGCGGGCACCTCGATCCATCCCCGGGGGCGCGGCAACAACGTGCGCACGATGGAACTCTTCCGGGGGGCCGGGGTGCGGGAGCGCATCGAGCGGGCCGCGTCGGTGCTGGCCGGCAACCACGGCATCCTCCAGACGCCGACCCTGGTCGGCGACGCGGGCGAGTGGCTGTTCAAGGAGATCGACCCGGGCGGCGGCCTGGCCCGCTTCAGCCCGGCGTCCTGGTGCCTGTGCAGCCAGAACGACCTGGAGCCGGTGCTGCTGGAGAGCGCCCGGGAACTCGGCGGCGACCTGCGGTTCTCCACGGAGCTGATGTCCTTCGAGCAGGACGAGGACGGGGTGACCGCGCGGGTCAAGAGCCGGGAGACGGGCGAGCACACCACGATCCGCGCCGACTACCTGGTCGCCGCGGACGGGCCGCGCAGCCCGGTCCGCGAGGCGCTGGGCATCGGGCAGACCGGTCCGGGCGACCTGTTCCACAACGTGAGCGTCACCTTCACCTCGGCCGGCCTCGCGGACGTCGTGGGCGACCGGCGGTTCATCGTCTGCTACCTCACGGCGCCGGGGGCGGACGGCGCGCTGCTGCCGGTCGACAACGCCGAGCACTGGGTGTTCCACGCCCCCTGGCACCCCGAAGACGGCGAAAGCCTGGAGGAGTTCACCGACGAGCGGTGCGTGGAGCACATCCGGCGCGCGGTGGGCGTGCCCGACCTGGACGTGACGATCACGGGCCGGGCCGCCTGGCACGCGGCGGAGCGGGTCGCCGAACGGTACGCGCGGGGGCGGGTGTTCCTCGCCGGCGACTCGGCGCACGAGATGTCGCCGACGGGGGCGTTCGGTTCCAACACCGGTATCCAGGACGCCCACAACCTCGCCTGGAAGCTGTCGGCGGTGATCGGCGGCTGGGCCGGCCGGGGGCTGCTCGCGTCGTACGACGCGGAGCGCCGGCCGGTCGCGGAGGCGACGAGCGCGCGGGCCTCCTCGCGGTCGGTGGAGCACAGCCACCCGGGGTACACGCCGTCTCCCGAGGCAGCCGCCGGCGCCGCGGGCTCCGCCGGACCGGGCGGACCCGGTGGACCCGGTGGACCCGGCGGACCCGGCGGACCCGGCGGACCCCGCGGACCCGGCGGACCCGGCGGATCGGGGGGACCCGGCGGATCGGGGGGACCCGGCGGGTCAGGCGGGCCGGGCGGCAGGAAGGGCGGCATCCTCAACGTCGCGCTGGCCTACCGCTACCCGAGGGGCGCGGTGCTGGGCGCCGACACCGCGGCACCGGTGGTGCCCGACGGCGTACGGCTGACGGGTGAGCCGGGGACGCGGGCGCCGCACCAGTGGCTGACCCGGTCGGGCGAGCGGATCTCCACGCTCGACCTGTACGAGCGGTCGATGGTGCTGCTGAGTTCGGCGGACGGCCGCGGCGGCTGGCACGACGCCGCCCACGAGGTGGCGCGGCTGCTGGACGTCCCGCTGGACTCCTACCGGGTGGGCGGCCGGCCCGAGGCCGACCTCGCGCCCGCCGACGACGCGGACTGGGCGGAGGTCCACGGTGTGACCCCGGACGGGGCGGTGCTGGTGCGTCCCGACGGGTTCGTCGCCTGGCGGTCCACGGGGGCGTCCGAGGACCCGGCCGCGGCCCTGCGGCACGCCCTCACGGCGGTCCTGGACTGCGGCTGAACCGTCCGGACGCCGGCCCTGCCCGGACGCGTGCGGACCAGGCCGGGAGGAGCCCGGGGGCGGTGGCGGTCGAGCGCCATCGCCCCCGGGCTCCGTCGTTCCGGGCCCGCGACGGCCGCAGTCGCAGGGGGGCACGTCCGCGGATGCATGAAATCCGGCCGTATGCGGGCATACATGGCGATTCACGTGGGTCCCGACCCACAGGTCCGTGCGGACGGTCCTGTGGGTCCCGACCCACAGGACCGTCCGCACGGAGAACGGGAGCGAACACGATGACCCTTGGTCTGCTGGCCCGGATCGAAGCCAAGCCCGAGTACGCCGACCGGGTGGAGGCGATGCTGCGGGAAGCGGTGGGGCTCGCCAACGAGGAGAGCGGGACCGTCACCTGGTTCGCCTTCCGCGAGAACGCCACCACCTTCGGCGTCTTCGACACCTTCGACGACGAGGAGGGCCGCACGGCGCACCTCCAGGGCCGGATCGCGGCGGCTCTGGCGGAGGCGGCCGGAACCATGCTCGGCTCGGCGCCGTCCATCGTTCCCGTCGACGTCCTGGCCGCCAAACTCCCCTGAGCGTCCCCCGTAGCGGCCCGCGGGGGCCGGCGGGCGACGGAGCGTCCCGCGCGCACCCGCGCGGGACGGCCGGCTCGCACCGCCCCCGCGGTTCCCGGCGCCGCCGCGCCCGCGAACGGAGCACGGCGCCGGACCCACCCGGACGCCGCCACGGCCTCCGAACGGACGGCCCGGCCGACCCGGCCGACCCCGGAGCACGCCCCCGGAGCCCGCCCGAGCGATGAGTTCCGGGCCCGGCTCCGGTCCGCCCTCCCATGACACGAACCACCACCCGCCCGCCCTCCGCCACCGGCGGCCGGCCCACCGGTCCCGCACGCCTCGCCGGGGCGCCGCACCGCGCCGACGCGTGCGCCGGCCGCCCCCCGTCCGGCCGGCGCGGTCGCGCGGTGCCGCGATGACGACGACGGTCACCGTCCGGGGGATCACCCTGGGCGTCGAGTCCTTCGGCGCGGACGACGCGCCCCTGGTCCTGCTCGCCGGCGGGACGACGATGCTGTCGTGGCCGGACCGGCTCTGCGAGCGCCTCGCGTCGCTCGGCCACCGCGCGGTGCGCTACGACCTGCGCGACAGCGGCCGCTCGACGACCGCCGACCCGCAGGCGCCCGCCTACACCC
Organism: Streptomyces sp. NPDC048566; assembly: GCF_043199735.1. Classification (NCBI taxonomy): domain Bacteria; kingdom Bacillati; phylum Actinomycetota; class Actinomycetes; order Kitasatosporales; family Streptomycetaceae; genus Streptomyces; species Streptomyces sp. NPDC048566. Next base: position 342,608 of record NZ_JBICWL010000005.1, read on the forward strand.
TGCGCGACCTCGCCGCCGACGCCGCGGCCCTCGCCGGGGCGCTCGGCGAGGGGCCGGCCCACCTGGCGGGGATCGGTGTGGGCGGGATGGTCGCCCAGGTGGCCGCGCTCGACCATCCGGGCAGCTTCTCGGCGCTCACCCTGGTGGGCACCCGCCCGGTGGCGCCCGGCCCGCCCGACGCCGACCTGCCCGACCACGACCGGACGACGACGAGCCGGCTGTTCGCCCGTCCGCTGCCCGACTGGACCCGGCGCGAGGCGGTGGCGGACTTCGCCGCCGAGGGCGCCCGGATACTCGGCGACGATCCCGTCGCCGCCCGCGCCAGGGCCGCCCGCGTCTGGGACCGCACCCCCGGCACCGCGCCCGCGGTGCAGCTGGCCAACCAGCTGGGGGCCGTGTTCTCCCGGCTGGACTGCGCACCCCGCTGGCGCGAGCGGCTGCCCGAGATCGCCGTCCCCACCCTGGTGGTGCACGGCCGGCACGACCGGTTCTTCCCCGTCGGCAACGGCGAGGCCCTCGCCCGCGAGATCCCCGGGGCCCGGCTGCTCGTCCTCCCGGACGGGGCGACCGCGATCCCCGGTGCGTCGGTGGACGCGATCGGCGCGGCGATGGCGGCGCTGGGCGGGGGAACGGCGGTGGCCGACCGGGCGTGAGCGCGGCGGCACGCGTCAGGGCCCGGCCTCGGACATCTCCGAGGCCGGGCCCTGATCTGCGACCGTCTCCGGTCGGGACGACAGGATTTGAACCTGCGACCCCTTGACCCCCAGTCAAGTGCGCTACCAAGCTGCGCCACGTCCCGGTGCGCCGTCACCCGGTGACCCGTGTGATCGCGCACCCAAACCCTACCGCACCCCGGTGGGTGCCCCCGCACGCACCGTCATCGCCCCAGCACAGCGGGGGTCCCCGCGGGCGCCGGTCAGGCGTTGGGGTCGAAGGGGACGCCGGCGGGCCGGGCCTTGGCCAGGTGGGCGGCGAAGCTGCCGTCCTTGAGACCGAAGTGGGCGCTGCCGAAGTCGTAGGCGCTCAGCTTGTCCCGCAGTCCGGCGGGGTAGCCGTTCCAGCCGACCAGGGTCGGGAACTGCCAGGTGTGCCGGTGGTTCTCCGGCGGCTCGTCGTTGCCGTTCGCGAGCCGGAAGCAGTGCGTCCCGATGCCGTCCTTGTGGTAGACGACCTTGGGGTGCGTGCCGTCCCAGCGGACGCTGTCGCGGGCGTGGATGTCGAAGTCGCCGTGCGCCGACGTCGACACGTACTTGGCCTCGCCGTCCTGCAACCAGACCACGACGTGCTCCCAGTCGTTGCGGTGCCCGCCGAGACCGGTGCCGGGCAGGGCCTGGTCCTTCTCGAAGTACAGGCCGTACATGACGGCGCACCAGCCGTTGTTGCACTTCTCGCGGGAGTAGCCGTTGGTGTTGTCGAGGTCCCAGGAGTCGCGGCACTGGCCGTTCAGGGCGCCGGAGGGCTTCAGCCCGCCGTTGATCGTGCCGTCGGGGCCGATGGCGGGCGTGGGGTAGCAGCCGTCGGTGTCGTAGTCGAAGGCCGGCTGGAACGTCCGCTCCAGCACGTCCGCGTTGCCGGGCAGGGCCGTGGGCGGGGCGGCGAGCGCCATGCCGGGAAAGGCGACGACCAGCGCGACGGCGCTGCCGAGGATGAGCGAGGCCTTGCGGATACGCGAGCCTGTCTTCACTGCGTCCTCCAGATCGGCCGCGGCGTGGGGGCGGGGCACGCCACGCGGCCGTTTGGCATGCCCAGATCACCCTCTCGGGTGGCCCCCGAAAACGCCAGGGCCCGCGGGTGTCCGAGCGATGAAGGATCGGCCAATGCACCGTCCGCGACGGGACCTTGGGGTCCGGGCGCGGCGGCGAGCGGCTCCACGGCCCGCACGGCCGCCGCGACGGCGGGTTCCGCCCCGGGGCGGTCGGGCCTCTCCCCCGGGCCCGGGGGCAGCCGGGCCCGAGCGGGGAGCCGGCACCGGCGATCCCCGGCGCACGCCCACCGCGACACCGCCCCTCACCGGGGGCGGTCGCTCCCGCCCGCCCCGCGGCCTCCGTCACCCCGCCCGCGCCGACACCCTCGCGCGGGCACCGGGCGATACGTGATCATCCCTTCCGTAAGGCATGGTTGACCCGAGCACCACCCCCGCACCGGACGCACGGAAAGTATGATCAAGCAATGTCTGACTTGACCGAGACCACGCCCGGCTGGCTGTCCCGCGACGATCTGGAATCGGCCCGCGCCCGCATGCCGATCCTCTACGTCGAGGCGGTGCCGGTGCGCGTCGACGACAACGGCGAAGTCACCCACATCGGACTCCTGCTGCGCATCGGTCCGGACGGGACGGTCAGCCGCACCCTGGTCTCCGGCCGGGTGCTGCACCACGAGCGGGTCCGCGACGCGCTGCTGCGCCACCTGGAGAAGGACCTCGGCCCGGTGGCACTCCCCCGGGTGCCCGCCTCGCTCCAGCCGTTCACCGTCGCCGAGTACTTCCCCACCCTCGGTGTCACGCCTTTCCACGACCCCCGCCAGCACGCCGTGTCGCTGGCCTACATCGTGCCCGTGACGGGCGACTGCCGCCCCCGGCAGGACGCGCTCGACCTGGTCTGGTTCAGCCCCGAGGAGGCATCCTCGGCGATGGTCGCGGACGAGATGCCGGGCGGCCACGGAGTGCTGCTGCGCCAGGCGCTCGCCCACGTCGGATGCCTGTCCTGACGGACGTCCGCCGGGCGGCGAGCACCACGAGAGCACGCTCACACGCGGAAGGCCGTCCTCTCCGCGAGGAGAAGACGGCCTGCGACCTGCTCGTGAGCTGGTCGGGACGACAGGATTTGAACCTGCGACCCCTTGACCCCCAGTCAAGTGCGCTACCAAGCTGCGCCACGTCCCGGTGCCGTTCCGCGCGGCGGACCGCGCGCTCGTGCGAACAGAACTTTACCCCACGCCAGAGGTGCGCCCGCAGGGGGCGCGAGGAGCGGGACAATCGGAGCATGAACGGGACATCGCAGACAGGCCGGGACGACGGCGGACGCGACCGGGACGCCGGGGGCCGCGCGCGCAACGCCCGGCCCCGGGACGGCCTCGGGCGCCCGCTGCCGTACGGCTCGCCCGGAGTGGAGCGGCAGCCGGAGGGCGTGGTGCGGACGCCCGGCCGATCGGTCTCCGAGGCCCAGGCGCTGCTCGCGGCCGGGCGGCCCTTCCACGCGCACGAGGTGTTCGAGGACGCCTGGAAGTCCGGTCCGGACGAGGAGCGGGAGTTGTGGCGCGGTCTGGCGCAGCTCGCGGTGGGGCTCACCCACGCGGCCCGCGGGAACGCCACCGGCGGCGCCCGCCTGCTGCGGCGCGGCGCGGACGCCGTCGAGGAGTGGGCGGCGCGGACCGGCCGGACCCGGCCCCACGACCTCGATCTCCCCGGAGTCCGCGCCTGGGCACGGGAGTTGGCGGGGACGGTGGAGCAGGCGCAGGGCCCGGTGGACGCCGCGGCGGTGGCCCCGCGGCTGCGCGGGTAGGCCGCGCCGAAACGGTCCCGGGCGCGGGCAGGCGAGCGCGGGGCGGCCCGGGTGCGGGGCGCCGGGGCGGAGGCGGTGCGACCGGCCGGCGGGCCGTGCGGCACACTCGCGGTGTGCGAAAGATTCATGTGATCGGCATCGGAGCGGGCGACCCCGAGCAGCTCACGCTGCAGGCGGTCAAGGCGCTGCGGAACACGGACGTGTTCTTCATCCTGGACAAGGGGGAGGCGAAGTCCGACCTGGTCGGGCTGCGCCGGGAGATCCTCGCCACGCACGTGCCGGAGGGGACGTACCGCCTGGTCGAGGCGCGCGACCCGGACCGGGACAGGACGGCGGGCGGCGCCGCCTACTCGCCGGCCGTCGGGGACTGGCGCAGCGCGCGCGGCGCCATCTACGAGCGGCTGATCGCCGAGGAGCTGGGCGAGGACGAGAGCGGCGCGTTCCTGGTGTGGGGCGATCCCGCGCTGTACGACAGCACGCTCGGCATCCTGGAGGAGATCCTGGAGCGGGGCTCGGTCGCCTTCGCGTACGACGTGGTGCCCGGTGTCAGCAGCGTGTCGGCGCTCGTCGCCCGGCACCGGACGGGACTGAACCGGGTCGCGCGGCCGGTGCAGATCACCACCGGCCGCCGGCTGGCCGAGGGCTTCCCCGACGGGGTCGACGACGTGGTGGTCATGCTGGACGCGCACCTCACGTTCCGGCAGTACACGGACCAGGACATCGACATCTACTGGGGCGCCTACATCGGCACCCCGGACGAGATCCTGGCGTCGGGGCCGCTGGCCGAGACCGCGCCCCGGATCGAGGAGCTGCGCGCCGAGGCCCGCGAGCGCAAGGGCTGGATCATGGACACCTACCTGCTGCGCAGGAATCCGCGGGACTGACGCCCACGCGAACCGCCGAGCCGGGCCGCCGTCCGTGCGCCAGAGAGGGTGTGCAGGGCGTCGCGCGTCAGACGGGACGGCCGCGACGCGCCCTATTCCCCGGCGAGTTCAGGCAGCGCGAGGACCGACGGCACGTCGGGCAGCACACGCACCCCGTCGGGTGGCGGCGGGCGGCGCACGACGACCACCGGCAGGCCCAGTTCGCGGGCGGCGGTCAGCTTGGCGGCGGTGGCCGCTCCCCCGCTGTCCTTGGTCACCAGGACGTCGATACGGTGCCGGAGGAGCAGGGCCCGCTCCCCGTCGACGGTGAACGGACCGCGTGCGAGCAGCACCTCCGTGCCGGGCGGCAGCGGCGGGTCGGGTGGCTCCACCGACCGGACGAGCAGACGCAGCCCGGGCAGACCCGCGAAGGCGGCCAGCCCGAGCCGGCCGGTGGTGAGGAAGACCCGGCGGCCGAGGCCGGGCAGCAGGGCGGCGGCCTCGGGGAGCGAGCCGGCCGGCTGCCACCGGTCGCCGGGGCCGGGCCGCCACCCCGGGCGGCGCAGGACCACGGCGGGCACGCCGGTGTCGGCCGCGGCCCGCGCCGCGTTCGCGGTGATGCCCGCCGCGAACGGATGGGTCGCGTCCACCAGGGCGTGCACCGCGTGCTCGCGCAGCCAGCGGGCGAGCCCGTCGGCCCCGCCGAACCCGCCGGTCCGTACGTCCCCTTCGATTGCCTCCGGCCGGGTCACACGCCCCGCCAGGGACGTCGTCACGCGCAGGCCGGGACGGCCGGACAGCGCGGCGGCGAGCCGGCGGGCCTCGGTGGTGCCGCCGAGGACGAGGACGTGGCGGGACATGGCCCGAGCCTACGGGGGCGTACCGGCGGGCCGGCGGGCCGGGCCGGTGTCAGGGGGCGAGGCGGAAGACGCCGTAGGAGAACGGCTCGGCGGTGAGCGTCCCGTCGGGGCGCACCTCGACGCCGCGCGTGAGCAGCGGCGGCCCGACGCCCACCTCGCCGAGGTCGCAACGCCGGGCACGTCCGCCGGGGTTGACGGCCACGAGGTACGCGTCGCCGCGCGTGTAGACGAGGGGGTATCCGGAGCGGAGCACCTCGACCGTTCCGTGCGTGCCGAGTTCGCGGTGCTCGCGCCGGAGCCGGATGAGGGCGCGCACCTGGTGCAGCAGCGAGCCGGCGTCCTCCCGCTGCGCCGCCACGTCGGGCCGGTCCCCGGCCGGGTCCACGGGCAGGTAGAGATCGTCCGCGGGCGCCGAGGAGAACCCCGCGTTGGGACCGTCGTCCCACTGCATCGGCGTACGGGAGCCCTGGCGTGCCTCGTGGCCGAGCTGGCTGCCCTCCGTGCCGGGCAGCCCGGGCAGGTAGCGCATGCCGATCTCGTCGCCGTAGTAGACGACGGGCAGGGAGGGCCAGGTCAGCTGGAACGCGAAGGCGGGCGCGACCATCGTCCGCTCGCGGGTCCCGCACACCAGGCGGGAGAAGTCGTGGTTGGCGGTGGGCAGGGCGACGTACCCCGCGCCCGCGATGGCCGTGTCGGCCTCCTGCCAGGCGTCGAGGAACTCCCGCATCGAGCCGTCGCCGTCGGGCCCGAAGAAGCAGGGGTCCTCTCCCCAGGCGGGGTTGTGGCTGCCCTGGGCGTTGCCCCACAGCGAGCGCAGCGGGCGGCCCACGAAGTGCAGGAAGAAGTCGGCGTGCATCCCGGCGGGGACGGACGTCTTGGGGTCGCCCCACTCCGAGAGCAGCACCCGGCCGGGATACGCCTCGTCCAGCCAGGCCCGCGTCTCGCGCCACAGGGCGGCGGTGGCGGAACGGTCGGGGTCGTCCTTGACCAGGGAGAACGCCATGTCGACGCGGAAGCCCGCGACACCGCGGTCGAACCAGTACGCCATGATGTCGCGCAGCGCCGCGCGGTTGGCGCGCGGGCCGGGAGCGTCGACCGGCAGCCGCCACGGCTCGGCCGGGTCCGGGCGCGCGTAGCCGAAGTTGAGAGCCGGCTGGGCGGGATAGAAGTTCGGAAGGTAGTGGCCGGGGCGGGAGCCCGGGGAGGGCACCCAGGCGGGGCCGGGCGAGGCGGTGCCGTCGGCCCAGATGTAGCGGTCGTCGCCGGGGTCGTCGGCGGAGGCCCTGAACCAGGGGTGCTGGTCGGAGGTGTGGCCGGCGACCAGGTCCAGCATGATCCGGATGCCGCGGGAGCGGGCTTCGTCGACCAGGGCGGCCAGATCGCGGTTCGTGCCGTAGCGGGGCGCCACGGTGCGGTAGTCGCTGACGTCGTACCCGGCGTCGGCGAAGGGCGAGGCGAACAGCGGGCTGAGCCAGACGGTGTCGACGCCGAGCCACTCCAGGTACTCCAGCCGGCTCCTGAGGCCGGGCAGGTCCCCGACGCCGTCGCCGTCGGAGTCGGCGTAGCTCTGCGAGTAGATCTGGTACATCACCGCGTCCGCCAGCCAGGCGGGCGGCGGTTCCATCTCCGCCATGGGGAGCGGCCCTTCTCTCGGCAGCGGGAGTCCGGCGTGCGTGAGGGCGGTGCGGCGGCCACGCGAAGCGGGCACGCGAAGCGGGCACGCGAAGCGGGCACGCGAAGCGGGCACGCGAAGCGGGCACGCGAAGCGGGCACGCGAAGCGGGCACGCGAAGCGGGCACGC
>NZ_JBICWL010000005.1:349726-398384 GCF_043199735.1 Streptomyces sp. NPDC048566
CACGCCGCGCCACGCTAACAGGGACTCCGGCGGCCGGGTCGCAGGGTCGGGGTCCGGTGGACGACGACCCTGCGCCACTCGGCCGTCCGTCAGTAGAAGCGCTGGTTCCTTCCACCACTGCAGCTCCACGTCTGCAGGAGGGCGCCGTCCTTGTACCCGAAGTCCTTCACGTCCAGGCAGTAGCCCTGGCCGTTGGCCAGGCTCCTGAACTCGTAGGCGGTCTTCGTGCCGTCCGGGGTGGAGTACGAGCCCTTGCTGGTGATCCACCACAACTGACGGTAGGTGGACAGATTGCAGTCCTGCTGCTTGACCAGGGTGCCGTAACCGGTCGCGCCGGAATCCAGGCACTTGCCGGTGTAGTAGTTGCGGACCCCGTAGAAGGTGCCGCCGGAACTCCCGTTCTGGATGGGCGCCAGACACCAGTACTGGCTCTGGCCGTTGTACCAGCTCCACATGTGAGCCTGTGTACCGGCCGTGGTCCAGGGGCCCTGGATGTCCATGACCATCCGCTTGCCCGCACGGGTGCCGGCGTCGACGCCCGCGTACCAGTAGGGGCCGCGGGAGTACGAACCGCCGCAGCCCACCGCGGCGGCCGCGAGAGAGGTGCTCGTGCCGGATGCCGGCCGGGCCGCGGCGGGCGCGGCGGTGGCGACGGTCAGTCCACCGGCCACCAGGGCGGTGGCCGCCAGGACTCGGGTGGTGCGTGATCGGATGTGCATGCTTCCCCCTCTTTCCACGCGCCGGCAGATCCGGCGCGCACCGTGGGCATGGACGGATCTCTTCGCACAGGAGGTGTGCTCAGGCGCCGGCTCCGGTCCTGCGGCCGGCCGTGTCGATCAGCGGTGGCACTTCTCCGAACGTCGCGGTGACGTGAGCCGTATCGGACGGTGTCGTGTTCGCCGTAGGTCCTTCACCGTGCCGATCCTGCCGCTGGAGGCCACGGCCCTGGGCTCCGTCGGTAACCACGGCGCGGGTCATCAGCTTGTCGGATCGGCCCTGCCACCGTGACCGTCCGTGCCACGATTCGAGCAGGTTCACAGGCACGGCCACGGGACCGGCAGGACCGAACAGGGGGAGGCTCATGATCGAGCTCACCGTGAACGCGGCGGGGCTCGCCCGTTCCCGCTTCGCCGTCTCGCCGTTGCACGAGGTCGTCACGACGCTGCTGCCCTGGGGTCTGGGACCGGCCCCGGACAGCGATCCGTGGGTTGCACGTGCCCGGCGCGTGCTGCGCAGGGCCCGACTGCCGCTGCTGTCCGAACTGGCCCTGGACAGCGGCGGATACGTTCCCGACTTCCTCAGCCCGCACCCGTCCGGGCCCTCCCCCACCATCGAGGAGGAGCTGGAACGGGTCCGGTGCACCCCACCCGGTCGGGTCCTGAGCGAACTGGAGGCGTTGCGCGCCGGCCGGCCACACCACGGCCTCGCCGGTTCCGAGCTGCCGCCGGAAGTACGGCGGGCCATGGCCCGGGGTGGTGCGCACGTGGCCGGGCAGGCGGCGGACGAGATGCGGCGCTACTGGGAACTGGCCTTCGCTCCGCACTGGGAGGCCGCCAAAACCGCCCTCGACGGCGAGGTCGACCGATGCGCCGGCATGCTGGCCCGGCACGGGGCGGCCGGACTCTTCAACTCCCTGCACCCCGGCATCCGGTGGGCCGACGGCACCCTGCACGTCGAGAGCCGGTTCCGGATCGCGCTGCCCGTCCCCCTGGTGGTCGTGGTGCCGTCACTCGTCGCGCCCGTGCCGGGAGTGGCCGTGGACCCGACGCGCACCGGAGACCGGCCGCCGATGCTCGTCTGCCCCGTGCGCGACAGGGCCACGGCCGACACCCTCGCCCCGGCGGCCCCCTCGGCCGAGTTGGCCCGGCTGCTCGGCCCCACCCGCGCCGGGCTGCTCGCCGCGCTCGCGCAACCGGCCTCCACAGCGCAGTTGGCGCAACGTCACTTCCTCAGCCCCGCCACGGTCTCGTACCACCTCGGCGTACTGCACCGGTCGGGCCTCGTCGCCCGCGCCCGGTCCGGCCGATCGGTGCTCTACCGCCGCACCCCCGAGGGATCCCGGCTGGCGCGGAGCCGGTAGGCGCGCCGGAACCGGTTCCCCGGCGAGGCGGAGCCGGTGGTCGTGAAGCCGGGTGCGGGCGTCGGGAACACCAGGTCGTGGCGGGACGAGCACGCCCGCGGTCCGCGGCGGGCGGCCCGGTGGTGGTGCGGCCGACGCGGGGGGCCTCAGGCGCGTTCGACGAGGACCGCGCTGCCCTGCCCGACGCCGACGCACATGGTGGCCAGGCCGCGCCCGGCACCGGTGCGGCGCATCCGGTGCAGCAGGGTGGTGAGGATGCGGGCGCCCGAGCAGCCGAGCGGGTGGCCGAGCGCGATGGCACCGCCACTCGGGTTGACCAGGTCGGGGTCGATGCCGAGGCGGTCGACGCAGGCGAGGGCCTGGGCGGCGAACGCCTCGTTGAACTCGGCCTCCTGGAGGTCCTCGACGCTCCAGCCGACCCGGGCGAGCGCCTTGCGGGTCGCGGGGACCGGTCCGATGCCCATGACGTCGGGGTCGACTCCGGCCGAGGCTCCGGCGACGTACCGGCCGAGGGACTCCAGGTGGAGTTCGTTCAGCACCTCCTCGCTCACGAGGAGGACGCCCGCGGCGCCGTCGTTCATCGGGGAGGCGTTGCCCGCGGTGACGGTGCCGCCCTCGCGGAACACCGGCTTCAGGCGGGCGAGCTTCTCCGGGGAGGTGTCCTCGCGGACGCATTCGTCGCGGTCGACGACCACGCCGTCGGGGCGCTCCACGGGCAGCAGTTCGGCGTCGAAGTGGCCGTTCTTGCCCGCGTCCGCGGCGCGCCGGTGGCTGCGGAGCGCGAAGGCGTCCTGGCGTTCGCGGGACACGCCGTAGCGCGTGGCGACCTCCTCGGCGGTCTCCCCCATCGACAGCACGCCGTGCAGGTCCCGCATCGCGGGGTTGACCAGCCGCCAGCCCAGCCGGGTGTCGACGGTCTCGACGCGGTGCGGCAGCGCCTCGTCCGGGCGCGGCAGCACGAAGGGGGCGCGGCTCATCGACTCCGAGCCGCCGGCGAGCACGATGTCCGCCTCGCCGGCGGCGACGGCCCGGGCGGCCGTCGTGACGGCTTCGAGGCCGGAGGCGCACAGCCGGTTGACGGTCGCACCGGGCACGCTGTCGGGCAGCCCGGCGAGCAGCGCGGCCATGCGGGCGACGTTGCGGTTGTCCTCGCCGGCCTGGTTGGCGGCGCCCCAGTAGACGTCGTCGACGCGGGCGGGGTCGAGCGCGGGGACCTCGGCGACCAGGCCGCGGATGACGCTCGCGGCGAGGTCGTCGGGCCGCACGGAGGACAGCGCACCGCGCAGCTTGCCGATGGGCGTGCGGCGGGCGGCCGCGAAGTGGACGGGGCGCACGACTGGACTCCTGACGACACCGAGTTAATTAGCGCTGCTAGTTTTGGACTATAGCCCCGCCACGGGCCCTTGGGAAGATCCGCCGCCCCGGTGTCCGCCCGTACCGGCTCACCGGCGCGGTCCCCGCACCGGGCGGGAGCCGCGCGCGGGAGGGCGGGAACGGGATGCGGCGGCGCCGGAGCCACCCGGCGGGCGGGGGCGACCGCCGGCCGTCCGAAGCGGCAGCCGCCGGACGGTGAGGGGGTGGGGACCGGGTGGGGACGGAGGGCGGGCGCGGGCCGCGGTTGCGGTGGCGCCCGATGGCCGGGGATCGACGGCCGGCCGACCCGGCCCCCGCACGCGTGGCACACTGCTCGCGCACCGGGCCGGGCAGCCGCCCGCGGGTGAGGACACCGAGCGGAAAAGGGAGTTGTCCCATGACGGGGACCGAGTCCGGCGCGGACCGGATCGACACCACCCGGCCCCATCCGGCACGGGTGTACGACTGGTACCTGGGCGGCAAGGACAACTATCCGGTCGACGAGGAGCTCGGGCGGCGCATCATGGCCCTCGACCCGGGCGCCCCTCGGGCCGCGCTCGCCAACCGCAGGTTCATGCAGCGGGCCGTCCGCCACGCGGTCCGCACCGCGGGAATCAGCCAGTTCCTCGACATCGGCACCGGCATCCCCACCGAGCCCAACCTGCACCAGATCGCCCAGGCCACCGCACCGGAGGCGCGGGTCGTCTACGTCGACAACGATCCCATCGTGCTGGCCCACGCCGAGGCACTGCTGCGGGGCACCCCGGAGGGGGTGACGGAGTACCTCCAGGCGGACGTCCGCGAGCCGGGGAAGATCCTGGCCGAGGCGGGGCGGGTGCTCGACCTCGACCGGCCGGTGGCCCTCTCGCTCATCGCGCTGATGCACTTCGTCCCGGACGCGTCCGGCGCCTACGAGCTGGTACAGACGCTGGTCGACGCGCTGGCGCCGGGCAGCTGCCTCGCCCTGTCCGCGATGACCGCCGACTTCGAACCGGAGAAGGTGCGGCAGGGCATCGAGGCGTACACGCGCGGCGGGGTCACCCTCGTCGGCCGGTCGCACACCGAGGTCGCCCGGTTCTTCACGGGTCTCGACCTCGCCGCCCCGGGGATCGTCTCCGTGCGGGACTGGCGCCCCGACCTCGCCGAGGGCGAGGCGCCCCTCGGCGACGGTCCGGTGTCCCTGTACGGCGGGGTCGGCTTCAAGCCGCGGCTGGTGCCCTGACCGGAAAGGTTCACCGGCTCGCGGCGCCCGGCACGGCACCTCGCCGCGTTGTCGCATCACCCGAGTACATCCCGTACGCGGGAGACGCTCCGCCGTGCGATGCACCGCACCGGACGCCGCGAGCCGTCCGGCGACCCTTTCCGGTCACGGCACCAGGGCCTTCGCGACACGCCCGGGGACCCCGGTCGGGACCGGGGCGCCCCCGACGGGCGGGTGCGCCGCTCCCCGGCCCGACGGGCACGGGCACGCCCCACCCCGGGGAGCCCGGCCGGGGCACCGCGCTCAGCGGTGGTCGGCCGGGGCGGACAGCCCCTCGGACGCCGGGCCCCGGCCGTCGGGCACGCGGGGCGTACCCCCGGCCGTCACGGGTCCGCCGGCCGGGAGCGGGCCGTCGGCGATGAAGCCGCCCGACTGGTGGCGCCACAGCTTGGCGTAGGCGCCGTCGCAGGCCAGCAGTTCCCGGTGGGTGCCCTGCTCGACGATCCGGCCGCGGTCGAGGACGACGAGGCGGTCCATGGTGGCGACCGTGCTCAGCCGGTGCGCCACGACCAGAGCGGTCCGCCCCTCCATGAGCCGCCACAGCGCCTCCTGGACGAGGATCTCGCTCTCGGAGTCGAGCGCGCTGGTCGCCTCGTCCAGGAGCAGGATCGGCGCGTCCCGCAGGATGGCGCGCGCGAGGGCGACCCGCTGGCGCTGTCCGCCCGACAGCTTGATGCCCCGCTCCCCGACCATCGTGGCGAATCCGTCGGGCAGCGCGTCGGCGAACTCCGTGACGTGGGCGGCCTCGGCAGCCCGGCGGATCTCGGCCTCGGTGGCGTCCGGCCGGGCGAACGCGATGTTGTCCCGCAGGGAGCGGTGGAACATCGCCGGGTCCTGCGGGACGTAGGCGATCAGGCCGCGCAGGTCGGCCTGGCGCAGCCGGCTGATGTCCTGGCCGCCGATCAGGATGCGGCCCCCGTCGAGATCGGTCATCCGCAGCAGCAGCCGGGTGAGCGTGGTCTTGCCCCCGCCGGACCGCCCCACCAGGCCCACCTTGGAACCGCTCGGCACGGCCAGGTCGAGGCCCGCGAACAGCGGCCCGGCGCCGGCGTGGGTGAAGGCGACCGCTTCGAAGCGGACGTCGGCGGCCCGGCAGCGCAGCGGTTCCGGCGCGGCCGGGTCGAGCACGGCCGGCGGCGTCAGCAGCAGTTCGGTGAACTGCGCCGCCTCCGTCATCGAGCTCTCCAGACGGCGGTAGATCTGGTTGAACTCGAACATGATCCGCGTCGCGTTGGCGTAGTACGTGAACGCGACGACGACGGCCTCGACACCGTGCCCGCCCCCGCCGAGCGCGATCGCGAGCAGCAGGCCGAGTGCGTTGGTCAGCACCGACATCGGCGCGACCAGGGTGTCGATGCGCAGGTTGCCGTAGTCCCAGGACCGCAGGGTGAGCCGCCGGGACGCCGCGACCCGCGCACGGTGCTCGGCCGCCTCCCGCTCCTCGGCGGCGAAGGCCCGGACGGTGTCCATGTTCATCAGGCTGTCGGCGACATGGCCGGAGACCCGGGCGATCGCCTCCTCCCGCTCGGCGACGAGCACCTGCCGGCGCCGGATCAGGGGTACCACGCACAGCCCCGTGACCGTGATCATCGTCAGCAGTCCCACGACGAGCAGCGGGTCGTAGCGCCACAGCACGACGGAGCCGAACACCAGCGGCACCAGACGGCCCACGACCTGGAAGGTCATCGTGTCGACGAAGTCCTCGAAGCGGGAGGCGAAGCTCAGCACGCGCTTGGTCAGCGACCCGGCGAAGTTGTCGTGGAAGAACGCGGCGTCCCGCGCGAAGAGTTCGTCCATCCCGATCACGTAGAGGTGCTCGACGCCGAAGGCGTCCAGCCGGTTCAGGCAGTGCAGCCCGAGCCGCCACAGCGCCTCGGCGAGGAGCAGCACCCCGGCGAACCACAGCACGTACGGCAGCGCGGTCCGCACGGACAGGGACCCGTCCGCGGCGATGCGCGCCACGAGCTTCGCGACCACCAGGGGCGCGAGGTAGTTGATGCCGATGTTGCCGAGGGCGGGCAGCAGCAGGGCGGGCGCCGCCATGGCGCGCAGCCGCCGCAGTTCCCGTCCGTAGTGACGCAGGGCCAGCAGCACCGGCCCCCGTCCGGGTGACACCCCGCTCGATTCCCCTGACGCCATGCCCCACCCCGTGTCGTCGTGGGCGGCCCTGCCGGCGCTCGCGCGGGGGCCGCCGGTGCCTTCGTGGACCGCGCGACGGTGCGGTACGGGCCGGCCGGCGACGCCAGTGTCGCGTGGCGGCGTCCGGGCGGTCCACGCGTTTAAACCGGCCACGGGAAGGGGCGTCCGGGGCCGGTTTCGGCGCGCCCTCCGGCCCGCGCACCGGCGGCCCGGCCGCCGGTGCCGGAACGCGGCGAGACCCGCTCGTGCGCGCGCGAGCGGGCCCGTCCCGGCTCCCCACCCACCGCGGCCCGCCTCGCACCGAGGGCGGGCCGCACGGCGTCACCGGCGGCTTCGGCGGCCCCGTCGCCGCCTGCTCACAGCACGCAGAGCAGGGCGACGGCCGTGGTGAGCGCCGCCCAGACCGCGAGCGTCACCCCGAGGCACCGGCGCCGCAGCGACCGGTAGCGGTTCTCGTACTCCGCCCGCAGGGACCGGCTCCGCGCCGCGACGCGTTCGAGATCCTGCCGGGCCCTGCGCAGGTTGTCGGCGACGTAGCACTGCTCGATCTCCGCGCGCTGCGACGTGGTGAGCCAGTCCAGCGGGCGCAGGAACTCCTCGGCGCGCCGCTCCGCTTCGGCGACGGTCGCGCTCCAGAGGAGGTATCCCTCCACCTGGTTGCCGATCGATGCGGCGCTCTCCCGCCGGGGCAGATCGCTCACGTGGTTCCCCGGCCGTTCAGCGCTCGGCGCCGTGGGCCGCGACCTCCGCCATCGCGACGTCGGGGTGGTGCAGGTCGAACGCGGGGGACTCGGACCGGATGCGCGGCAGGGTGAGGAAGTTGTGCCGCGGCGGCGGGCACGAGGTGGCCCACTCCAGCGAGCGGCCGTAGCCCCACGGGTCGTCGACCTCGACCTTCCTGCCGTACTTCGCCGTCTTCCACACGTTGTAGAGGAACGGCAGCATCGACAGGCCGAGCAGGAACGAGCCGATCGTGGAGATCGTGTTCAGCGCGGTGAAGCCGTCGACGGCGAGGTAGTCCGCGTACCGGCGCGGCATGCCCTCGGCGCCCAGCCAGTGCTGCACCAGGAAGGTGGTGTGGAAGCCGATGAACAGCGTCCAGAACGTGATCTTGCCGAGGCGTTCGTCGAGCATCTTGCCGGTCATCTTCGGCCACCAGAAGTGGAAGCCGGAGAACATCGCGAACACCACGGTGCCGAACACCACGTAGTGGAAGTGCGCCACCACGAAGTAGGAGTCGGAGACGTGGAAGTCCATCGGCGGCGAGGCCAGGATCACGCCGGTCAGACCGCCGAAGAGGAACGTCACGAGGAAGCCGATCGCCCAGAGCATCGGTGTCTCGAAGGACAGCGAGCCCTTCCACATCGTGCCGATCCAGTTGAAGAACTTCACGCCGGTCGGGACCGCGATGAGGAACGTCATGAAGGAGAAGAACGGCAGCAGCACACCGCCGGTGACGTACATGTGGTGCGCCCAGACGGTGATGGACAGCCCGGCGATCGCGATGGTCGCGCCGACCAGGCCCATGTAGCCGAAGACCGGCTTGCGGGAGAACACCGGGAACACCTCGGTCACGATGCCGAAGAACGGCAGCGCGATGATGTACACCTCGGGATGGCCGAAGAACCAGAAGAGGTGCTGCCACAGCAGCGCTCCGCCGTTGGCCGCGTCGAAGACGTGGGCCCCGAACTTGCGGTCCGCCTCCAAGGCGAACAGGGCCGCCGCGAGGACGGGGAAGGCGAGCAGCACCAGGACGCTGGTGAGCAGTACGTTCCAGACGAAGATCGGCATGCGGAACATCGTCATGCCGGGCGCGCGCATGCAGATGATCGTGGTGACGAAGTTGACCGCGCCGAGGATGGTGCCGAAGCCGGAGAAGGCCAGACCCATGATCCACATGTCAGCGCCGATGCCCGGCGAGCGGACCGCGTCGGAGAGCGGGCTGTAGGCGAACCAGCCGAAGTCGGCCGCGCCCTGCGGGGTGAGGAAGCTGCCCATGACGATCAGCGCACCGAACAGGTAGAGCCAGTAGGCGAACATGTTCAGCCGCGGGAACGCCACGTCGGGCGCGCCGATCTGGAGCGGCATGATCCAGTTCGTGAATCCGGCGAACAGCGGCGTCGCGAACAGCAGCAGCATGACCGTGCCGTGGATCGTGAACGCCTGGTTGTACTGCTCGTTCGACACGATCTGGAGCCCGGGCCGCGCCAGTTCGGCCCGCATCAGCAGCGCCATGACGCCGCCGATCAGGAAGAACGCGAACGACGTGGTCAGATAGAGGGTGCCGATCGTCTTGTGGTCGGTGGTGGTGGCCCACTTGACCACGACGCTGCCCGGCTGCTTGCGCCGTGCGGGCACCTCGCTCTCGTACGAGTCCTCCCCCGCGTCGGCATCCTGGGGTTCGTTGATGACGCTCACTGGTCGGTCGTCTCCTGGGGCTCAGAGTCCGGGCACTCCACGACCCGTCATCCTGGCCAAAGCGGAGCCCGCGTGCGGGCGGGCGGGGGCGACACACCGCCGAACGGGTGCAGTGCCCACCCGAACGCAGCAACGCCATCGGCGCACGCGCCCCGCCGGACACGCGGGGCGTCTCGCCTGGCGCGGGCGGGGCGGGACCGGCGCGCGCGGCCCCGCGGGCGGTCCGCGTCCGGGAACGATCAAGGGCCGGTCTCGGATGTCTCCGAAACCGGCCCTGACCCTGCGACTGTCTCCAGTCGGGACGACAGGATTTGAACCTGCGACCCCTTGACCCCCAGTCAAGTGCGCTACCAAGCTGCGCCACGTCCCGATGCCTGTCTGACCTGGGGTTTCCCCCGGCCGGACGTGCACGGAAACAATACCGCACTCATGCCGGTGGTCGCGCACCCGTTTCTCCCGGGGCCCGCGCGCCGCGCCGTCCGGAATCGAGCGGTGGGCCGCTCCGCGCGCTTGACCTCAAGTTTGGTCGAGGTTGCACGCTCGTTGTCATGACGATCACCGCGGATCACCGCCACACCTACGCCGACCTGCCCCAACTGATGGAGCTGATGACCGGCGACGAGAAGCACGGTCCGGCCGCGACCTCCACGCTGGACGCGCTGTGGGTCCTGTACGACCGCGTCCTGCGGGTGACTCCCGAACGCATGGACGACCCCGGGCGTGACCGGTTCCTCCTGTCCAAGGGGCACGGTCCGATGGCCTACTACGCCGTGCTCGCGGCCAAGGGATTCCTGCCCGCGGCGTGGCTGCCCGGCTTCGGCGGGTACGACTCGCCCCTCGGCCACCACCCGGACCGGGTGCTGGTGCCCGGCGCCGAGATCGGCAGCGGGTCACTCGGCCACGGGCTGCCCATCGCCGTGGGGACGGCGCTCGGACTGCGGGCCCAGGGGCTCGACGATCCGAGCGTGTGGGTGATGGTCGGCGACGCCGAACTGGACGAGGGCAGCAACCACGAGGCCATCGCCTTCGCCGGGCCGGCCGGGCTGGACCGGCTGCACACCGTCGTGATCGACAACTCCTCGGCCCGCCACGCCCGCCCGGGCGGGATCGCGGCGCGCTTCGAGGTGGCGGGCTGGTCGGCCGCCACCGTGGACGGCCGGGACCACGAGGCGCTGCACGCCGCCTTCACGGCCGCGCACCCGGGCCGGCCGCGGGTGGTCGTGGCCCGCGTGGAGCCGAAGAACCCGTGAGGCCACAGCCACCCCCGCCGCACCGCTCCCCCCGCCCCCGCAGCTCTCCGCCCAGCGCACCGTCGCCACCCTCGCCTCCCGACCCCGCCGCACCGTCCCCTCCCGACCCCGGCGCCCCGATCCCCCGCCTCGGCCGCCACCGGCCGGCGGCTCGCCCCCGCAGGAAGGACCCCCTCCATGGACACCATGCGTGACCGTTTCGCCCCCGTCGTCTCCCGGCTCCTCGACGAGGACCCGCGCGTGGCCGTCGTCCTCGCCGAGATCGGCGCCGACGGCTTCGCCGAGGCCGGGCGGCGGCATCCCGACCGGGTGATCAACGTCGGCATCCGCGAGCAGCTGCTGATCGGCGCGGGCGCGGGCCTGGCCCTGACGGGGCTGCGGCCCGTGCTCCACACCTTCGCGAGCTTCCTGGTGGAACGGCCCTTCGAGCAGATCAAGCTCGACCTGGGGCACCAGGACGCCGGCGCCGTCCTGGTCAGCGCGGCGGCCTCCTTCGACTGGCCCGCGGGCGGCCTCACCCACATGGCGCCGGGCGACGTGGCGCTGCTGGACACGCTGGAGGGCTGGACCGTGCACGTGCCGGGCCACCCCGACGAGGCGGAGACCCTGCTGCGGCACGCCGTCGCGGCCGGCGACGACAAGGTGTACGTCCGGCTCTCCACGCAGGCCAACGCGCACGCGACCGAGGTCGACGGGACGCACTGGCACACGGTCCGGGAGGGCCGCCGGGGCGTGGTGGTCGCCGTGGGGCCGATGCTCGACGCCGTGCTGGAGGCCGTGCGGGAGCGCGACGTGACGGTGCTCTACGCGACCACCGTCCGCCCCGTCGACACGGCCGCCCTGCGGGCCGCCACCGGGACGGCGGGCACCGACGTGGTCCTGGTCGAGCCGTACCTGGCCGGCACCTCGACGGCCGCCGCGGCCCGGGCGCTCGCCGACGTGCCCCACCGCCTGCTCGGGCTGGGGGTCGGGCGCGGTGAGCTGCGCCGCTACGGGACGGTCCAGGAACACGTGAGCGCGCACGGTCTGGACGCCCGGTCGCTGCGCGAGCGGATCGACGCCTTCCTCGCCGCGGGCGCAGGGGCCTGAGCGGCCGTCCCGCTCCGCCTCCGCCCGGCCCGGGCACACCGGCCCGTGCCGCCTCCGCGGCCTCAGCCGGCCCGGTGTCCCGCCGGCGCGGCCGGCACGGCGTCCCGGAGCCGGGGCACGGGCCCGTCGGCCCGCACGAGGCCCCGTACGGCGGGCACGCACAGCAGAGCCGCGGCGACGACGAGGCTCATGACCCCGCCGATCTGCAGGACCCGGTCGGCGCCGAGGGCCGTGGCCGCGGGTCCCGCGAGCGCCTGGCCGACGGGCATCATCGCCAGCGAGCCCGCGACGTCGTAGGCGTGGATGCGGTTGAGGACGTCGGGGGCGACCTGCGTCTGCACGCTGGTCGCCCACATGACGCCCCACACGGACATCCCCGTGCCGGCGACCACCGCTCCCGCGGCGATGGCCCCGACGCCCAGTCCGGCGCCGACCGACGCGGGGAAGCAGGCGAAGGCGAACAGGGCGACGGACCCGGCACGCAGCATGCGGCGCGGCCGCAGGCGCAGCGCGAGCAGTCCGCCGAGGACGGTGCCGGCGCCGAGCGCGGAGTTGATCAGCCCGTAGGCGTGCGGGCCGTGCTCGCGCACCACCTCGGTCGCCACCAGCGGGACGGTCGGCCCCCAGACGGCGATCATGTAGACGCACCAGATGACGATGACCGCCCAGAGCCAGGTGCGGGATCGGAACTCGCGCCAGCCCTCGGCGAGATCGGCGCGGAAGCCGGCACCGCGGGCCCGGCCGCCGGGCGCGTCCGGCGGCAGCCGGAGCAGCAGCAGGCACAGGGCGCTCAGCGCGAACGTGGCAGCGTGGGCGACGAAGACACCGCCGGCCGAGGCGAAGGCGACGAGCAGGCCGGCGAGCGCCGGGCCGGCGAGCTGGGCCCCGGACTCGGCGATGCGGACGGCGCCGTTCGCGCCCTGCACGTCGGCCGCGAGCCGCGGCACCGTGCTGGCGACGCCGGGCTGGAAGACCGCGCCCGCCACACCGTTGACCGCGCCGATCACACAGACCTGCCAGAGGACGACATGGCCGGTGAAGAAGAGCGCCGCGGCCAGGGACTGGGCGCCCAGCCGCACCAGGTCGGCCCCGATCATCAGCTTGCGGGTGTCGAACCGGTCGGCGATCACGCCGCCGAAGACGACGAGCCCCGCGAAGGCGGCGGCGGACGCCGCCATGGCGAGGCCGACCGCCCCCACCCCGTACCCGTACTGAAGGAGCCCGGCGGCCAGCGCCACCGGCAGCATGGTGTCGCCAAGCCGGGCGAGGGCCCTGGCCACGAAGAACAGGGCGAAGTCCCGGGACCAGACGGCCCGGCGGCCCGCGGCGGGCCGGTCGGGCACGCCGCCCGCGCCCGGCGGGGCGGCACCTGCGCACCGTTCCTCACTCGACGGCGTTCCGCCCACCTGCCCACACCCCTCCCCGGCCCCGGCGCACGGCTCCCCCGCGAAGCCGCCCGCCCCCGCAGCGCTCCTGTTTCCGGATCATGCCACGGGGCACCGACGGCGCCCGCGGCGTATCAGCCGGTGGACGGGGAGCCGAGTTCGGGGTGGGCCCCGGTCAGCCGGGGCGGCGCCGCCTGTCTCCAGGAGTCGGTGAGGATGTCCCGCAGCTCCGCCTCGTCCTCCAGGGCGGAGAGCCGGGCGCGGACCCAGGCGAAGCCGGCCTCGTGGCCGGCGATCCAGAACTTGGCGGGCTCGGCCAGCACCAGTTCGTCGCGCTCCTCCTTGGGGCAGCGCACGGCGATGGAGGTCTCGGCCTCGGGCAGCGTGGCGAACATCTTGCCCGCCACCCGGAAGGTGGGCATGCTCCAGGCGGTCTTCTCGGTGGTCTCCGGCAGGGAGAGGGCGATCCGTCGTACGTCGTCGGCATCCGGCATGGGACGCAACGGTAGTCAACGGCACCGACAACGGCGGGCACGCACGCACCCGACGGCGGCGGGTGTGCGGGCGCCACCTCTCCCCCGCAGTCCTGGGCGTGTGGTCCCGGCGGCGGTTCCCGTGGCGCGCCGCCCGGTCGCGGGCGCCGGCGGCGACGGCTCGGCCGGGGGTGCGGGACCGGACCGGTGCTGCGCGTCCGCGGGTCGGGCGGCGTGGGGAACGGCCGCCGTGCGGCGGTGCGCCCGCGCGGGCGTCGCGACGAGGGAACGGCCTGGTTCCGGGTGGGCCGGGCCGTCCGCTGCCCGGCCGCCGCGCTGTCCGGACCGCGGCCGGGACGGCGGAGGGCGGGCCGCGGGTGCGGCCGGAGCCGCATGCGGCGGGCTCGGCGGCGGAGGCGGAAGCGAAGGCGAAGGCGAGGACCCGGGTCGCCGCGGCGCGTCTCCCCGGGGCGGCGGAGACGGCCGTCCGGCCTCCCCGACGCCGCCCGCCGAGGTCAGCCGTCCGGGCGGGGCGGACCGGGCGCCCGCCGCCCGCTGCCGGCCGCGCGTCAGTCGGCGGTCGCGGCCTGCGTCAGCGCCTCCAGGACGGGGCGGATCAGCGGGTGCCGCTCGGCGCCCCGGCGGACGGCGGCGAAGACCCGCCGCGTGGGGGCCGTGCCGTCGACGGGGCGGACGACCACCCCCGTGAGGTCCATGCCGCGCAGCGCCGAGCGGGGCACCAGGGCCACGCCGGCGTCCGCCGAGGCGAGCGCGACGACGGCGCGGAAGTCGTCCGAGGAGTGTTCGAGGCGCGGCTGGAACCCCGCGCTCTCGCAGGCCAGCACCACCACGTCGTGGCAGGGGTTGCCCGGGTAGGGGCCGATCCAGGGGTCCTTGGCCAGTTCGGCGAGCGGCACCTCCTCCGCGCCGGCCAGCCGGTGCGCGACGGGGACCACCGCGTCGAAGGGCTCGGCGTAGAGCGGGACGTGCGTCAGCCGCGGGTCGTCCGCGTCCGGCGCGCCCCGGTACTCGACGGCCACCGCGATGTCGACCTGCCGGTCGAGGACCATCGGCAGGCTGGCGTCGCCCTCCGCGTCCTGGATGCGCAGGCGGATGCCGGGGGCGGCGACGGCGAGGCGGGACAGTGCGGGGGCCACGACGAGGTTGATGCCGGTGGCGAAGGCGGCCACCGTCACCGTCCCGGCCGACCCCGAGCCGTAGGCGGCCAACTCGGCCTCCGCACGCTCCAGTTGGGCGAGTACGGCGTGGGTGTGGCCGAGCAGGATCTCCCCGGCCGGGGTGAGCGTCACGCCCTTGGCGCCCCGCTCGACGAGCCGGTGGCCAGTCTCCTGCTCCAGGGCGGTCAGTTGCTGCGAGACCGCCGAGGGGGTCAGGTACAGCGCGGCGGCAGCCGCCGTCACCGTGCGGTGGTCCGCCACCGCACGAAGGATGTGGAGCCGCCGCGCCTCGATCATGCGACCGATTCTCTCAGGTCACACCGCTCTTCCCGCCATCGGCGGGGCTCCGGGCCGGCCTCCGGGCGGAGGCCGGTCCGTTCCGGCGGCGGGGCGGAGGCCGGTCCGTTCCGGCGGCGGGGCGGACGCGCGCCTCCCCGCCGCCGGAACGGACGCGCGGGTCAGGCGCCGAGTTCCGCCCGCGCCGCCACGAAGGCGTCCACGGCGCGGTTGACGTCCTCGGTGGAGTGCCCGGCGGAGAGCTGCACCCGGATACGGGCCTTGCCCTGCGGGACGACCGGGTACGAGAAGCCGATGACGTAGACGCCGCGCTCCAGCAGCAGCTCGGCCATCCGGCCGGCGACCGAGGCGTCGCCGATCATGACGGGCGCGATGGCGTGGTCGCCGGGGAGGATGTCGAAGCCCTCCGCCGTCATCCGGGAGCGGAACAGGGCGGTGTTCTCGGCGAGCCGCACCCGCAGGTCGTCGGCGGACTCCAGCAGGTCGAGCACCTTCAGGGACGCCGCCGCGATCACCGGGGCGAGGGTGTTGGAGAAGAGGTACGGGCGCGACCGCTGGCGCAGCAGGGCGACGATCTCGGCACGCGCCGCGACGTAACCGCCGGAGGCACCGCCGAGGGCCTTGCCGAGCGTGCCGGTGATGATGTCGACGCGGTCCATCACGCCGTGCAGCTCCGGGGTGCCGCGCCCGCCGGGGCCGACGAAGCCGACGGCGTGCGAGTCGTCGACCATGACCATGGCGTCGTAGCGGTCGGCGAGGTCGCAGATCTCCTTGAGCGGAGCCACGTAGCCGTCCATCGAGAAGACACCGTCGGTCACGATGAGCCGGCGGCGGGCGTCGGACGCCTCCTTGAGCTGCGCCTCCAGGTCCGCCATGTCGCGGTTGGCGTAGCGGAAGCGGCGGGCCTTGGAGAGCCGGATGCCGTCGATGATCGAGGCGTGGTTGAGGGCGTCGGAGATGACCGCGTCCTCGGCGCCCAGCAGGGTCTCGAACACGCCGCCGTTGGCGTCGAAGCAGGAGGAGTAGAGGATCGTGTCCTCCTGCCCGAGGAAGGCGGACAGCCGCGCCTCCAGTTCCTTGTGCACCTCCTGCGTCCCGCAGATGAAGCGAACGGAGGCCATGCCGTAGCCCCAGCGGTCCAGGGCCTCGTGGGCGGCGGCGACGACCTCGGGGTGGTCGGCGAGACCGAGGTAGTTGTTGGCGCAGAAGTTGAGGACCTCGCCGGGGCGGCCACCGGCGGTGACGCTCACGGTCGCGGACTGCGGGGTGCCGATGACCCGTTCGGGCTTGTACAGCCCGGCGGCGCTGATCTCTTCGAGGGTGGAGCGCAGGTCGTCACGGACGGAGTCGAACATCATCAGTTCCTTAGAGTCCTCAGAGGGTCCAGTCGAGGATGACCTTGCCGCCACGGCCGCTGGCGGCGTCGGCGAACGCGTCCTCGTAGTCGCGGAATCCGTACCGGCCGGTGATCACGGGGGCGAGGTCGAGACCGCCCTCCAGCAGGACCGACATCGCGTACCACGTCTCGAACATCTCGCGGCCGTAGATGCCCTTGATCGTGATCATGGACGTGACGATCCGGGACCAGTCGACCGGGAACTCCTCGGAGGGCAGGCCCAGCATCGCGATCCGGCCGCCGTGCGTCATGTTGGCGATCATGTCGCGCAGGGCCTCGGGGCGGCCAGACATTTCCAGGCCGATGTCGAAGCCCTCGCGCAGGCCGAGCGTGCGCTGCCCGTCCGCGATCGTGGAGCCGGCGACGTTGAGCGCGAGGCTGACGCCGATCTTGCGGGCCAGTTCCAGGCGCTCCTCGCTGACGTCGGTGATGACGACGTTGCGGGCGCCCGCGTGGCGGGCCACGGCGGCGGCCATCAGGCCGATCGGGCCGGCGCCGGTGATCAGGACGTCCTCGCCGACCAGCGGGAAGGACAGCGCGGTGTGCACGGCGTTGCCGAACGGGTCGAAGATCGCCGCGACGTCGAGGTCGACGGGGACGCGGTGCACCCAGACGTTGCCGGCGGGCAGCACGACGTACTCGGCGAACGCGCCGTCCCGGCCGACGCCGAGGCCGACGGTGGCCCGGCACAGGTGACGCCGGCCGGCCAGGCAGTTGCGGCACTTGCCGCAGACGAGGTGCCCCTCACCGCTGACGAGGTCGCCGACGGCGATGTCCGCGACGTCGCGGCCGGTCTCCACGACCTCGCCGACGAACTCGTGGCCGAGGACGAGCGGCGTGGTGATGGCCTGCTGCGCCCAGCCGTCCCAGTTGCGGATGTGCAGGTCGGTGCCGCAGATGCCGGTCCTGAGGACCTTGATCAGCACGTCCGTGGGGCCGGCCTGCGGCTCGGGGACGTCCGTGAGCCAGAGCCCGGGCTCCGCCTTCTGCTTGACCAGCGCCTTCACGAGACGGCTCCTGTGCGTGAGGTCCCGGGAATGAGCGTGCCGAAGGCAGCCCGTACCGGGAAGAGGGGTGAATTCCCTGAGGAATCTGCCCTACGACGGTACCTCCGGTCCATCGAGGTTTTCTTAAGCGCGGCCCCAGCTTTCCTTCACGCCCCCGTTTTCTCCCCCCGGCTTTCCGCGCTTTCGCTTTTCCCGCCGATCCCGGGGACGCCCGGAAAACCGCTGTGCGGGCCGGTGGGGACGGGGCTGCGGCCGCCCTCCGGGAGCGGTTCCCGGTGGGCGGCGCCCCCGTGGCGCGGCGGGTCAGATGCCCGTGGCCGCCGCCCGCCGTTCGAGTTGCCCGGCCAGTTCCGCCGCCATCGCCTTGATGGTGTCCAGCCCGGGCCTCCCCCACGGGCGCGGGACGACGTCCTCGACGCAGATCGCGCCCAGGGCGATGCCGCTGCCGTCGATGAGGGGTGCGCCGAGATAGGCGCGGACGCCGAATTCCCCGACGAGCGCATTGCCGGCGAAACGCGGATAGTCGCGGACGTCCTCCAGGACGAGGGCCTTGCGGCGGACCACGACGTGCGGGCAGAAACCGTGGTCCCGGCCCCGCCGACGCTCCACCGGCGGCTCCCCGGCAGCCGTCGCGGCGCCGCCCGCCGCCCGGCCCCCACGGCCGGGCGTGTGCAGCCCCGCGAAGAACTGCTGTTCCTCGCCGATGAAGGTGACCTTGGCGTAGGGAGCCGCGGCGGTCCGCGCCAGGCGGTCCGCGAACGCGTCGAGGACGGGCTCGGCCCGCTCGCCGAGCCCCAGAACGCGCAGCCGCCGCAGCCGGGCCGCGGCGTCCTTGTCCTCGGGGGTCAGCAGCAGGCGCCCGGCGGGGCGGGGCGGGTCGTACGTCACAGGCGCGCTCCCTGGCTCGGCGCGCGGCCGGGGGCGTGGGCGAGCAGGTGCCGGACCAGGGTGAGCAGGGTCTGCACGCCGGAACTGGAGATCCTGGCGTCACAGGGCACGACCGGGATCGCGGGGTCCAGGTCGAGGGCGGCGCGCACCTCGTCGGGGCCGTAGCGGTGGGAGCCGTCGAACTCGTTCACCGCGACGATGAAGCCGAGACCGCGCTGCTCGAAGAAGTCGACCGCCGCGAAGCAGTCCTCCAGGCGCCGGGTGTCGGCGAGGATCACCGCGCCGAGCGCGCCCTCGCTCAGTTCGTCCCACATGAACCAGAAGCGCTCCTGGCCGGGCGTGCCGAACAGGTACAGCACGTGTTCCGGGTCCAGGGTTATCCGGCCGAAGTCCATCGCGACGGTCGTCTCGACCTTGTTCTCGATGCCGTCGAGTCGGTCGGTCGCGGCGCTGACGGTGGTGAGCAGTTCCTCCGTGCTGAGCGGCGCGATCTCGCTCACCGCGCCGACGAAAGTCGTCTTGCCGACCCCGAACCCTCCCGCCACCAGGATCTTCAGTGCGGTGGGGAAGGGGTCAGAGCTGTCGTCGTAGTCCATCGAGCACTGCCTCCAGAAGGGACCGGTCAGTGGGGTTGTGGTGGAACTCCGGGGGCTTGGTGGTGAGCGCCCCGCAGTCGACGAGGTCGGACAGCAGCACCTTGGTGACCGCCGCCGGGAGGTGCAGATGGGCGGCGATCTCCGCGACGGAGACCGGTGCCCGGCACCGTTCGAGTGCCTGGCTGTGCTCGGGCCCCAGGTAGCCGAGCGGGGTGGCCCCGGTGGCCATGACCTGCGAGAGGAGGTCGAGCGCGGTCGACGGTCGGGTGCGGCCGTTGCTGACGGTGTAGGGGCGCACCAGTCGCCCCGCCGCGTCGTCGAGCCACGGCTCGTCCCCGGCCGTGGTCGCGCTCACGGCCTGATCGCCGGGGTTTCGACGGCGTGCTGCCGGGGCGCGGTGACGAGGTAGGGACGCACGCTCTTGACCAGCATGGCCATCTCGTAGCCCAGTACCGCGGCGTCCGCCTCGCGGCCGGCGAGGACCGCCAGGCAGGTGCCGGAGCCCGCCGTGGTGACGAACAGCAGGGTCGCGTCGAGTTCGACGACGACCTGCCGGACGTCGCCGCCGTCCCCGAAGCGTGCGCCGGCGCTGCGCCCGAGGGAGTAGAGGCCGGACGCCAGCGCGGCCATGTGGTCGGCGCTGTCCGGATCGAGGCCGTGGACGGACCTGACCAGTCCGTCGCAGGAGAGCAGCACGGCGCTCGTGGTGTGGGGTACGCGCTGGACGAGGCCGCTCATCAGCCAGTCGAGGTCAAGAACGCGGCCGGTCGGCGCATCGCTCGCCATGGGGGATGGACTCCTTGGGGGTGCGAAGGTCTGCGGGAGCGGTGGGGGGAGGTGCGGGGCTTCCCGGTGGGTCGGTGGCGGGGCGGGGGCGCCCGAAGAGGTGGTCATCCGCCCGGGGCGCCCCCGTGGGGCCGGGCGGTGCGGCCGGGTCCGGGCGCGGTGTCCCCGCCGTCGTGCGGCGCCCCCGGGTGGGCGGGGTGCGCCTCGGCCGGGTGGGCGGCGACGGTGCCGTTCGCCGCGGCCGGGCCGGGGGGCCTCGGGTCGTCCCCGCGGCCGGTGAGCGGCGTCGTGCCGTCGGCCGGGGGCGTGTGCTCCGTGGGCAGCGGCCGCGGTCGCGGGCGGAAGGGAAGCGCTGCCGCCGGCGTCCGGCGGGCCGGGTCGCCGGGGGCGCGGCCGGGCGGGATCGGGCCGTCCGGGTCCGGGCCGGGGCCGGAGGGCGCCTCGTGGACGCGGCCCCGGGGCGTGACCGCGCGGTGATCGCCGTCCCCGGGGCCGGTGTCCGCGGGGTGGGAGGGGACGGGGTACGGGTGTCCCTGGTCGCCGGAGCGGTCGCCGGCCCGCGCCGGCGGCCGATGAGCCGGTCCGGCGGGGCGGTCGGCCCGGTGGCGCGGGCCGGGCCCCGGCAGGTCCGGGTGCGCGGCGGCGGGGCCGGGGTGCGCGCGGAGCGGGTCGGCGGTGCCGGGGAGCGTCCCGGGACCGGCCGGCAGGGCGCCGGTCCCGGCGGTGCCGGTGTCGGCTTCCGGCCCGCCCGCCGCTCGCGCGTGGTCGGCCTCCGCCCTGCCGATGCCGCGCCGGAACGCGGCCATGAGCCCCGGATCGTGGCCGCCGGCCTGCTCGGCGTCGTTCCGGGGGGCGGGGGCCTCCCGCAGCTGCGGGACGAGGTGCTCCTGGGCGCGCCGTCGGGGCAGGTGCGGCCTGGCCGGGGTGCCCTGGACGGCCCCCGACCGGGGCACGGGCGGCATCCCCGCGTTCCCGTCGGCGGCGCCGCGGTCCTCGGCGCGGATGCCGGGGACGGCGTCGGCGGGGGTGGGGCGTGCGGCGCGGCCGGTGCGGGTGGGCAGCGGCGCGGGGCCGGCGCCCGGGGTGCGGCTCGGCGGCACGGCCGCCTCCCCCGGGGACGGTGCCGGCTGGGTCCGCCGGGGCGTGGGAACGGCCGGTCCCGCGGCGGCGGGCGCCTGTCCGGGGAGCGGTTGCGTGCTCCGGGGCGCCGCGGGCCGCGGGTGGCCGCCGCCCGGCCGCTGCCGGCCGCCGGCGTCGTCGCGCCCGCTCGCCGCGGCGCCGGCCAGTTCCTCGGGCACGACGAGCACGGCCTGGACGCCGCCGTAGATGTTGCTCTGGAGGCGGACGTGGATGCGGTGGCGGCGGGCGAGCTGGGAGACCACGTACAGGCCGATGCGGCCGTCCTGGAGCAGGCTCGCGACGTCGACCCGGTCGGGGTCGGCCAGCAGGGCGTTCATCCTGTTCAGTTCGCCCGGCTGCATGCCGAGGCCGCGGTCCTCCACCTCGACGGCCAGCCCGGAGGTGACGGGGTCGACCCGGAGCAGCACCTCGGTGTGCGGGGCGGAGAAGACGGTGGCGTTCTCGACGAGTTCGGCGAGCAGGTGGATCACGTCGGCGACGGCGTGGCCGCGCAGGGTTCCCTCGACCGGGGGCACGAGTTTGACCCGCGCGTACTGCTCGACCTCGGCGACGGCGGCGCGCAGCACCTCGGTCATGGGGACGGGGTTGCTCCACTGGCGGCGCGAGACGGCGCCGCCGAGCACGGCGAGGTTCTCGGCGTGGCGCCTGACGCGGGTGGCGAGGTGGTCGACGTGGAAGAGGCCCTTGAGCAGGTCCGGGTCCTCGATCTCGTTCTCCAGCTCGTCGAGGAGGGAGATCTCGCGGTGCACCAGGGACTGCAGGCGCCGGGCGAGGTTGACGAAGACCTCGACCTGGCGTTCGCCGACCGCGCGGCCGGGGAGCCGGGCCGCCCGGACGACGGCGGCGACGGCGCCGTCGTGGGCACGGGACATGTCGGCGGCGAGCAGGTCGAACTCGTCCGCGTCCGGAGCGGGCCGGGACCGGGGGGTGCGGGCGGACGGCTGCTCACCGCGCTCCAGGCCCTCGACGACGG
Source organism: Streptomyces sp. NPDC048566 (assembly GCF_043199735.1). Lineage (NCBI taxonomy): Bacteria > Bacillati > Actinomycetota > Actinomycetes > Kitasatosporales > Streptomycetaceae > Streptomyces > Streptomyces sp. NPDC048566. The sequence goes on from NZ_JBICWL010000005.1 coordinate 371,436, forward strand.
TGCGCAGTTCGGCCTCGTGGCGCGCGCCGGCGCGGCGCAGGGCGGCGGCCCGCTCCCCCACCGACCGCGCGGCGCGGTCGGCGGCGACGGCCGCGATCAGGATGCCCGCCATGGCGACGGACACCGCTCCGGCGAGGACCGCCCAGAGACCGGGGCCGGGACGGGCGCCGGCGGAGCGGACGGTGAACAGCACGGCCGCGCACGCGCTGAGGGCCACCGCGGTGGGCGGCAGCACGGCGAGGCGCAGCAACTGGGGCCGCAGGTGCGTCTCGGGCGGCGCGGGGGCGGCGCGGGCGGGCCGGCCGTGGCGTCCGCCCTCGCGGCGCTCTGCGCGTGCGGCCGGTGCGCGAAGGTGAGACATCGGCGTCCTCGTACTGGATGCGTCGGGGGCACGGGGCTCCCGCGGGTCTGCGACTCGGGCATGCGCCATCTGATGCCGGTCGCGAGAGCCGAGGAAATCGGCTCTGCGTCGCCCGACGGCAACTGACAGTAGTCGTCAACGCGTCATCTGCGATGGGCTGTTGACAAAGTCCCCCGGTCAGGGTCCCGCTCTGGTATGACGCCTCGCACAACCGATCGACGGAATGTCTGGACACCCGTTCGGCCGCGGTTCATCTCTGATCGGACCTGGTCGGAACCGGTCACGGACAGGGCGAGGGCCGGGAAGCCCGCGGCTCCCCGGCCCTCGCCGTCGACCGGCCGGTCAGCCCGCGGGCACCGCCTCGGGGTCCCCCGTGCCGTCCGTCGAGCCGTCGGCGGTGTCACGCGGCGTACCGGCGGCCGGCTCCGCGGCGGCCGGCCGGCCGCCCCGCGGAGTGCGGGCCACCGCGCGCCACCACGGCTCGCCGGGAACCGTCTCGGCGGTCGGCTCGAAGGGCTCGCCGGGCCGCGGCAGGGCGACCGTCGCGCCGGCCGCCCGGGCGGCCGCCACGGTGCCCTCGCCCGGGTCGGCCCAGCCGTGGTTCGCCAGGTTGAACGTGGCCCAGTGGATCGGCAGCATCACGCCGGCCGGCCGGCCGCCCTGGAGGTCCAGGTGGGAGCGCATGCCCTCCTCGGGCGTCATGTGGATGTCCGGCCAGTACTCGCTGTACGCGCCGATCTGGATCATCGTCGCGTCGAACGGCCCGTGGGCCGCGCCGATGTCCTGGAAGCCGGGGAAGTAGCCGGTGTCGCCGCTGTGGTAGATCCGGTGCGCGTCGCCCTCGACGACCCAGGAGGCCCACAGGGTGTGCTGGGTGTTGCGCAGGCCCCGGCCGCAGAAGTGGCGGGCGGGGGTGGCCGTCAGCTTGATCCCGCCGATCCCGGCCGACTCGTTCCAGTCCAGCTCCCTGATCCGGTCCTCCGCCACGCCCCAGCGCTCCAGGTGGGCACCCACGCCCAGCGGGACCGCGAACACCGTGTCCGTACCGGCCAGGGCCTTGATCGTCGGCATGTCCAGGTGGTCGTAGTGGTCGTGGGAGATCACCACGACGTCGACCGGCCCGAGCGCCGCGAGCGGCAGCGGGACCGGGTGCAGCCGCCGGGGACCCGCGAAGGCGAAGGGTGAGCAGCGCTCGCCCCAGACGGGGTCGAAGAGCACGCGGTGCCCGTCGATCTCGGCGAGGACGCTGGAGTGCCCCATCCAGGTGAGCCGCAGGCCGGTCGCGGCGGGCCGGGCCAGGTCGGCGACCGTCGTCGCGTGGACGGGAACGGTCCCCTCGGGGGAGCGCAGGACGCGCTCCTCCTTGCGGAAGTAGACCCTCGCGAACTCCAGCATGGAAGCGTCGGGGCGGGTGCGGGCGCTCAGCGGGTTCCGGAAGACGCCGTCCGCGAAGTTCGGTGATCTGCGGATGCGCTCCAGACGCGCACCACCCGGATCGGCTCCGAAGGCGGCGGGCCGCAGCGCGCGGAGCCCGGAGCTCAGGGTACGGAAACCGGTCACGGATACCTCCACGAGGAGTCGGTCAGGATTTCATTATGGTCGGCGCCGCCGGCGGCGCCGCGTCGCCCGGGTCACGGCGCGACGCCCGCCGCCGGCCCGTGTCCCCTCAACCCCGGCCCGCATCCGCTTCTTCCTCCCGGCGGGAACGTTCTGCGGACCGCCCGCGCCCGGCCCCCGGGCGCGGGGCACCGTGGCGCGGCGCCGCCGCGCGCGTTGACAGGACGGCGCACCGGTTTCGATACTGAACGCCTATTCAGTAATTGCCCGCGGGACCCGGCACGGAGGATGCCCCGTCCGCCCCCGGCGCGGCCGCCCCCCGAGGAGAACCCCGTGCATGTCCCGCCCCCCGCCCCCCTGATGTCGCTCACCTGGACGGACCACGTCACCGGCCGCCGCGGCTTCCTCGTCGTCGACCGGCTGGTGCGCGGGGTGGCGAGCGGCGGTCTGCGGATGCGGCCGGGCTGCACGCTGGAGGAGGTCACCGGGCTGGCCCGGGGGATGACGGTGAAGGAGGCGCTGCACTACGACCCCGCCGCCCGGTACGTGCCGCTGGGCGGCGCCAAGGGCGGGATCGACTGCGATCCGCGCGACCCCGGGGCGTACGGCCTGCTGGTGCGCTACCTGAGGGCCGTGCGCCCGTACGTCGAGGCGTGCTGGACGACCGGGGAGGACCTCGGCCTCTCCCAGGACGTGGTGGACCGGGCGGCCGGCGAGGCCGGGCTCGCCTCGTCCGTACAGGCGGTCTACCCGCTGCTCGACGACGCGGACGCGGCCCGGCGCCGGCTCGCGGACGCCTTCGCGGTCGAGGTCGACGGCATCGGGCTCGACGAACTGGCCGGCGGCTGCGGCGTCGCCGAGTCGGTCCTCACGGCGCTGGACCGGGCCGGGGTCGCGCCCGCCGGAGCGCGGGTCGCCGTCCAGGGCCTCGGCACGATGGGTGGCGCCACGGCACGGTTCCTCCGCCGGGCGGGCCTGCGGGTGGTGGCCGTCGCCGACATCAAGGGGACCGTCGCGAACCCCGACGGCCTGGACGTCGAGGCGCTGCTCGCCGCACGGGACGCCCACGGGACCGTGGACCGCGCGGCGCTGCGCCCGGGCGACCGCGAACTCGCGGGCGACGCCTGGCTGTCCGCGGACGCCGAGGTGCTGGTGCCGGCCGCGGTCTCGTACGCGATCGACCCGGTGAACCAGGCCCGGATCAGGGCGCGTTGGATCGCCGAGGCCGCCAACATGCCCGTCCTGCCGGACGCGGAGGACCTGCTGGCGGCCCGCGGGGTCACCGTGCTGCCGGACGTGGTGGTCAACTCCGCGACGAACGCGTGGTGGTGGTGGACGCTGTTCGGCGACATCGACGCCGACGCGGACGAGGCGTTCGCCCACATCCGCCGCGCCCTGCGCGCACTCGTCGGGCGCACGCTCGGCCGCGCGGAGACCGACGGGACGTCACCGCGCGTCGCCGCCCACGCGATCGCCGCCGACCGGCTGCCGGCCATCGCAGAGCGGTTCGGCTGGTACGGATGACGCGAACGCGTGTCCGGCCGGACCGGGACGCGTGTGTAGGGTTGGCGCGTGGCGAGAGTGCGGTTGAGCGTGGCCGAGCGGCGCGAGGAGTTGCTGCGGGCCGCCGTCGAGCAGATCCAGGAACGCGGCGTGGCGGCGGTACGGATCGCCGACGTGGCCTCGTCCCTCGGCGTGAGCAACGCACTGGTGCTCTACCACTTCTCGACCAAGGAGAAGCTGGTGGCCGCGGCCTTCACCTACGCGGCCGAGGACGACCTCGCCCATCTGCGCAAGCTGCTGGGCCGCCGTACGACCGCCCTGCGCCGGCTGCGGAGCGCCGTGCGCTGGTACGCGCCCACCGGCCAGGCCAAGGGGTGGCGGCTGTGGATCGAGGGCTGGGCCGCCGCCCTGCGCGAGCCGGCCCTGCTGGAGGTCACCCGCGACCTCGACCGGCAGTGGAAGGCGGCCCTCACCGAGGTGATCGCCGAAGGGGTGGCCGCGGGCGAGTTCCGGTGCCCCGATCCGACCGGCGCCGCACTGCGCCTCACCGCCCTGCTCGACGGCCTGGCCGTCCAGATGACCGCCTACGGAGGCACCGTGTCGCGGGCCCGCACCCAGCAGTGGGCGGACGAGGCGCTGGCGCGCGAACTGTGCCTGGATCGCGTCGAGTCGGTGTCGAGCCCGCGCTGATCGGCCGCCGCACCCCGTCACCGGCCGGGCCGCCCGCGGACGTCGGCCCCCGCCACCCGGAGCGGGTGCGCCGCACCCGCGCCCACGTGCCCGCGGCCCGGCCGGCACCGCCCGCGGCGGCCGGCCCCGGGTCCGCGGACCCGGGGCGCCGCCCGCCGGTGCCCGGTCAGGCCACCGACGCGATGCGCGTCTTGATGTCGTCCGGGGAGAGCGCGCCCTTGGCGGAGACGTGGTCTCCGGAGGACTCGCCGCGCAGCCGGCGGCCGATCCACGGGACCAGGTACTCGCGGGCCCAGTGGATGTTGTCGCGGCGCACCTCCAGGGTGCCGCGCGGCGGCTGGGGCGGCCAGGGCTGGTCCGGGTCGGCCGGCACCTCCAGGCCGAGGATCTGCCCGGCCCGCAGCGCCACCCGGGTGTGCCCCTCCGGCGACAGGTGCAGCCGGTCGCCCTCCCAGGCCCGGCGGTCCTGGACGGTCCTGAGGGACCACAGGTCGAGGACGGGGCAGCCGTAGCGGTCCGCGATGGCCCGCACGTGGCCGTTGTAGGTGGCGATCTTGCCCCGCAGATGCCGGAGCACGGGCACGCCACGGGTGTCGAAACCGGTGGTCACCATCACCGTGCCGACGGCCGAGGTGAGGTCGGCGACCGCGCGCTCGAAGCGCTCCGCGACGTCGTCGGGATCGGTACCGGGCCGGATGATGTCGTTGCCGCCCGCACAGAACGAGACCAGGTCCGGGCCGATCTCCTTGGCGCGCACGAGTTGCGTCTCGACGATCTGGTCGAGCAGTTTCCCGCGCACCGCGAGGTTGGTGTACGCGAAGTCGCCCTCGGGCCGCCGGTCCGCGAGCAGGACCGCGAAGCGGTCCGCCCAGCCGACGAAGGCGCCGTCGGGTCCGAGGTCGCCGACGCCCTCGGTGAAGCTGTCCCCCACCGCGACGTACGACCCGATCACTGATCTGCCGTCACTCTTCGAATGGTCTGCCACATCGGCCCATGATTCACCGCGGGATGTGAGCTACGCGACCGTAGGGAGGGGTTGACGGCCGGTGAGATAGACCACGCGTCCCCAGGTGGCCGATCGCGGAATAGAGCCTCCGCCGGGGCTGTTGACGTCCGCCGCGCGGGCGGACACACCGAAGGCCGGACCCCGGGGATCGTGGGGTCCGGCCTTCGGAGGCGGTCCTGCCGTCAGGAGCAGGTCACCGGGAGCACGGGTCAGCCGAGGGCGACGCCGTGCGAGCGCAGATACGCGACCGGGTCGATGTCCGAGCCGTAGTCGGGCGTGGTGCGGATCTCGAAGTGCAGGTGCGGTCCCGTGACGTTGCCCGTCGCGCCGGAGAGGCCGATCTGCTGGCCCTCGGTCACGCTCTGCCCCGCCGAGACCGACAGGGACGACATGTGGGCGTACTGGGAGTACCGGCCGTCGGCGTGCTGGATGACGACCTGGTTGCCGTAGGCGCCGCCCCAGCCGGCGGAGACGACGGTGCCCGCGGCGATGGACTTGATGGTCGTGCCGGTCGGGACGACGAAGTCCGTGCCGGTGTGGTAGCCGCTGGACCACATGCTGCCCGCCACGTGGTAGTTGGTGCCGATGGTGGCGCCGGCCACGGGGAGCGTGTAGCCCGAACCGGTGCTGGTGGAGGCGGCCTTGGCGGCGGTACCGGCCGTGTCCGCCTTCGCGGCGGAGGGCTTGGCCTGCGCGGTCTTCGGCGCGGCGGCCTTAGGAGCAGCGGCCTTCGGGGCGGCGGCCTTAGGAGCAGCGGCCTTCGGGGCGGCGGCCTTCGCACCGAGCGAGAGCTTCAGGCCCGGGTGGATCAGGGACGGGTCGCCGCCGATGGCGGAGCGGTTGTCGGCGTAGAGCTTCTTCCAGCCCCCGGAGACGTGCTGCTCGCCGGCGATCTTGGCGAGGTAGTCTCCGGCCTTCACCGCGTACGTCCTCGGCGCGGCGGCCTTGGCGGCGGCCGGCGCGACGGCGGCGGCCTTCTGCGTGTGCTGCGCGGCGGCGGGGGTCGCGGCGTGGGCGCCGGTGGCTCCCAGCAGCGGCAGCGCGAGTGCGGCGCCACCGGTGCCGGCCGCGGCGATCGTGCGGGTGAGTCGCAGGGACTTGGGACGGCGGTGCTTACCCTTCGCGGGCATGGCGAATTCCTCTCCGGCGCCTGCGAGGTGAGCTGTCGGGTGCGGGCTGGAGATGCCCGGCCGCGCTGCTGCGCGGCTGTACCCCTAGCCTGTTCCGGAATCCGGACCAGGCGCGGAACCTGTGGGTCCCCCGCTCCTGCCGTGTACGGGTGAGTGTGCGGAATTCCGGGCGGCGGCAGGATTGGGCGTCCGTCCGGATTGAGGCAGAACGTAGGCGAGAGGGGAGCGCGCGGACAACTGGGTGCGGATTTCCCACGCCTCCCTTTCTTGATCCATGCGGAATTCGCGGTCACACTCCGTGGAAAGACGATCTTTCCGGACATTCAAGAAGCCCGTATTCAAAGGCCCGTTGGAATGGGCGCTCGGCAACGCATCGTCACGAATATGACCCTGCTCACGCGGCGCACCCCATGCCGCCCCATTCCAGGGCCAGTTGGAATGAAGGATACAAAAGGGACAGAAGGGCCGGATGTGGCGCAGTCGGATCACCATCGCGTCGAGGTCGCCGCACGGACCGACGGACAATCCGTAAAGACACAGCGGCACATCGCTGCACATTTCGCCCGTTTCGACCTGTTCGCAGATCCCCGCCCGTCGAGTCCGCGCAGCCGGAGCGGGGCGGGCCGCTCGCCCCGGCTCTCTTCCGGAGCCCCGGCGAGGACCACGGCCTCGCCGCGGCGCCTCCCGCACGCCACCGAGTCCGCTCTCCGGGCCGCGCAGCCTGTAGAGGTCGCCTGCTGCACGACGGGCCTGATCTCCCTGTGGAGCGCACCCCACTCCCGCTCCCGCGCCGGCTCGGCCTCGCTCCGTCGGATGAGGCCGCCACCGACGCCCGGTACCGACGCCCGGCACCTCCGCCGTGGCGCTCACGAAGCGGAGGCGCGGGGAACCGGCCCGGCCGTCGGGCAGGGTGATCGGGTTGCCCGTGACCCGGGCCGCCGTGATCCGGGCCGGTGCACCCGGCCGAAGCCGTGCTGGATGGCGAGCGGGTCGATGGCGAGCCGGCCGAGCGGATCGGTGCTGCGGGAGGTCCACATCCCGGTCGGTGCGGGCCGGCACCCCGAGGTCGATCCGGCCGCCACCGCCGGAGCGCGCGACCGCTCGTCGTGCCGGTGAGCCGCCGGGTCCGGCCGTCCGCGCCGGTCTCGACCGTCCGTCCCCCACCGATGCGGGCAGGCGCGAGCAGGGATCGACGTCATCGGCGCGGGAGCGCGGGGAGGCAACGCCTGTGGACAACTCATTGCCTCAGGAACCCATGTCGTATCGTCGGGAAGGCGACCGAAGACAGCAGCCGCCGGGCGCCGCCGGGTCCGGCCGGTCGGCGGGCGGCCGACGATGAGGAGCCCCCGTGACGCAGCAGGTCCCGTCGACCGAGCCCGAGCTGGCCGGCGTGCGCAACTTCCGCGACGTGGGCGGCCTGCCCACCACGGACGGCAGGCGGGTGCGCCCGGGGCGGCTGTTCCGCAGCGGCCATCTCGCGCACGCGACGGAGCAGGACACCGCCTTCCTCGCCACGCTCGGCCTGCACACGATCTTCGACTTCCGCAACGCCGCGGACCAGAAGCTGGAGGGCCCGGACGTGGAGCTGCCCGGCGTGCGGAACGTGAACCTCCCGCTGAGCGACCCGGCGGACGGCAGCGAGTTCTGGAAGATGGTGCGGGACGGCGACCTCGACCAGCTGCGCGCGATACTCGGCGACGGCAAGGCAGCGGACCGCATGGTCGGCTCCTACCGCACCATCGTCCGGGAGCGCACCGCGGAGCACTCCCGGGTGCTGCTGTCGATGGCGGAGGACAGCGTGCCCGTGCTGATGCACTGCGCGGCGGGCAAGGACCGCGCGGGCCTCTCGATCGCGGTCACCCTGCTCGCCATCGGCGTCGAGCGCGACGCGATCGTCGCCGACTACCTGGAGTCGAACGCCACGCACCGGCGCTACAAGGTGCGGCGCAGCGGCTCCGCCGCCTCGGCCTACTCCCCCGAGATCATGGAGCTGCTCGGCCCGCTCTTCGACGCACGTGCCGAGTACCTGTCGGCCGCGTTCGAGACCATCGAGGAGACCTGGGGCGGGGTCGACCCGTACCTGGAGCGGGGGCTGGGGCTGACCCCAGCGCTGCGCGACCGGCTGCGCGAGCGTCTGCTGGACTGAAGCGCCCGCGCGGGTCCGCACCCCGCGTGCCCGCGCGGGGTGCCCGCCGCTACTGGTTGCGGGCGCCCAGGGTGAACAGCAGGTAGACGAAGGCCGCGAAGAGGTGGCCGACGGCGACGTAGATGATCAGCCGCACCCACAGGGCGCGCGGGAACTTCTCCTCCATGGACCGCTCGCGCGGTTCGGTGGGTTCGGTCATGACGTCCCTCCCGGGTCGGGGCGGCCCGCCGCCGGGCCGAGGCACAGCGCGGCGGTCGGGCTCTGCAAGAGCGTGTGGACGAACAGGAAGGCGGCACCGGTCCGCTCGGCGGCGGCGATCCGGTGCGGGGTCAGCGAGTCGAAGTGCGCGCTGTCGCCAGGGGCGAGGACGTGCACCGTGTCGCCGAGCCGCAGCCGGAGCCGCCCCTCGACGACGTACAGCCACTCCTCGCCGGGATGGACCCGCACGATGTCCCCCTGGGAGCCGTAGGGGACGTGTACGCGCAGGGCCTGCATGCCGCGCCCCGGGGCTCCGGCCTGCCAGTAGGTCCAGCCGCCGGCCGGCGTCGGGTCCATGTCGGCCGCGCGCACGACGGCGTCGCGCTCGGGGACCGTCTCGCCGAGCAGTTCGGAGACCGTCGTACCGTAGACCCGGGCCACGGCGAGCAGCATCGGCAGCGAGGGCTGGCGACGGCCGGTCTCCAGCCGGGAGAGGTGGGCCGGGGACAGCCCCGCGGCGCGGGCCGCGGCCTCCAGTGTGAGCGAGGCCCGGCGGCGCAGCGCGCGCAATTGCGGCGCCACGGCGTGCAGTTCGGCGGACGACGGGCCGGAAGGATCGTCGGGCGGGTCGCCGGACGGCTCGTCGGCCGCCCTCGGGTCGGCGGGACTCATGCCTCCATTGAGCCCGATCCTTGCCCTGGAGGCAATTTTCTTGCCTCCGAGGCAATTAGGCTCAGCGGTTGGCGACCGCCTGTTTGACCAGGGTCTTCCCGAAGTCCCACATCAGGCCGCCGCCGCTGTGCGCGTCGTCCATGACGGCGGTGAACGCCTCGACGAACCGGTCGACGTCCTGTTCGTCGACGACGAGGGGCGGGATCAGCTTGATGACCTCCAGATGGTCCCCGGAGACCTGGGTGAGGATGCGGTGGCGCTGGAGCAGCGGGACGACCACCATCTGTGCGAACAGTCCCTTGCGTGCGGCCTGGAGCATGGTCCAGCGGCTCCGGAGCTTGATCGACCTGGGCCGTCCGAACTCGATGCCGATCATGAGGCCCCGGCCGCGTACGTCGCTCAGCAGCTCGTAGCGGTCCACCAGTGCGGCGAGCCGGGACCGGAGCAGGTCGCCGGTGACCCGGGCTCCGGCGACGATCTGCTCGTTCTCCATGACGGAGAGCACCGCGAGCCCCGCCGCCATGGCCTGAGCGTTGGAGCCGAAGCTCGCCGAGTGGACGAGGACGCGGTCCATCGAGGAGTAGACCTTCTTGAAGATCCAGTCCCTGCCGAGGGTCGCGCCGACCGGCACGTAGCCGCCGGACAGCGCCTTCGCCACACACACCAGGTCCGGTTCGACGCCCTCCTCGTGCTGGTAGGCGTAGAAGTCGCCGGTGCGGCCGAGCCCCGTCTGCACCTCGTCGGCGATGAGCAGGGCCTTGTGCCGGTGCAGCAGTTCCTGCGCGGCCCGCAGGTATCCGGGCGGTGCCTCGTGCACGCCCTTGCCCTGGATCGGCTCCACGATGAGCGCGGCGACGTCGCCCTTCCTCAGCTCCCGGGCCAGGGCGTCGAGGTCGCCGAGCGGGACGGCGGTGTCGGGCAGCAGCGGTGCGAAGCCGTCCCGGAAGCCGTCCTCGCCGTTCACGGAGAGGGAGCCCGTGGTCAGACCGTGGAAGGCGTGCGTGCAGTACAGCACCCGCGGCCTGCCGGTGGCGAAGCGGGCGAACTTCAGGGCGGTCTCGACCGCCTCGGTGCCGCTGTTGCCGAAGAACACCCGGTCCAGGTGCGGGCTGTGGGCGAGCAGTCGCTCCGCGAGCAGGCCGGGCAGCGGCTGGCAGTCGAAGCGGGTGAGGTCGGCGAGCGAGGCGTCGAGGACGTCGTGCAGCGCCCGCCGGACCACGGGATGGTGGCGGCCGAGGCCCATCACCCCGAACCCGGCGAGCATGTCCAGGTAGTCGTTGCCGTCCGCGTCCCAGAAGTGGGCGCCCTCGGCCCGCTCGTAGACCTTGTCGAAGCCGATGGTGTGCAGCATGCGCGGCAACTGGTGGTTGAGATGCCTGGCGTGCAGTTCGTAGCGTTCGGCCCCGCGCTCGGCGAGCAGCGCGCCGAGGTCGAACTCCCCCTTGCGGACCGGGTCGTTCATTCCTTGCTCTCCTTGGAGGACTCGTTCCGGGCCGGTTCGGCGGCCTTCGGTGTCCGGGGCTCTTTCCGGGCCCGTTCGTCCCGGGCGGCCAGAGCGGCGCCGATGCGCCCGGCGATCTCCACGGGGGTGAGCCCGATGTCGGCCAGCACCTCGGACCGCTTGGCGTGTGCGAGGAACTGCTCGGGAATCCCGAACCGCCGTACCGGCACGTCGACCTCCGCGTCGCCGAGCGCGAGCGCGACGGCCGCGCCGACGCCGGACTGCCGGCTGTTGTCCTCCACGACCGCCACCAGGGCGTGCCCGGCGGCGAGTGCGGGCAGCGCGGGGTCGACGGGCTTGACCCAGCGCGGGTCGACGACGGTGCAGCCGATCCCGCGGGCTTCGAGCAGGTCGGCGGCCTGGAGGCAGACCCCCGCCATGACGCCCACCGCGACCAGGAGCACCTCGGGGTGCTCGCCCCGGTGCAACACGTCCAGTCCGCCCACCCGGTCCACCGCGGGGACCGCCGGCCCGACCGACTCCTTCGGGAAGCGGACCAGGGTGGGCGCGTCGTCGACGGCGACGGCCTCGCGCAGCTGGGCCCGCAGCTGGTCGGCGTCGCGCGGGGCGGCGATCCTCAGACCGGGCACCACCTGGAGGACGGACATGTCCCACATGCCGTTGTGCGACGCGCCGTCGACGCCGGTGACACCGGCCCGGTCCAGGACGAAGGTGACGCCGCAGCGGTGCAGGGCGACGTCCATGAGGAGCTGGTCGAACGCCCGGTTGAGGAAGGTCGCGTAGACCGCGACGACGGGGTGGAGGCCGCCGGTGGCGAGTCCGGCCGCGGAGACCGCGGCGTGCTGCTCGGCGATGCCGACGTCCCACACCCGGTCGGGGAACCGCTCGGCGAACGCGCCCAGCCCGACCGGACGCAGCATGGCGGCGGTGATCACCACGACGTCCGGCCGCTCCTCGCCGATCCGGGCGATCTCCTCGCCGAAGACGGACGTCCAGGACGGGCCGCCCGCCGGCGCGAGGGGCGCGCAGGTGAGCGGGTCCATCACGCCGACGGTGTGGAAGTGGTCCTCCTCGTGGGCGAGCGCGGGCTCGTAGCCGCGGCCCTTCTCGGTCAGGCAGTGCACGAGGACCGGTCCGTGGAAGCGTTTGGCCCGGCGCAGGGCGGACTCCACGGCCTTGACGTCATGGCCGTCGATCGGGCCGACGTACTTGAGTCCGAGGTCCTCGAACATGCCCTGCGGCGCGAAGGCGTCCTTGAAGCCCTTCTTCGCGCCGTGCAAGGCCTCGTAGACCGTGCCGCCGATCAGGGGCGTGCGCCGCAGCACCTTCTTGCCCCAGGCGAGGACCTGCTCGTAGCTGTCGGTCGTCCGCAGCGTCGCCAGGTGGTTCGCCAGTCCGCCGATGGTCGGCGCGTAGGAGCGTTCGTTGTCGTTGACCACGATGATCAGCGGCCGGTTCCTGGCCGCTGCGATGTTGTTCAGCGCCTCCCAGGCCATGCCTCCGGTCAGGGCGCCGTCGCCGACCACCGCGACCACATGACCCTTCCCGCCCTGCACCTGGCGGGCCTTCGCCAGCCCGTCGGCCCAGCCGAGCGCCGTGGAGGCGTGGCTGTTCTCGACGACGTCGTGCTCGGACTCCTCGCGGGAGGGGTAGCCGGACAGCCCGCCCTTGCCGCGCAGCTTCGAGAAATCCTGACGACCTGTCAGCAGCTTGTGGACATAGCTCTGGTGGCCGGTGTCCCACAGGATGCGGTCGACGGGCGACTCGAAGACCCGGTGGAGGGCGATGGTCAGCTCCACCACGCCCAGGTTGGGTCCGAGATGGCCGCCGGTCCTGGTGACCGCGTGCACCAGGAACTCCCTGATCTCCTCGGCCAGTTCACCGAGTTCCGGCTCGGACAGCGCCTTCAGGTCGCGCGGTCCGCGGATGTTCTCCAGCCTCGTCACGTCGGGCCCCCTCTCGGTCCGTGCTGCTCAGCTCACGGTGACGGCGGGTTCGCCGGAGGCGATGCCGTCCTGCTCCATCTGCTCGGCGAGCTTCATCGCCTCGTCGATGAGGGTCTCCACGATCTTCGACTCGGGGACGGTCTTGATGACCTCGCCCTTGACGAAGATCTGGCCCTTGCCGTTGCCGGAGGCGACACCGAGGTCGGCCTCGCGGGCCTCGCCGGGGCCGTTGACGACGCAGCCCATCACGGCCACGCGGAGCGGGACCTCCATCCCCTCCAGCCCGGCGGTGACCTCCTCGGCCAGCTTGTAGACGTCGACCTGCGCACGCCCGCAGGACGGGCAGGAGACGATCTCCAGCCCGCGCTGCTTGAGGTTCAGCGACTCCAGGATCTGGAGGCCGACCTTGACCTCCTCGACCGGCGGCGCGGACAGGGAGACCCGGATGGTGTCGCCGATGCCCTCGGACAGCAGCGCACCGAACGCCACGGCGGACTTGATCGTGCCCTGGAACGCCGGACCCGCCTCGGTCACACCGAGGTGCAGCGGATAGTCGCAGGCCGCGGCGAGCTGCCGGTAGGCGTTGACCATCACGACCGGGTCGTTGTGCTTGACCGAGATCTTGATGTCCCGGAAGTCGTGCTCCTCGAACAGCGACGCCTCCCACAGCGCCGACTCCACCAGCGCCTCCGGCGTCGCCTTGCCGTACTTCTGAAGCAGGCGCTTGTCGAGGGAACCGGCGTTGACGCCGATCCGGATGGGGGTGCCGGTCTCCTTCGCCGCCCGCGCGATCTCCTTGACCTGGTCGTCGAACTGCTTGATGTTGCCGGGGTTGACGCGGACGGCCGCACACCCCGCGTCGATGGCCGCGAACACGTACTTCGGCTGGAAGTGAATGTCGGCGATGACCGGGATCTGCGACTTCCTCGCGATCGTCGCCAGCGCGTCCGCGTCGTCCTGCGTGGGGCACGCGACCCGGACGATCTGACAGCCCGACGCCGTCAGCTCCGCGATCTGCTGCAACGTCGCCCCCACATCCGAGGTGCGCGTGGTCGTCATCGACTGCACCGAGACGGGCGCGTCCCCGCCCACGGCGACCGGCCCGACCTGGATGCGCCGCGCGACACGGCGCTCCGCGATCGGCCGGACCGGCACCTCGGGCAGACCCAGCGAAACGGCGGTCACGACGTCACCCGCGGCTTTCCGTGAAGGTCTCCCGGGCCGCCCTGATCGACTCCTTGAGGGAGCCCATGGTGGCGAGCACCGCCGTCGGCTCGTAGCCGCAGTGGGCCATGCAGTTGGCGCACCGCTCGTCCTTGCCGCGGCCGTAGGAGTCCCAGTCCGTCTCCTCCAGCAGCTGCCGGTACGTCTGCACGTACCCGTCGCTCATCAGGTAGCAGGGCTTCTGCCAGCCGAACAGCGAATAGCTCGGGATCGCCCACGCGGTGCAGGGGAAGTCGACCTTGCCCTCCAGGAAGTCCAGGAAGAGCGGGCTCTGGTTGAGCCGCCAACGGCGCCGGTTACCGCCCGCGAAGGCCTTCTTGAACAGCTCCCGGGTCTGCTGGACGCCGAGGAAGTGCTGCTGGTCGGGGGCCTTCTCGTAGGCGTAGGCGGGCGACAGCATCATCTCGTCGACCTTCAGGTCGTCGTTGAGGTAGTTCAGGACCTCGATGACCGTCTGCGGGGTGTCGGTGTTGAAGAAGGTCGAGTTGGTGGTGACGCGGAAGCCGCGCCGCTTGGCCTCCTTGATGGCCTCGACCGCCTCGTCGAAGACGCCCTCCTTCGCGACGGACTCGTCGTGCCGCTCGCGCAGGCCGTCGATGTGCACGGCCCAGGCGAAGTACGGCGACGGCGTGAACTTGTCCATCTTCTTGCGCATCAGCATGGCGTTGGTGCACAGGAAGACGAACTTCTTCCTGGCGACCAGCTGCCGCACGATCTCGTCGATCTGAGGGTGCATCAGCGGCTCGCCGCCGGCGATGGAGACCATCGGCGCGCCCGACTCCAGGACCGCTCCCACGGCCTGCGCCACGGGCATGCGCTGCTTGAGCACACCGGCCGGGTGCTGGATCTTCCCGCAGCCCTCGCAGGCGAGGTTGCAGGCGAAGAGCGGTTCCAACTCGACGAGCAGGGCGAACTTGTCCCGCTTCCTGAGCTTCTGTTCGAACAGGTATGCAGCGACCTTCATGGACTGCCGGAGCGGCATGGCCATCTGGCTCACCTCCGAGGGAGCAACAAAGAACGGTGCCATTCAAAGAAAGCGGGAAGCACGGCACGAAGAACACGGAAAGCCGATATTCCACCGCGGACCGTGCCGATACGGACGAGTTCATGTTCCGGAGCGTCCACGACCACCCGTACGGCCGCAACGGGACGGGTGCCCGCGCGGACCGCGGCGAGCAGCGTGGCCGCGGACTCCATGTCCACGGCGATGGCTCCGGTCGCGAGCAGGGCGGACCGCTCGTGACCGCGCACGACGTGGTCGGAGCCGGTCAGCGGCCCCGTGTGCACGGTGCGGCCGGGCAGGGCCCGCACCAGTTCCTTGACGAGGAGGTCAGCGCCCACGCACGGCGTGGTGCCGTCCGGGTCACGGGTCTCCTCGGCGACGACCAGGTCGCCGGGGTGCATGCCCGGGGCGAGCCCCGCGCAGAACCCGGTGGCCAGCACGGCCGCCGCCCGCAGGTCCGGGTAGCCGAGGACCCGGGTGAGGGACCGCTCGGCGGCCCGCGGGCCCATCCCCGTCCGCAGCACGGTGACGGGTGCGTCCGCGCCGCTGCGGTCGCCGCTGCGCAGGGCGAGCTGCTCGATGCCGAGCGCGCAGGCGATCAGCAGCGGGGCCGGAGCGGGCCGGGTGGTCATCAGCCCGCCTCCCGCGCCAGGTCGGGCTCTCCGTTGACGTAGCGGCCGAGCGCGGTCAGCGGAAAGACCTGGCGGTAGAGGTGGTAGTTGATGGAGAAGTCCCACGGGAAGCCGGTCCCCGTGAAGTAGGGCTCGTCCCAGGAGCCGTCGGGCAACTGGGACGCGGCGAGCCAGCCGATCCCGCGCTCCACCGCCTTGGACTCGCCCTCCCCCGCGGCCAGCAGGGCGAGCAGCGCCCAGCCGGTCTGCGAGGCGGTGGAGGAGCCGCGTCCGCTCCATCCGGCGGCGTCGTCGTAGGAGCGCAGGTCCTCGCCCCAGCCGCCGTCCTCGTTCTGGACGCCCTCCAGCCAGGCCACCGCCCGCCGGATTGCCGGGTGCGAGCCGGGCAGCCCCGCCGCGACGAGGGCCGGGACCACCGAGCCGGTGCCGTAGACGTAGTTGACGCCCCAGCGCCCGAACCAGGAGCCGTCGGGCTCCTGGTTGGCCAGCAGCCATTCGACGCCCCGGCGGGTACGCGGGTCGTGCGCGAGTCCCTCGACCGCGAGCATCTCCACGACGTGCGCGGTGACGTCCGCGGAGGGCGGGTCGATCACCTCGCCGAAGTCGCAGAACGGCAACCGGTTGGGGAACGGGCTGGTGTTGTCGACGTCGAACGCGCCCCAGCCGCCGTCCTTGGACTGCATGCCGAGGTTCCAGCGGACCCCGCGTCCGATGGCGTGCTCGACCCGGTCCGGGTCGTGGTGGCGGACGCGGCGCAGCGCGAGGACGACCTCCGCGGTGTCGTCGATGTCGGGGTAGTTGTCGTTGTGGAACTCGAACGCCCAGCCGCCCGGCGGGAGATGGGGCCGCTTGACCGACCAGTCGCCGGTCCGGACGATCTCCTCGCCGAGCATCCAGTCCACGGCCCGAACGAGCTGCGGGTGGTCGGCGGGCACGCCGGCGTCGGCCAGCGCGATGGTGGCCAGGCAGGTGTCCCACACCGGAGACTGGCATGCCTCGATCATCCGGGACCCGTCCTCGCGCCACACGGCGAACCGGTCGAGCGAGGCCAGCCCCGCGCGCATCACCGGGTGGTCGAGGTCGTAGCCGAGCAGGTGCAGGGCGATGACGGAGTAGACGGCGGGCGGCTGGATGCCTCCCCAGCAGCCGTCGTTCTCCTGCCGCTCGATGATCCAGCGTCCCGCCGTGTTCATCGCCGCCCGGCGCAGCGCGCGCGGGGCGACCCGGCGGTACTGGTGCAGCGCCTTGTCCAGCCGCTGGAAGACGCCGTCCCAACTGGCCACGCGGGCGAGGGGCCTGGCCGGACTGGGGTTGCCCGGGTCGGCGTGCAGCTCGTCGAGCGCGAAGGGCGCGGGGCGCACCGGACGCTCCGCCGACACAACCGTGAGCGGCACGATCGTCTGGCGTGCCCAGCAGCCGAAGTCGTAGATGTTGAGGGGCATCCACTTCGGGAAGTAGATGAGTTCCGGGGGCAGTTCGGGCAGGTCGTCCCACTTCCACCAGCCGAACAGCGCGAGCCAGATCCGGGTGAAGACGCGCGCCGCGGCGATTCCTCCGCGCCCGCGGATCCACGCGGACGCCTTCGCCATGTGCTCGGCGTCCGGGGCGTCCCCGGCCAGCCGCAGCGCGACGTAGGCCTCGATCGTGGTGGAGAGCTCGCCCGGCCCGCCGTAGAACGAGGCCCAGGTCCCGTCCTCGCGCTGCTCACCGCGGATGAACAGGGCCGCGCCGCGGGTGGTGGGCTCGTCGCGGATGCCCAGGAACTGGCGGAGCAGGAGGTCCTCGGCGTCCATGGTGACGTTCGTCTCGAGGTCGCCCTTCCACCAGCCCTCGTCGTCCTGGAGCGCGAGCAGGAAGTCGGTGGCGCGCCGCATGGCGCGCGTGGCGGCGTCTCGGGTCTCGACCGTCCCGGCCGCCGCGGGAGTGTCGTGCTGGGCTTCGCTGGCCGCGGCAGCGCGGGGAGGAAGTGCCCCGGTGCTTCCGTCGGTCGTCGCTGTCATGGCTTCCCCTTCGTGCAAAGGTACGACTCTGCTGTGGGTCCGCCGTCGGCCGGTGCTCCCGTTGCGCTGGTGCTCTCGTGCCCGAACGAGGTTCGAGAAGCGGCACGGACACCGGCCGGCGACTACGCGAGGTGTATTCGACCGATAGTGATCATCTCTTCCGGACGACGACGAAGTCGGCGAGCGCGACGAGTTCGGCGCGGACACGGTCGGGCATGGGGACGGCGTCCAGCGCCTCCACGGCGATGGCGTGCTGCCGGCGCGCCTCCCGGGCGGTCCAGTCGCGACCGCCCGCCTCTTCGATGAGAGCGGCGCGGGCGGCGAACTCCTCCTCGGAGAAGTTCTCGAAGTCGCTGGCCTTGGCGTCCTCGGCGAGCAGCTTGCCGAGCCGCTCGGAGGCCGGACCGCCCGCCGCGAGCGCGGCCACCACGGGCAGGGACTTCTTGCGCTGGCGCAGATCGCTCCAGGTCTGCTTGCCGGTGGACTCCGGGTCGCCCCAGATGCCGAGGAGGTCGTCGACGGCCTGGAAGGCCAGGCCGAGGTGGTAGCCGTAGCGCTCCAGGGTGTCGGCGGTGAGGTCGTCGGCGCCGCCGAGGACCGCGCCGATGGAGCAGGCGCAGGCGAGCAGGGCGCCGGTCTTGTTGCCCTCCATCTCCAGGCACTCCTCGACGCTGACCCGGTCGCGGTGCTCGTAGGAGATGTCCTGCGCCTGGCCGTCGATGAGGGCGCGGGTGGCGGTGGTCAGCCGCCGGGCGGCGCGGCCCGCCTCGACGCTGCCGAGTTCCAGCAGCACCTCGCCCGCCAGCGCGAACAGCGCGTCGCCGACGAGGATCGCCTGGGCGGGGCCGTGCACCTTCCAGACGGTGTCGCGGTGCCGGCGCTGCTCGTCGCCGTCCATCAGGTCGTCGTGCAGCAGCGAGAAGTTGTGGACCAGCTCGACCGCGACGGCGCCGGGGACGCCCACCTCGGGCTCGGCGCCGGCGGCCTGGGCGGAGAGCACGGCGAGCGCCGGGCGCACCGCCTTGCCGCCGTCGCCGTCCGCCGGGTTGCCCTGGGCGTCGATCCAGCCGAAGTGGTAGGCGGCCACGGTGTCCATGGGCGGCGCCAGGCGGTCGACGGCCGCCTTCAGCACCGGTGTGGACAGGGTCCGGCCGCGCTCCAGGAGCGCGGTCACGTCCACCGCGTCGGCAGCCGTTTCGGCCGGGGGCACAGTGGGCACAGTCTCTCCTCTTGTCGCGGTACCGCGGGTGCGGGGGCCTGTCGTGCTCTGTTCGAGCGTCATGCCGCCTCCTCGAAGACTCCGGGGAGGTGATCGCGGGACCGTCCCAGGGCGCCCAGCGCGGCGTCCGCCGCGCCGACTCCGCTGCGGACCGCACTCTCCATGGTCGCGGGCCACCCCGTGGCGGTCCACGCTCCGGCCAGGTAGAGGCCGGGGGCCTTGGTCCGGGCGCCGGGACGCAGCCGACCGACCCCGGGGGCGGGAGCGAACGTCGCGGTGCGCTCCCGGGTCACGAAGAAGTCCGTCACCGTGGCGCCGCGGGTGCCGGGCAGCAGCCGCTCCAGCTCCGGGAGGTAGCGCTCGCGCAGCGCCGAGACCGGTTCGTCGATCTCGTCGGCCGCCGCCGACTGCGACAGGGCGAGGTACTGCCCCGCGCGCAGCCCGGAGGCGGCGGTGCGGTCGAAGACCCACTGCACCGGGGAGCCGAGAGCGGCGAAGAACGACGCGGTCAGCACGGTGCGGTCGTAGACGACGTGGACGTTCAGGATCGGCGCGGTGCCGATCTCCAGGAGCCGTTCGGGGGCGTCCAGCGCACCCTCGGGCAGGAGGTCGTGCGCCTCGCGCTGCGGGACCGCGAGCACGACGGCGTCGGCCTCGATGCGCTCGCCGGGAACCCGGACGCTCCAGCGCCCGTTCTCGTGGGGGGAGACGGAGGTGACGCGGGTACGGGTCTCGGTGCGCACGCCCGCGGAGTCGAGCGCCTTGCGGGCCAGGGTGTCGTGCAGGTCGCCCAGCGGGACCCGCGCCCAGCCGATGTCGGCCGCGCCCGGGTCGGACAACAGGCCGGTCCTGAACACCATCGCGGCCAGGGCGAGCGAGCAGTCGCCGGCCACCGCGTTGAGGGTGGCGACCCCGACGAGGTCCCACAGCGCCTCCACGGCACGCCGCGACTGGCCGTGGGCGGCGAGCCAGTCGCCGAAGCTCCGGTCGTCGAGCGCGGGATCGGCCGGGTCCAGGCCCTTCAGCGCGAGCGCCGCGCGGCCCACCCGGGCGCGTTCGGCGAGCGAGAGGTGAGGGTAGGTGGCGAGGCTGCGCGCGAGGTGCAGCGGGACCGGCAGGGGGCCGCGGCCGATCCGTCCGAGGCGGCGGCCCACGGGGGCCCGCGCATCGAGAACGGGCACGTCGAGACGATCCTGCAGGGGGGCGAGCGCGGCGGCGTCGATGCGGTCGAGGAACCAGCGGTAGGCAGTGCAGCAGCGCAGATAGACGTGCTGGCCGTTGTCCACGGTGAGGTCGCCGCGCCGGAAGGAGAAGGCGAGGCCGCCGAGCCGCGGCCGGCCTTCCAGCAGCGTCACGCGCACCCCGGCGTCCGCGAGCGCGAGCGCCGCGGTGATGCCGGCGAGTCCGCCGCCGATCACCACCGCGGACCGGGCGGAGTCCGCCGCGGCCTCCTGGACCTCGCTCATCGTGCACCCTCCCCTGGGACCGCGGAACGGCGGTCGTACGACACACGGCTGACCGCTGCCGTCAGGGACGCCGTCCGGCACCGGAGGGTTGCGTGCCGCTTTTCGCCGGACGCGTCACCTTGGCCCCTATTGTCCATCAGACACGCCTCCGGACCGTGCGACGCGAGACGTGGCGCGCGTCGAGTCCGGACAGACCCCGTACGGCGACGTACGCCTTCTCCCGGCCGGGGAGCGAGACCCGGCCGCGGAGCACGGCCTCGGGCTCCCGCTCGATCCGGTCGAGCAGCCGCCGGTAGATGCCGGCCATGGCCGCGACGCAGGCGCCGCTGCGCCGGTCGAGCATGGGCAGCAGCCGGTAGCCCTCGGCGAACAGCGCGCGCGCCCGGCGGACCTCGAAGTGGACGAGGCCGGCGAAATCGGAGCCGGGCGGCGGGGTCGGCCCGTCGAAGCCGGCCGAGCAGCCGAACTTGGCCAGGTCGTCGGCGGGCAGGTAGGTGCGCCCGCCCTCGGCGTCCTCGCGGACGTCGCGCAGGATGTTCGTGAGCTGGAGCGCCAGTCCGAGCGTGTCGGCGTACTCGGGTGCCCGCTCGGCGCCGCGGGCCCCCGGCTCGGTGCCGAAGACACCGAGCGAGAGCCGGCCGATCGCCCCGGCCACGCAGCGGCAGTAGACCTTCAGGTCGTCCCAGGTCTCGTAGGTCTCGCCGCGCACGTCCATGAGCACGCCGTCGATCAGCTCGTCCAGGCCCCCGAGGGGTACCGGGAAGGTCGCGGCGGTGTGGGTGAGGGCGACCGCGACGGGGTCGGTGTCGTCCTCCTCGACGGCGCCCGCCCGGACGCGGGCGAGCAGCTCCTTCGTCTCCTCCAGGCGCACCGCCTTCACGTCCGGCGCCAGCGTGCCGTCCCCGATGTCGTCCACGCGCCGGGAGAAGGCGTAGAGCGCCGACATCGCACGGCGCTTGGCCGTGGGCAGCAGCCTGATGCCGTACGCGAAATTGCGGGCCTGCCGACCGGTGACCGCCTCGCAGTAGCTGTACGCGGCGAGTACCGGTGCGGACACGTGCTGTTCCGACTCCACGGTCCGGATCACCCCTTTCCTCGCAGGGTCACTCCCACCTCGCGCAGCAACTGGAGCTTGCCGGGCTTGGGCGGGCCTGTCAGTACGTCGTATTCGGCGGCGGCGATCGCCCGGACCGCCGCCTTCCCCCCCGCGACGAACCCCGCGAGCAGCAGCTTCAGCCTGCCGTGGACGCTACCCACGAGGGGGGTGCCTTCATTCAGGAGGCGCAAGGCGCGTTCTGCTTCGTATGCAACCAGTGCTCGCACCGATGCGCCTGCCGTGGGGGCGGCGAGATCCGCCTCGGTGACACGGAACCGCTTCATGTCCTCGGCGGGGAGGTAGACGCGGTCGCGGCCGAGATCCTCGGCGACGTCCTGGAGGTGCTCGACGATCTGCAGGGCCGTGCAGACCGCGTCGGAGCGGCGGACCCGCTCGGGGGTGGAGGTCCCGGTCACGCGAAGCACCAGCCGGCCGACGGGGTTCGCGGACAGCGCGCAGTAGGCGAGCAGGTCGTCGTAGGTCTCGTACCGCCCGACCAGCTGGTCCTGGCGGTTGGCCGCGATGAGGTCGAGGAAGGGCCGGGGGTCGAGGCCGGCGCGGCGGACGGTGGGCCGCAGGCCGGCCAGGAGCGGGTGGCCGGGGACGGCGCCGGGATCGAACACGCGATGGAGATCGGCTTCGAGGGCGTCCAGCAGGACGGACCTGTCCTCGGCGTCCGCGGCGGGCACCCCGAGCAGGGCCGCGTCGGCGCCTCCGGGGGCCAGGTCGCCGTCACCGATGTCGTCGACGAGCCGGGCGAAGCCGTAGACGGCCGTCAGGTCGTCGCGCCACGCGGCGGGCAGGAAGAAGGGGGCCACGGGGAAGTTCTCGTCCGCGGCCTTGTCGAGGGTGCCGCGCCCCGGGGCACCGGGGCGGGCCGTACCGGCTTCGGTCACCGACGGCCACCCGGCGCGGGGACGGCACACGCATCGCGGAGCTGGAGAGTCACCGTAGCCATTGCCGTCACATCTCCCGTTCTACACTGCCGACCCAACCCTGCCCATTTCGGACACGCCGCCCGGCGGTCCGCGCGGCGCGACGGTGCCGGGTGTCGCGTATTATCGCCCCACTTGACGCGATTGAGCACCGGTACAGCTTACGTTGTACAACGCCGCCCCCTCCGCCGGGGTGTCCCGCGCATCACGACAACACACCGATTGGCGCCAAGATTCCTATGGCCCAAGGGAGTTGACGTTTCCTTTGCAGACGCAGGGCCCCGCCGGACAGTTCCGGCGGGGCCCTGGGCGGAACGGGTTACTTGCCCGTGAACTTCTCGTACTCCTTCAGGACCTCTTCGGTGGGGCCGTCCATGCGCAGTTCGCCGCGCTCCAGCCACAGCACCCGGTCGCAGGTGTCGCGGATCGACTTGTTGTTGTGGCTGACCAGGAACACCGTGCCCGCGCTCTTGCGCAGCTCCCGGATGCGGGCCTCGGAGCGCTTCTGGAAGGAGCGGTCGCCGGTGGCGAGCGCCTCGTCGATCATCAGCACGTCGTGGTCCTTGGCCGCCGCGATCGAGAAGCGCAGCCGGGCGGCCATGCCGGAGGAGTAGGTCCGCATCGGCAGCGTGATGAAGTCGCCCTTCTCGTTGATCCCCGAGAAGTCGACGATGTCCTGGTAGCGCTCGCGGATCTGCTCGCGGGACATGCCCATGGCCAGTCCACCGAGGATGACGTTGCGCTCGCCGGTCAGGTCGTTCATCAGGGCCGCGTTCACGCCGAGCAGCGAGGGCTGCCCGTCGGTGAAGACCTTGCCCTTCTCCGCGGGCAGCAGGCCGGCGATGGCCCGCAGGAGCGTGGACTTGCCGGAGCCGTTCGAGCCGATCAGGCCGATGGCCTCGCCGCGGTAGGCGGTGAAGGAGACGCCCTTGACGGCGTGCACCTTGCGCACCCCGCGCTCCTCGCCGCGCTTGACGATGCGGCTCAGGGCGGCGGTGGCGCTGCCCTTGCCGGTCTTGGCGCCGTTCACCCGGTAGACGATGTGCAGCTCGTCCGCGATGACGGTCGGGATGTGCGACCTCTTCTCCAGCTCAGCCACGGCCGTACCTCTCTTCCGCCTTCCAGAAGTACACGAACCCGCCGAGGGCCGTCACGACGGCCCAGAAGACGGCGATGGCCCACACGTGCGGCGGCAGGTTGGAGGAGCCGTAGCCGTCGATGAGGGCGAAGCGCATCAGGTCCATGTAGACCGCGGCCGGGTTCGCCTGGAGCGCCCGGGAGATCCACTCGGGGCGGCCCGCCAGCATGGTGCTGATGGAGAACATGACACCGGAGGCGTACATCCAGGTGCGCAGGATGAACGGCATCAGCTGGGCGAGGTCGGGCGTCTTGGCACCCATCCGCGCCACGATCAGCGCGAGGCCCGTGTTGAAGAGGAACTGCAGGAAGAGCACGGGGAGGATCAGCAGCCAGGACATGCCCGGGTAGCTGCCGAAGCCGATCGCCACGACGAACAGCACGATCATCGAGAACAGCAACTGCTGGAGCTGCTGGAGGGCGAAGGAGATCGGCAGCGAGGCGCGCGGGAAGTGCAGCGCGCGCACCAGGCCGAGGTTGCCGGAGATCGCCCGCACGCCCGCCATGATCGAGCTCTGGGTGAACGTGAAGACGAAGACGCCGGTCACCAGGAACGGGATGTAGACGTCGTGCGACATCCCGCGGTTGGCCTTCAGGATGAGACCGAAGATCAGGTAGTAGACGAACGCGTTCAGCAGCGGCGTCGCCACCTGCCACAGCTGGCCGAGCTTGGCCTGGCTGTACTGGGCGGTGAGCTTGGCCTGGGAGAAGGCGAGGATGAAGTGGCGCCGGCCCCACAGCTGACGGACGTACTCGACGAGACCGGGGCGGGCACCGCTGACCGCGAGCCCGTACCGGGCGGCCAGCTCGGCCGCGGAGAGCCCTTCATCGGGCGACGGGCGGTCGCTCACCGCGACACCGCCGTCCTGCGTTGTCTCACTCACAAGTGGAAACTTTCGTCCTCAGGATGCGCACAGCCGGATCGGGCAGGGCGAGCGCCGCGGGCCGGGGGCGGCCCGAACGCTCTCGGAATCGAGCTTGTCAGATGACGGGAGGTCGGCCCAGTCGGGTCAGCCGCCACACCGTACGCCACTTCATCGGACGGCGGGGTCCACACGGGCTGCTCCAGCCCTCCCGGAAGCCGCCGAACCACGCCTTCAGCGCGGCCCGGGAGGGGCGGCGCAGCAGCGTCAGCAGCATCCAGACGCCCAGGTAGACCGGGACGAGGAGCGCGGGGAGGTTGCGGCGGGCGAGCCAGACGCGGTTGCGGGCCACCATGCGGTGGTACACCGCGTGCCGCGAGGGGGCGGTCGTGGGGTGGTACAGCACCATGTCGGACCGGTAGTCGATCATCCAGCCGGCGTCGAGGGCCCGCCAGGCCAGGTCGGTCTCCTCGTGCGCGTAGAAGAAGGCGTCCGGGAGCCCGCCGACCTCGGCGAGGACCTTGGTGCGCACGGCGTTGGCGCCGCCCAGGAAGGTGGTGACGCGCGAGGAGCGCATCGGGTCGGCGGCGCGCAGCCGCGGCACGTGGCGGCGCTGGGTGACGCCCGTCTCGGGGTCGGCGATGCGGAAGCTGATGATCCCGAGGCGGGGGTCGTCGGCGAACGCCCGGCGGCACAGCTCCGCGGTGTCCTTGTGGGCCAGCAGGCCGTCGTCGTCCAGGAAGAGCAGGACGTCGACGTCGGTACCGCCGGGGCCGAAGGCCTCGATGCCGACGTTGCGTCCGCCGGGGATGCCGAGGTTCTCGGGCAGCTCGACGGTGCGGACACCCGCGGGGACGTCGGGGACGGGGGCGCCGTTGCCGACCACGACCACCTCGACGCGGTCGCCGTCCTGCCCGGCGATCGAGTCGAGCAGGGCGCGCAGTTCCTCGGGACGGTTGCCCATGGTGATGACGACGGCGCCGACCGTCGTGCCCGCACTCACTTGAGCCTGCTGGAGGCGAGGATGGACACCAGGTGCAGCACGGTCTGCAGGACCGCGATGCCGGCGAGCACCGCGGTGCCGAGGCGGGTGAAGAACAGGTCGCCCCTCACCTGGTCGGCGATCGCGAGGACCAGGATCAGCAGGGTCGCCTCGATGCCGAGGATCAGCCGGTGGAACTTGAGCGCAGCGGCGGCCCGGCGGGCCAGCGCCATGCCGGAGGAGCGGGGCTCGGCGGCCGACTCCTGGACCGGCGGCAGTCCGCCCTGGTGGCGGGCGACGCCGACGAGGTCGGTCTCGGCCTTGATCAGGATCGCCCCGAGGGCGGCCAGGGTGCCGAGGAAGGCCCACAGCCAGTCGATGCGTCCCGCGCCCCACAGGTCGGCGGCGCGCAGACCGAGGCCGACGAGGACCGCCGCGTCGGTCAGGTAGGCGCCGACGCGGTCCAGGTAGACCCCGCCGAGCGAGAACTGCTGCCGCCAGCGGGCGACCTCGCCGTCCACGCAGTCGAGCAGCAGGTAGAGCTGCACCATCACCAGGCCGAGCACGGCGCCCGCGATCCCCGGCACCAACAGGGCCGGGGCCGCGAGCACGCCGCACAGGGTCATCAGGTACGTGAGCTGGTTGGGCGTGATCCTGGTGTTCACCAGGTAGCGGTCGCAGCGCAGCGAGATCTCCCGCATGTACAGGCGTCCCGCCCAGTGCTCACCGCTGCGCCGGTCCTTCACCCCTGCGGGGTGGACGACGGGGCGCAGTTCAGCTACCGATGGCCTTGGCATAGTCGGTGTAGATGTCCTTGATCTGGTGGGTTTTCAGGTCGCGGTGTTCGAGGATCGTGTAGCGCCCGGGCCGGGTCCGCGGAGCGAACTCCACGACCTGGACGAACTCCTCCGCGGTGAAGCCGATCTCCTCGGGCAGCACCGGCAGTCCGTGCCGGCGCAGCACCTCGGCCATGTGCGCCGCCTGCTCGTGGGCACCGCGCAGGTGCATCGCGAAGGCCGCGCCCAGTCCGCACTGCTCGCCGTGGCTCGCCGCGCGCTGCGGGAAGAGGAGGTCGAAGGCGTGGTTGATCTCGTGGCAGGAGCCCGAGGCGGGCCGGGAGTCGCCGGAGATCGACATCGAGATGCCGGTGAGGACCAGCGCCTCGGCGAGGACCTGGAGGAAGTCGTTGTCGCCGACGCCGCCGGGGTGGCGGAGCACGGCCTCGCCCGCCTGGCGCGCCATGGCGGCGGCCAGTCCGTCGATCTTCTCCCCGTTGACCCGGTTGGCCAGCTCCCAGTCCGCGATCGCGTTGATGTTGGAGACGGCGTCGCCGATCCCGGACCGGACGAACCGGATCGGCGCCTCCCGGATCACGTCGAGGTCGATGACGACCGCGATGGGATTGGGCACGCCGTAGGAGCCGCGGCCGGCGTCGTTGTCCAGGGTGGCGACCGGCGAGCACAGACCGTCGTGGGCGAGGTTGGTCGGCACGGCGACGAGCGGCAGCCCGACCCGTGCGGCGGCGAACTTCGCGCAGTCGATGATCTTGCCGCCGCCGAGGCCCACGACCGCGTCGAAGTGGCCGGAGCGCATCTCGTCGGCGAGCCGGATGGCGTCGTCGAGCGAGCCGCCGCCGACCTCGTACCAGGTCGCGCCCGGCAGCGCGGGCGCCAGCCGCTCCCGCAGCCGCGCACCCGAACCGTTGCTGACCGCGACCGCGA
>NZ_JBICWL010000006.1:0-356732 GCF_043199735.1 Streptomyces sp. NPDC048566
GTGCCGGCGCCACGGCCGGCACGCCCCGTCGCGGCGCCGGCACCGCACGCGGGCACCGCGCAGGAGGGCGGACAGCGACGAGGGGGCCCCCCCCCCGCCGCCGCGGGGGGCCCCCCCCCGGCGCCCCCCCCCGGGCGGGCGCCGGCCCCCCCCGGGGGCCCCCGCGCCGGCGGGCCGCCCGCCCCCCGGCCCCCCCCCGGGCCCGCCGGGGCGCCCGGGGGGCGGGCCGTCGGTGTGCGGGTTCGCCGGGCGGGTCCTCAGCGCACGGGGTGCCCCGCGTCCCGCAGCGTCGCCTTGACCTCGCCGATCCGCAGATCACCGAAGTGGAAGACGGAGGCGGCCAGCACCGCGTCCGCTCCCGCGCCGATGGCGGGCGGGAAGTGGTCGAGCCGGCCCGCGCCACCGCTGGCGATCAGCGGCACGGTGACGTGCTTGCGGACGGCTTCGATCATCTCGATGTCGTAGCCGTCCTTCGTGCCGTCCGCGTCCATGGAGTTGAGCAGGATCTCGCCCGCGCCCAGCTCGGCGGCCCGGTGGGCCCATTCCACGGCGTCGATGCCGGTGCCCTGACGACCGCCGTGCGTGGTGACCTCGAAACCACCGCCCTCGGTCCGGCGCGCGTCCACGGAGAGCACCAGCACCTGCCGGCCGAACCGCTCGGCGATCTCGCGGATCAGGTCGGGCCGGGCGATCGCGGCCGTGTTGACGCCCACCTTGTCGGCACCGGCCCGCAGCAGCCGGTCGACGTCCTCGGCGGTGCGGACCCCGCCCCCGACCGTCAGCGGGATGAAGACCTGCTCGGCCGTGCGGCGCACCACGTCGTACGTGGTCTCGCGGTTGCCCGACGAGGCGGTGATGTCCAGGAACGTCAGCTCGTCGGCGCCCTCGGCGTCGTACACCTTGGCCATCTCGACCGGGTCGCCCGCGTCGCGCAGGTTTTGGAAGTTGACCCCCTTCACCACCCGGCCGCCGTCCACGTCCAGGCAGGGGATGACGCGCACCGCGAGACTCACGACGCCTCCTCTGCGGCCGGGCCGTCCGCGCGGAACGCCTCGACCTCGACCTCGACGACCAGGCGGGAGTCCACGAAACCGGACACGATGATCATCGAGGCGGCGGGGCGGACGGCGTCGAACAGCTCCTTGTGGGCGCGGCCGACCTCCTCCACGTCCCGGGCGTGCGTGATGTACATGCGGGTACGGACGACGTCGCCCGGGCCCAGGCCCAGTCGCTCCAGCGCCGCGAAGGCGACGGCGAAGGAGTTGACCGCCTGGTCGTAGGGGCCGCCCTCGGCGATCTGGCCGTCGACCACGGAGGTGCAGCCCGAGACGAGCACCAGGCCGTTCGGCAGCTCCACCGCGCGGGAGTACCCGAAGGCGTCCTCCCAGGGGGCGCCGGTGTTCACGCGCCGCAGGGCACTCACTTCGCCACCGCCTCCAGGGCCTCTTCCAGCGTGAAGGCCTTGGCGTACAGCGCCTTGCCGACGATCGAGCCCTCGACGCCCAGCGGCACCAGCTCGGCGATGGCGCGCAGGTCGTCCAGCGAGGACACCCCGCCGGAGGCGACCACCGGCCGGTCGGTCGCGGCGCACACGTTCCGCAGCAGTTCCAGGTTCGGGCCCTGGAGCGTGCCGTCCTTGGCGATGTCCGTCACCACGTAGCGGGCGCAGCCCTCGGAGTCGAGGCGCTCCAGCGTCTCGTACAGGTCGCCCCCGTCGCGGGTCCAGCCCCGGCCGCGCAGGGTCGTGCCCCGGACGTCGAGGCCGACCGCGATCTTGTCACCGTGCTCGGTGATGACCTTGGCCACCCACTCGGGGGTCTCCAGGGCGGCGGTGCCGAGGTTGACGCGGGTGCAGCCCGTGGCGAGCGCGGCCGCGAGGGAGGCGTCGTCGCGGATGCCGCCGGACAGCTCGACCTTGATGTCCATCGCGCGGGCCACCTCGGCGATCAGACCGCGGTTGTCGCCGGTGCCGAACGCGGCGTCCAGGTCGACGAGGTGCAGCCATTCGGCGCCCGCGCTCTGCCAGGCCAGCGCCGCTTCCAGCGGGGAGCCGTAGGAGGTCTCGGTCCCGGACTCGCCGTGCACCAGACGGACGGCCTGGCCGTCGCGGACGTCGACGGCGGGGAGGAGTTCGAGCTTGCTCACAGTGTTCCGATCCAGTTGGTGAGGAGCTGGGCTCCGGCGTCGCCGGACTTCTCGGGGTGGAACTGGGTGGCCCACAGGGCGCCGTTCTCGACGGCCGCCACGAAGGGCTTGCCGTGCGTGGACCAGCTCACCAGCGGCGGGCGCAGCAGCGGGTTGCCGGTCTCCATGGTCCAGTCGTGGACGGCGTAGGAGTGCACGAAGTAGAAGCGGGCGTCGGCGTCGAGGCCCGCGAACAGCTGCGAGCCGGCCGGGGCGTCCACCGTGTTCCAGCCCATGTGGGGTACGACGTCGGCCTGGAGCGGGCCGACCGTGCCGGGCCACTCGTCCAGGCCCTCGGTCTCCACTCCGTGCTCGATGCCGCGGGTGAAGAGGATCTGCATGCCGACGCAGATGCCCATGACGGGGCGGCCGCCGGCCAGCCGGCGGCCGATGATCCAGTCGCCGCGGGCCTGTGTGAGGCCCCGCATGCAGGCGGCGAAGGCGCCGACCCCGGGCACCAGCAGGCCGTCCGCGTTCATCGCGGTGTCGAAGTCGCGCGTGATCTCGACCTCGGCCCCGGTGCGGGCGAGGGCGCGCTCGGCGGACCGCACGTTGCCGAAGCCGTAGTCGAAGACGACGACCTTCCTGGCGGCGCTCACGCCCACACCTCCAGCCGCATGACGCCGGCGACGAGGCACATCGCGGCACCGATGGAGAGCAGGACGACGAGGCTCTTGGGCATGTCCTGCTTGACGAAGGAGTAGATGCCGCCGAGCAGGAACAGGCCGACGACGATGAGAATGCTGGAAAGCCCTGTCACAGTGTGGTCCCGTTCGCTTCTGCGCCCGCACAGCGCGGCGGCGCGGCCGTCGTCGTCCGCGGCCCGGTGGCCGCGCGTGCGCCGCTCACAGCGCGCCCTTGGTCGACGGAAGGATGCCCTCCGCGCGCGGGTCGCGCTCGGAGGCGTAGCGCAGGGCCCGGGCCAGCGCCTTGAACTGGCACTCCACGATGTGGTGCGCGTTGCGCCCGTACGGCACGTGGACGTGCAGGGCGATCTGCGCCTGGGCCACGAAGGACTCCAGGATGTGCCGGGTCATCGTGGTGTCGTACTCGCCGATCATCGGCGCCATCTTCTCGGGCTCGGTGTGCACGAGGTAGGGGCGGCCGGAGAGGTCGACGGTGACCTGGGCGAGGGACTCGTCCAGCGGGACGGTGCAGTTGCCGAACCGGTAGATGCCCACCTTGTCGCCGAGCGCCTGCCGGAAGGCGGCGCCGAGCGCGAGGGCGGTGTCCTCGATGGTGTGGTGGGAGTCGATGTGCAGGTCGCCCTCGGTCTTCACCGTCAGGTCGAACAGGCCGTGCCGGCCGAGCTGGTCGAGCATGTGGTCGTAGAAACCGACGCCGGTCGACACGTCGACCTTGCCCGAGCCGTCGAGGTCGATCTCGACGAGGACGGACGTCTCCTTCGTGACGCGCTCCACGCGTCCTACGCGGTTCATGCGCTCTGCTCCTTCTTCATGTCACGGACCGCGTCGAGGAACGCGTCGTTCTCCTGCGGGGTGCCGGCGGAGACCCGCAGCCACCCCGGTACGCCGTTGTCCCGGACCAGGACGCCCCGGTCGAGGATCCGCCGCCAGGCGTCGTGCGCGTCGGCGAACCGCCCGAACTGCACGAAGTTGGCGTCGGACTCGGTCACCTCGTAGCCGAGGGCGCGCAGTTCGGCGACCAGCCGGTCCCGCTCGGCCTTCAGCTGCTCCACGTAGCCGAGCAGGGTGTCGGTGTGCTCCAGGGCGGCCAGCGCGGTCGCCTGGGTGACGGCCGACAGGTGGTAGGGCAGCCGGACGAGCTGGACGGCGTCGACGACCGCGGGGTCGGCGGCGAGGTAGCCCAGCCGCAGGCCCGCCGCGCCGAACGCCTTCGACATCGTGCGGGAGACGACGAGGCGCGGCCTCCCTTCGAGCAGCGGCAGCAGCGAGTCGCCGTGGCTGAACTCCACGTACGCCTCGTCGACGACGACCATCGAGGGCTTGGCGGCCTGCGCGGCCTCGTAGAGCGCGAGGACCGTCTCCGCCGGCACCGCGTTGCCCGTCGGGTTGTTGGGCGTGGTGACGAACACGACGTCGGGGCGGTTCTCGGCGATCGCCTTCTCGGCGGCGGCGAGGTCGATGGCGAAGTCCGCGCCGCGCGGGCCGGCGATCCAGCCGGTGCCGGTGCCGCGCGCGATGAGCGCGTGCATCGAGTACGACGGCTCGAAGCCGATGGCGGTGCGGCCGGGCCCGCCGAAGGTCTGCAGGAGCTGCTGGATGACCTCGTTGGAGCCGTTGGCCGCCCACACGTTCTGCGTGCGGACCGGGTGCCCGCCGGTCTTCGTGAGGTACTCGGCCAGCCGGGTGCGCAGCTCGACCGCGTCCCGGTCGGGGTAGCGGTTGAGCCCGCGGGCCGCCGCGCGGACCCGCTCGGCGATCCGCTCGACGAGCGGATCGGGCAGCGGGTAGGGGTTCTCGTTGGTGTTCAGCCGGACCGGGACGTCCAGTTGCGGCGCCCCGTAGGGGGACTTGCCGCGCAGTTCGTCGCGGACGGGGAGATCGTCGATGCCGGTCACGTGCCCTCCGGTGCCTTCCATCCGCGCGACAGCCGGTCGTCGCCGACGAAACGCGCCTTGATCGCCGCGCCGTGGGCCGGCAGGTCCTCCGCCTCCGCGAGCGTCACCACGTGGTGGGCGACGTCGGCGAGGGCGTCCCGGGTGTAGTCGACGATGTGGACGCCGCGCAGGAACGACTGGACGGACAGGCCCGAGGAGTGGC
Organism: Streptomyces sp. NPDC048566; assembly: GCF_043199735.1. Classification (NCBI taxonomy): domain Bacteria; kingdom Bacillati; phylum Actinomycetota; class Actinomycetes; order Kitasatosporales; family Streptomycetaceae; genus Streptomyces; species Streptomyces sp. NPDC048566. The sequence goes on from NZ_JBICWL010000006.1 coordinate 4,929, forward strand.
AGGCGCAGCCGCCGGTGGGCAGGACGTGGTTCGAGCCGGCCGCGTAGTCGCCGAGCGAGACCGGGGCCCAGGGGCCGACGAAGATCGCTCCGGCGTTCCTGACCCGGTCGGCCACGGCCTGCGCGTCCGCCGTCTGGATCTCCAGGTGCTCGGCGCCGTAGGCGTTCACCACGCGCAGGCCCTCCTCGACACCGTCGACCAGGACGATCGCGGACTGCCGGCCGTTCAGGGCCGGCACGATCCGGTCCTCGATGTGCCGGGTGGCCGCGACCTGCGGTTCCAGCTCCTTGACCACGGCGTCCGCGAGGGCCTCGGAATCGGTGACCAGGACGGCTGCGGCCAGCGGGTCGTGCTCGGCCTGGCTGATCAGGTCGGCGGCGACGTGCACCGGGTCGGCGGTGTCGTCCGCGAGGACGGCGATCTCGGTCGGCCCGGCCTCGGCGTCGATGCCGATGCGGCCGGTGAAGTAGCGCTTGGCCGCCGCGACCCAGATGTTGCCGGGACCGGTCACCATGTCGACGGAGGGGCAGGACTCGGTGCCGTACGCGAACATCGCGACGGCCGTGGCGCCGCCGGCCGCGTACACCTCGTCGACGCCGAGGAGGGCGCAGGCTGCGAGGATCGTGGGGTGCGGGAGGCCGCCGAACTCGGCCTGGGCCGGCGACGCGAGCGCGACGGACCCGACGCCCGCCTCCTGCGCCGGGACCACGTTCATGATCACGGACGAGGGGTAGACGGAGCGCCCGCCCGGCGCGTACAGCCCGACCCGGTCGACCGGGATCCACTTCTCGGTGACCGTGCCGCCGGGCACCACCCGGGTGGTGTGGGTCGTGCGGCGCTGCGCGCGGTGGACGAGGCGCGCGCGGCGGATGGACTCCTCCAGCGCCGCCCGCACGGCGGGGTCGAGGCGCTCCAGCGCGTCGGTGAGGGCTTCGGCCGGGACCCGGACGGAGTCCAGCCGGACACCGTCGAACTTCTCGGCGAAGTCGATCAGCGCCGCGTCGCCTCGATGATGCACGGCCTCGCAGATCGGCCGCACCTTCTCCAGGGCGGCCGAGACGTCGAAGTCGGCTCGGGGCAGCAGGTCGCGCAGGGCGGACCCCTCGGGGAGGGCGTCGCCGCGCAGATCGATTCGGGAGATCACGGACCCAATTCTCTCAGACGGCGCGCGAGCGCCGGACGCCCGTATCAATGGCTGATACAAGCCGTCTTCGGCTCCGCGGAGGATCGTCTTCACCGATTGCGTTCGGGCGCTCACCCAGCGGGCATGGCACGCAGGGACGAGACCCGCGGTTAACCGGGGAGGAAGGGGCGTGCCGTGACCGAGCGTGCCGGCCTGCGCACCGGGGACCTGCCGGACGAGCTGACCGCCGCCGAGGCCGGGATGTGGCAGGCGTTCCGCAACGGCAGCACCTACGATCTGCGCTGCGGGGACGGCGTGGCGGACGATCCGCACGGAGGCCGCCCCTGGGGCCCCGAACGGCGGGTCCGCGCCCGGATCGTGGCGTGGCTGCTCCTCGACGGGCCGCCTCCCCTCCAGGGCCGGGTCGCCTCGCTGAAGCTGACCGGGCTGCTGATCACCGGCGTGCTCGACCTCGCGGGCGGCACGGTGGTGCCGTACGTGGAGCTGCGGGGGTGCCGCTTCGCGGAGGAGGTCCTGCTGCCGGAGACGCGCTTCACGACGGTGCGGCTGGTGGACTGCTCGGTGCCGCGGCTGGAGGCGGCCCGGCTGCACACGGAGGGCGACCTGCACCTGCCGCGCTGCCGCTTCCGCAACGGCGTCCGGCTGACGGACGCGCACATCGGCACGGACCTGCTGCTCAACCAGGCCGTCGTCCACCGCGACCGGCGCGGCCACTCCATCACCGGCGACGGCATGACGGTCGGCCAGGACCTTCAGGCGGAGATGCTGGAGTCGTACGGGGAGCTGAGCCTGCGCGGTGCGACCGTCGGCGTGTCGCTGAGCCTGCGGGGCAGCCGGCTCGTCAATCCCTCCTCCCGGCACGCCCTCAACGCCCCTCAGCTGACCGTCAACCGCACGGTGTACCTGACCCCGGCCGGCCTCGGCAATCCGGTGCTGACCAGCGGTACCACTCCGGCCCGCGGCACGCTGGTGCAGCGGTTCGAGTGCCGGGGCGGCGTCCGCCTGGACGACGGGCGGTTCGGGGACGCCCTGGACCTGGAGCGGGCCCGGTTCGTCCTCGGCGACGACCAGGAGCTGTCGCTGCGCCGGGTGCAGACTCCGGAGCTGCGCTTCCTCGGGGAGGCGCCGGAGCGCGGCAGGGTCGTGCTGTCCGGCGCGCGGATCGTCACGCTGGTCGACCGGGCGTCGAGCTGGCCCGCGCCCGGCGCCCTGCACATGGGCGGCTTCGGCTACGAGAGCCTGGTACCGCAGGGCGCCTTCCCGCTGGCCCGGCGCCTGGAGTGGGTGGCGGCGGCGACCGCCGAGTACCAGCCGGAGCCGTACGAGCGGCTGGCCGCCGTCCTGCGCAACTCCGGCGAGGACGAGGACGCCCGCGAGGTGCTGCTGGCCAAGCAGCGCCGCCGCCGGGAGACCCTGCCGCCGGCCGCCAAGCTGTGGGGGTACGCGCAGGACTGGACGGTCGCCTACGGGTACCGGCCGGGGCGCGCGGCGCTGTGGATGGCGGTGCTGTGGGCGGCGGCTGCGGTCGCGTTCGCGCACGCCGACCATCCGCCGGTGGACGGCGACGCGCATCCGCAGTGGAACGCCCCGCTGTACGCGCTGGACCTGCTGCTGCCCGTGATCGACCTGGGCCAGGTCGGTTCCTGGCAGCTGCGCGGCGTCTGGCAGTGGGTGTCCGCCGCGGTGATCCTCCTCGGCTGGACCCTGGCGACGACGGTGGCCGCCGGGGCGACCCGGCTGCTGCGGCGCGGCTGAGGCCGGGCCGCGACGCCGGGCGCGCCACGCGCCCGGACCGGGCCGGTCCGCCCGTTCGGCGGTGTGCGGGGGCGTCCGTCCGGGGCCGGTGCCGGGGCCTGGGACGCGGGGCGGGGCACCCTGTGGGCGCCCGGGCGCGGGCACCGCGGGCGGGCGGGAGCGGGCACCGCGGACCGGCGGGAGCGGGCACCGCGGACGGGCCGGCGCCGGCGACCATTAGGCTTTCGCGTCGTGACCACCGTCCGGCTCCCGCTCTTCCCCCTGAACTCGGTGCTGTTCCCCGGGCTCGTGCTTCCTCTGAACGTGTTCGAGGAGCGCTATCGCGCGATGATGCGCGACCTGCTCAAGATCGCCGAGGACGAACCGCGCCGCTTCGCGGTCGTCGCGATCCGCGACGGCCACGAGGTGTCGCCCAGCGCCCCCGGCATGCCCGACCAGACCGCCGTGCCCGAGCGCGGGCCCGCGGCCGGTTTCGGCGACGACCCCGCCAGGGCCTTCCACGCGGTGGGCTGCATCGCGGACGCCGCGACCGTCCGGGAGCGCGCCGACGGCAGCTTCGAGGTCCTGGCGACCGGCACCACCCGCGTGCGGCTGCTGTCCGTGGACGCCTCCGGCCCGTACCTGACCGCGGAGCTGGAGGAGCTGGAGGAGGACCCCGGCGAGGAGGCCGGCGCGCTCGCCGAGGGCGTGCTGCGCGCCTTCCGCCAGTACCAGAAGCGGCTGGCCGGGGCGCGGGAACGCTCGCTGTCGACGGGCGCGGACCTGCCGGACGAGCCGGCCGTGGTGTCGTACCTGGTGGCCGCCGCGGTCATGCTGGACGTCCCGGCCCGGCAGAGTCTGCTCCAGGCCCCGGACGTGGCCTCCCGGCTGCGCGAGGAGCTGAAACTGCTGCGCACGGAGACGGCCATCATCCGTAACCTGCCGTCGTTGCCCGCGTCCGAACTGACGCGCGGCCCGACGAGCCTGAACTGACGCATGCGGGAAGGTCGATGGCGAAGAAGCCGAGGAAACAGCAGCCCGGCGGCACCCCGGCGACGGTGGCGCTGACGCAGGCGGGCGTGGCGTACACCGTCCACGCCTACGAGCACGACCCGTCCCACCCGTCGTACGGCGAGGAGGCCGCCGAGGCCATGGGGGTCTCCCCGGACCGGGTCTTCAAGACGCTGGTGGCGGACGTGGACGGCGCGCTGGTGGTCGCCGTGGTGCCGGTGGCGGGTTCGCTCGACCTGAAGGCCCTGGCCACCGCGGTCGGCGGGAAGCGGGCGGTGATGGCGGACCCGGCGGCGGCGGAGCGCACGACGGGCTACGTGCGGGGCGGCATCTCACCGCTCGGCCAGCGCAAGCGGCTCCGCACGGTGCTCGACGCCTCGGCGTCGGCCCACGCGACCGTCTGCGTCTCGGCGGGCCGTCGCGGCCTGGAGGTCGAGCTGTCCCCGGACGATCTGGCCCGGCTCACCGGGGCGGTGTCCGCGCCCGTCGGACGCCCGTGATCCGGCGGCGGGGGGGGGGGGGGGGGGGCGCGCGGGGGGGGGGGGGCCCCCCCCCGCGCGGCCGCGGGGCCCCCCCCGGCCCCCCCCCCCCCCCGGGCGCCCCCCCCCCCCCCCCCCCCGCGGCCACCCGGTGATGGCGCTCGGCGGTCGCCCTTTCGCCTCGCCCCCGGCCGGCGGGCTCGTGCCGTCGTGCCCGCGCGCCGGGGCCCCGAAGCAGCGGCGCAGGTCGTCCGCCACCCGCTCCGCATCCTGGAACGACGTGCGGGCGCTGCCCCACAACGGACGGCTCCCCGCCGAGGCCGGCCGGCACGGCCGCAGGTCGGAGGAGGCGCGCCGCGGCGCCCGGCGCATCGGGGCGGGCCACGCTCCGGCCCACGGGGGCCGTCCGGCGTGACCGCCCGGCGCATCACGGCACCGGCGGCCAAGGTCCCGCGCGGAGTCCCGCGACCGGCCGGTGCGGTGCCGGGGGGACCGTGGCCTATGCGGCGGGCGGGCCGGGCTGTGCGGGCCCGCCCCCCGGATAGGCGCCCTGCTGCTCGTAGGGGTCGGGGTCACGGGGGCCGAACAGGGCCGTGAGGCCCAGATGGACCACCAGGGCGGCCAGCGACCACGCCAGCAGCGCGCCCTTGGCGCCGAGCTTCAGCGGCGCGGAGAACACCACGCCCTTGCCGACGGCCTTGGCGTGCGCCACCACGTTCTGCGTCGGCCCGAGCCAGACCCCGATCCGCCAGGCCAGCAGCGAGCCGAGCAGGCCGCCCACGGCCAGCGCGGCCACCAGGGGGACGCCGCCGCGCCGGCGCAGCAGGAACACCACCAGCGCGCTGAGCGCGCCGAAGCCCAGGGCGAGCAGAGTGAACGTTCCATCGACGCCGATGGCCTGCTCCCCCTCGGTGTCCTTGAGGTACACCGCGGTGTCGTCCGCGATCAGCGGCACGTGGGGAGCCAGCCACCACCACAGGACTCCGAGCAGCGCCCCCGCGAGTGCCACCGCCGCCGTGATCACGGCGGCTTCCCGCAGTTCGGTCTTCATCCCGGGTCCGTCCTGTCCGTAGGAGACCTCGTGGACGGCCGGGTACGCGGGGTGCGCCGCGGACCCGGGCGGCTGCGGGGCCTGCCAGGCATGGTGCGGTTCCTGCCGGTGCTGGGGGGACTGTTCGTGCGGCGGCGGAGGTGGAGTCAGCGGAGCGGTCACCCTGACATCGTGCCAGGCCCCGTCGTCACCCGCGTCACCGGACGGCCGCCCGGCGGTAGGCCCAGGTCGCCAGGGCCAGGGAGACGGCCCCGACGCCGGCGCACACGGCCAGGTCACCGAGCACCACCGCCCAGGCGGGGTGCGCGCCGAAGGTCCGGGCGAACGCCTCGACGCCGTAGGTCGAGGGCAGCAGATCGCGGGCGTAGCGCACCGCGTCCGGCATCCGGTCGGCCGGCAGGACGCCCAGCAGCAGCGCGGCCGACATGCCGAGCTGCCCGAGCAGCGTGGCCAGCTCGGGCCGCGGCGCGAGCAGCCCGAACGCCGCCCCGAGCCCGGCGAGCGCGGCTCCGGCGAGCGGCACGACGGCGGCGAGCACCCACAGATGGGCGACCGGCAGGCCGAAGAGCACGCAGCCGAAGACGGCGGTGACCACGGTGCCGGGCACCGTGAAGGACGCGTACGCGGCGGCGGCGCCGAGCACCACGGCGGCCGGCGGCACCGGGAGGGTCGCGTAGTGGTCGAGCCCGCCGCTGGCCCTGAGCTGCCCGAAGTACTGGGCGAGCAGGTTGAGGGCGACGAAGGCGACGACCAGGACGGTCGATCCGGCCACCACGGCCCGCGCCTCGGTCCCGCCGTCCACCACCCCGCGCATCATGATCATGATGCCGACGGACTGGAAGGTGGCCACGAACAGCAGCGGGATGCGCGCGACGCGGGCCCGGGAGAGCTGCGCCCGGTACACCGCGGCCAGCGACGGCCACAGCCGGGCGCGCGGCCCCAGCGCGGCGGCGCCCGCGTCCGCGGCCGGGGGCGGCGCACCGCCGGGGACCACTGCGGCGGGTACGGCACTCACGTCGGGCTGCTTCCCTTCACTGCGGCGGCCGTCCCGTTCGGCACACGGACGGCTCCCCCCTTCCGTCACGGACCGCGCGCTGCTCACGCTCACGCCTTCACCAGTCCCCCGGTCGCGTGGCCGCCCAGGGCCAGGTAGACGTCCTCCAGGCTGGGTGTGGCCAGGGTGAAGTCGTCCAGTGCGGCGAACGCGGCGCCTCCGGTGACCGTGGCGACGGCCGCGCGGGCCTCCTCCGGTGCGAGGCGCAGGGTCCAGCGGCGGCCCGACTCCACCGCGCGGTCGCGCAGCGCGGCGACCTCGGGGACCTGGAGGGGGGCGCCGCTGCGCCAGACGAGGTCCACCCGCACCTCGCCGGCGACGCGTTCCTTGAGGCCCGCCGGGGTGTCACAGGCGATGACCCGCCCGTCGTCCAGCACGGCGACCCGGTCGAGGACGGTCTCCGCCTCGATGACGTTGTGGGTGACGAGCAGGACGGTGGCGCCCTGTTCCGCCCGGCGCCGGTCGACGGCCGCCCAGACGGCGCGCCGGGCGACCGGGTCCATGCCGGTGGTGGGTTCGTCGAGGACCAGCAGCGGGCGGCGCCCGACGAGCGCTGCCGCCAGGCAGGCGAGCCGGCGCTGTCCGCCGGACAGCTTCTTCAGGGGGCGCGAGGCGAGCGCGGCCAGCCCCAGCTCGTCGAGGACGGCGTCCCGCTCGGCCCGCGCCGTGCGCCGGTCGAGGCCGCGCAGCCGCCCGGTCGTCTCGGCGGCGAGGGCGACGGTCAGCTCGTCCAGGGCGGAGGACTCCTGCCCCAGGTAGGCGAGGATGCGTGCGGCCCGCTCGGGGTGGCGCACGATGTCGTGGCCGAGGATCTCGACGCTGCCGCCGTCGGGGCGCATCAGGCCGGTCAGCTGGCGCACCAGGGTGGACTTGCCCGCGCCGTTCGGCCCGAGGAGTCCGAAGATCTCGCCGCGGCGGATGTCCAGGCACACTCCGTCGGTGGCTCTGACCTCGGGTGTCGCCGGGGCGCCCCGCCGGCCGCGGACGGCCGGGTAGGTCTTGGTCAGACCGCGCACGGCGCAGGCGACATCGTCGCCGTGTCCCGTCCGGACCGTCTGTGCCGTGCGCGTACTCACGAAGGACGAGAGTACGGGGTCCGATGCCCCGTTATGCGCCCGGGGCCGCGGCTCGCGCCCCTGCGGGGGGCTCGGCCGGGGCCGCCGCGGGCCCTGGATCATTCCCCGGCGGGTGCGTGTTCGGCGGTGGTGCGCCCGTCGATCTCACGCCAGAACCCGGCCCGGATCGCGTACCGGTCGTGCTCGTCGATCTGGTCGTCCTTGTGCGCGAGCAGGCCGAAGCGGGCCGCGTAGCGCAGCAGTTCGCCGTCCACCCGGTGCGGGACGCGCGGGTACATGGCCGACAGCTTCTGCAGATGCCCGGCGTCGGTGAGGCGGGCCGTCCAGCGGCGGGCGAAGACCTGCCCGACCTCGAAGGGGTCGCCGCCGACGGTGGTGATGTCCTCCTCGCGGTCCGCCCAGCGCTGCTCGGCGGAGGTGAGCTGCGCGAGGGTGGGCAGGGCGGCGGCCTCGGGCGGCTCGGCCCCGCCGCCCGGGCGGTCCACCCAGCCCCGGTCCGAGGACCAGCGCAGCGTGGCGTTCGCCGGATGCTGCGCGGCGTGGGCGGCGCCCGGTCCGCGCAGTGCGGCCAGGTCCTTGGGGGTCGGCACGCCCTTGGGGGCGGAGCCCCGCTCCTGCGCGCCGTTGCGGGCGTCGGCGGCCTGCTGGTGCTCGGGCTCCGGGGCGGAGCGCTCGGCCGCCGCCGCGAGGGACGACTCGGGCAGCGGCGCGGAGAGGATGGCGGCGATCTCCGGACGGGGCACCGGTGGCGTCGCGCACACGCCGCCGAGATCCTTCGCGCGGACGGCCCGGGTGATCCACTCGCGGTCGAGCACCCGCCGCTCGTCCGCCTCGGCCACCAGGTCCTCGGACTGGTTGTAGTCGCCGTCCGCGGCCTGCACGGCCCACAGGTGGACGGCGACGCCGTGCTCCTTGGCGGCCATCATGCCCGGCAGCAGGTCGCCGTCGCCGGTCACCAGGACCACGTCGGAACAGGCCCGGTTGCGCGCCAGTTCGGTCAGTTCGGCGTGCATCGCGGCGTCCACGCCCTTCTGCGCCCAGCGTCCGTCGCTGCGGGTCAGCGCGCCGAGCCGCACGGTCACCCTCGGCATCACCCGCAGCCTGCGGTGCTCGGGCTGCGGGACGCGGTCGGGGGCGCCGTCGAACCAGTAGATGCGCAGCAACGGCCGTTCGGTGTCGGACTCGGCGCGCTCGCGCAGTCCCTGGATGAGGGCGGCGTGGTCGACGGTGATCCGGGACCGCGAGGGCTCCCCGGCGAGCAGGCTGGCGGCAGCCCCGAGCAGATACCCGGCGTCCACCAGGACGATGCAGCGGTCCACGCGGTCCACCCTCTTTCCGGGAGGTTTGCTTCGGGCTTCCCTGGAGTCTGCCCGACCCTGCGGAGGTTAACGGCCGGAACTCGATCTTCGGCGTGGCGGATCGGGAGAGCGCGCGCCGACCGGGCTTGTCACGCACGGTAATTCTACGAAATGCGCCACTTGCCAGCCTATGTGAATCTGGTCGCGGCCCTGGTCCCGGATCTTCTTACAGGAGGCAGACCACCATGGCGAAGAACAAGAACCGCAAGCAGAGCAGCCAGCAGGACCGCTCCTCGCAGGCCGAGCGTGCGCAGGAGCGGGCGCAGCGGTCGTCGGCGGAGGCGCAGCAGTCGCCGCTGTCGCAGGCGCAGGGCAGCCCGGCCGACGTGGCCCGCAGGCACCAGAAGCGCTTCGGCCACAACTGAGGCCGCTGCGTGGACTGTTGAGGTCCAGGGTCCGTAGCGAAGGCCCACCGGGCCGCGTCCGGCCCGGACAGGACGCGAGGGCGCATCCGCAGGCGGATGCGCCCTCGCGCGCGTGGTGCGGCCGGCTCGCCCCGGGGCGGCCGGCGGGTGCTCAGCCGGCCAGGCAGGAGGGGCCGAGGAGGACCTTCAGGTCGCCGAAGAGCGCGGGATCCGGCTTCACGCGGTGCCGGTCGAGCCGCAGGACCGTGGTCTTGCGCGGGCCCTGGAGCCTGATGCGGACCTCGCTCTCCCCCTTGTGGTGGCTGAGGATCTCGCCGAGGCGGCTGACCATGGGCGGGGTGACCTTGAGCGCCGGGATGGTGAGGATCACGGGGGCGTTGGTGCCGGCGTTGGAGAGGTCGGGGACCTGGAGTTCCATCGCGACCAGGCGCGGCACGTCCTCGCGCTTGTCGAGCCGTCCCTTGACGAAGACGACCGCGTCCTCGACGAGTTGGGTCGAGACGAGCTGGTAGGTCGCCGGGAAGAACATGCACTCGATGGATCCGGCGAGGTCCTCCACGGTGGCGATCGCCCACGCGTTGCCCTGCTTGGTCATCTTGCGCTGGAGGCCCGAGATGATGCCGCCGATGGTGACGACCGCGCCGTCCCCGTGCTCCCCGCCGGTGAGCTGGGAGATGCCCGCGTCGGCCTTGTCGGACAGGACGTGCTCCAGGCCGAACAGCGGGTGGTCGGAGACGTAGAGGCCGAGCATCTCCCGCTCCTGGGCGAGCAGGTAGACCTTGTCCCACTCGTCGGTGGTGAACTCCACGTCCAGCCCGAAGCCGGGCTCGCCGCCGGTTTCGTCGCCCATGCCGCCGAAGAGGTCGAACTGCCCCTCGGCCTCCTTGCGCTTGACCGCGACCACGTTGTCGATCATCGGCTCGAACTGCGCGGTGAGGCCCTTGCGGGTGTGCCCCATCGTGTCGAACGCGCCCGCCTTGATCAGCGACTCCGTGGTGCGCTTGTTGCAGGCGACGGCCTCGACCTTGTCGAGGTAGTCGGGGAAGGAGGCGTACTTCCCCTTGGCCTTGCGGCTGCGGATGATCGACTCCACCACGTTCGTCCCGACGTTGCGGACGGCGGAGAGGCCGAAGAGGATCACGTCGTCGCCCTGGGCGGCGAAGTTCTGCTCGGACTCGTTCACGTCCGGCGGCAGGACCTTGATGCCCATGCGGCGGCACTCGTTGAGGTAGACGGCCGACTTGTCCTTGTCGTCCTTGACCGAGGTGAGCAGGGCGGCCATGTACTCGGCCGGGTAGTTCGCCTTCAGGTAGCCGGTCCAGTAGGAGACCAGTCCGTAGGCGGCGGAGTGCGCCTTGTTGAAGGCGTAGCCGGCGAAGGGGACCAGGACGTCCCACAGGGCCTGGATCGCCTCGTCGCTGTAGTCGTTCTTGCGGGCGCCCTCCTGGAAGAGGACGAAGTTCTTCGCCAGCTCGTCGGGCTTCTTCTTGCCCATGACGCGGCGCAGGATGTCGGCCTCGCCGAGCGAGTACCCGGCGATGATCTGGGCGGCCTTCTGGACCTGCTCCTGGTAGACGATCAGGCCGTAGGTGACCGCGAGGACCTCCTGGAGCGGCTCCTCCAGCTCCTTGTGGATCGGGGTGATCTCCTGGCGGCCGTTCTTGCGCTCCGCGTAGTTGATGTGCGAGTTCATGCCCATCGGGCCCGGCCGGTACAGGGCCGAGACGGCGGAGATGTCCTCGAAGTTGTCGGGCTGCATCTGGCGCAGCAGCGAGCGCATCGGGCCGCCGTCGAACTGGAAGACGCCGAGGGTGTCGCCGCGGCAGAGCAGTTCGAAGGTCTTCGGGTCGTCCAGCGGCAGGGCGAGCATCTCCAGGTCGATGCCCTTGTTGGCCTTCACCATCTTGATGGCGTCGTCCATGATCGTGAGGTTGCGCAGGCCGAGGAAGTCCATCTTCAGCAGGCCCAGCGACTCGCACTGGGGGTAGTCCCACTGCGTGATGGTGACGCCGTCGGTGTGCCGCACCCAGATCGGGGCGTGGTCCACGATCGGCTCGCTGGACATGATCACGCCGGCCGCGTGCACGCCCATCTGCCGGACCAGCCCCTCGACGCCCTTGGCGGTGTCGATGACCTTCTTGACGTCCGGTTCGTTCTCGTACATCCCGCGGATCTCGCCGGCCTCGCCGTAGCGCGGGTGGGCGGGGTCGGTGATGCCGCTCAGGTCGATGCCCTTGCCGAGGACGTCGGCGGGCATGGCCTTGGTGAGGCGGTCGCCCATCGCGTACGGGTAGCCCAGGACGCGCGCGGAGTCCTTGATCGCGTTCTTCGCCTTGATCTTGCCGTAGGTGCCGATCATGGCGACCTTGTCGGCGCCGTACTTCTCGGTCACGTACCGGATCACCTCGACGCGCCTGCGCTCGTCGAAGTCGATGTCGACGTCGGGCATGGAGACGCGCTCGGGGTTGAGGAACCGCTCGAAGATCAGGCCGTGCGGGATCGGGTCGAGGTCGGTGATGCCCATGGCGTACGCGACGATCGAGCCGGCCGCGGAGCCACGGCCCGGGCCGACCGCGATGCCCTGCTTCTTGGCCCACATGATGAAGTCGGCGACGACGAGGAAGTACCCGGGGAACCCCATCTGGATGATGACGTCCATCTCGTACTCCGCCTGCTTCTGGCGGTCCTCGGGGACGCCGCCGGGGAAGCGGCGCTCCATGCCGCGGCGCACCTCCTCCTGGAACCAGGTGACCTCGGTGAAGCCCTCGGGGATGTCGAACTTCGGCATGAGGTTCTTCGCCTCGAACATGCCGGTCGTGTCGATCTGCTCGGCGACCAGGAGGGTGTTGGCGCAGCCCTCCTGCCAGGCGTCCGAGGAGTCGACGGCGTACATCTCGTCCGTCGACTTCAGGTAGTAGCCGGTGCCGTCGAAGCGGAAGCGGTCGGGGTCGGAGAGGTTCTTGCCGGTCTGGATGCACAGCAGCGCGTCGTGGGCGGTCGCCTCGTGCGCGTACGTGTAGTGCGAGTCGTTCGTCACCAGGGGCGGGATGCCGAGCTTCCTGCCGATCTCCAGCAGCCCGTCGCGGACCCGGCGCTCGATCTCGATGCCGTGGTCCATCAGCTCCAGGAAGTAGCGGTCCTTGCCGAAGATGTCCTGGTACTCGGCGGCCGACTTCAGGGCCTCGTCGAAGTGGCCGAGGCGGAGCCTGGTCTGCAGTTCGCCGGAGGGGCAGCCGGTGGAGGCGATGAGTCCCTCGGACCACTGGGAGATCGTCTCCTTGTCCATCCGGGGCCACTTCTGGAGCCAGCCCTCGGCGTAGGCGTCCGAGGAGAGCTTGAAGAGGTTGTGCAGGCCGGTGCGGTTCGCCGCCCAGATCGTCTTGTGCGTGTAGCCACCCGAACCGGACACGTCGTCGCGCTTCTGGTGGGGCTGGCCCCACTGGATCTTGCGCTTGTTGCGCCGGGACTCGGGAGCGACGTACGCCTCGATGCCGATGATCGGCGTGACCCCCGCCTTCTTCGCCGAGTGGAAGAAGTCGTACGCACCGTGCAGGTTGCCGTGGTCGCTCATCGCGATGTGGGTCATGCCCATGTCGTTGCACGCGTCGAACATGTCCTTGAGCCGCGCGGCACCGTCCAGCAGCGAGTACTGGGTGTGGACGTGCAGGTGCGTGAACGGCGGCTTCGACACGGTTGCGGCCTCCAGGGGGAACGGCGGGCGACAGGCTGCGGGCAGTCTGGTGGGACAGCGTCGAAGTCTATGACGCGCGACCGACAGCGCGGGGCGTCATCCGTACCGTGGGGTGGGTCGCGCGGTCCGGGGCGGGCGACCGCGGCCGGGGGCCGGGCACTCCGGCGCAGGTTCGTCCGTTGGAACGGGCGGGCACCCTTGCCCTGGGCGCGGCGCGTCCGCGCCCTCATGTCCCGCACCACCCGCACCAGGAGGCACCCAGCGATGTCGGTTCCGCAGCTCAACGACGAGCACCGCGGCGAGGAGATCCTCGCCGTGTTCGACACCGCCTTCGGCGAGCTCCTGGCCGCCGATCCGGCCGCGTTCCGCGTGAAGTTCCGCAAGATGGCGGCCTCGGCCTTCGCCTTCTACCGCGGCACGGCCGGCCTCTTCTACCACGACCTGGACCAGGAGAAGCGGGGCGGCCCGTACCTGGACGAGCGCACCTCGCGCGTGTGGATCCACGGCGACCTGCACGCGGAGAACTTCGGCACCTACATGGACGCCCAGGGCCGCCTGATCTTCAACGTGAACGACTTCGACGAGGCCTACGTCGGTCCCTTCACCTGGGACCTCAAGCGCTTCGCCGCCTCCGTGGCCCTGCTCGGGTACGCGAAGGCGCTCAGTGACGACCAGATCACCGAGCTGGTCCGGATCTACGCCCGGGCCTACCGCGAGCGCGTCCACGCCCTCGCGACGGGCGCCAAGGACGACGAGGTGCCGCCCTTCACGCTGGACACCGCCGAGGGCCCGCTGCTCGGCGCGCTGCGCGCGGCCCGCTCCCTCACCCGCTTCGAGCTCCTCGACTCGATGACCGAGATCCGCGACTTCGAGCGCCGCTTCGCCTCGGGCGGCGGTTCCGTCGAGCTGGACGCGGCCACCCGGTACAAGGTCCTCGCGGCCTTCGACGGCTACCTGGAGACGCTTCCGGAGTCCTCGCTGACCCGCCCCGACTCCTACCGCGTGAAGGACGTCGTGGGCCGCCGCGGCATCGGCATCGGCTCCGCGGGGCTCCCGTCGTACAACATCCTCCTGGAGGGCAACAGCGACGCCCTGGAGAACGACGTGGTGATCTACATCAAGCAGGGGCAGATCCCCGCCGTCTCCCGGCACATCACCGACTCCGCCGTCCGGGAGTACTTCCGGCACGAGGGGCACCGGACGGTGATCTCCCAGCGCGCCCTCCAGGCGCACGCCGACCCGTGGCTGGGCTGGACCGAGCTGGACGGCGCGGGCCAGCTGGTGGCCGAGGTCTCGCCGTACGCGGTGGACCTCGACTGGAGCGACCTCGACGACCCCGAGGAGATCGCCGCGGTCGTCGCGGACCTCGGCCGGGCCACCGCGGCGATGCACGCGGCGGCGGACGACGAGAGCGGCCACTCGGAGCTGGTGCCGTTCTCCACGGAGCGGGCCATCGACGCGGCGATCGCCGGCGACGAGGACGGCTTCGCCGATCTGCTGGTGGACTTCGCCCACGCCTACGGCTCCCGCGCCCGCTCCGACCACCAGATCTTCGTGGACCTGTTCCGCAACGGACGCATCCCGGGCCTGTAGCCGGGACCGGTCCCGGGCCGCGGCGGCCCGGGACCGGCTCCGGGTCGCCGCAAGACAACACTCCCGTAACGCACAGCCACCCTTTAGGGAGCTCTTACGGCAGCACGTGGGAGACTCACCTCCGCAATGGACATATCCGGGATCAGGCTGAGAGCCGTACGCGCGGCGGTGTTCACGGCAGTCGTCGTGACCCTGTCCGCCGCGTCGCACGTGCTGCTGTCCCGGGCCCCGCTGCCGCTGGCCACGGTGGCCGCCATCGGCGCCGCCGTGTTCGCCGCGGCCTTCGCGCTGGCGGGCCGCGAGCGCGGCTTCGGCCCGATCGCCGCCCTGCTGGTCCCGCTGGAGCTGGCCGCCGACACCGTCTTCACCACGGGTCAGCACCTCTGCTACGGCAGGGCGGGCGGTCCCGTCGCCGGCCCGCTGCGCTCGGTCGGCTTCGACATCCTGTGCGACGGCGGCAGTGTCGGCACCCCGCTGTCCCGGGTCGCGGGCGGCGCGCCCGACCGTGCCGCCGCCCTGCTCACGGACGCCGACCCGGCCGCCGCCTGGCTGCTGCTCGGCGCGCACGTCTGCGTCGGCCTCCTCGCCGCGGCCTGGCTGCGGCGCGGCGAACGGGCCCTCGGCCAACTCCTCGGCGCTGTCGCCGCCTCGACGTTCCGGCCGCTGCTGCTGGCCGTCGCCGCGGTGGCGGTGCGCCGCACCCCGGCCCGGCCGCTGCCGCGCACCCCGCACCGGGCGTCCGCCGCGCGCACGCTCCTGTTCGTGCACGCCCTGGGGCGGCGCGGGCCGCCGCGCGCGACCGCTCTTCTCTGACCGCCCGGACACCAGGTCCGAGCGGGGCTCCCTCACATCGTCCGCGCGCGTCGTCCGCGCGCGTCCCCACACGGAGACACCCATCATGAGCAAGCGGAACAGCCAGGCGGCGAAGACGGCGGCGCGCGAGCGCCTGCGCCTCGAACGCGAGCGCCAGGCCAAGCGCGACAAGACCAAGCGCCAGGTGATCGTGGCCGGCTCCATCGTCGCGGTCCTCGCGATAGCGGGCGGCATCGGGTACGCCGTCACCCAGGCCAACAAGCCCACCGGCTGGGATGCGGTGAAGAAGCAGAAGCTGGTCAAGCCCGCCAACAGCACGGGGGCGGACGGCACGACCGTCGTCATCGGCAAGAGCACCGCCAAGAAGACCCTCGTGATGTACGAGGACCCGCGCTGCCCGGTCTGCGCCCAGTTCGAGCAGACGGTCGGCCCGACGGTCAAGAAGGACCTCGACGCCGGCAAGTTCAAGATCCAGTTCGTCGGCGCGTCGTTCATCGACAACAACATCCCGGGCGAGGGCTCCAAGAGCGCGCTGAGCGCGCTGGGCGCGGCCCTGAACGTCAGCCCCGAGGCCTTCCTCGAGTACAAGACCGCTCTCTACTCGCCCAAGTACCACCCGAACGAGCAGGAGGACAAGTTCAAGAGCGACGCCTACCTGATCAAGGTGGCGAACAGCGTGAGCGCCCTCAAGGACAACACGGCGTTCCAGAACGACGTGAAGAAGGGGACCTACGACAAGTGGGCCCTGGTGATGAGCGACAAGTTCAACGAGGACGGCAAGAAGTACGGCTTCCAGGGGACCCCGACGCTGGTGATGGACGGCAAGACCGTCACCGGTGGCGACGGCAAGAACGCCCCCATGTCGGTCGCCGAGTTCGACACCGCGATACAGAAGGCCCTCGGCTCCTAGTTCCGCGGCCACCGACAGGGGAGGCGTCCCGGACCGTTCAGGTCCGGGACGCCTCCCCTTCGTTCGTCGACCCACAGGTCGGGCGGCCAGGGGTGCGCCCCGTTGACCGATCCGCCCTCAAGGCCCGCGCGCCGGCCGTCGGCGCCGAGGGGGAATCCCCGCCACGGCCACCCTGAGCGTTCCGGTGTCCCGGCCGTCCCGGATCGTCCGCCGCGGGACGGCGACGCCGCGTCCCCCGGCGGGATGCGCGGCACGGACGTCCCGCCCCGCCCCGCCGGGGAACATATCGGCCAGATGTTTTCCGGAAACCCTGTGGTCGGCGCCGTCGGCGGCCGGTTGAATCGGGATTCGTAAGATGATCTTGATGAGAGAACGGGGACGCACATGGGATTCCACAGGAAGCTGGCCGCCACCCTGGGAGCGACGGCGCTGGCCGTGAGCGGCGTCGCGGTGAACCTGGCCGCCGCGGGCACGGCGGCCGCCGCGGCCTGCGATCACGTGTCGGCGAGCGACATATCCAACGGGGTCGTCGTGGTCGTGGGCGGCGCGAAGGCGTACAAGGAGCCCGCGTCGAAGTGCACGGCGGTGATGAGCATGGCGCCGGGCCACAACCTGAACGCCTGGTGCTACACCGTCAACAGCTACGGCAACCAGTGGGTCCGCGTGAACGAGGGGTGGATCTACAACGGACATGTGGCTCTCAAGTCGGGCTCGGTGAAGCACTGCTGACCGGCGTCCGCGCCGGCTGACGATCCGGCCGGCGCCGCGACCGCCCGGAGCGCCCCTCGGAATCCCTCAACGGGTCCGGGTGGGCGCTTCGGCGCGACGGGGGCGGCACGCCGTGAACCATCCGCGGCATGACGCATCTCACGGTCCGCTTCGGCGGGAGGACCGGCGGCGGGGTGGGGCGCCGCCGGCCGGCGGCGGTCCGGAACGGCGCCCGACGCGCGCTCGATGCCGATGTGAAGTCCCCGGGAACCCGAACCGAACAAAAAGCACACCTGGCCGTCCACTCGCGCACAGGGCGTACTGATCAGTAATCTGATGCGCCGTGACCAGTCGACACAGATCATCCGACCTCGCGGGCGCCCTCGACTCCCGCGCTCCGCGCCGCCGTTCGGTCGTCAAGGCCGCGGCCGCCACCGCCGTACTCGCCGGCCCGCTCGCCGCCGCGCTGCCCGCGCACGCCGCGACCGAGGCCCCCGCCTTCCTGCACGGTGTCGCCTCCGGCGACCCGCTGCCCGACGGCATCCTCCTCTGGACCCGGGTGACCCCCGAGCCCCGGGCCATACCCGGCTCCGGGCTCGGCGCCGACACCGAGGTGAGCTGGACCGTCGCGGCGGACAGGGCCTTCACCACGATCGTCGCCCAGGGCTCCACCACCGCGACGGCCGCCTCCGACCACACCGTCAAGGCGGACATCCGCGGTCTGCGGCCCGCCACGGACTACTGGTTCCGCTTCTCCTGCGGCGGCACCGTCTCCCCGGCGGCGCGTACCCGCACCGCGCCGGCGGCCGACGCGGCGGTGTCCGGACTGCGCTTCGGCGTGGTCTCCTGCGCCAACTGGGAGGCGGGCTACTTCTCGGCCTACCGCCACCTCGCCGCGCGCAACGACCTCGACGCCTGGCTGCACCTGGGCGACTACATCTACGAGTACAAGTCCGGCGAGTACGGCACCCGCGGCACCGTGGTGCGTCCGCACTCCCCCGCCAACGAGATCCTCACCCTCGCCGACTACCGCACCCGGCACGGCCGGTACAAGACCGACCCCGATCTCCAGGCCCTGCACCTGAAGGCACCCGTGGTCGCGATCTGGGACGACCACGAGTTCGCCGACAACTCCTGGTCCGGCGGCGCCGTCAACCACACCGAAGGCGCCGAGGGCACCTGGGCGGCCCGTCAGGCCGCCGCCAAGCAGGCCTACTTCGAGTGGATGCCGGTCCGCCCGGCGATCGCCGGCACCACCTACCGCAGGCTGCGGTTCGGCAAGCTCGCCGACCTCTCGCTGCTCGACCTGCGCTCCTTCCGGTCCCAGCAGGCGTCCACCGCCAGCGGCGCGGTCGACGACCCGGACCGCACGATCACCGGCCGCGCGCAGCTCGACTGGCTGAAGACCGGACTGAGGGCCTCGGACACCACCTGGCGTCTCGTCGGCAACTCGGTGATGATCTCGCCGTTCGCGGTGGGATCGCTCTCCGCGGACCTGTTCAAGCCGCTCGCCAAGCTGCTCGGGCTTCCCCAGGAGGGCATCGCCCTCAACACCGACCAGTGGGACGGCTACACCGACGACCGCCGCGAACTGCTCGCGCACCTGCGGTCCAACGCGATCCGCAACACCGTGTTCCTGACCGGCGACATCCACATGGCGTGGGCCAACGACGTTCCGGTGGACGCCGGGACGTACCCGCTGTCGGCGTCGGCGGCGACCGAGTTCGTGGTCACCTCGGTCACCTCCGACAACCTCGACGACATCGTCAAGGTCCCCGAGGGCACCGTCTCCGCGCTCGCCTCACCGATCATCCGCGCGGCCAACCGGCACGTCCACTGGGTCGACACCGACCGGCACGGCTACGGCGTACTCGACATCACGCCGGCCCGCGCGCAGATGGACTACTACGTCCTCTCCGACCGCGCGAACCCCGACGCGACCTCGTCGTGGGCCCGTTCGTACCGCACCCGCAGCGGCACGCAGCGGGTCGAGCGGACCTACGACCCGGTGTAGAGCGCGGCCGCGGCCGGGCCCGTTCCGGCTACAGGCTGTCGAGGAAGCCGAGTGCCACCTTCCAGGTGGCCTCGGCCGCCTCGGCGTCGTGGTCGGGGAGAGCGGGGTCGGTGTAGAGGTGGCCGGCGCCCGGATAGCGGTAGACCTCGACGTCCGCGCCCGTTCTGCGCATCCGGAGGTACCAGGCGCTCAGCCAGTCGTCGGTCTCGAACGGGTCCGGCTCGGCGACATGGAGCTGGACCGGCAGTTCGTCCACGGACGCGTTCTCCGCGATGTCCGAGGTGCCGTGCAGCAGGAGCAGTCCGCGCGCCTTCTCGTCCCCGAGCGCGAGGGTCTGCGCCACGGACGCGCCGAGCGAGAAGCCCGCGTAGACCAGGCCCCGGTCCGAGTAGGGCGCGGCGGCCAGCACCGCGCGCTTGAGCAGCTCGGCCCTGCCGATCCCCTCGTTGAAGGCCATGCCGTCCTCCACGGTCTCGAAGGTGCGCCCCTCGAAGAGGTCGGGCGTCCACACCTCGTGTCCCGCGGCCCGCAGCCGGTCCGCCGCCTCGCGCACCGCGGGGCGCAGACCGTACGTCGAGTGGAAGAGCATGATGTCCATGGGTTCCATGGTGCCAGCCGGAGCCGGCCGCACCGGACCGCGGCACCGGACGGCGCCCCCGCGGGGTCCGCGGGTGCCCGGATCGGCCCCGGACGAGCGACGTATGCCACACCGGACGGGGGGCCTACCCCGTACCGTCCCGAGAACACATGTTCATCGCCGGGCGCGGTCGGTTACGTTCTCTGGATGGAGAACGTACTGCGCCCGGTGATCGTCGTCGGCGGCTCGGTCGTGCTCGCACTGCTCATCGGATGGTTCGTGGACCATCTGTTGCGTCGGGTCAACGACCGGCACAGCGAGACCTCCCTGTGGGGTCTGCTGCGTCGCGGCCGCATCCCCTTCCAGCTCGTCCTGTTCGCCGCCCTGCTCAGAGGCTCGTACGCGGAGGCACAGCTTCTGGTCGAGCACCGGACGGGTGTCGGCCGGACCCTGACCTTGATCCTCATCGGGGCCGCCGCCTGGCTGGTGGTGAGCATCACGAGCGCCGTCGTCGAGACCTCCTACACCCGCTACGCCGCCACGCACCGCGACCCGGCACGGGTACGCCGGGTCCGCACGCAGGTCACGCTGATACAGCGCGTGGTGACCGCCGTGGTCGGCGTGGTCGCGGTCTCCGCGATGCTGCTGACCTTCCCGGCGATGCGCGCCGCCGGTGCCTCGCTGCTGGCCTCGGCCGGAATCCTCGGCATCGTCGCCGGTGTCGCCGCCCAGTCGACGCTGTCGAACCTCTTCGCCGGTCTCCAGATCGCCTTCGGCGACATGGTGAGGATCGGGGACACCGTCGTGGTGGACGGCGAGTGGGGCACGATCGAGGAGATCACCCTCACGTTCCTCACGGTGCTCACCTGGGACGAGCGCCGGATCACCATGCCGGTGTCGTACTTCACGTCGAAGCCGTTCGAGAACTGGTCGCGCCGCACACCGCAGATGACGGGCATCGTCTTCCTGCACGTGGACCACTCCGCCCCGGTGGAGGCGATGCGCACCAAGCTGCGGGACATCCTGCGGGAGTGCCCGGCCTGGGACGGCCGCAACTACGGGCTCGTCGTCACCGACTCGACGCCCAGCACGATGGAGGTGCGCGCCCTGGTGACCGCGAAGGACGCGGACGACATCTGGACGGTCCGCGTCACGGTCCGCGAGCAGCTGATGCGCTGGCTGGCCGAGCAGCATCCGTACGCGCTGCCCCGGGTCAACGCCGCCGAGGCCGTGCTCCCTCCGGGGCAGGCGCGGCGGACGGGCCGCGCCGACCTCGACGGCACGGACGGCGTGGCCGCCCGCTCCAGCCACAACCGCCACGGCCACAGCCACCACGAGATGCCCCGCACCGGCCCCGGCCGGGGCTGACCCGGCCGCCGGAGACCCGCCCGGAGCACACGCGGGGAGCGCGGGCCCACCGGGGCCGCGCTCCCCGTCGCCGTGCCGGGGCCGCCCTGCCCCCCGGCGGGCGCCGGGCCGGCCCGCGGACGACCCGGCTCCGGCCCGCCTCCGCGGCCGGGGCCGGGGCCGGCGGTCAGCGGTCAGCGGTCAGCGCAGGCTGCGTACGTCGAGATGGCGCAGGACCCGGTCCACGATCTCCGGATCGGCGCCCGGCTCGCTGCGCGCGGCCAGCACCTCGTGCCGGGCAGCGCTCATCATCTCCGCCTGGATGCGCCGCATCCGCTTGACGCGCCGGAGCCGCTTCTCGTGGCCCTGGCCCTCGCGCCGCTCCTCCTCCCCGAGGTCGGGGCTGATCCGCACGCCGATCTCGAAGGCGCGGCGCAGCAGTTGCTCGGAGACCTCCTCGGGGAGTTCCTCGGTGTCCTCGATCTCCCGGAGCCGCTTCTTCGCGGCCTTGGCGGCCCGCGCCGCCAGCTCCTTCTCGAAGGCCTTCTCGACGTCCACGTCGGCCCGCACCCCGAGTCTGCGGACCAGCCACGGCAGGGTGAGGCCCTGGACCAGCAGGGTCGCCATGATCACGCCGAAGGCGATGAACACGATCTCGCTCCGGTCGGGGAACGGCGATCCGTCGTCCATCTCCAGCGGAATGGCGAGGGCGAGGGCCACGGACGCCACCCCGCGCATCCCGGCCCACCACATCACGACGGTCTCCCGCCAGGACGTGGGGATCTCCTCGTCGTAATCCCGCTTCGCGTGCAGCCGCTTGGTCAGCCAGGTCGCCGGCAGCAGCCAGGCCAGGCGAACGAGGACGACCACGGCGACGATCGCGCCGGCCCAGCCGAGCATCTCGCCCCAGCGGCCGGCGGCCGTCCGCAGCGCGTTGTGCAGTTCGAGCCCGATCAGCCCGAAGGCGACCCCGGTGACGAGGGTGTCGACGACGTCCCAGACGGTCGAGCCGGCCAGCCGGGTCATGACGGCGTCCGCGTCGCTGGCGTACTCCGAGAGGAAGACGGCGGTGGTCAGCACCGCGAGCACGCCGGAGCCGTGCAGTTCCTCGGCCAGCACGTACGAGGCGAACGGGACCAGCAGGGTCAGCCCGATCTGGAGGGTGGTGTCGTCGAGCAGCGACATCAGTTTGTTCGTGGCCCAGCCCAGCGCGACACCGACGGCGACCGCGACGACGGCGGAGAGCACGAGGTCGAGCCCGGCCCGCCAGGGCGAGAACGTCCCGCTGACCGCGGCGGCGATGGCGACGTGGTAGAGCACGATGGCCGTCACGTCGTTGAAGAGGCCCTCGCCCTCCAGGATCGACACCAGGCGGCGCGGCAGGCCCAGCTGACCGGCGACGGCGGTCGCGGCGACCGGGTCGGGAGGGGCGACGAGGGCGCCGAGCGCGAAGGCGGCGGCGATCGGCAGGCCGGGCACGATCGCGCTCGCGACGGCCGCCACGACGAGCGTGGTGACGAACACCAGCGCCACGGCGAGCAGGAAGATCGGCCGCCGGTTGGCGGCGAACTGCCGCCAGGAGGTGCGCCGCACCGCCGCGTAGAGCAGCGGCGGCAGCAGCGCGGGCAGGATCAGGTCCGGCGGGATGTCGACGTTCGGGACGAAGTCCGGCAGGGCCAGGGCGATGCCGAGCAGCGTCATCAGCACCGGCGAGGGCAGCCCGAGGCGTTCTCCCACCGGGACACTGACCACGGCCCCGAGCAACAGCACGAACAGCAGGGCCAACTGATCCACGGTCAGCGCTCCGGCGGGGTCGGGACGATCACGGGTGATCCGGACCCCCAGCCTGCCACGTCACCCGCACCATCCCTGCTCACAGGGCCAGGCGTCGCAGCGGCATGCGTCACACGGCCGGACGCCCCAGGGCCTTGCGCATCGAGCGGTGCGGGATGCCCGCGTCGGGGAACTCCGGGCCGTACGCGACGTACCCCAGCCGCTCGTAGAAGCCGAGGGCGTGCGTCTGGGCGTGCAGGTCCACCGCGGACAGGCCGTGCGCGCGTGCGGCGTCCTCGATGGCGCGGACGAGGGCGGCGCCGACGCCGAGCCCGCGCGCCGCGCGCGTCACGGCGAGCCGGCCCAGCGAGCCCACGGCCGGATCGCCGCCGGTCTTCGCCGCCGCCGCGGCGCCGTGCAGCAGCCGCCCGGTGCCGAGCGGCACGCCGTCCGCGCGGACGGCCAGCACGTGCAGGGCCCCGGCGTCGTAGGCGTCGTACTCGATGTCCTCCGGCACCCCCTGCTCGCCGACGAAGACGTCCTTGCGCACCCGGAAGCAGGCCTCGCGGTCGGCGGCGTCCTCGGCGACCCGCACCTCGACGCCGCCCGGCTCCGGCTCGGGGGCGCCGGCCCCCGCCCCGTCCCGGGCGCTCACACGTAGCTCTCCGCGCGGACCGTGTCGAGGGCCCGCTGGAGATCCTCCGGGTAGGCGCTCTCGAACTCCACCCGGCTCCCGTCGCCGGGGTGCTCGAAGCCGAGGCGCTTGGCGTGCAGCCACTGGCGGGTGAGGCCGAGGCGCTTGGCGAGGGTGGGGTCCGCTCCGTAGGTCAGGTCGCCGACGCAGGGGTGGCGGTGGGCGGACATGTGGACGCGGATCTGGTGGGTGCGCCCGGTCTCCAGCTTGATGTCGAGCAGGGAGGCGGCCCGGAAGGCCTCGATCAGGTCGTAGTGGGTGACGGAGGGCTTGCCCTCGGCGGTGACCGCCCACTTGTAGTCGTGGTTCGGGTGCCGGCCGATGGGCGCGTCGATCGTGCCGCTGGTCGGGTCCGGGTGGCCTTGGACGAGCGCGTGGTAGCGCTTGTCGACCGTCCGCTCCTTGAACTGGCGCTTCAGCGACGTGTACGCGTACTCGGACTTGGCGACGACCATCAGGCCCGAGGTGCCCACGTCGAGGCGGTGCACGATGCCCTGGCGCTCCGCCGCGCCGGAGGTGGAGATCCGGTAGCCGGCGGCGGCGAGGCCGCCGATGACCGTCGGGCCGGACCAGCCGGGGCTGGGGTGGGCGGCCACGCCGACCGGCTTGACGATCACGACGACGTCGTCGTCGTCGTGGACGATCTCCATGCCCTCGACGGGCTCGGCGACGATCTGCACGGGCGCGGGGGCCTGCGGCATCTCGACCTCCAGCCAGGCGCCGCCGTGCACCCGCTCGGACTTGCCGACGACCGAGCCGTCGACCGCGACCTTCCCCGCCGCGGCCAGCTCTGCGGCCTTCGTGCGGGAGAAGCCGAACATGCGGGAGATGGCGGCGTCGACGCGCTCGCCCTCCAGACCGTCGGGCACGGGCAGGGTACGGATCTCGGGAACGGTGCTCACCCGTCGAGTATGCCGGACGGCCCGGACACCCCCGGACCACGGTCCGAACACGCGTACCGGGGCCGCGGGGGACACGGCCCGGCCGGCGCCGCCGGTCAGTCCTTGTGGACGGTGCCGTCCGGGTCCAGGCCGCGGAAGGAGAGCAGGACGATCAGGATGCCGCCGCACACGATCGCCGAGTCGGCGAGGTTGAAGACCGCGAAGTGCTTGGGGGCGATGAAGTCGACGACCGCGCCCTCGAAGACGCCCGGCGAGCGGAAGATGCGGTCGGTCAGGTTGCCGAGCGCGCCGCCGAGCAGCAGGCCGAGGGCGATGGCCCACGGAACGCTGTACAGCTTGCGGGCGAGCCGGGCGATGACGACGATCACCGCGGCGGCGATCACCGTGAAGATGACGGTGAACGCCTCGCCGAAGCCGAAGGCCGCGCCCGCGTTGCGGATCGCCTCGAACCTGAGCCAGTCGCCGACGATCTCGATCGGGTCGTGGTGCTCCAGCTTCGCCACCACGATCATCTTGCTGACCAGGTCGAGCGCGTAGGCGAGGACGGCGACCGTGAAGAGCACGGCGATCTTGCGCCGCCCCCGGGGCCGCTCGGCCGTCTCCTCCCCCGCGGACACGGTGGAGGCGTCCGCGCCGGACCCGGGCCGCTCGGCCGGGGCCCGGTCCTCGCCGCCGGACGATGCGCCCGGCGCCGCCTTGCGGCCGGACTGCTCCGGCTCGGCAGACGCCGCCCCAGGGATGCCCGGCGTACCCATGATGCGTTCCGCCTCTGCCACGTGAGTGAGTCCCTCGACCTAGGTTCCTGACTGAGGACGAGGGTACGGCACGCCCCCGCGGGCCCCCGTGCGCAGGCGCCTCGCGCACGCGCGCGCGTGCCCCGGCTCACCCGTCCGGGAGACGGGACCGGCGGACGCGGTCCCCGCTCCCCCGGGCGGGCGCCGTCACGCAGCGTGCCGGCGGCGGTGTGCCGCGCCCGCGACCCGGCGGTGCGGGGGCGGCGCCGCCGGCCGTACCGCCGGGTCGCCTCAGTGCCGGCGTTCCTGCTTCTGCTTGCACTCGACGCACAGCGTGGCGCGCGGGAACGCCTGCATCCGGGCCTTGCCGATGGCGTTGCCGCAGTTCTCGCAGAGACCGTAGGTGCCCGCGTCGAGCCGCTGGAGTGCCCGCTCGGTCTGCTCCAGCATCTCGCGGGCGTTGGAGTTCAGGGCCATCTCGTGCTCGCGCGTGATGTTCTTCGTGCCGGTGTCCGCCTCGTCGTCGCCCGCACCGTCGCCGGAGTCGCGCATCAGCCCGGCGAGGGCGGCCTCCGAGGACGAGATCTCGGCGCTGAGCCGCAGCGCCTCGGACTGGAGCTCCGCGCGGGCCTCGTCGACCTCCTCGGGGGTCCAGGGGTCCTCCCCGGGGCGCACGGCGAGTTCGCCGGATTCCGGCGCGGCGAGCCGCGCCTTGGGAACCGCGGTGGCCTTCTGCGCGGCCGTGGCCGTGCCGGGCGTCTTCTTCGCAACCACTGGCGTGGCTCCTGTCGTCTCCGCGGCCTCCGCCGCGCCCTCGGCCGCGGACGCGGCCGTCTTCCTGGCCCTGCCGGCGCTCTTGCGCGCCGTGGCCGCCGTCTTCCCCGACGCGGCCTTCCCGGACTCCCGCTTCTTCTCGGCGGCCGGTGTCCTCGCGGCCGCCGCCGTCTTCCCGCCGGGAGCCTTCTTCGCCGCCGGCTTGCGGGCGGCGGTCTTCCCGGTGCCGGACTTCTTGGCCGCGGTCTTCTTGGCCGCGGTCTTCTTCCCAGCGGCGGTGGACCGCGCCGCCGTCGTCTTCGTCGTGGCCGTCGTGCCCGCACCGCCGTCCTTCGCGGCGCCCTTCGGCGTGTCCTTCCCGCCGTCGGCCGCTCTCGCGGTCACGGCGTCGCCCTGCGCGGTCCCGGCCGGCACGCTCGTGGCGGTCACCGTCTTCGCGGTGGCCGTCGCGGCCGGGGTCACTGTCCTGGAGGTCGTTGTCACCGGTTTCGCCTCGCTCGTAGCAAAAGCCCCCTGCGCGCCCTTCCCCCCGCCCGCGCCGTGGGCCGCCGCACCCGTGGGTCCGCCGGACGCCGACTGCTGTACGGCGGTCTTCTTCGCCACCATGGCCGCGGCCCCTTCACATTTTGTGATCTTGCTCGCGCGTCGTGCTGGGACGATAAATCGACTTCTTGCCCGCGGCAACGGGGCACGCCCGCGCTTCCCCCGCCGCACGGGTCCCGCAGGGCCGGCATGCAAGCGTTGTGCCCAGCTCCCCGCCCGGTAATCCGCCGGAACCGGTGTCCCGGCATCCGGACGGCCGCCCCCACGCCATTCGGGTAGCGGAGGCGGGGGCGCCTGCGCCCGCGAAAACCGGTCGGCCGGCGTCCCCGCGGCGCCGTACACTGGGCGCAGCGAGAAGCGTGGATGGGGACGAGTAGCGGCGTACGCGGCCAGGAGCGACCCGGGGACGGTGGAAGCCCGGGGGCCAGCGCGACGTGAAGATCACCCCGGAGCCGCCGGCAGAACGCCCCGTGGGGCCAGTAGACCCGGCATCGCGACCCCAATGAGGGGGCTCTCCCGGGCGAACGGCGCACGGGCGGGCCAAGGAGGGTGGTACCGCGGGAGCGCGCCGCACACGGCGTCCGCAGCAACAAGGCTCTCGTCCCTCCGACGGAAGGCAGAAAGTCCGTTGGAGGAAGCTCGCCGATGACAGCGCCGACGTACCGCCAGGTGCCCGCCCAGGTCGACCTGCCCGCCCTCGAGCACGCCGTGCTCGACTTCTGGCGCGAGCAGAAGATCTTCGCCAAGAGCCTCGACCAGTCCGAGGGCCGGCCGGAGTGGGTCTTCTACGAGGGCCCGCCCACCGCCAACGGCATGCCGGGCGCCCACCACATCGAGGCGCGCGTCTTCAAGGACGTCTTCCCGCGCTTTCGCACCATGCGCGGCTACCACGTGGCCCGCAAGGCCGGCTGGGACTGCCACGGCCTCCCCGTGGAGCTCGCGGTGGAGAAGGAGCTGGGCTTCACCGGCAAGCAGGACATCGAGGCGTACGGGATCGCCGAGTTCAACGCGCAGTGCCGTGAGTCGGTGACCCGGCACACCGACGCGTTCACCGAGCTGACGAACCGCATGGGCTACTGGGTCGACCTGGACGACGCCTACCGGACCATGGATCCCGAGTACATCGAGTCCGTCTGGTGGTCGCTCAAGGAGATCTTCGACAAGGGGCTGCTGGTCCAGGACTACCGGGTCGCGCCCTGGTGCCCGCGCGACGAGACGGGGCTGTCCGACCACGAGCTGGCGCAGGGCTACGAGACGATCGTCGACCCCTCCGTGTACGTCCGCTTCCCGCTGACCTCCGGTCCGCTGGCCGGCCGCGCCTCGCTGCTGGTGTGGACGACCACGCCGTGGACCCTCGTGTCCAACACCGCCGTCGCCGCGCACCCCGGCGTCACGTACGTCGTCGTGACGGACGGCGAGGAGCAGCTCGTCGTCGCGCAGCCGCTCGTCGAGAAGGCGCTCGGCGAGGGCTGGGAGCCCACGGGCGAGTCCTTCACGGGCGCCGAGATGGAGCGCTGGACGTATCAACGTCCTTTCGAGCTCATCGAGTTCCCCGAGGCCGCCCACTTCGTGGTCAACGCCGAGTACGTGACGACCGAGGACGGCACGGGCCTGGTCCACCAGTCCCCCGCCTTCGGCGAGGACGACCTCAAGGTGTGCCGCGCGTACGGCCTGCCCGTGGTGAACCCGATCCGCCCGAACGGCACCTTCGACGAGAGCGTCCCCCTCGTGGGCGGCGTCTTCTTCAAGAAGGCGGACGAGAAGCTCACCGAGGACCTCCAGGAGCGCGGCCTGCTGTTCCGGCACGTTCCGTACGAGCACAGCTACCCGCACTGCTGGCGCTGCCACACCGCGCTGCTGTACTACGCCCAGCCGTCGTGGTACATCCGCACCACGGCCGTCAAGGACCGCCTGCTGGCGGAGAACGAGGGGACCAACTGGTTCCCGGAGTCCGTCAAGCACGGCCGCTTCGGCGACTGGCTGAACAACAACATCGACTGGGCGCTCTCGCGCAGCCGGTACTGGGGCACCCCGCTGCCGCTGTGGCGCTGCGAGGAGGGGCACCTCACCTGCGTCGGCTCGCGCGCCGAACTGACCGGGCTGACGGGCACCGACCAGTCGGAGCTCGACCCGCACCGCCCGTTCATCGACGCGGTCACCTTCCCGTGCCCGCAGGACGGCTGCGGTCTGACGGCGACCCGCGTCCCGGAGGTCATCGACGCCTGGTACGACTCGGGTTCGATGCCGTTCGCGCAGTGGGGCTACCCGTACAAGAACAAGGAGCTGTTCGAGAGCCGCTACCCGGCGCAGTTCATCAGCGAGGCCATCGACCAGACGCGCGGCTGGTTCTACACGCTGATGGCCGTCGGCACCCTGGTCTTCGACAAGTCCTCGTACGAGAACGTCGTGTGCCTCGGCCACATCCTCGCCGAGGACGGCCGCAAGATGTCCAAGCACCTGGGCAACATCCTCCAGCCGATCCCGCTGATGGACCAGCACGGCGCCGACGCCGTGCGCTGGTTCATGGCGGCGGGCGGCTCCCCCTGGGCGGCCCGCCGCGTGGGCCACGGCACGATCCAGGAGGTCGTCCGCAAGACGCTCCTCACGTACTGGAACACGGTCGCCTTCCAGGCGCTGTACGCCCGCACCGCGGGCTGGGCGCCGAGCGCGGCCGACCCGGCTCCGGCCGAGCGTCCGGTCCTGGACCGCTGGCTGCTCTCCGAACTGCACGCGCTGACCGACCAGGTCACCCAGGCCCTGGAGTCCTACGACACGCAGCGGGCCGGAAAGCTGCTGTCGGCGTTCGTCGACGACCTCTCGAACTGGTACGTGCGCCGCTCCCGGCGCCGCTTCTGGCAGGGCGACAAGGCGGCGCTGCGCACCCTGCACGAGGTCGTGGAGACCGTCACGCGTCTGATGGCCCCGCTGACCCCGTTCATCACCGAGCGGGTCTGGCAGGACCTGGTGGTGCCGGTGTCTGCGGACGCGCCCGAGTCGGTCCACCTGTCGTCCTGGCCGGAGGCGGACCTGTCCGCCGTGGACCCGGAGCTGTCCCGCCAGATGCTGCTGGTCCGCCGGCTCGTGGAGCTCGGCCGGGCCACGCGCGCGGAGTCGGGCGTCAAGACGCGTCAGCCGCTGTCCCGGGCGCTGGTCGCCGCGACGGGCTTCGACACGCTCGACGCCGAACTGCACGCGCAGATCACCGAGGAGCTGAACGTGAGCTCCCTCGCGTCGCTCTCCGAGGTCGGCGGATCGCTGGTCGACACCACCGCCAAGGCCAACTTCCGGGCCCTGGGCAAGCGGTTCGGCAAGAGGGTGCAGGCGGTCGCGAAGGCCGTCGCCGAGACCGACGCCGCCGCCCTGTCCCTCGCGCTGCGGGCCGGCACCGCGTCGGTGGAGGTGGACGGCGAGACCGTCACCCTGGCACCGGACGAGGTGATCATCACCGAGACCCCGCGCGAGGGCTGGTCGGTGGCCTCCGACTCCGGCGCCACGGTCGCCCTCGACCTGGAGATCACCGAGGAGCTGCGCCGGGCGGGCCTGGCCCGGGACGCGATCCGGCTCATCCAGGAGGCGCGCAAGAACAGCGGCCTGGACGTCGCCGACCGCATCGCGCTGCGCTGGACCTCCGCGGACCCCTCGGTCGTCTCCGCGCTGGGCGAGCACGCCGCCCTGATCTCCGACGAGGTCCTCGCGACCGACTTCGCCCAGGGCGAGGCCGACGGCGGCTACGGCGAACCGTTCACCGACGAGGGACTGTCCCTGACCTTCCGGCTGCGCAAGGCGTAGCCGGCGGGCGCCCCGCGAGAGACGCGGGGCCCGTCGCCCGAGGGCCCGGGGCCGCCAGGATGTCCTGGCGGCACCGGGCCCTCGGCCGTGTCCGGCGCCTCGCCGCCGCTCCCGCCCCCCGTCCCGGCCCGCCCGTCCCGCCGCCGTCCCGGCCGTCGTTCCGGGCGGCCGGAGCGGCCCCTCCGGTCCGGACGCTGTAGGGCCTCCACCCCCGACGCGGCCGGTGGGGCCGCGCGGCCCGAGGCCCGGGCCGGCCGGATACCCGGCGCCCGCGTCCCGGCGGGGCGCCGGCCGCCCGCGGGCAGAGCCGTCCCGCCCCGCTCCCCCACGGGCGGCACCACCCCCTACCCGGGCTCCGGGCACGCCAAAAGGGCGGAGCCCCCGGATAACCGGGGGCTCCGCCCTGAACGCTGCCGACGCCCTGAGAGGCGTGCTTCAGGCCGTCAGTTGTCGTCCTCGTCGATGAGGAACCCGCGCATCGGCGAGGGCGCCTGCTGCATCGGCGACGGGCCCTGGGGCCGCACCGGAGCCATCGGCTGGGTCATCGCCGGGGACATCTGCTGCTGTCCGCCGTAGGAGGGCGCGGAGGGGGCCGGGCCACCCATGCCCCCCTGGTTGCCGCCGCCGTAGGACGGGGCACCGGCACCCGCCGGAGCCATGGACGGCGCCGAGGAGGACGGCAGCGAGGCCGTGGCCGGGGTGCGCGGCGGGGCGAGCGAGTCGTCCGCCTGCGTCTCCAGCTGGCGCAGCTGGGACTCCAGGTAGGACTTCAGCCGCGTGCGGTACTCGCGCTCGAAGCCGCGCAGGTCCTCGACCTTGCGCTCCAGCGTGGCGCGGGCGGACTCCAGGGAGCCCATCGCGACGCGGTGCTTCTCCTGCGCGTCCCGCTCCAGGGCGTCGGCCTTGGCACGGGCGTCCCGCTCCAGGCCCTCGGCACGGCTGCGGGCCTCGCCGACGATCTTGTTGGCCTCGGAACGGGCCTCGGCGATCGCCTGGTCGGCGGTCTGCTGGGCCAGCGAGAGAACACGGGCGGCGCTGTCGCCGCCGGGTCCGCCCTGCTGCGGCATCTGCGGACCGTGACCGCCCATGGGGCCGCCCATCGGACCGCCCATGGGGCCGCCCATCTGCTGCATCTGCTGCATCTGGCCGGGTCCCTGACCCATCGGGCCGCCCTGGCCCATCGGACCGCCCTGACCCATCGGGCCGCCCTGGCCCATCGGACCACCCTGGCCCATGGGGCCCTGGCCCATCGGACCGCCCTGGCCCTGCTGGCCGCCCTGGCCGCTGGGACCGGCGGGCAGCTGCGGAGCACCGCTGGGCAGCTGGGGCGGGCCACCCATGGGGCCGCCCATCTGCTGCTGCGGCGGGCCCGATATGCCGGCGGGCACGGGGGCGCCCGGGCCGCCGCGCATCCCCTGCGGCGGACCCTGCTGGCCCTGCTGGTCCTGCTGCTCGGGCGGCTTGCGCATCCCCTGCTGCTGCTGGTTCTGCGCGGCCGCGCGCGTAGCGGCGGCCAACTTGGCGCGCAGGTCCTCGTTCTCGCGGAGCAGGCGCGTCAGTTCGGCTTCGACCTCGTCGAGGAAGGCATCGACCTCGTCCTCGTCATAGCCTTCTCGGAGGCGGACGGTCGTGAACTGCTTGTTCCGCACGTCCTCGGGGGTCAACGGCATCTCTTCACCTCAACGTAGTCGTCGGCATTCGGCAAGACCGTATCGTTCACAGCCGGCTCACGACGGAGATCAGGATGTAGACGATGATCATCAGTACGAAGAAGGACAGGTCAAGCGCCACGCCCCCGAGACGCAGCGGCGGAATGAACCGCCGCAGAAGCTTGAGCGGTGGATCGGTGACAGTGTAGGTGGCCTCCAGAACGACCACCATCGCCTTGCCGGGTTGCCATGAGCGGGCGAACTGGAAGACGTAGTCCATGACCAACCGGAAAATCAGCACGATGAGGAAGCACATCAGCGCGATGTAGAGAACCTGCCCGACCACGCTCATGATCCCGTGCTTCCCTCTCCCCTGTTTTCCCTGCGGTGTTCCGGTCCTGCGTCTCAGCTCTGGTTGAAGAACCCGCCCTCTGCGATGCGGGCCTTGTCCTCCGCCGTGACATCGACGTTAGCAGGCGACAACAGGAACACCTTCTGCGTCACCCGCTCGATGCTGCCGTGGAGACCGAACACCAAACCGGCCGCAAAGTCGACAAGTCGCTTCGCGTCGGTGTCGTCCATCTCGGTCAGATTCATGATCACCGGGGTGCCCTCACGGAAGTGTTCCCCGATGGTACGGGCCTCGTTGTAGGTCCGGGGGTGCAGCGTGGTGATCCGGTACGGCTCTCGTTCGGACACGACCTTGGGCATGATCACCGGGGCGTTCTTCTCCAGGGGCTGACGTTCTTGTGTGATGGATGCCACGGGGGCGATCCGTGCCGGACGGCCGGACTCCGCGGCGAGCGGGACGGGGTGCGGCACCGGGTCGCGCGGAGCGGCGGGCTGCACCACTCGTACCGATTCGTCCCGTTGGGACGAGTGCGCCTGATGTGCCTGGTGGGGCGGCTCGTGCCGTCGCCGGTCCCGCTCGGGCTCCGGGTCGAGCTCGGGCTCGAAGTCGTCGTCGGGGTCGAATCCCCTGCCGTCGTACCCATCGTCCTCCACGAGGCCGAGGTAGACCGCCATCTTGCGCATCGCGCCGGCCATGCTCTGAGTCCTCCGCTCTGTGGTGGATCGGCTGACGAACTGCCAAGTGCCCGCGATCCACGAGGTCGTTGTGCCCGCCTGCGGCGGAAATGACCATATTTTCTGCTGTGGTCCGACTTCTTGGCGACGTTACCCGAGCCTGGGTCGGACTCCGAGTACCGCAGTACCGACGCGTACATGTGTCGCTCCGGCTGCCACGGCCTGTTCGAGGTCCGAGCTCATCCCTGCCGAGACCATGTTCGCAGCCGGATGGGCCCGGCGCAGGACAGTCGACAAATCCATCAGCCGCTCGAACGCCGCACCCTGCCGCCCCGCGTAGGCGCCGGTGAGGGGGGCGACGGTCATCAGTCCGTCGAGCCGGAGCCCGGGGGCGTCCGCGACGAGATCGGCCAACTCCTCGACCCCGCCGGTCCCCACCCCTCCGCGCTCGCCCCGGCCGCGCTCCTCCGCGTCCAACGCCACCTGGATCAGGCAGCCGAGTTCGCGCTCCGCGCGGACCGCCTCCCTGGAGAGGGCCGTGACGAGCCGCGCCCGGTCGACGGACTGCACGACGTCGGCGTACCCCACCACGGAGCGGACCTTGTTGGTCTGCAACTGCCCGACGAAATGCCAGGTGAGCGGCAGATCGGCGCATTCCGCCGCCTTCGGCGCGGCGTCCTGGTCCCGGTTCTCGGCCACGTGCCGCACCCCGAGTTCCGAGAGAATCCGCACATCGCCGGCCGGATACGTCTTGGTGACCACGACGAGGGTCACCTCTTCCCGCTTGCGGCCGGCGTCGACGCAGGCCGCCGTGATGCGGTCCTCCACTGTCGCCAGGTTCCCGGCGATTTGAGCCTTACGGTCCGTCATGCCCCATCAGTCCAGCCAGACATAGCCCGCGAGCCGCCCCGTGGTGCGGTCCCGTCGGTACGAGAAGTGGTCCTCCGACTCGATCGTGCAGACCGGCGACTGCTCCCGGTCGCGCACGCCGAGCCGTTCCAGCTGCGCGTGCACCCCCGCGGTCACGTCGACCGCCGGGGTCCCCCAGCTCGTCTCGGCCCAGGCCGCCGGCTCGACGGCGGCGACCTCGGCACGCATCGCGTCCGGTACCTCGTAGCACCGGCCGCAGACCGCGGGACCGGTGCGGGCGACGATCCGGGCGGGGTCGGCGCCGAGTTCCGCCATGGCCCGGACGGCGGCGGGCACCACACCCGCGACCATGCCCGGCCGCCCCGCGTGGGCCGCACCCACCACCCCGGCGACCGGATCGGCGAGCAGGACGGGGGTGCAGTCGGCGGTGAGCACGGCGAGCGCCAGTCCGCGCCGCGCCGTCACGAGCGCGTCGACGGACGGGATGTCGGCCGAGTCCCACGGGCCGTCGACCACCGCCACGTCGGCGCCGTGCACCTGGTTCATCCAGACGACCCGGTCCGGGTCGAGGCCGAGCGCCCCGGCCGCGAGGCCGCGGTTGGAGCGCACGGCCTCGGGGGCGTCGCCGACCGCCCCGCCGAGGTTCAGCTCCTCGTACGGAACGGCGCTCACCCCGCCCCACCGGTCGGTGAAGGCGAAGTGGGCGCCGCTCGCGTCGCTCGTTGCGGAGCGCTGTCCTATCACTTCAGGAAGTCCGGCACGTCCAGTTCCTCGGCCGCGCTGTCCGAGTAGGAACGGGACGGCGGGACCGGCGGGGAGACCGGCAGCTCGGCGACCGGCTCCGGAGCGGGCTCCGGGGCGGCGGCCTCCTTGGGGGTGACGCTGCCGAGGGACCCGAAGGACGGGCGGCTCTCGGCGGGGCGCGACGGGGCCGGCTCCTCGCGGCGGGCCGAGGCCGAGCCGAGAACGTTGTCCCGCTTGGCCGGCGGCTGGCCGCCGTCGAACCCGGCGGCGATGACGGTGACCCGCACCTCGTCGCCGAGGGCGTCGTCGATCACCGCGCCGAAGATGATGTTGGCCTCGGGGTGTGCGGCCTCGCTCACCAGCTGGGCGGCCTCGTTGATCTCGAACAGGCCGAGGTCGGAGCCGCCGGAGATGGAGAGCAGGACCCCGCGGGCGCCGTCGATGGACGCTTCCAGCAGCGGGGAGGAGATCGCCATCTCGGCGGCGGCCACGGCGCGGTCGTCGCCGCGGGCCGAGCCGATGCCCATGAGGGCCGAACCCGCCTCGGACATCACGGACTTGACGTCGGCGAAGTCGAGGTTGATCAGGCCGGGGGTGGTGATGAGGTCGGTGATGCCCTGAACACCGGAGAGCAGGACCTGGTCCGCCGACTTGAAGGCGTCGAGGACCGAGACCTGGCGGTCCGAGATGGACAGCAGCCGGTCGTTCGGGATGACGATGAGGGTGTCGACCTCTTCGCGGAGTTCGGCGATGCCGTCCTCCGCCTGGTTGGCGCGACGCCGGCCCTCGAAGGTGAAGGGGCGGGTGACCACGCCGATGGTGAGGGCGCCCAGCGAGCGGGCGATGTTCGCCACGACCGGAGCGCCTCCGGTGCCGGTGCCGCCGCCTTCACCCGCGGTCACGAAGACCATGTCGGCCCCCTTGAGGACCTCCTCGATCTCCTCGCGGTGGTCCTCGGCGGCCTTGCGGCCGACTGCCGGGTTGGCTCCGGCCCCGAGGCCGCGCGTCAGTTCCCGGCCGACGTCGAGCTTGACGTCGGCGTCGCTCATCAACAGCGCCTGTGCGTCGGTGTTGATGGCGATGAACTCGACGCCCTTGAGACCGACCTCGATCATCCGGTTGATGGCATTGACACCACCGCCGCCGACACCGATGACTTTGATGACTGCGAGGTAGTTCTGCGGTGCTGCCACGTCGAAGGCCTCTCGCCTCGAGTTACGTGTCGTCGCCTCGCATGCTCGCGATCCGACGACTGATGCCGAATGGGACGGTCCGAACGCCGACCCGAACCCTAACGCTGAAGTTTAGGGTTACCAGTGTGTCTGTTCCCTGGACTCTTCCGAACAGGACACTAAGTCGACAAGTGGCGCACGTTCAACGAACACGCCGAACCTCCCGTTTTTCTTTTCACCCTATGTGATCAGCCATGTCACTGCCCAACCAGGGTGCTGGCCTGCACAGATGTGCGTCAACTCGCCGACGAGGCAGGGGCGGTGGGAGTACTCACATCGAAGTGCCGGGCCTTCGGATCGGCTTTCATGAGAGCGGTGAGTGCCGCGGCCTTGGCGCGGCCCTTCTCCCCGCTGCCCCACAGCACGGTCCGGCCGTCCGTCAACTCCAGCGACACGGAGTCGTAGGAACGGACCTCGACCACCCGGGTGTCGCGGGCGACGGCGGGCGGCAGGTCGGCGGCGATCCCGACCGCCTCGCGCACCAGCCGGCCGGCCGGGAAGCGGCGCAGCGACTCGATGCGGGACACGGCGAGTTCGAGTCTGGGCACCCCCTTGGGGGCGTCGGAGACGGTGGCGAACCGCACGCCGTCGCGGTCCACTTCGGTGAACTTCGTGTCCTTCGCGATCAGCAGGACCGGCTTGCGCTCGGTGACGTTCAGGTGGATGGCGTGCGGCCAGGAGCGGACGACGTCCACGGAGTCGATCCGCGGGAGGCCGCGCCGCAGCCGCGCCTCGATGGCGTCGGTGCCCACGGACGCCATCGGGGAGCCGACCGGTACGTCGGCGACCTCTCGCACCTGTCCGGCCGTCAGGACGCGTGTACCGGTGACCGACACCCGCTCCACCCGCAGCCAGGACGAGCCGTAGAGCACCCACAGCGCCGCGCCGGCGGTCACCGCCAGGGCGAGCACCAGGGCGATGAGCCTGCGCAGGCGGCGGAGCCGCCCGAGGAGGGGCGGCCGGGGCGGGCCGGACTCCAGCTTCTGCCGTTCACCGCGCTCGGCGGTCGTCGGTCCGGCCACGCTCCCTGCCTTCCCTCATGCGGTCCTAGTGGTGGCGCGAGGCGATCGCCTCGTACACCATGCCGACGAGCAGGTCGTCGGCGTCCCGGCGGCCGAACTCCGCGGCGGCGCGGGACATCTCGTACAGCCGGTGCGGGTCGGCGAGCACGGGCAGCACGCTCTGCTGGACCCACTGCGGGGTCAGTTCCGCGTCGTCCACGAGCAGTCCGCCGCCGGCCTTGACCACCGGCTGGGCGTTCAGCCGCTGTTCGCCGTTGCCGATGGGCAGCGGGACGTAGGCGGCCGGCAGTCCGACGGCGGAGAGTTCGGCGACGGTCATCGCGCCCGCGCGGCAGAGCATCATGTCGGCCGCGGCGTACGCCAGATCCATCCGGTCCACGTACGGTACCGGGATGTACGGGGGCATCCCCGGCATCTGCTGCACCTGCGGCAGTTCGTTCTTCGGGCCGACCGCGTGCAGGATCTGGATGCCGGCCTGCTGGAGGTAGGGAGCGGCCTGCTGCACCACCTCGTTGAGGCGGCGGGCGCCCTGCGAGCCGCCCGACACCAGCAGGGTCGGCAGGTTCGGGTCGAGCCCGAAGGCGGCGCGCGCCTCGGGCCGCACCGCGGCGCGGTCGAGGGTGGCGATCGAGCGGCGCAGCGGGATGCCGATGTACCGGGCGCCGCGGAGCTTGCTGTCGGGCGTGGAGACGGCGACCTGGGCCGCGTACCGCGAACCGATCTTGTTGGCCAGCCCGGGGCGGGCGTTGGCCTCGTGGATGATGATCGGCACGCCGAGCCGCTTGGCCGCCAGATAGCCGGGCAGGGCCACGTAGCCGCCGAAGCCGACGACCGCGTCCGCCTTGGTGCGTTCCATGATCTGCTCGGCGGCCTTGATCGTGCCGCGCAGCCGCCCGGGGACGGTGATCAGCTCGGGGGTGGGCTTGCGCGGCAGCGGCACGGCGGGGATCAGCGCGAGTTCGTATCCGCGCTCGGGCACGAGCCGGGTCTCGAGTCCGCGCTCCGTTCCCAGGGCCGTGATCCCCACGGTCGGGTCCTGCCTCCGCAGGGCGTCCGCGAGGGCGAGCGCGGGCTCGATGTGGCCGGCGGTCCCCCCGCCGGCGAGTACGACATGCACCGAAATTCACCGCTCTCCGGACGAACGCGCCGCCGAGGCACGCCGTCGCATCGTGTTCCATCTCCGGGGCCCCGCGGCCCCCGCGGAGCCTCTCACCGCAGCCCGCTTTCTGCCAAAGCGGGTCTGCCGCATCGCGAGTGCCGCCCGCGCAGCGGGATCGTCTCGCGCGAAGGCGATCAGGAGCCCGATGGCGAACATGGTCGGCAGCAGGGCGGAGCCCCCGTAGGAGAACAGCGGGAGCGGGACACCGGCGATCGGCAGCAGACCGAGCACCGCACCGACGTTGATCACGGCCTGGGCCGTGATCCAGGTGGTCACGCCTCCCGCGGCATACCTCACGAAGGGGTCCTCCGTGCGTCCGGCCACGCGGATACCCGCATAGCCTAGAGCCGCGAAGAGGGCGAGCACCGACAGCGTCCCCGCCAGGCCCAGTTCCTCCCCGGTGATGGCGAAGATGAAGTCGGTGTGCGCTTCGGGCAGTTGGCCCCATTTCTCCACACTGGCGCCGAGTCCCGAGCCGAACAGCCCGCCGGAGGCGAGGGCGTAGATGCCGTGCACGGCCTGCCAGCACGTGTCGCGGGGCCCCGGATCGGTGGCTCCGAGGCACGCCAGCCGGGACATCCGGTTGGGGCTCGTCTTGATGAGCACGAACCCGATGGCGACGGCGACGGAGAGCACGC
The DNA here is from genome assembly GCF_043199735.1 of Streptomyces sp. NPDC048566. Classification (NCBI taxonomy): domain Bacteria; kingdom Bacillati; phylum Actinomycetota; class Actinomycetes; order Kitasatosporales; family Streptomycetaceae; genus Streptomyces; species Streptomyces sp. NPDC048566. Next base: position 43,403 of record NZ_JBICWL010000006.1, read on the forward strand.
CGACGAACAGCCGGGTGGGCGCTCCGGCCAGCCAGAGCAGCCCGAACAGGATCGCCGTCAGGATGATCGCCGTACCCATGTCGCCGCCGAGCATGATCAGGCCGAGCAGCATGAAGGCGACCGGGACGAGCGGCACCAGCATGTGCTTCCACTGGGTCAGCAGCCGCTTGTCCTGCTTGCGGGCGAGCAGGTCGGCGCCCCACAGCACCAGCGCGAGCTTGCCGAACTCGCTGGGCTGGATCTGGAAGGAGCCGCCGAGGGAGATCCAGTTCTGGTTGCCGTTGACCGCGACGCCCACCCCGGGCACCTGCACGAGCGCCATCAGGAAGACGGCGCCCGCCAGCATGGGGTAGGCCAGCGCGCGGTGCAGCCGGACCGGCATCCGGGCGGCGGCGAACATCAGCACCCCGCCGATCAGCGCGGCGAGGAACTGCTTGCGGAAGAAGTACGAACCGGGGAGGGACAGCTGCAACGCAGTGATCTGCGAGGCCGAGTAGACCATCACCAGGCCCAGCACGGTGATCAGCAGGCTGCCGCCGAGGATCAGGTAGTAGGCCGTCAGCGGCCGGTCCCAGGCCCGGCGGGCCCGGGTGACGAGCCGGCCGGCGGGGTTGTCGTGGGGGGTGCGGGCGACGGCGGGGCGCCGGGGGGCCCGCTGCACGGGAGGTCGTCCGGTACGGCTAGTCGGCATCGGCGTCTCCGGGCCACAGCGATGTCACGCGTCCGTCCCTCCCAGGTTCGCCCGGCGGGCCGGCCGGGTCAGGCTCCGAGTTCGCGAACCGCCTCCGCGAACGCGTCACCGCGCTTGTTGTAGTTGGCGAACATGTCCATGGAGGCGCAGGCCGGCGCCAGCAGCACCGTGTCCCCGGGCTCGGCGAGCCGCTCGGCCTCCCGGACCGCCGCGAGCATCGCCCCAGTGTCGGTCCGGTCGAGGTCGACGACGGGTACCTGCGGGGCGTGTCGCGCCAGGGCTTCGCGGATCAGCGCGCGATCCGCTCCGATCAGGACGGCAGCGCGCAGCCGCTTCGCCGACGCGGCGACGAGTTCGTCGAAGGTGGCGCCCTTGGCGAGCCCGCCGGCGATCCACACGATCGACTCGTAGGCCGCCAAGGAGGCTTCCGCGGCGTGCGTGTTGGTCGCCTTGGAGTCGTCGACGTAGGCGACCTGGTCCACGTCGGCGACGTGGGCGATGCGGTGCGCGTCGGGGCGGAAGTCGCGCAGCCCGTCGCGGACGGCCCGAGCGGGCACCCCGTAGGCGCGGGCCAGGGCCGCCGCGGCCAGGGCGTTGGCGATGTTGTGCGGCGCCGGCGGCCGGACGTCGCCGACCTCGGCCAGTTCCTGGGCGTTCTTCTGCCGGTTCTCCACGAAGGCCCGGTCGACCAGGATGCCGTCGACGACGCCGAGTTGGGAGGGGCCGGGGGCGCCGAGGGTGAAGCCGATCGCCCGGCAGCCCTCCTCGACGTCCGCCGCGCGCACCAGGTCCTCGGTGGCCTTGTCGGCCGCGTTGTAGACGCAGGCGACCCGGTTGCCCTCGTAGACGCGGCCCTTGTCGGCGGCGTACGCCTCCATGGAGCCGTGCCAGTCGAGGTGGTCGGGGGCGAGGTTGAGCACCACCGCGGAGTGCGCCCGCAGCGAGGGCGCCCAGTGCAGTTGGTAGCTGGAGAGTTCGACGGCGAGCACGTCGTAGGTCTGCTCGCCGAGGACGGCGTCGAGCAGGGAGACGCCGATGTTGCCGACCGCGGCCGTGCGCAGGCCCGCCGCTTTCAGGATGGAGGCGAGCATCTGGACGGTGGTGGTCTTGCCGTTGGTGCCGGTGACCGCGAGCCAGGGGGCGGGCTCTCTGCCGTCGAGGTCCCGCAGCCGCCAGGCGAGTTCGACGTCGCCCCAGACCGGGACGCCGGCCGCCGCGGCGGCGGCGAACAGCGGCTTGCCGGGCGGCCACCCGGGGGCGGTCACGACGAGTTCGGTGCCCTCCGGCAGGGTGGCGCCGTCACCGAGGCGCACGGTGACGCCGAGTGCCTCCAGTTCCGCGGCCTGCGCCCGGGCCCGGTCGTCGTCGCCGTCGTTGACGACCGTGACGACCGCGCCGAGGCCGTGCAGGACCCGGGCCGCCGGGATGCCGGAGACTCCGAGACCGGCGACGGTGACGTTCTTGCCCTGCCAGGTGGTCACTTCTTGGCTGCCCATCCCGCGTAGAAGAGGCCGAGTCCGACGATCACGCACATGCCCTGGATGATCCAGAAGCGGACCACCACAAGGACCTCGGACCACCCCTTGAGTTCGAAGTGGTGTTGCAGCGGGGCCATGCGGAAGACGCGCTTGCCGGTCAGCTTGAACGAGCCGACCTGGATGACCACCGACATGGTGATGAGGACGAACAGGCCGCCGAGGAGGGCGACCAGGATCTCCGTGCGGGAGCAGATCGCGAGTCCGGCGAGCGCGCCGCCGAGGGCCAGCGAACCGGTGTCGCCCATGAAGATCTTGGCGGGCGAGGTGTTCCACCACAGGAAGCCGAAGCAGGCGCCCATGAGGGCGGAGGCGACGACCGCGAGGTCGAGCGGGTCGCGCACCTCGTAGCAGGCACCGGGGTTGGTCAGGGTCGCCGCGTTGGCGCAGGACTCCTGGAACTGCCAGACGCCGATGAAGGTGTAGGCGCCGAAGACCATCGTCGCGGCGCCGGTGGCCAGGCCGTCCAGACCGTCCGTCAGGTTCACGCCGTTCGACATGGCGAGGATCATGAACAGTGCCCAGACCACGAACAGCACCGGGCCGATGGACCAGCCGAAGTCCTGCACGAAGGAGAGCTTGGTGGAGGCCGGGGTGTTGCCGCGGTTGTCGGCGAACATCAGCGCCAGCACCGCGAAGCTGATGCCCACGATCAGCTGTCCGGCCATCTTCGCCTTGGCCCGCAGGCCCAGCGAACGCCGCTTGATGATCTTGATGTAGTCGTCCAGGAAGCCGACCAGGCCCATGCCCGCCATCAGGCCGAGCACCAGCAGACCGGAGAACGTGGGCGTGTAACCCGTGATCACCTTCGACAGGAAGTACGCGATGATCGTCGCGAGGATGAAGGCGATGCCACCCATGGTCGGCGTACCGCGCTTGCTGGCGTGCTCGCGCGGGCCGTCGTCGCGGATGTACTGGCCGTAGCCCTTGCGGGCCAGCAGCTTGATCAGCAGCGGAGTGCCGACCAGGGTCAGGAACAGGCCAATGACACCCGCGAACAGGATCTGCTTCATCATCGGGCGGAAACCTCACCCTCGGCACCGTCGGAGAGCAGCGCGAGCGCCACCCGCTCCAGCCCGACGGACCTGGACGCCTTCACGAGCACGACGTCTCCCGGGCGCAGCTCGCTGCGCAACAGGTCGACAGCCGCCTGTGCGTCGGACACGTGCACCGACTCCTCACCCCACGAACCCTCGTTATATGCGCCCAGTTGCAGCCAGGACGCTTCCCTGCCCCCGACCGCGACGAGCTTGCCGACATTGAGCCGGACGGCGAGCCGTCCGACCGCGTCGTGCTCGGCGAGCGCCTCGTCCCCGAGCTCGGCCATCTGACCGAGCACCGCCCAGGTCCGCCGCCCCTTGCCCATCGAGGCGAGCGCGCGCAGGGCCGCTCGCATGGACTCGGGGTTCGCGTTGTAGGCGTCGTTGACGATCGTCACGCCGTCCGGACGCTCGGTGACCTCCATCCGCCAGCGGGAGAGGGAGCCCGCCTCGGAGAGCGCGCGGGCGATCTCGTCTGCGGACATGCCCAGCTCATGGGCGACGGCGGCCGCGGCGAGCGCGTTCGACACGTGGTGCTCACCGTACAGGCGCATGGTCACGTCACTGCACCCGGAGGGTGTGCGAAGGCTGAAGGCGGGCTGTCCGTTCTCCGTGAGGCGGACGTTCTCGGCGCGTACGTCCGCTTCGTCGGACTCTCCGAAGAGGAGTACGCGCGCCTTGGTGCGGGAGGCCATGGCGCGGACGAGGGGGTCGTCGGCGTTGAGGATCGCGGCGCCGTCCTCGGGCAGGCCCTCGACCATCTCGCCCTTTGCCTGAGCAATCTGCTCCCGGCCGCCGAACTCGCCGATGTGGGCGCTGCCGACGTTCAGGACGAGGCCGATCCGCGGCGGGGTGAGTCCGGTGAGGTAGCGGATGTGCCCGATGCCGCGGGCTCCCATCTCCAGGACCAGGAACCGCGTCTCGTCGGTGGCGCTGAGCGCGGTGAGCGGCAGCCCGATCTCGTTGTTGAGCGAGCCGGGGGTGAAGACGGTCGGCGCCTTGGTCCGCAGCACCTGGGCGATCAGGTCCTTGGTGCTGGTCTTGCCGGCGGAGCCGGTGAGGGCGACGAGGGTGGCGCCGAGCCGCTCCACCACGTGCCGGGCGAGCGCGCCGAGCGCGGCCTGCACGTCGTCGACGACGATGGCGGGCACACCGACCGGGCGGGAGCCGAGGACGGCGACCGCGCCGGCCCCGACCACCGCCTCGGCGAAGTCGTGGCCGTCGGCGCGTTCGCCGACGAAGGCGACGAACAGGCTGCCGGGCTCCACTTCACGGGAGTCCCGGACGACCGGTCCGGTGACCTGCACCGCCGGATCCGGTATGTCGTACGTCTGCCCGCCGACGACTGCTGCGATCTCGGCGAGGGAGAGGGCGATCACAAGTTCATCCCTGGGTCTGCTGGATAGCTTCGCGAAGCACCTGGCGGTCGTCGAAGGGACGCACCACCCCGGCGATGTCCTGGCCCTGCTCGTGGCCCTTGCCGGCGATGAGCACGGTGTCGCCCGGCTTTGCGCGCGCGACGGCCGCCGCGACGGCGGCGGCCCGGTCCTCGAAGACCTGGACCTCGCCGCGGTGGTGCGCCGGCACCTCGGCGGCGCCCGCGAGCATCGTGGCGAGGATGGCGAGGGGGTCCTCGGAGCGGGGGTTGTCGGAGGTCAGGACGGCGGTGTCGGCGAGCCGGGCCACGGCGGCGCCCATCGGCCCCCGCTTGGTGGTGTCCCGGTCCCCGCCGCAGCCGAGCACCACGTGCAGCCGCCCCTCGGTGACCTTGCGCAGCGCGCGCAGCACCGACTCGACGGCGTCGGTCTTGTGGGCGTAGTCGACGACGGCGAGGTACGGCTGGCCCTCGTCGATCCGCTCCAGCCGGCCCGGGACACCCGGCACCGCGGCGATGCCGTCCGCCGCGGTCTGCGGGTCGATGCCGGCGACGGCCAGCGCGACGATCGCGGCGAGGGTGTTCGCCACGTTGAAGGGGCCGGCCAGCGGCGAGCGGGCGGTGATCCGCTCCCCCTTGGGGCCGACCGCGGTGAACGTCGAGTCCATCGGGCCGACTTCGACGTCCTCGGCGCGCCAGTCGGCGTCCGGGTGGCCCTCGGCGGAGAAGGTGACGACGGGGACCCCGGCCTCCTCGGTGAGCCGGCGCCCGTACTCGTCGTCCAGGTTGACCACGCCGAGCCTGCTGCGCTCGGGGGTGAACAGCTGTGCCTTGGCCTGGAAGTAGTCCTCCATGCCGGAGTGGAACTCCATGTGTTCCGGGCTCAGGTTGTTGAAGACGGCGATGTCGAAGACGCAGCCGTCGACCCGGCCGAGGACCAGTGCGTGGCTGGAGACCTCCATGGCGACCGAGTCGACCCCGCGCTCGCGCATGACGGCGAAGAGGGCCTGGAGGTCGGTGGCCTCGGGCGTGGTGCGCTCCGACTTGATGCGCTCGTCGCCGATGCGCATCTCGACCGTGCCGATGAGCCCGGTGGAGCGGACGGTCTTCAGGCCGCCCTCGACGAGGTAGGCGGTCGTGGTCTTGCCGGAGGTGCCGGTGATGCCGATCTGCAGCAGGTCGCGTCCCGGGTGGCCGTAGATGGTGGCCGCCAGTTCACCCATCGCCCCGCGCGGGTCCGCGACGACGAGCACCGGCAGGCCGGTCGCCGCGGCGCGTTCGGCGCCGGTGGGGTCGGTGAGGACGGCGACGGCTCCGAGGCCGGCCGCCTGGGTCACGAAGTCGGCGCCGTGCAGACGCGCGCCCGGCAGGGCGGCGTACAGGTCGCCGGGGCGCACCGCGCGGGAGTCGTGGGTGATGCCCGTGACCTCCGCGCCGCTCCCCGGCTGCTCGGCGCCCAGCTGATCGGCCAGGTCTCCGAGGGGGGTGGCGGAGACGTGAACCGGCCGCGGCGGCCCCGGATATGTCACAGGAGCGCCCTTCTGGGTGGTGGGGGACTGATCAGCGTGTGGCACGGCGGTGAGCGTACCGGGCGCACCCCCGCCGGGGCGAAGCGAGGGCGGCGGGGGCTGCTCGGAGGAGCGGTTCCCGGGGTCGGGGGTGATCGTTGTCACGAGTGGTTCCTGGTCCGTTGTGCGGGGGGACTGATCGGGGCGTGCGCTCGGGGAGGGTCAGGGCTTGTACGTCACGGGCAGCCGGGCGGGTTCGGCTCCGGTGGGCGGGACCTGGAGGGTCTTCAGCGCGAACTCCATGACCTGCTTGTAGACGGGCCCGCAGATCTGGCCGCCGAAGTAGCTGCCCTTGGTGGCGTTCTGGATCGCGCAGTACACGGTGACGCGGGGTTTGTCCGCGGGGGCGAACCCGGCGAACGAGGAGGTGTAGCCGTGGTACCGGCCGGTGGCGGGGTCCACGCGGTTGGCCGTACCGGTCTTGCCCGCGACCCGGTACCCCGGGATGCGGGCCTTGATGCCGGTGCCCTGCTCGTCGTCCACCACGGACTCCAGCATCTGCGCGAGGGCCTTCGCGGTCTTCTCGCTGACCACCCGGGTCTTCTTCGGCTCGGCGGCCGGCGTGAAGCGTCCGTCGGGGCCCTTCATCCCGCGCACCAGCGTGGGTTCGACGCGGACGCCGCCGTTGGCGATCGTCGAGTAGACGGACGCCGCCTGCATGGCGTTGATCGAGACGCCCTGGCCGAAGGGGATCGTGAACTGCTGCGAGGTCGACCACTTGTCCGGGGGCGCGAGGATGCCGGCCGTCTCGCCGGGGAAGCCGAGCCCGGTGTGTCCGCCGATGCCGAACTTGCGCAGGTAGGAGTAGAGGACCCGGTTGGCCTGCTTCTGCGTCGTGCCGAGCTGGCCGGTGGCGAGGATCGTGCCGATGTTGCTGGACTTGGCCAGGACGCCGTTGAGCGTCAGGTACCAGGTGGCGTGGTCGACGTCGTCCTGGAAGAGGCGGTCACCGCGGTGCAGCCGGTTGGGGACCACGACATGCGTGGTGGGCGTCGCCGCGTGCTCCTCCAGTACGGCCGCCATCGACATGAGCTTGGCGGTGGAGCCGGGCTCGTACGCGTCCTGGAGGGCCGCGTTGCCCATGGCCGCCGCGTTGGCCTGGGTGAGGTCGTTGGGGTCGAAGCCGGGCGAGTTGGCCATGGCGAGGACCTGGCCGGTCCGGGTGTCCTGCACTATCACGTACCCGCGGTCGGCCTTGGACTCCTTCACCTGCCGGGCGATGGCGTCCTGCGCGGCCCACTGGATGTCCCGATCGATGGTCAGCTCGACGTCGGAGCCGGCCACCGCGGGCGTCTCGGTGGAGCCCGCGGTGGGCACCTGCCGCCCTCCGGACTGGGCGTAGCGGATCTTGCCGTCCCTGCCGGACAGCTCCTTGTTCAGCTGCTGCTCGATGCCGCCGCCGCCCTTGCCGTCGGCGTTGACCCAGCCCAGTATCCCGGCGGCGAGGTCGCCGTTGGGGTACACGCGCTTGCTGGCCGGCACCGCGAGGACGCCCGCGAGGACGTTGACGGTGCCCTTGTCGCTCGCCGCCTTGGCCGCGAGGGTGCTCTTGAGGTCCTTGATCTGCTGCCACACCTGGGGGGTGCGGCGGTGCGCGAGGAGGGTGTACCGGGTGTTCTTCGTGCTCAGCTTCCGGGCGACGGCGTCGGTGTCCTGGCCGAGGATCGGCCCGAGGAGCGCGGCGGCCTGCTCCGGGGCGTCCGCCACCTTCGCCGCCTTCGGCGTGAACATGCTGGGGTCCGCGGTGATGTCGTACGCGTCGACGCTGGTGGCCAGCTCGACGCCGTCGCGGTCGGTGATCCCGCCGCGCTCGGCGGCGAGCGTGCGCCCGACGTAGCGGTTCTGCTCGGCCTTCGAGACGTAGGTGCTCGCGTCGACGGCCTGGACCTGGAGCAGCCGTACGACGAAGGCGGCCATCACCAGCGTCAGGGCGAGGCTGACCATGCGCAGCCGGGGCCGGGGGCTGCCGAGCCGGATGATGCGCGGGCCGGCGGGCCGGCGCGAGACCGGGCGGCGCGCGGGGCGGCTGCCGGGGCCGGGCCGGCGGCGGCCGTCGGACCGCACGGGCCGGGAGGGGCCGGGCACGCGGCGGCGGGGCGGTTCCCTGTCGGACACTTCCGTCACCTGCCGGGGGTCGTGGAGGGCTCTGCGGACGGGGTGGAGGCGGGGCCGGAGGACGGCCGCGCGGAGGCCGCGGCCGTGGCGGGACTCGCCGTCGCCGACGGCACGGGGGTGGCGGAGGCGCCGCCGCCCGGGGCGAGGACCTCGGGCGGCGGGGGCGCCGGGGTGCGGGCGGCGGACTGCCCGGCGGCGGATCCCGGTACGCCGAGCACGCTGCCGTCGGGGTTGAGGAAGGCCGGGTCGCCGCCGGGGACCATGCCGAGTTCGCGGGCGCGGCGCTGGAGGGCGTCGGGCGCGGAGTAGGCGTCCACGTCCCGCTGGAGCGCCTGCTCCTCGTCGGTCAGGCTCTTGGTGTCCCTCTGGAGGTCGTCGAGGCGGAACGCGCCCTCGCTGAGGGCCGAGTTCAGCACCAGCAGACCGATGAGACCGCCGCCCAGCAGCAGGACGACCAGCAGGACGAAGGGGGCGCGGGCCGCCTGTCCGGCACCGGCCGGCAGGAGCCGCGCGAGCCGGGCGGCCCTCCCCTTGAGTTCGGGTTTTCCGCTCACTCGCCCTCCTTCTCCCCGCGCCTCACTCGGCGGCGTCCTCACGGATGCGTTGCGCCCCCCGCAGCCGGGCGGGTGCCGCTCGCCGGTTCTCGGCGACCTCTTCCTCGGTGGGAAGTTCGGCACCACGGGTGAGGAGCTTGAGCCGGGGCTGGTAGCGCTCGGGGACGACGGGCAGTCCGGGCGGCGCGGTGGTGGCCGCACCGGCCGCGAACACCTGCTTGACCAGACGGTCCTCCAGCGAGTGGTAGGACAGCACGGCGATGCGGCCCCCGACGGCCAGCGCCTTCACGGCCGCGGGGACGGCCCGCTCCAGGACGCTCAGCTCGCCGTTGACCTCGATGCGCAGCGCCTGGAAGGTCCGCTTGGCGGGATTGCCGCCGGTGCGCTTGGCCGCCTGGGGCAGCGCGTCCCGGATCAGCTCGACGAGACGGGCGCTCGTGGTGAACGGCTCCCGCTCCCGCTCGCGCACGACGGCGGAGACGATCCGCTTGGCCTGCTTCTCCTCGCCGTAGGCCCGCAGGATGCGCACCAGTTCGCCGGGCGGGTAGGTGTTGAGGACCTCGGCGGCGCTCATCCCCGTCGTCTGGTCCATCCGCATGTCGAGCGGGGCGTCCTGGGCGTACGCGAAGCCGCGGTCCGCCTCGTCGAGCTGCATCGAGGAGACGCCGAGGTCGAACAGCACGCCCTGGACGCGCGGGATGCCCAGGCGGTCCAGCACCTCGGGGAGTTCGTCGTAGACGGCGTGCACCAGCCTGGCCCGCTCGCCGAAGGGCGCGAGGCGCTCCCCGGACAGCCGCAGCGCCTCCTTGTCGCGGTCCAGCGCCACGAGGGTCGCGTCGGGGAAGCGGGTCAGCAGTGCCTCGCTGTGGCCGCCCAGGCCGAGCGTGCAGTCGACGACCACCGCTCCGGGCTCCAGGAGGGCGGGGGCGAGCATGTCCAGGCACCGGCGGAGCATGACGGGGACGTGCCGCCGTCCCTCCGGTCGCTCGCTGCCGTCCTCGGTCGGAAGCGCTTCGCGCCCTTGCATTCCGGGCCCTCTCAGGTCCGGCGCGCCCGTACGCACCGCCGGGTCCCCACCCGCTCGGGAAGGGGAGGCCCGCTGGCGCCGGATCAACAGCGTCAGCCGACCGGGAGCGGGAGGAGGCCGAGCCGTACGTACGCGCCGCGCACGTGGGGAGAGCCCGGAAGGTCGCCGGGTCTCCGGGGAAATCAGTCCAGCGGGGAGAGCCTCGCCTCCCGCTTCGCGTCACTTTAGTCCACCGTGTCGCGCGGTCAATCAACCGGCTTGCGCGTCGCGTGCGCCGCCCGGAACGAAGCCGCACACCGGCAGGAATCACCCGTACGGGCATGTCGTCACCGCCCGTGTGGATTAGCTCACAACAAGCCGCGATGATGTTCTTTGTCCCTTCCCACAGCAGGACTGCCCGGGACCTGGCCAGTAACGTCGTCGCCATGACGACTTCCGCATCCGTTCCCACCGGACCCCAGGGCGCCACAGCGGCGGAGAACTCCGTCACGGAGCGTCTCGTCGACGCCAACGGACGGTACGCCGCCGCCTTCACCGACCCCGGCATGGACGCCCGTCCCGTGCTCGGCGTCGCCGTGGTCGCCTGCATGGACGCCCGCCTCGACCTGCACGCCGCGCTCGGCCTGGCGCTGGGCGACTGCCACACCATCCGCAACGCCGGCGGCGTGGTCACCGACGACGTGATCCGCTCCCTCACCATCAGCCAGCGGGCGCTCGGCACCCGCAGCGTGGTCCTCATCCACCACACCGGCTGCGGCCTGGAGTCCCTCACCGAGGAGTTCCGGCACGACCTGGAGATGGAGGTGGGCCAGCGTCCCGCCTGGGCGGTCGAGGCGTTCCGGGACGTCGACCAGGACGTGCGCCAGTCGATGCAGCGGGTGCGCACCTCCCCGTTCCTGCTGCACACCGAGGACGTGCGCGGTTTCGTCTTCGACGTGACCACCGGCCTGCTCCGCGAGATCGACCCGGCCTGACCCCCGGCCGCGAAGCCCCAGGTCGCCGCGGCCGTCACCGCGTGGGACCCTCTCTTCACGAAAAACCCCGGCCGGACGCTGCCCAAAGGGCCGCAAGAGCTGACATATCGCGGCCAGTTGTCCACAGGCGAGTGACACGAACCGGTAACGGCAACAAGAATGCGGGATGTGGCGTCACGCGGAGCTGTTCCCGTGTGGTGTCCGTGTTTCGGGGTGGGCCGGTCCGCACAGGGCGTCGGCCCGTGAAAGGGCCGAGGAGGGCCGGGTGACGACCTATGACGATCGAGCGAGCCTCACTGATCTGACCGCCACCGCGGAGCGTGTCCGCGGTTCGGTGGAGGGAGTGATCGAGGGCAAGCCTGAGGTCGTTCGGCTTTCGCTGACCGTGCTGCTCGCCGAGGGGCATCTTCTGATCGAGGATGTCCCCGGCGTCGGCAAGACCATGCTGGCCAAGGCGCTGGCCCGGTCCATCGACTGCTCGGTGCGGCGCATCCAGTTCACTCCCGACCTGCTCCCCTCGGACATCACCGGTGTCTCGATCTGGGACCAGCAGCGCCGCGACTTCGAGTTCAAGCCCGGCGCGATCTTCGCCCAGATCGTGATCGGCGACGAGATCAACCGCGCCTCGCCCAAGACGCAGTCCGCGCTCCTGGAGTCGATGGAGGAGCGGCAGGTCACCATCGACGGGCAGACCTACGAACTGCCCGGTCCGTTCATGGTCGTCGCCACCCAGAACCCCGTCGAGATGGAGGGCACCTACCCCCTCCCCGAGGCCCAGCGCGACCGCTTCATGGCCCGCGTCTCGATCGGCTACCCCAGCGCCGAGGCGGAGCTGCAGATGCTCGACGTGCACGGCGGGGTGAACCCCCTGGACGACCTCCAGCCGGTCGCCCACGCGCACGACATCGTGAAGCTGATCGACGCCGTCCGCACGGTGCACGTCGCCGAACCGGTCCGCCGGTACGCGGTGGACCTGGTCGCCGCCACCCGCACCCACCAGGACCTCAGACTCGGGGCCTCGCCGCGGGCCACGCTGCACCTGCTGCGCGCCGCGAAGGCCGCCGCCGCCCTCGCGGGCCGGGACTTCGCCCTGCCGGACGACGTCCAGTCCCTCGCGGTCGCGGTCCTGGCGCACCGCCTGCTGCCCACGGCCCAGGCCCAGCTGAACCGCCGCACGGCCGAGCAGGTGGTCGAGGAGATCCTCCGGCACACCGCGGTGCCCTCCGCGCCCCACCAGCAGTCCGGTCTCGCGATGGGCCGGGGCGCGCCCGCCTTCGGCCAGCAGCCGCCCCGGAGGCTGTGATGAGCCACGGGGGCACGGAGCACACCGCCGAGGAGGACAAGGGCGGTGTGCGCACCGCGCTCGCCGGGCTCACCACACGCGGGCGGTCCTTCCTGGCCGCCGGCGTGGCCGCCGCCGTCTGCGCCTACGTCCTCGGGCAGGGCGAGCTGCTCCGCGTCGGCCTCTTCCTCGCGGTGCTGCCGCTGATCTGCGCGACCGTGCTGTACCGCACCCGCTACCGGGTCGCGGGCAGCCGCCGGCTCTCCCCCGCGCGCGTGCCCGCCGGCTCCGAGGCCCGGGTCCACCTGCGCATGGACAACGTCTCCCGGCTGCCCACGGGCCTGCTGATGCTCCAGGACCGGGTGCCGTACGTGCTCGGTCCGCGCCCCCGCTTCGTCCTGGACCGGGTGGAGGCGGGCGGCCGGCGCGAGGTGTCCTACCGGGTGCGCTCGGACCTGCGCGGCCGGTACCCGCTCGGCCCGCTCCAGCTGCGGCTGACCGACCCCTTCGGCATGTGCGAGCTGACCCGCTCCTTCTCCACGTACGACACCCTGACCGTCGTCCCCCGCGTCGAGGCCCTGCCGCCGGTGCGGCTGACCGGCGAGGCGCAGGGGTACGGCGACGGGCGGCAGCGGTCGCTGGCCCTCGCGGGCGAGGACGACATCATCCCGCGCGGGTACCGCCACGGCGACGACCTGCGCCGCGTGCACTGGCGGCTGACCGCCCGCTACGGCGAGCTGATGGTCCGCCGCGAGGAGCAGCCGCAGCGCTCGCGCTGCACCGTGCTGCTCGACACCCGGGCCGCCGCCTACCAGGGCGCCGGCCCCGACTCGGCCTTCGAGTGGGCCGTCTCCGGCACCGCGTCCACGCTGGTGCACATGCTCGAACGGGGCTTCTCGGTCCGGCTCCTGACGGACACCGGCAGCTCGGTCCCCGGCGAGGGGGCCGACGGGGTGGCGGGGACCGGCCAGGAGTCCGCGGAAGCCGCCGGGATGATGATGGACACCCTCGCCGTGATCGACCACTCGGACGGCGCGGGTCTGTCTCCCGCCCACGACGTGCTGCGCGGCGGGAACGAGGGGCTGCTGATCGCGTTCCTCGGCGATCTCGACGAGGAACAGGCGTCCGTGCTGGGCAGGATGCGCCGGCGCAGCGGCGGGGCCGTGGCCTTCCTGCTGGACACCGCGTCCTGGGCGGGGGAACCCTCCGCCGCCGCCCGGCCGTTGGACAGGAGCGAGGAGGGACTGCGCATGCTGCGCGAGGCGGGCTGGACCGCCGTCACGGTGCGGAGGGGGGCGACCCTCGCCGAGCTGTGGCGGGAGGCGGACCGGCTGCGCGCGCACGCGGCGACGACGGGGACGACGGCCGGGGGTGGTGGCAGATGAGCGGGCGAGCCCGGCTGGCCGTGTCCGCGACCGCGGCCACGCTGATGGCCTCCTGCGCGCTGCTGCCCCTGGTCGACCCGGCGACATGGCTCTTCCAGACCGCCTTCCTGCTCGTGGCCCAGAGCGGCACGGGAGCGCTGACCCGGCGGGTGCCGCTGGCCCGGCCGCTGACCGTGGCCGCGCAGGCGCTGGTGACGCTGCTGCTGCTCACCCTGGTCTTCGCCCGGCAGCAGGCGGTCGCCCTGGTCGTGCCCGGCCCGGACGCCTTCCGGCACTTCGGAGCCCTGCTCCAGGCGGGCGCCGACGACGTCGGCCGGTACTCGATCCCGGCTCCGCTGTCCGACGGCATCCGGCTGATGCTGGTCGGCGGTGTCCTGCTGATCGGGCTCGCGGTGGACGCGCTGGCGGTGACCTACCGCAGCGCCGCTCCCGCCGGCCTGCCGCTCCTCGCCCTCTACTCGGTCGCCGCCGGGCTGGCCGGCGGGGGCGCGGCCTGGCTGTGGTTCCTGCTCGCCGCGACCGGCTATCTGATGCTCCTGCTGGCCGAGGGCCGCGACCGGCTCTCGCAGTGGGGCCGTGTCTTCGGCGGCGCCGCCCGCCCGCCCGGCCCCGAGCCGGCGAACGGCGCCGTGGCGCCCGTGCGGACGGGCCGGCGGATCGGTGCGGTGGCGCTGGGCGTCGCCCTGGTCGTGCCGCTGGCCCTGCCCTCCCTGAACGGCGGTCTGCTGGGCGGCGCGGGCCGCGGCGCGGGTACGGGCCCCGGCGGCGGTGGCACCATCTCCGCGGTGAACCCGCTGGTCTCGCTGCGCGACAGTCTGAACGTGGACGAGGACCGCACGGTCATGACCTACCGCACGAACACCGAGGAGACCCAGGACCTGTATCTGCGGATCGTCGCCCTGGACGACTTCGACGGGACGGCCTGGAAGCCGGCGCAGCGGCACATCGAGGACGTGCCGGCGGTGTTCCCGGCGCCGGTCGGTCTCGCCGGGGAGGTGCGGCGGTCGGCGATCCGGACCCGCATCTCGGCCGCCGAGTGGTACGGGCAGGACTGGCTGCCGATGCCCTATCCGGCCAGCAAGGTCGACATCAGCGGCTCCTGGCGCTACGAACCGGTGGGGCGGACCCTCGTCGGGGACCACGGCCAGAACACCCGCGGTGTGCAGTACGAGGTGACCAGCCTGATGGTGCAGCCGACGGCTCGGCAGCTGGCGGACGCGCCGGAACCGCCGGCCGCCCTGCGGCGGGAGTTCACCCGGGTGCCGGAGTCGCTGCCCGCGGTCGTCGGGAACACGGCCCGGAAGGTCACCGAGGGCGCCGCCAACCCCTACGAGGAGGCGGTCAAGCTCCAGGACTACTTCGCCGTCAGCGGCAACTTCCGCTACGACACCCAGGTGCAGGCCGGCAGCGGGTCCGCGGCGATCGCGCGCTTCCTGAAGGACAAGGAGGGCTTCTGCGTCCACTTCTCCTTCGCGATGGCGGCGATGGCCCGGACACTGGGCATCCCGGCCCGGGTGGCGGTCGGTTTCACGCCGGGCACTCCGCAGGCCGACGGGTCGATGGCGATCGGGCTGCGGGACGCGCACGCCTGGCCCGAGCTGTACTTCGAGGGGGTCGGCTGGACCCGCTTCGAGCCCACCCCGAGCCGCGGCACGGTTCCCTCCTACACCCAGTCGGACAGCCCCGGCACCGATGTGCCGACCGTGCCGAAGCCGTCTTCCTCGGCGTCCGCGGCGGCCTCCGCGGCGCCGTCGGCCGAGGAGAGCTGCTCGCCCCAGCTGCGCAGGCTTCAGGCCTGCCCGGGCCAGTCCGCGGCGGCTGCGGTCGGCCCGTCGGACGACGACTGGCCCTGGTTCAGGATTCTCGGGCTCACGCTGGCCGGGCTGCTGGTGCTGGGCGCTCCGCTGCTGCCGATGCTCTGGCGCGCCCGGGTCCGGGCCGTCCGGCTCGGCGGCCACGGCCGCACCGAGGCCGACGTCCCGGCGTACACGCTGGGCGCCTGGCGGGAGGTGACGGACACGGCCTGGGACCACGGGATCGCGCCGGAGGAGTCCCAGACCCCGCGCAAGGCGGCCGAGCGGATCGTGCGGCTGGGCTCCCTCGACCCGGACGCCGCGGCCTCGGTGCACCGGCTGGCCGCGGCGGTGGAGCAGGTGCTCTACGCTCCGCGCCCCCGGCCGGTGGCGGGTCTCGCGGACGACGCGCGCCGGGTCGACCGGGCCCTGCGGGCCTCCGCGAGCCGTCCGGCCCGGCTGCGCGCATTGCTCGCCCCGCGTTCGGCCGTCCGGGTGGCCTGGTCCGCCGCGGCGGCCTGGGCGAGGCTCGGATCGCGTGTGACGGCGCGCCTGGACGCACTCCGGCGCCGGCCGACGGGTCAGAACACCTGAGTGAGGCGGGTGGGGCCGGACGGAGGCGTCCCGGCCCACCCGCGGCCCGCACCCGGGGTGCGCGTGGCGCCGGTGGCGACCGAACCGCTCGCGGGGCTCCGGCCGATGTCTCGCGGGCGCGCGCGACCATGCGGGCCCTCGGTACGGGCGCGCACGGAACAGGCCACCCCCTGGGACGCGCCCGCCCCGGACCCCGGGAACATCCGGTTCGGCTTCGGCGGTCGGGGGTCCGCTTCGGGTGAGCGCGCGCGGCGTGGTGTGCGGGGCGCGGTGTGCGGGGCCGAGGGCCGGTGGCCCACTGAGACGGCCGTCGCCCGTCGCCCGCACCCGCCCGCCCGGCCCTCTTCCAGCAGCGGCGGACCGGGCGGAGAACAGGCGGACCCGCACCCGGCAGCGGCGCACCAGGCGGAGAACAGGCGGACCGGCGGCCGGCAGCGGCGGACCGGACGGAAGAGGGCCGGTGGCCCACTGGGGCGGCCGGTGCCCGCACCCGCCCGTCGGCCCCCTTCCGGCAGCGACGGACCAGGCGGAGAACGGGCGGAGAACCGGTCAGCGGCGGCTCTCACGGCCGCCGGCAGCGCGGACGGAAAGCCGCCGGCAGTGCCGACGGCGGGCCGCCGGGCGCGGGCCGGGCACACGTGTGAGGGGGCGTCCACCCGAACGGGTGGACGCCCCCTCACACACGAGGTCTATGCCGACCGCACGGAGGTCTAGTGACCGCCCTGCTCGTCGCGACGTCGCTGCCAGCGCTGTTCGATCCGGTCCATCACGGACCGGCGTTGCCGGGCCTGACGGCGAGCGGCGGGCGCACCCGCCGCGGTCTGCTGTTCACCCGGCTTGGGGGCTTTGCGCCAGCCGGTGACGGCGAGCACCGCGCACCCCAGCATGACGAGGAAGCCCACCACGCTCAGCCAGATCTGAACCGCGACCATTCCTGCCATGAGGAGCGCGATACCCACCAGGAAGCCCGCGACCGCCTGGTAGACCCGTCGCCGGGTGTACGTACGCAGCCCGCTTCCCTCAAGCGCTGTCGCGAACTTGGGATCTTCGGCGTACAGCGCTCGCTCCATCTGCTCGAGCATTCGCTGCTCGTGCTCCGAGAGCGGCACGGAGTCCTCCTCATCGTGCAGTCGCCGGGGCGACCGGGGGTCCCCTTCAGGATAGGCAGGGAATCGCCCCCGTGAAACCCGCCCCTCTACGCCAATCCGCCAACCGGAACCCGCCATGGCACCCGATTCGCTGAGGCGTGCATTCCCCGGCGAACGGTCCGTCATGCCGGACGGTCTCCCTCGATCATACGGCGCCGGGCACCCGATCGGGTGGTGTGTGGCGTACTCCATCTGACGCCCCGGTGCTGATCAGCGGTGCACCACGGGCGGCACCCGGTCCTCGGCGGCCCCACGGGCCTCACCGAGCACATGGAGCTGGGTGGCCACCGAGTGGAACGCGGCGAGCTCGGCCGCGGCGGCCTCCAGCTTCAGCAGGGCTTCCAGCGCGCCGGGCTCGGTGTCCACCAGGACCCCGGGCACCAGGTCCGCGAAGACCCGGACGCCGTGGACCGCGGCCACGTGCAGGCCCGCCCCGGCAACCAGGGCGGTGAGCTGCTCGGTGGTGAAGCGGTGCGGGACGGGATCACCCTCGCCCCAGCGGCCGTCCGGGTCGTCGAGGGCGTGCCGGGCCTCCGTGAAGTGGCCGGCGAGGGCCCGGGACAGCACGGCGCCGCCGAGGCCGGCGGCGAGGAGGCTGAGGACGCCCTCCGGCCGCAGCGCGTCCACCACGTTGCGGACGCCTTCGGCCGGACTGTCCACGTACTCCAGCACTCCGTGGCAGAGCACGGCGTCGTAGCCGCCGCGCTCGACCACGTCGAAGAGTCCGTGCGCGTCGCCCTGGACGCCCTGCACCCGGTCCTCCACCCCGGCCTCGGCGGCCCGGCGCTCCAGCGCGAAGAGTGCGTTCGGGCTGGGGTCGACGACGGTGACCCGGTGGCCGAGGCGGGCGACGGGCACGGCGAAGTTGCCGCTGCCGCCTCCGGTGTCCAGGACGTCGAGCGCCTCCCGTCCGGCGGCCTTGACCCGGCGGTCGAGAGCGTCCTTGAGGACCTCCCAGACCACGGCGGTACGGAGAGAAGCGCGGGGGCGCATCGGGTCCGACACGGCAGTTGACTCCTCGGCGCGGCACCGCCGGGCGAACGGCGGAGCGATCTTCGGGCCTCCCGGCGGGAGGCAGCAGGCGCCTCCACCCTATTGCCTCGGCGGCCGGGGCAAGGCCCCCCGTCCCAGGCGATCCGCAGCCGCCGGGTCCCGGCCCGGCACCCGGCTCAGCCCGCGTCGGGAACGCGCTCGGCCCGGCCCCGCCTGCCCTCGCCTGCGGCGGCATCCCCCGCGCTCCCGCGGTCGA
The DNA here is from genome assembly GCF_043199735.1 of Streptomyces sp. NPDC048566. Taxonomy (NCBI): domain Bacteria; kingdom Bacillati; phylum Actinomycetota; class Actinomycetes; order Kitasatosporales; family Streptomycetaceae; genus Streptomyces; species Streptomyces sp. NPDC048566. The sequence continues at coordinate 61,733 of NZ_JBICWL010000006.1, forward strand.
CGGGCCCGCCGCCCTCGCTCCGCGCGGCGGCCTCGCCCGGCCCGGTCTCCCGGTCCTGACGGGGCTGGGGCAGCACGGGTTGCAGCACGAGCAGGCGCTCGACGAGCCGCAGGAACATCGCGACGTCGCGTATCAGGTCGTCGGCGTCGCGGGTGGTGGCCGCTCCGGTGATCCCCGCCTCGGCGCGGGCGCGGCGGGTCGCCCCCGAGGCGAACAGCGCGCTCCACTCGGTCAGTTCGGGCGCGATCTCGGGGAGGACCTCCCAGGCGCTGCGGATGCGCGCCCTCCGGCGGGAGGTGGGCTCCGGGCGGCCCCGGGCGGCCAGTACGGCGGCGGCGGTGCGGAGCGCCGCCAAGTGGGCGGTCGCGTAGCGCTCGTTCGGCGTCTCCAGCGCCGCCGCCTCGTCGAGGCCGGCGCGGGCCTGGGCGAGCAGGTCGAGGGCGGCGGGCGGCGCGGTGGCCCGGCGCAGGACGGGGTGCACGTCGCCGGCGGAGCCGGTCAGTGAGGGGGCAGGGCCGGTGGCGCGGCGCCGGCGGGCGGCGCTTGCGGACGAGCTGGCCATGACGAACCTCCTGTCGTCGTGTGACGGCACTGTGGCCGTATGTGCTCATCGTGCGGTATGCCACTGACAATCCGTTCTGACCTGGGACTTTGCTTCGATCGAAAGTTCGGGCTAGTTTTTGCACTGACCAGTCAGTTCAAAAAGTTCGACGTTCCAGGGGATGGGGAAGCTGTGGACGGTCCGCGGGGACTGCGCGTCACGGCCGAGGGGTTCGGGCTCGAAGGGCCCCGCGGCTGGGCGTTCCGGGGGGTGCGGCTGGACGCGGAACCCGGATCGCTGCTGGCGATCCAGGGACCGTCCGGGTCCGGCCGCACCTGCCTCCTGCTCGCGCTCACGGGGCGGATGCGGGCCACCGAGGGGACGGCGACCGTCGGGGAGGCCCGGCTGCCGAAGCAGTCGGGCACGGTGCGGCGGGCGAGCGCGCTGGCGCACGTACCGGGCGTCACGGACCTCGATCCCGCCCTGACCGTGGGCGAGCACCTGCGGGAGCGGGCTCTCCTGGAGCGGCGCTTCGGCGCTCCGCTGCGCACGCTGCTGCGACCGCGCGGCGAGCGGGCGCGCGAGACCGGCCGGCGCGTCGACGGCGCGCTGGCCGCCGCGGGGCTCGACCTGCGGGACCTCCCCAAGGGCTCCCGGACCGCCGTACGGGACCTGGAGCGTGCCGAGGTGCTGCGGCTGGAGATCGCCCTGGCCCTGATCGGCCGGCCCCGGCTGCTCGGCGTCGACGACGCCGACCTCAAACTCCGGGACGCCGAGCGGGCCGAACTGTGGACGCTGCTCGCCTCGCTGGCGGCCTCCGGGATCACCGTCCTCGCGGTGTGCGGCGAGGCCCCGGACGGCGTCCGGACCGTCTCCACCACCGGAGCGCCGGCGGCCGGGACGGCCGGCACCGGCACCTCCGTCGGCACCGGCACCACCGACGCCGAAGCCGACGGGGACGCCGAAGACGCCGATGCCGACCGCGCATCGGGCGCGGCCACCGGCACGGCGGCAGCGGCCACGGCAAGGGATGGCACCGAAACCGAAACCGACAGCGACAGCGACAGCGACAGCGACAGCGACAGCGAAGTCAACGACGACGACAAGGAGTCGGGCGATGCGCTCGCCGAAACTCGCCGCCCTTGAGCTGCGCCGGTTCGGCCGGGGCCGGCTCCCCCGGGCGGCGATGGCCGCCCTCCTGCTGCTGCCCCTGCTTTACGGCGCCCTCTACCTGTGGTCGTTCTGGGACCCCTACGGCCGCCTGGACCGCATCCCCGTCGCCCTGGTGAACGACGACCGGGGAGCGACGGCCGGCGGCCGGCGGATCGACGTCGGCGACGACATCACCGAGGGCCTGCGCGACAGCGACACCTTCGAGTGGCACCAGGTGAGCGACGCCGAGGCGCGGCGGGGTATCGAGGACGGCACCTACTACCTGTCGCTCACCATGCCGGGCGACTTCAGCGAGCGCATCGCGTCGAGTTCGGGGGCCTCGCCGGAGACGAGCGCCCTCCAGGTGCGCACCAACGACGCGAACAACTACATCGTCGGGCAGATCTCGCGGTCGGTGTTCGGCGAGGTGCGCACGGCGGCGTCCACGAAGGCGTCGCGCTCCTTCCTCGACAGGATCTTCATCTCGTTCTCGGACATCCACGGGAAGACCGTGGAGGCGGCCGAGGGCGCGGACCGGCTCAACGGGGGCCTGGGCAAGGCGAAGAAGGGTTCCAAGACCCTCGCGGACGGGCTGAAGGAGGCCAGGAAGGGCAGCGGGAAGCTCTCCGGCGGGCTGCGCAAGCTCACCAAGGGCGCGAGCGACCTGGAGGACGGGTCGCGCCGGGTGGCGGACGGCACCCGGCAGTTGGCGGACAAGGTCAACGGGGTCTCGGACTCCGTGGGCCCGTTCCTGAAGGACAACGAGAAGACGATCGGGGACACCGCACAGCTCGTCGCCGACTCCACCAGCGCGATCCGCCGCAATCTGGACACCCTGGTGGAGGCGGCGCCGATCGCGGCCAAGGGAGCGCACCTGGCGTCCGAGCGCATGGACGACATCCACCACAGGCGCTGCGAGGTCCTGCCGATCCCCGACCCGGCGTGCCCCGACCTCAAGAAGGCCAAGGAGACGGCCGAGGACGTGGCGAAGGTCGCCGACGACGTGGACACGCTGGTCGACGACCAGGACGGCGACCTCGTCGCCATGGACAAGAACCTCAAGGCCCTGGGGAAGCAGGCGCAGGCGCTCGCCGACCGCTCGCCTCATCTCTCCGAGGACCTGACGGACGCCGTCTCCCGGATCAACAAACTGAACGACGGTGCCGCGGACGTCGCCAAGGGCGCGAAGAAGCTGCACGCCGGGCTCGGCACCGCCAAGAGCGGCGCCGCCGACCTCGACGACGGCCTCGGGCGTCTGACGTCGGGCGCGAACACCCTGGACGGAGGGCTCTACAAACTCGTCGGCGGCTCCGACAAGCTGGCCGGGGGGCTGCACGACGGCGCCGGGAAGATCCCCGACTACGACGAGCAGGACCGGGACCGGCGCACCCAGGTCATGGCCGACCCGGTCCAACTGGCGTCCAGGGACCTGCACAAGGCGCCCAACTACGGCACCGGGTTCGCGCCGTACTTCATCCCGCTGTCCCTGTGGGTCGGGGCGATGGTGGCGTACATGCTGATCCAGCCGCTGAACCGGCGCGCGCTCGCGGCGGGGGCCTCGGCCTGGCGCGTCGCGCTCGCGGGGTGGCTGCCGGTCGCCGTCGTCGGAGTGCTCCAGACGGCCGCGCTGATGGCCGTGCTGCACTGGGCGATCGGGCTGCGGATGGCCCACCCGACCGGAACCGTCGGCTTCCTGTTCCTCGTCACCCTGTGCTTCGCGGCGATCGTGCAGTGGCTGAACGCGCGCTTCGGAGCGGCGGGCCGCATCCTCGTCCTCGCGCTGCTGATGCTCCAGCTGACCTCGGCCGGCGGCACGTACCCCGTCCAGACCAGTCCGGGCTTCTTCAACGCGATCCACCCCTACCTGCCGATGAGTTACGTGGTGCAGGCGCTGCGCCGGCTGATCACCGGGGGCGGGCCGGGGCCGGTCTGGACCGCGTGCGCCGTGCTGGCCGCCTTCACGGTGGGCGCGCTCGCGCTGACCGCCCTGGCGGCGCGCCGCCGACAGGTGTGGACCCTCGACCGGCTGCACCCGGAGCTGAGCCTGTGAGCCGGGGCGCGGGGGCTCCTGTGAGAATCGGGGCCATGGACAGCAGCAGCACCACGACGGGCGGCGGGGGCCGGCGCGAGGCCACCCGGCAGAAGCTCTACGAGGCGGCCGTCACCCTGATCGCCGAACAGGGCTTCTCCGCCACCACGGTCGACGAGATCGCGGAGCGCGCGGGGGTCGCGAAGGGCACCGTCTACTACAACTTCGCGAGCAAGTCGGTCCTCTTCGAGGAGCTGCTGCGGCACGGCGTGGGTCTCCTCACCGCCTCGCTGCGGGAGGCCGCGGAGGGGACCGCACGGGCCGGCGGCGGCAACGTCGACGCGCTGGACGCGATGATCCGCGCGGGCCTCGTCTTCATCGACCGCTACCCCGCCTTCACGCAGTTGTACGTGGCCGAGCTGTGGCGCACCAACCGGGCCTGGCAGTCCACCCTGATGGTGGTGCGGCAGCAGGCGGTCGCGGTCGTCGAGGACGTGCTGCGCGACGCGGTCGCCGCGGGCGAGCTCAGCGACGAGATCGACATCCCGCTGACGGCCGCGGCCCTGGTCGGGATGGTCCTGGTCGCCGCACTGGACTGGCAGGCGTTCCAGCCCGAGCGGTCCCTGGACGACGTCCACGCGGCGCTCTCGCTGCTCCTCCAGGGACGGGTCGGCGGCCGGAGCTGACGCACCCGTGCGCCGGCCCCGGTCCCGGCCGTGGCCCCGAGGCCGCTGCCGCGACCGGGACCGGCGCACCGCCGCGCTCCCCCGCGGGACCCCGAGGGGTGGCCGCGGGGTCTTCCCCGTGTCTCGCTCCCGCCGGCCCGGCCGGCGGAAGGAGCGGCCGAGGGCGCGTGTCCCGTTCCGCCGCCCCGTGTCGGCGGTGCCGGAGCCGCGCCCTCCTCCGTGCCTCCACTCTCCCGTCCCGCGGTCCGGAGGCCATCCGTGCGCCTACTCATCCCGGCGTCCGGGTACGGGTACTCAGGTCTGCGCGCGGATGCCCATGACGAGCGCGCCGCGCGGTGACTACGATCGCCTCCGTGTCCGTACTCCCCCTGGTCTTCACGAGCGGCTGGGCGAGCGGCGTCAACGCGTACGCGGTGGTGCTGCTGCTCGGCCTCTTCGGCGCGACCGGACTGACCGACGAGGTCCCGCAGACCCTCCAGCGCCCCGAGATCCTCGTGACGGTCGGCGTGCTGTTCCTCCTGGAGGCGGTCGCGGACAAGATCCCGTACGTCGACTCGGTCTGGGACTCCGTGCACACCGTGGTCCGGCCCGCCGCGGGCGCCTGGGTCGGCGCGCTGCTGGCGGGGCAGAGCGGTTCGGTCTCGGATCTGTGGGCGGGCGTGCTCGGCGGCTCCACGGCGCTGGCCAGCCACACCGTCAAGGCCGGGACCAGGATGGCGATCAACACCTCGCCCGAGCCGTTCAGCAACCTGGTGATGAGCACCGCCGAGGATCTCGGGGTCGCCGCCGTCCTCACCTTCGCCCTGTTCCACCCGGTGGCCGCCGCGATCATCGCCGCCGTCCTGCTGGCCGCCGGTCTCGTGGTGATCTGCTTCCTCGTCTCCCGCATCCGCAGGTTCCTGCGCCGCCGGGCGCGGCGCCGCGAGGAGCGGCGGCTCGCGGAGCGGGCCGAACCGTCGCCCGGACGGCCCGACCCCGTCCGCCGGGACTGAGCGGCGCGGGCTCCCCTCCCGGCGCCGGGAGGGCCGGCCGCCCTCGCCGCCGGTCGGCCGGCGGCGGCCGATAAAGTCGCCGGCATGGGACGGATTGCGGTGATCGGCGCCGGGATGGGCGCCATGGCGTCCGCCGCCCGGCTGGCCGTCGCGGGCCACCGGGTGGTGGTGTTCGAGCGGGCGTCGACGTACGGGGGCTCCGTGGGCCGCTTCGAGCGGGACGGCTTCGCCTTCGACACCGGTCCGGGGCTGCTGCCGCTGCCCGCGGTGTACCGCGATCTCTTCGTCAAGACGGGCAGGGAGCCGCTGGAGGAGTGCGTCGGCCTCGTGCAGGCCGACCCCTCCGCGCGCCACGTGTTCGCCGACGGGACCGCGGTGTCCCTGCCGAACGCCTCCCGCGCGGGGGTGCTCTGCGCACTGGACGCGGCGCTCGGCGACGGCGCGGGCGCGCGGTGGGGCGACTTCCTGGTACGGGCCCGCGAGGCCTGGGACCGGGCGCGCAGACCGCTTCTCGAGGAGCCGCTGTGGCCGAACTGGCGGGTGCTGGCCGAGCGGGACCCCTATCCGGCGGTGCCGCACAGGAAGCTGCTGCGCACCCGCCGGGCGGTCACGCTCGCCGAGGTCGGTGCCTGGGAGCTGCGGGACGCCCGCCTGGCCGCCCTGCTGGAGAGCCACGCCCTGGCGTACGGGCTCGATCCCCGGACGGCGCCGGCGAGCGCCGCGGTCCTGCCGTACATGGAGCACGCGTTCGGCACCTGGTACGTGCGCGGCGGTCTGCGGGAACTGGCCCGCGCGGTGTACGAGCGGTGCCTGGCGCGCGGAGTGGAGTTCCGGTTCGGGACGCCGGTCGGACGGATCGTGGAGCAGGACGGCCGGGTGGCCGGCGTGGAACTGTCCGCGGGCGCGGAGGCCGGCGGGCCGGGGCGGGGCTCCTTCGAGGCGGCGGACGCCGTGGTGGCCGGCGTCGCCCCCGAGGTGCTGGAGTCCCTGCTGTCCGGGACGGTGGTCCGCGGCGCCGACGACGTGGCCGGGCCGCCGCGGGGGGCGAGCCGGCTGACCGTGCACCTCGCGCTGCGCGGAGGGCGGCCGGCGGGGACGGCGCATCGCACGGTGGTCCACACGGCCGACCGGGACGGGGAGCTGGACCGGCTCTTCGGTGAGCGTCCGGGACCGCCGGCGTCGCCGACCGTCGCGGTCTCGCGCCCCGGCGACCCGGCGCTGGTGCCCGACACGGACCACGAGGCGGTCACGCTGACCGTCACGGTGCCCTCCGGCGTGCCGGTGTCCGCGGCGGACGTGGAGCGCGTCCTCGACGCCGCCGAGCCCGCCCTGCCGGGTCTGCGGGAACGGCTGCTGTGGCACGAGAGCAGGACCCCCGCCGACATCGCGGAGGCGACCGGCGCCCCGGGAGGCGCGGTGCCCGCGCCGGCGCTCGCCGCGGCAGGAGGCCGCCTGCTGTACCCGGCGAACAGCACCCGGCTGCCGGGGCTGTTCACGGCCGGGGGCTGGGCGCATCCCGGCGGCGGACTGCCGCACGCGGGCATGTCGGGTGCCCTGGTGGCGGGGCTGATCGTGGAGGGGCCGGACTTCCGGGGTTCGCAGTGACCGCGGGTCGCGCGTGCGGCGGTGTCCGGGCCGCCCGCGGGCCGTGCGCCCGGCGCTCGGGTCAGTAGCGGTACTGCTCGTCGTATCCGGTGGCGCCGTTCCCCTGGTAGGGGTACTGCTGCTGCTCGGGCGGGAGTTCGCCGCCGTAGGTGTCGTCGGTGTCGCGCTGCTGCGGCACCCAGACGCCGCCGGCCGGCGTCTCCCCCGCGTAGCCGCCGTTGCCGTACTGCTGCTGCTGGCCGTAGCCCTGCTGCGCGTACTGCTGGTCGCCGTAGCCCGTGGTGTCGTACGAGGCGCCGTAGGTCTGGGTGCCGTTGTACGGGTCCGCGTAGGCCGCGTACTGCTGCTGGCCGTTGTCGTAGCCGTACTGCTGCTGGTCGTAGGCCGGGTAGCCGTCGTAGCCGTAGCCCTGCTGGTCCGGGGACTGGGCCGTGGCCGCGTAGGCCTGCTGGTCCTGGGCCGGGTCGGCGTAGGACGGGTCGGCGCCGTAGCCGGCGGTGTCGTACACCCCGTAGGAGCCGGTGTCCTCGGGCAGTGGCTGCGGCTCGTAGACCGCGGTCGACTCGGCGGACGAGGGGTCCGGGGCGCCGGGGGGCATGAACCGGTCGGACGGGGCGGGCGCGAAGACGTCGTCGTCCCCCGCGTACGGGTCGTCGTCGTGCCCGAAGGCGGCCTCGGCGGGCACGTCCGGGCCGTGGCTCTCGGCCGGCGGGTCCGCGGGCTCCGGCTCGCCGCGGCGGCGCTTGCTCGCCTTGGCCGGACGCTCCGCGTCCTCCGGCGCCGAGCGCCCGTTGATGGCCCAGCCCTGGGCGAAGCCCTTGCGGAAGGAGAGGGTCACGTACGTCTGGCCGACGGTGAAGGCGATCGCGCCGAGGCCGATGACGACGACGGAGTGCATCAGGACGCCGAGGACGACACCGAGGAAGCCGACGAAGGCGAGCAGCCGGAACCTCAGGCGCGCCTTGTACTGCAGGAGGACCTCGCCGAGCAGCCACAGCGCGACGATGCCGAACGCAAGATAGAGGACCGTCAAGCCCATGTACGCCCCTCTCCCAGTGGCCGCACGCAGTCTGTCGTACGCGGGTGCGACCGGTCTAGGCCTGCTGTGGGTGGTGCAGGCCCAGATTCTCGTAGATCTCCAGTGTCGCCGTGGAGTTGTTCAGCGTGATGAAGTGCAGTCCGGGGACCCCTTCGTCCAACAGCCTCGCACAGAACTCCGTCGCGAACTCGATGCCAATGGAGCGTACAGCGGCCGGATCGTCTTTGACTGTGAGGATCCGCTCCTTCAGGACGTCCGGGAAGGAGGCGTTGGACAGCTTCGGCAGCCGCTCCAGCATCCGCACGCTCGTCACGGGCATGATCTCCGGGATGACCGGCGTCTCGCAGCCCGCGGCGGCGACGCGGTCGCGCAGCCTCAGGTAGGACTCCGGCCGGAAGAACATCTGGGTGATGGCGTAGTCGGCGCCCGCGCGGCACTTGTCGACGAAGTGGGAGACGTCCACGTCCCAGTGCGCGGACCGGGGGTGCATCTCGGGGAAGGCGGCGACGCCGACGCAGAAGTCACCCGACTCCTTGATGAGGCGCACGAGTTCGGCGGCGTAGGTCAGGCCCTTGGGGTGTGCCACCCACTCGCCCATCGGGTCGCCCGGCGGGTCGCCGCGCACGGCGAGCATGTTGCGGATGCCGGCGTCCGCGTACTGGCCGATGATGTTGCGCAGTTCCGCGACCGAGTGGTCGACGGCCGTCAGGTGGGCGACCGGGGTGAGCGTCGTGTCGAGCACGATCTGCTCGGTCTCCTTGACCGTGCCGGCCCGGGTGGAGCCGCCGGCCCCGTAGGTCACCGAGACGAAGTCGGGGGCCACGGCCTCGACCCGCCGCAGGGCGTTCCACAGGTTCCGCTCGCCCTTCGGGGTCTTGGGCGCGGAGAACTCGAACGAGCAGGTCTGTTTGCCGGTCGCGAGCATGTCGCGCACCGTTCGCGCGCGATCAGTCCTGGTGGAGGCAGATCCGAGGGCCATAGTCGCAGGTTAGCCAGCGGGGGCCGGTCCCCCAACCGAACCGATGGGATTTGTCCCATCTGTCGGCTTCTTGTCCACCCCTCGGACAGCCGGGCCGTTCCCGGCCGGCGGTCACCCCCCGTTCCCGGCCGGGAGCGGGCCGCGACGCCGGCCGAGGCGAGGCCGGCGGGCCGGCGCCTCCCGGACGGCCCGACGGCCTCGCGGGCCGCCGCCGTACGCCCGCCGCGGGAGGGACGGAGCCCGGTGGGAGACGGTCCTACGCGGCGCGCAGCCGCTTGGCGAACTCGGCGGCCGCGGCGCCCGGGTCCTCCGCCTCGGTGATGGCCCGGACCACGACGACCCGGCGGGCGCCCGCTTCGAGGACCTCGTCGAGGCGGCCGAGGTCGATGCCGCCGATCGCGAACCAGGGGCGGTCGGTGCCGAGGCCGGCGGCGTGCCGGACGAGACCGAGGCCGGGGGCGTGCCGGCCGGGCTTGGTGGGGGTGGGCCAGCAGGGGCCGGTGCAGAAGTAGTCCACGCCGTCCTGGGCGGCGGCGGCCTCGGCCTCCGGACCCGCGTGGGTGGAGCGGCCGATCAGCACCCCGTCGCCGACGATCGCGCGGGCGGCGGGGACGGGCAGGTCGCCCTGGCCGAGGTGCAGCACGTCGGCGCCCGCCGCGTGGGCCACGTCGGCCCGGTCGTTGACCGCGAGGAGCTTGCCGTGGCGGGCGCAGGCGTCGGCGAGGACCCGCAGGTGCTCCAGCTCCTGGGCCGCCTCCATGCCCTTGTCGCGCAACTGCACGATGTCCACGCCGCTCGCGAGGACCGTGTCGGCGAACTCGGCGAGGTCGCCCTGGCGCCTGCGGGCGTCGGTGCAGAGGTAGACGCGGGCGTCGGCGAGGCGGGCGCGGGCGGAAGTGGCGGCTGCTGCGGGCATGCGTGGGTCCCCCGTGGTCGGTGCGCGGGGAGCGCGGCGGCCGGGTGCCCGGCCGCCGCGCTCGCCGCGCCGAATCGTCTCGAACAGGTCAGACGGCGAGCGCCTGGGCGCGGCGCTTCACCTCCGTGCCGCGATTCTCGCTCAGCGCCTGCGCGGGGGTGCCGGGCAGGGTGGGGTCGGGGGTGAAGAGCCATTCGAGGGCCTCTTCGTCGGTGAAGCCGTCGTCCCGCAGGAGCGTCAGGGTGCCGGACAGGCCCTTGACGACCTTCTGCTCGTTCCCGTCGATGAAGGCGGCGGGGACGTGCAGCGCGCGGTTCTCACCACGGCGTACGGCGATCAGCTGGCCGTCCTTGACCAGCTGCCGGACGCGGGTCACCTCGACGCCGAACTGCTCGGCGATGTCGGGGAGGGTGAGCCAGGCGGGGACGAGAGCATCGATCTTTGCGTCAATCTCGGTCACGGGACAAGCCTGCCATCCCGGACCGACAGTCGGAAGCCGAGGGCGTCCGACCCGGGACGGGCTCAGGCGGGCGGGGTCTGCGCGGTGGCCGTCTTCAGCGGCCTCGACGGGTCCGCGAGCAGCGGCGCGTCCATGAGGGCCCCCGCCTCGATGAGCCGCCGGCCCTGCGCCAGATCCCTCGGGCGGCCCACCGCCAGCAGGGCGACCAGGCGTGTCCCGCGCAGCCAGCACACCGACCAGGCGGCGCCCGCGGGGTCGCCCCGCCACACCAGCTCGTCGGCGGGCGTGTGGTGGCCGACGTACTGCACGAAACGACCGAACTGCTCGGACCAGAAGTAGGGCACCGGGTCGTAGGCGGCGGGCGTCGCTCCCACGATGTTGGCGGCGACGGTGCGGGGCCCCTGGAGCGCGTTGTCCCAGTGGTGGACCAGGAGGCGGTCCTCGTAGCGTCCGGACGGGAAGGAGGCGCAGTCGCCGACGGCGTACACGTCCGGCAGCGAGGTGCGCAGGTGGGCGTCGGCGAGGATCTCCCGGTCGGCTCCGAGGGCGATGCCGGAGCCGGCGATCCAGCCGGTCGCGGGCCGCGCGCCGATCCCGACGACCACGGCGCCCGCGGGCACCCGGGAGCCGTCGTCCAGCACCACGGCCCCCGGCTCGACGCGCTCCACGCGGGTGCGCGTGCGCAGCGTGGCCCCGCTGTCGGCGTACCAGGCGGCCATCGGGGCGGCCACCTCGGCGGGCAGCACGGCGGCCAGCGGCCGGTCGGCGGCCTCGACGACGGTCACCGCGCAGCCCGCCTCACGCGCCGCGGTGGCGAACTCGGCGCCGATCCAGCCCGCTCCGACGACCACGATGCCCTGCCGGCCCAGCAGGACGGGGCGCAGCCGTTCGGCGTCGTCCAGCGTGCGCAGCAGGTGCACTCCCGGCAGTCCCTCCGCGCCGGGGAGACGGATGGGTTCGGCGCCGGTCGCCACGACCAGGACGTCGTAGGGGACGGGCCCCGCGGCGGTGTCGAGTTCGTGGTCCGCGGCGCGCACGCCGAGGGCCTCCAGGCCGAGCCGCAGCTCGATGTCGAGGGCCGCGAAGTCGACGTCGAGGGCCGCGCCGTCCGCCGTGCCGAGCAGGACCGCCTTGGACAGCGGCGGCCGGTCGTAGGGCTGGTGGGGCTCCGCTCCGATCAGCGTGACGGTGCCGGTGAACCCCTGTTCGCGCAGGGCGACCGCCGTCTGCACCCCGGCCATGCCCGCGCCCACCACCACGACCCGCCGCGCGGTGGACCCCTGCGCCTTCGCCTGCGTCTGCTCGCTCACCAGATCACCATAGACACCTGACGTTGCGTCAGTCATCGCTCACGTCCGGTGATCCGCCGCACAGCGGCCGGCGGAAAAGGCGCCCCCGCGGACGGCGGCCGCTCCCGGCCGCCGGGCACGGCCGGCGGCCGGACGCGGCGGACACCCGGACCGCCCCCGCGCCGAGGGCCCGCTCCGCCGCGGAGCACGGAGCCGTCCGCCCGGGCGCCGGGCCGAGGCTCCCTTACCGGCTCGCGGGGCGCGGGCTAGGGTGGCGGACGCAAAGCACTCGCGGGAGCCCGGCGCAACGGGCTGAGAGGGAGGCTGGGGCGGCCTCCGACCGTACGAACCTGATCCGGGTCATGCCGGCGAAGGGAGGGGCTGGACGCCCATGTCGCCTACACACTCGTCCACACGACCGTCCGACGTCCTCGTCATCGGGGGCGGGATCATCGGCCTGGTCACGGCCTGGCGGGCCGCGCAGCGCGGACTCGCCACCGCGCTCGTCGATCCCGAGCCCGGCGGTGGGGCCGCGCAGGTCGCGGCCGGGATGCTCGCCGCCGTCACCGAACTGCACTACGGCGAGGAGACCCTGCTCGGGCTCAACCTCGCCTCGGCGCGCCGCTACCCGGAGTTCGTCGCCGAGCTCACCGAGGCGAGCGGCCGGGACCCGGGCCACCGGCAGTGCGGCACCCTGGCGGTCGCGCTGGACGCCGACGACCGCGCCCACCTGCGGGACCTGCACGCGCTGCAGAGCCGCTGCGGACTGGCGTCGCAGTGGCTGACAGGCCGGGAGTGCCGCCGCCTGGAGCCGATGCTCGCCCCCGGGGTGCGCGGCGGCCTGCGGGTCGACGGCGACCACCAGATCGACCCGCGGCGCCTCGCCGCGGCCCTGCTCACGGCGTGCGAGCGGGCCGGGGTGCGCCTGCACCGGACCTGGGCGCAGCGGCTGACCGTCGACCGCGACCGGGCCACCGGGGTGGTGACCGCCGACGGCACGGCGCTCGGCGCGGGCCGGGTGGTGCTCGCGGCCGGAAGCCTGAGCGGCCGGCTGGAAGGCGTCCCGGCCGACGTCCTGCCGCCGGTCCGTCCGGTGAAGGGCCAGGTGCTCCGGCTGGCGGTGCCGCGCGACCGCCCGCCGCTGCTGAACCGCACGGTGCGGGCCGTGGTCCGCGGCAGCCACGTCTACCTGGTGCCGCGGGAGAACGGCGAGCTCGTCGTGGGCGCGACCAGCGAGGAACTGGGCTGGGACACGACGGTGACGGCGGGCGGCGTGTACGAGCTGCTGCGCGACGCCCACGAGCTGGTCCCCGGGATCACCGAGCTGCCGCTCACCGAGACCCGCGCGGGCCTGCGCCCCGGCTCCCCCGACAACGCGCCGCTGCTCGGCCCCACCGCACTGGAGGGTCTGCTGCTGGCCACCGGCCACTTCCGCAACGGGGTGCTGCTCACCCCGGTCACCGGCGACGTGCTGGCGCACGTCCTGACCACCGGCGAACTCCCCGCCGAAGCCCGCCCGTTCTCCCCCCGGCGCTTCGGCGCCTCCGCCCTCTCGGAGCAGCCCGCATGAACATCGTCGTCAACGGAGAGCGGCGGCGGATCGCCGCCGGGACCGCTCTCGACGCCCTCGTCGCGACCCTCACCCCGGCGCCCTCGGGGGTGGCCGCCGCCCTGAACGAGACCGTCGTCCCCCGCGGACGGTGGTCGTCCACGGCGCTGGCCGAGGGCGACCGCGTCGAGGTCCTCACCGCCGTACAAGGAGGCTGACCGATGGCCGACGACCCCTTCCTCCTCGGAGGCGGCAGCTACACCTCCCGGCTCGTCATGGGCACGGGCGGGGCGCCCAGCCTCGACGTGCTGGAGCGCGCCCTGGTGGCGTCCGGCACGGAGCTGACGACCGTCGCGATGCGGCGGGTGGACCCGTCCGTGCACGGTTCGGTGCTGTCGGTGCTGGACCGGCTCGGCATCCGCGTGCTGCCGAACACGGCCGGCTGCCACACCGCCGGCGAGGCCGTCCTCACCGCACGCCTCGCGCGCGAGGCGCTCGGCACCGACCTGGTCAAACTGGAGGTCATCGCCGACGAGCGCACCCTGCTACCCGATCCGGTGGAGCTGCTCGACGCGGCGGAGACCCTCGTCGACGACGGCTTCACCGTGCTGCCCTACACCAACGACGACCCGGTGCTCGCCCGCAAGCTGGAGGACGTGGGCTGCGCGGCGGTCATGCCCCTCGGCTCGCCCATCGGCTCCGGGCTGGGCATCCGCAACCCGCACAACTTCGAGCTGATCGTCGAGCGCGCGCGGGTACCGGTGATTCTGGACGCCGGGGCCGGTACGGCCTCGGACGCGGCGCTCGCGATGGAGCTGGGCTGCGCGGGCGTGATGCTCGCCTCGGCGGTGACGCGCGCCCAGGAGCCGGTGCTGATGGCGGAGGCGATGCGGCACGCGGTGGAGGGTGGCCGGCTGGCCCGGCGGGCGGGGCGCATCCCGCGCCGGCACTTCGCCTCCGCCTCCTCCCCCACCGAGGGCCGGGCGGACCTGGACCCGGAGCGGCCGGCCTTCTGACCGGGGCGACGGCCCGCGCGGCGGCGCCCCTCTCGGCGGGCGCGGGCGGGCCGGGCCCGTCCCGCGCCGTGGGGGGACGCGCCTCCCCGAACGGGGCCGGCGCGGGCGGGCGCCGCCGTCGCGGGCGGGGGCCGCCGTCGCGGGCGGGGGCCGCGGCGGTCGCGAACCGGGTCCGCGACCGGGGCGTCGGGGCCCGGCGGAGCGGGTGCGAGCGGGGCGGGCGCGGGCGGGCGGGCCGGTCGGCGGCGGTGCGTCGCGCGTCACAGGTCGGTCGCAGTCGTGCCCCGGTATCGGCCGAACGGGCCGGTCCGACAGTGGCGGCTCGTAGACTCACCTGCGTGGATACGACCCTTCAGGACCCGCTTGTCGGACACGTGCTCGACGGCCGCTACCGCGTCGACGCACGGATCGCGGTGGGCGGGATGGCCACGGTCTACCGGGCCCTGGACATCCGCCTCGACCGCGTGGTCGCGCTCAAGGTGATGCACCCGGCGCTGGCCGCGGACGGCTCCTTCGTCGACCGGTTCATCCGGGAGGCCAAGTCGGTGGCGCGGCTCGCGCACCCGAACGTGGTGCAGGTCTTCGACCAGGGGACGGACGGGTCGTACGTCTACCTGGCCATGGAGTACATCGCCGGCTGCACCCTGCGCGACGTGCTGCGCGAGCGCGGCGCGCTCCAGCCGCGCGCGGCGCTCGACATCCTGGAGCCGGTGCTCGCCGCGCTCGGCGCCGCGCACCGCGCCGGGTTCGTGCACCGCGACATGAAGCCGGAGAACGTCCTCATCGGGGACGACGGCCGGGTCAAGGTCGCCGACTTCGGCCTGGTGCGCGGGGTGGACACCGTGACGAGCACGACGGGCGCCGTCCTCGGCACCGTCTCCTACCTGGCGCCGGAGCAGATCGAGCACGGGACCGCCGACCCCCGCGTCGACGTGTACGCCTGCGGGGTCGTCCTGCACGAGATGCTCACCGGAGCCAAGCCGCACACCGGGGACTCCCCCGCCCAGGTCCTCTACCAGCACCTCCACGCGGACGTTCCCCCGCCCTCGGCCAGGGTGCCGGGCATGGCGCACGACCTGGACCGGCTGGTCACCGGCTCCACCGCCCGCACCCCGCAGGTGCGTCCCGCCGACGCGGTGGCGCTGCTCGGCCTGGTCCTGGAGACCCGCTCGGCGCTGACGGACGAGCAGCTCGACGCCGTCCCGCCGGGCGCGCTCTCCGCGGGCCACGACAACGCCGGCGACCGGACGAGCGTGATCCCCCGCTCGCTGTCCGCGCAGCGCCCGCTGCCGGTGAACGAGGACGAGGACGCCGGGGTCGACCGGACGAGCCGGTTCGAGAGCACCGGCCTCCTCCAGGCCCCGCCCACCGCTGCGCGGCGTCCCGGGAGGCGTCCGCGGCGCGGGCCGCTGCTCGTGGTCGCCGCCGTGCTGCTGGCCCTCGGCCTGGGCGGCGGGGTCTGGTACATCAACTCCGGGCAGTTCACCAAGGTCCCGCCGGTCCTCACGCAGACCGAGCAGCAGGCCAGGGAACGCCTGCGGGGTGCCGGCCTGGACGTGGGGCAGGTGGAGCACGCCTACAGCGACACCGTGAAGCGCGGCAGCGTCATCGGCACCGACCCGGGGGTCGGGGAGCGTATCCGGGAGAACGGCTCCGTGACACTGACCGTGTCGGACGGCCCGCGGACGGTGAAGGTGCCCGACCTGACGGGCGTCGCCCTCGGCCGGGCACGGGCCGAGCTGAAGGACGCCGGACTCGCCGCGGGGATGGTCACCGAGGAGTTCAGCGACGACGTGCCCCGGGGCTCCGTCATCGGCACCGACCCCGGCACCGGCACCACGCGGCGCGCCGGTTCGGCGATCGCGCTGGTGGTGAGCAAGGGCAGCCCGGTGGAGGTGCCCGACGTCACGGGGTCGTCCGTCGAGGACGCGACGGCGGAGCTGGAGGACGCCGGGCTGAAGGTGAAGGTCGCCGCGAAGCAGGTGACCTCCGAGTTCGACAAGGGCCAGGTCGCCGGCCAGTCCCCGGACTCCGGCCGGGAGGCGGCCACGGGCGACACGGTGACGCTGACGGTCTCCAAGGGCCCCGAGATGGTCCAGGTCCCCGACGTCGTCGGCGACAGCGTGGACGAGGCCAGGCAGAAGCTGGAGGACGCCGGGTTCGCGGTGGACGAGGACCGCGGCCTGCTCGGACTCTTCGGCGACACGGTCAAGGCCCAGTCCGTGGACGGCGGGGAGCGCGCGCCCAAGGGCTCGACGATCAAGATCCGGATTCGCTGAGCCCGGCGCGCACCCGGCTCGCCCGTCGAGCGGCCCGGCCCGTCCCGAGGACCGCCCGCGGGCCGGCCGGCCGCGCATGACACCCTGACCGGTGTGATCGGCAACAAGCTCCGCAATCCCGTCGGCGGCCACGTCCCGGTGGCCGGCGGTCTCAGCTCCGTCGGCCTGCCTTACGCGCGCGACCTGGCGGCCGAGGCCGTGCAGGTCTTCGTCGCCAACCCGCGCGGCTGGGCGACACCGGCGGGCAACCCGAAGCAGGACGAGGCGTTCCGCGCGGCGTGCGCCGCCGAGTCCGTCCCCGCCTACGTCCACGCCCCCTATCTGATCAACTTCGGGTCGCACACCGAGGCCACGGTCGAGAAGTCGGTCGCCTCGCTGCGGCACTCGCTGCGCCGCGGCCGGGAGATCGGCGCCCTGGGCGTCGTCGTGCACACCGGCAGTGCCACCGGCGGGCGGGACCGGTCGGTCGCCCTGGACCAGGTGCGGACCCGTCTGCTGCCGCTGCTGGACGAGCTCACCCACGACGACGACCCGTTCCTGCTGCTGGAGTCGACCGCGGGCCAGGGCGCCTCGCTGTGCTCCCGGACCTGGGACTTCGGTCCGTACTTCGAGGCCCTCGACGCCCATCCCAAGCTGGGCGTCTGCCTGGACACCTGCCACATCTTCGCGGCCGGCCACGACCTGACCGGCCCGAGCGGCATGCGGCAGACGCTGGACCTGCTGGTCGACACCGTCGGCGAGGGGCGGCTCCGGCTGATCCACGCCAACGACTCCAAGGACGTGGTCGGCGCGCACAAGGACCGGCACGAGAACATCGGGTCCGGCCACATCGGCGAGGAGCCGTTCCGCGCCATGATGAGCCACCCCGCCACCGAGGGCGTTCCGCTGATCATCGAGACGCCCGGCGGCAAGGAGGGGCACGCCGCGGACATCGCGCGGCTGAAGCGGCTCCGCGACGACCGACCCGGGGGACGCACCCCCGGGGGATGACCGGACGCGCGGTGCGGACACCGCCGCACGGCCCACCGGCCGCGGCGAGCGGCCCGCGCGGTCCGCGCCCACCGCCCGCGCCGCCCGAAACGGCGGCGCCGGACCTCAGAGTTCGGGGCCGTCCCCGGGCTCCTCCTGGTAGGAGTAGCGCTGCTCGCGCCAGGGGTCGCCCACGTTGTGGTAGCCCCGCTCCTCCCAGAAGCCGCGCCGGTCGGCCGTCATGTACTCGATGCCCCGGACCCACTTGGGGCCCTTCCACGCGTAGAGCTGCGGGACGACCAGGCGCAGCGGGAAGCCGTGCTCCGCCGTCAGCAGCTCGCCGTCCTTGTGGGTGGCGAAGATGGTGCGCTCGGCGGCGAAGTCGGCGAGGCGCAGGTTCGAGCTGAAGCCGTACTCGGCCCAGACCATGACGTGGGTGACGGCGGGCGAGGGCGGGGCGATCTCCAGGATCGTGCGGGCGGGCACGCCGCCCCATTCGGCCCCGAGCATGCTGAACTTGGTCACGCAGTGCAGGTCGGCTACGACGGAGGCGTACGGGAGGGCGGTGAACTCCTCGTGGGTCCAGCAGTGCTTCCCGGCGTCGGCGGTGGCCCCGAAGACGCGGAACTCCCAGCGCTCGGGGCGGAACTTGGGGACCGGCCCGTAGTGGGTGACCGGCCAGCCGCGCTGGAGCCGCTGCCCCGGCGGAAGCTCCGACAGTGCCGTGTCTCCCGTTTCCCGCTCCGCCGGCTGACCCATGCCTCCATCCTGACAGACCGGGGGCCGTGCCCATGACCAGCCCGCTCCCGAATCGGGCATCTGCCACTAAGCGTGCACTTACTGGACGGTTTCGGTGGCCGGTGCGAAGATGCGGCGCAACCTGCCCAGTCCCCCGCGTGGAAGGAGCCGCTGCGATGCAGGGCGACCCCGAGGTCATCGAATTCCTGAACGAGCAGCTGACCGGCGAGCTGACGGCGATCAACCAGTACTTCCTGCACGCGAAGATGCAGGAGAACTTCGGCTGGACGAAGCTCGCCAAGTACACCCGCAGCGAGTCCTTCGACGAGATGAAGCACGCGGAGGTGCTCACCGACCGCATCCTCTTCCTGGACGGCCTGCCGAACTACCAGCGGCTCTTCCACGTGCGGGTGGGACAGACCGTCACGGAGATGTTCCAGGCCGACCGGCAGGTCGAGGTCGAGGCGATCGACCGGCTGCGGCGCGGGATCGAGGTGATGCGGGCGAAGGGGGACATCACGTCGGCGAACATCTTCGAGTCGATCCTGGAGGACGAGGAGCACCACATCGACTACCTCGACACCCAGCTCGAACTGGTGGAGAAACTCGGCGAGGCGCTCTACATCGCGCAGCTCATCGAGCAGCCGGAGAGCTAGTTCCGCGACAGGCGACGGCATCGGTCGCCGCGGGGCGCGCCCTTCCCGTGTCCCGTCCGGGAGGCTACGCGGCGTCGCGCCCGGCGGTGCCGCGCGGTGCGGTCGCGCGCAGGACGGCCTCGTACGGGGCCCGCACCCGCTCCTGCACCCCGGCCGGGGCCTGGACCTCGGCGAGGACCGGCACGTCCTGGCCGGCGAGCCGGCGGCGAGGGCAGGAGCCCCGGCCGAGCAGCGACTGGATCTGCCGCACGCAGGACCCGCAGTCCGTGCCCGCCTTGGAGGCCGAGGCGATCTGGCGGGGCGTGCAGGCGCCGTCCGCCGCATGCTCCCTCACCTGCTCCTCGGTGATGCCGAAGCAACTGCACACGTACACGCGGTCCACCTCCCGCCGAATGGTCGGTCACGCCGTCCCGATAATCGGTGAGGCTAACCTAACCTTACCCGGCGCGCCGGAGGGACAAAAGGGGGGTGGGGCGCGGATCGGCTGTGATCCGCGCCCCACCCCCCTTCTCGGGCGACAGGCTCCCCCGGGAGCCGGGGCTCACTGGTCGCGGTACATCTCCGCGACCAGGAAGGCCAGGTCCAGGGACTGGCTGCGGTTCAGGCGGGGGTCGCAGGCCGTCTCGTACCGCTGGTGCAGGTCGTCGACGAAGATCTCGTCGCCGCCGCCCACGCACTCGGTGACGTCGTCACCGGTGAGCTCGACGTGGATGCCTCCGGGGTGCGTGCCGAGGCCCTTGTGGACCTCGAAGAAGCCCTTGACCTCGTCGAGCACGTCGTCGAAACGCCGCGTCTTGTGGCCCGAGGCCGCCTCGAAGGTGTTGCCGTGCATCGGGTCGGTCACCCAGGCCACGGTCGCGCCGGACGCGGTGACCTTCTCCACCAGCTCAGGCAGCTTGTCCCGGACCTTGTCGGCGCCCATGCGGACGATGAAGGTGAGCCGTCCCGGCTCGCGGTCGGGGTCGAGCCGCTCGATGTACTGGAGCGCCTCCTCGGCCGTCGTCGTCGGGCCGAGCTTGATGCCGATCGGGTTGCGGATCTTCGAGGCGAACTCGATGTGCGCGCCGTCGAGCTGACGGGTGCGCTCGCCGATCCACACCATGTGGCCCGACACGTCGTACAGGTGGCCCGTCCGCGAGTCGACACGGGTCAGCGCCGACTCGTAGTCCAGGAGCAGCGCCTCGTGGGAGGCGTAGAACTCGACGGTCTTGAACTCCTCCGGGTCGGTGCCGCAGGCCCGCATGAAGTTCATCGCGTTGTCGATCTCGCGGGCGAGCTGCTCGTAGCGCTGGCCCGAGGGGGACGACTTCACGAAGTCCTGGTTCCAGGCGTGCACCTGGCGCAGGTCGGCGTAGCCGCCGGTGGCGAAGGCGCGCACCAGGTTGAGCGTGGAGGCGGAGGCGTTGTACATCCGCTTGAGGCGCTCGGGGTCCGGGACGCGGGCCTTCTCGTTGAACTCGAAGCCGTTGACCGAGTCGCCCCGGTAGGTCGGCAGGGTCACGCCGTCGCGGGTCTCGGTGCCCTTGGAGCGCGGCTTGGAGTACTGGCCGGCGATGCGGCCGACCTTCACCACCGGCACGGAGGCGGCGTACGTGAGGACGGCGCCCATCTGGAGCAGCGTCTTGAGCTTGTTGCGGATCTGGTCGGCCGACACGGCGTCGAACGCCTCGGCGCAGTCGCCGCCCTGGAGGAGGAACGCCTCTCCCTTGGCGACGGATGCCATCCGGGCGCGCAGCTGGTCGCACTCGCCCGCGAAGACGAGCGGCGGATACGACTCGAGGTCCGCGATCACATCGCGCAGAGCCTCGGCATCGGGGTACTCGGGCTGCTGCGCCGCGGGCAGGTCTCGCCAGGTGTTGCCAGCGCTCGCGCTGGACTTAGCGTTCACGGTCACCCCCACAACATTACGGGGTCGTGTCGGGCGCTCCGTCACATGCTCATCAATTGAGACGAACCCCGCTCGATCGGCGTGTCCCCGGGGGCCGCGTCCGGGCGGCGGCACGGCCCACGGGGCCGCGGCTAGTCCACGTCCAGGCGGTCGCGGTCGATGGAGATGGTCACCCCGCCGTGGGTCTCGGTGGTGTCGCCGAGGTACTGGTGGACGCGCCGGTGCCCGGACCACAGCGTCGCGGGGATCGACGCGTCGGAGGTGGTCGAGGTGCCGTTCCAGCGGGCGAAGTGGATCACGTCCGGCAGGGTGACCTCGTCGCGGTGCGCGATCAGGTCGGCGACCAGGGACGAGGTGTTGCCGTAGGCACCGGCCCGGTAGCCGAGCGCGTGCAGGCGCTCGGTGTAGGCGTCGAGGTAGCCGAGCACCTGGTCGGTGAGCTTCCCGCCGCGCTCGTAGTGCTCCAGGTCGTTGTAGAGCACGGCGCCCTTGCCGAAGCCGAGCGCCGCGGCCTGCGCCGCCGCGTCGTCGGCGGCGGCGGTGCCCTGGGACACCGGGCTGGTGATGGCCGCGCAGCCCCCGCAGCTGCCGCCGTCGGCGGCGGAGGGCTGACGGCCGACGTAGAGCGGGAAGAACCGCCAGCCGCGTTCGTACTGGGCGCGCACCCAGCCGGCGGTCAGGTGCTGCTGGGCGCAGGCGCGGTTCAGGCCGCCGATGTAGACGCCGACGGCTCCGTAGTCGGAGTGGTCGCGCCAGGCGTCCATCGCGCTCTGGCTCGGCGCGGTGCAGGCGTCGAAGCCCTCGCCCCGGAAGGAGGTCGCGTCGGTTGGCAGCGGGGCCGCGGCGGGCCGGTCGGCGGGGGTCCCGGACGTCGCGGTGACGGGCAGCCCGGCGCCGCGCAGGATGCGCTGGATGCGGGTGCGGTCGCGGCCGTAGGCGGCGGTGACGGCGATCCGGTCGGCGGTCGCCCGGTAGGTGCGGGCCGTGACGTTCTCGGTGACGGCCCGCGCGGCGGAGCGCGCGGGCTGGACCAGCAGCGCCTCGGTGCGCCCGCTGGCCCGGGCCGGGCAGTTCTGGTCGCCGCCGGGGGTGCCGAGGTAGACGGCGTGCCGGTCGAAGCGGACACAGGCGTCCGGGTGGCGGTCGAGGTCCACGATCCGCCAGGAGGCGGGGACGGTGAACGCGTGGCCCCGGTAGGCGATCCGCGTGACGTCCTCGGGGTCGGCCGCGCGCGGGGCGGAGCGCGCCGCGCCGAGCGGTCCGGCGGCGAGGGCGGCGGCCGCGAGGAGGACGGTCAGGGTGCGGGCGGCGGCCCTGCGGGGCCGGGGCGGGCGGGCTGGGGGCATGGCGGGGGGCTCCTCGGTCGGGTGGTGCTGTCTGGCCATCCATGGCCGGTGACCGGCCTCCCGGAACGCCGCGCGGAAGCGGTTCACGCTGTTGCCCGTCCGTGACGTCGGGTAGGGTGCGGCGCATGTTCGCGCTCAGGAACCAGAACTGGTGGTGGACCGCTCGTCCGGCGGCCCACTGACAGCGCGTGCACACGACGTCGCGAAGGCCGCCCGAGGGGCGGCCTTCGGCGTTCGCGGGCCCGGGCCGTTCCTCTCCGAGATGCATGATCCGAGAGAAGGAACGCGCCCATGAACCTGTCCGACCTGCCGGCCGATCCCCGTCCGTTCGCCCTGCTGCGCCGCCGCACCCCGGGCCGCGACCACGACGTCGTGGAGCTGCTGCTGGGCCCGGTGCGCGAGGTGGAGCACCTCGCCGAGCTGCCCGGGGAGTGCCTCGCGCTGATTCCGTTCCGGCAGATCCGCGAGCGCGGCTTCGACGTCCGTGACGACGGCACCCCGCTCGCCGTGCTGGTCCCCGAGGAGCGGCACGAACTGCCGCTCGGCCGGGTGCTGGAGGAGTTGCCGGCGCACGGCGTGCGGGTCGAGGACGGCGGCTTCGACATCGGCGACGAGGAGTACTCCGCGATCGTCGAGCGGGTGCTGCGCGAGGAGATCGGTCACGGCGAGGGCGCCAACTTCGTGATCCGGCGCACCTACGAGGGGCGGATCGCGGACTTCACGCGGGCGGACGCGCTGGCCCTGTTCCGCCGGCTGCTGCTCGGCGAGCGCGGCGCGTACTGGACGTTCGTCGTGCACACCGGGGAGCGCACGCTGGTCGGGGCGAGCCCGGAGGTGCACGTCCGGATGTCCGGCGGCACCGTGGTGATGAACCCGATCAGCGGCACGTACCGCTATCCGGCGGGCGGGCCGACCCCCGAGGACCTGCTCGCGTTCCTCTCCGACGGCAAGGAGATCGAGGAGCTCTCCATGGTCGTCGACGAGGAGCTGAAGATGATGTGCACCGTCGGCGACCGGGGCGGGGTCGTGGTCGGACCGCGGCTCAAGGAGATGGCGCACCTCGCGCACACCGAGTACGAGCTGCGCGGCCGGACGTCCCTGGACGTGCGCGAGGTGCTGCGGGAGACCCTGTTCGCGGCGACGGTCACCGGCTCCCCGGTGCAGAACGCCTGCCGGGTCATCGAGCGGCACGAGACGGGTGGGCGGGGCTACTACGCCGGTGCCCTGGCGCTGGTCGGCCGGGACCGGGGGGACGGGCCGGACGGCGCCCTCGGCGCGCAGACGCTGGACTCCCCCATCCTCATCCGCACGGCCGACATCGGCGCGGACGGACGGCTGCGGGTCCCGGTCGGCGCCACGCTCGTCCGGGGGTCGGACCCGGCCGGCGAGGTGGCCGAGACGCACGCGAAGGCGGCCGGGGTGCTGGCCGCGCTGGGGGTCGGGCCCGGCCGTCCGCTCCCGGACGCGGCGCGGCCCCGGCTGGGCGAGGACCCGCGGGTGCGGGCGTCGCTGGACGGCCGCCGCGCCTCGCTGGCACCGTTCTGGCTGCGGATGCAGGAGCGCCCGGCGCGGCCGGCCGGGCACGCGCTGGTCGTCGACGCCGAGGACACCTTCACGGCGATGCTGGCGCACGTGCTCCGGTCCTCGGGGCTCGACGTGACGGTGCGGCGCTTCGACGAGCCGGGGCTGCGGGAGGCCGCCCTCGGGCACCGCGGACCGGTGGTCCTCGGCCCCGGTCCGGGCGACCCCGGCGCTCCGGCGGACCCCCGGATGCGGTTCCTGCGGGAGCTGACCGCGGCGCTGATCCGCGGGCACCGGGACGGCGTGCTCGGGGTCTGCCTCGGGCACGAGCTGATCGCGGCCGAACTGGGCCTGGACATCGTCCGCAAGGACGTCCCGTACCAGGGGGCGCAGACCGTGATCGACCTGTTCGGGCGCCCGGAGACCGTCGGCTTCTACAACAGCTTCACGGCGCGCTGCGACGAGGAGGCGCTGCCGGAGCTCTCGGCGCACGGCGTCGAGGTGAGCCGTGCGGCGAACGGCGAGGTGCACGCGCTGCGCGGTCCGGGCTTCGCCGGGGTGCAGTTCCACCCGGAGTCGGTGCTGAGCCTGAACGGGGCGGCGATCGTCGGGGAGCTGGTCGGTCAGCTCCGGGGCACCAGCACGTTCTCCGAGCGGCGGCCCTTCGCGTAGTCGAGGACGTTGCGGACGGTGGTGTCCACGATCTGGCTGACCGCGTCGGCGGTGTAGTACGCCTGGTGCGAGGTGACCAGGACGTTCGGGAAGGTGACGAGGCGGGCCAGGGTGTCGTCCTCGACGGCTTCGAGGGACTTGTCGAGGAAGAACAGTCCGGCCTCGGCCTCGTACACGTCGAGGCCGACGCCGGTGAAGCGGCCCTCGCGGAGCTGGTCGACCAGCGCCGGGCTGTCGATGAGGCCGCCGCGGCTGGAGTTGACCAGGACGGCGTCGTCCTTCATCAGCCGCAGCGCCCCGGCGTCGATCAGGTGCAGGGTCTGCGGCACCAGCGGGACGTGCAGGGAGACCAGGTCGGACTCGGCGAGGAGGCGTTCCTTGGGGACGTACTCCATGCCGAGGGCGAGGCACGCGGGGTTCTCGGCGATGTCCCAGCCGAGCAGCCTCATGCCGAAGCCGTGGGCGATCCGGGCGAAGGCCTCGCCGATCTTCCCGGTGCCGAGGACGCCGGCCGTGCGCCCGTGCATGTCGCGGCCCATGAGCCCGTCGAGCCGGAAGTCGAAGTCGCGGGTGCGGTTCGCGGCCCGCACGACGCGGCGGTTGACGGCCATGCCGAGCGTCCAGGCGAACTCGGCGACCGAGTAGGGCGAGTAGTACGAGACCCGGGCGACGGTCATGCCGAGGCGTTCGGCGACGTCGAGGTCGATGTTGTTGAAGCCGGTGGAGCGCTGGGCGACGAACTGGGTTCCGCCGGCCGCCAGGGTCTGCAGCACCCGGTTGCCCAGACCGCAGTTGACACTCGTGGAGACGGCCTCGTGGCCGGCGGCGATCGGCGCGGTGTCCTCGGTGAGGAAGACGTCCAGGCAGTGCACGTCGTGGTGTCCGGCGAAGGCCCGCTCGATCAGCGGCTTCTCGTCGGACTGGACCCCGAACGCCAGAATCTCCACCGAGGGCTCCCGTTCTGCGAGGGCATGGGCCGGATGACGAATATACGGCCCGCGCCCCCGGCTCGCAGGGGCGCCGCCGGGGCGGGCGGCGCCCCTGCGAGCCGTCGCCGGGACCGTGCGCGGCGCCCGCGGGTGGAAGGCGTCAGCCGAAGAAGACGCCGATCTCCTCGTACAGCCTCGGGTCGACCGTCTTCAGACGG
This sequence comes from Streptomyces sp. NPDC048566, assembly GCF_043199735.1. Taxonomy (NCBI): domain Bacteria; kingdom Bacillati; phylum Actinomycetota; class Actinomycetes; order Kitasatosporales; family Streptomycetaceae; genus Streptomyces; species Streptomyces sp. NPDC048566. Next base: position 87,202 of record NZ_JBICWL010000006.1, read on the forward strand.
GCGGTGGCCTCCGCGATGGGGACCCGGACGACGTCCGTGCCGCGCAGGGCGACCATCCTGCCGAAGTCGCCGTCCCGGACGGCCTCGATCGCGTGCAGGCCGAAGCGGGTGGCGAGCCAGCGGTCGAAGGCGCTGGGCGTCCCGCCGCGCTGGACGTGGCCGAGAACGGTGGTGCGGGCCTCCTTGCCGGTGCGCCGCTCGATCTCCTTGGCCAGCCACTCGCCGACGCCGGAGAGCCGCACGTGCCCGAACGAGTCCAGCGTGCCGTCCTTGAGGACCATCTCGCCGTCCTTGGGCATGGCGCCCTCCGCGACGACCACGATCGGCGCGTAGGAGGCCCGGAAGCGGGAGGTCACCCAGGCGCACACCTGGTCGACGTCGAAGCGCTGCTCGGGGATGAGCACGACGTTCGCGCCGCCGGCCAGGCCGGCGTGCACGGCGATCCAGCCGGCATGACGGCCCATCACCTCGCAGACCAGTACCCGCATGTGCGACTCGGCCGTGGTGTGGAGGCGGTCGATGGCCTCGGTCGCGATGCCGACCGCCGTGTCGAAGCCGAAGGTGTAGTCGGTGGCGGACAGGTCGTTGTCTATGGTCTTCGGCACGCCGACGACGGCGACGCCGTGCGCGTCGCCGAGCCGGGCGGCGACACCGAGGGTGTCCTCGCCGCCGATCACGATCAGCGCGTCGACCTCCTGCTTGGCGAGGTTCTCCTTGATCCGGCGGACGCCGTCGTCCTGCTGGAAGGGGTTGGTGCGCGAGGACCCGAGGATGGTGCCGCCGCGCGGCAGGATGCCCCGGACGGCGGGGATGTCCAGCCGGACCGTGTCGTCCTCCAGCGGCCCCCGCCAGCCGTCCCGGAAGCCGACGAAGTCGTAGCCGTACTCCTGTACGCCCTTGCGGACGATGCCCCGGATGACGGCGTTGAGTCCGGGGCAGTCGCCGCCTCCGGTCAGTACTCCGACCCGCATGGAAAGTCCCTTCGCCGATGGGCTGTCGGACTCACGCTAATAGTGATCCACGTCACTCCGGGATGGTGCGGATGGTCAATTCCAGCGCATTTTCCGGTAGTTGATCAGCGTGGATCACCCGAAGGAGCACATCGGGTGGGTGCCGGGCGGTTCAGGCGTCGTCCAGCCCGCGCTCGATGGCGTAGCGGACGAGCTCGACGCGGTTGTGGAGCTGGAGCTTGCCCAGGGTGTTCTGCACATGGTTCTGGACCGTGCGGTGCGAGATGACCAGGCGCTCGGCGATCTGCTTGTAGCTCAGGCCCTTGGCGACCAGCCGCAGCACCTCCGTCTCGCGGTCGGTCAGGCGCGGGGCGCGCGGCTCGTCCGAGCCCGCGGCGGCGGCCGGTTCGGCGGCCAGGCGCCGGTACTCGCCGAGGACCAGGCCCGCGAGCCCCGGCGTGAACACGGGGTCCCCGGCGGCCGTCCGGCGCACCGCGTCGGTCAGCTCCTGCGTGGACGCCGACTTCAGGAGGTAGCCGGTGGCGCCCGACTTCACCGCCTCCAGCACGTCGGCGTGCTCGCCGCTGGCCGACAGGACCAGGACGCGCAGGCCGGGCACGGTGCCCACGAGTTCCCGGCAGACCTGGACGCCGGGCTTCGCGGGCAGGTTCAGGTCGAGAACGAGGACGTCGGGCGCGGCGGCGAGCGCACGGCGCACGGCCTGCTCGCCGTCGCCCGCGGTGGCCACCACCTCGCATCCGGCGGCCTGGAGGTCCCGGGCCACCGCGTCCCGCCACATCGGGTGGTCGTCCACCACCATGACCCTCACCGGCCCCTCGCCGGTCCCCCGCTCCGCCGCCGTGCCGTCCGTCATCGCAGTCCCCTCGTGTCCGTCATCGTGCGTCCGCCTTCCCCTGCGCGGCCTTCGGTACCGTCAGCTCGACCTCCGTGCCCTGCCCCGGCACCGAGAGCAGCTCGGCCGTGCCGCCCAGGTCGCGCAGCCGGCCGCGGATCGACAGCGCCACGCCGAGCCGGCCCTCGCCCTCGGCCTGGTCGAGCCGGCCCTCCGGGATGCCGGGCCCTTCGTCGCGCACGGTCACGACGATCTCGTCCGGTTCGTCCTCGACCAGGATCCACGCGCGGGCGTCCGGGCCGACGTGCCGGCGGACGTTGTCCAGGGCGGCGCCGACGGCCGCGGCCAGTTCGCGTGCGGCGGCGGGGGCGAGCGGCACCGGGGCACCGGGCTCCGAGAACGTCACGCGCGCGGTGGCGTAGGGAGCGAGCAGGCGGCGCAGGTCGACCGGGCCCGCGTCGGCGCCGCCGGGGTCGCCGGGTTCGTCGACGGCCCGGACGAGAGCGCCGTCAGCGGCGTCCTGCGAGACCCGGGAGAGGGGCACCATGCCGCCGGAGACCAGGGTGCGCAGCGCGACCTCCTGCTCCCCGGCCAGCCGGCCCAGTTCGGCGGCCTCCCCGCCCAGCGCGCTGCCCCGCCGCTGCACCATGGCGAGGACCTGGAGCACGCCGTCGTGGATGTCGCGGGCGAGCCGTTCGCGTTCGCGGGTGGCGGCCTCGATCTCCAGCGCGCGGGCGAGGGTGCGCTCGGAGGCACGGGCCACCTCGACGACGTACCCGATGGCGATCGAGGCGACCCAGACGAGGATCACGTTGTGCACGGTGTCGCGGGTCGGGGCGCCGCGCTCGGCGAGGTTGGCGGCGGCGACGAGCGTGGAGGCGAACGCCGCCCACCGCCAGCCGCCCTTGATCGCGAACGCCAGGACGGCGCCGGCGGTCCAGATCGACGGGAGCGTGGGACCGCCCGCGTCGATGCGCTCACCCGCGTCGGCGACGCGGGTGAGCAGGATGCCGGCGATCGCGACGGTGAGATCGGCGGCGAGGAACGGCTTGGTGCAGCGCGCCGCGCCGGAGACCCGCGGCAGCGTGGCCAGGGTCCAGACGAACAGCACCGCGTAGTACGCGACGGCCACCGCGGGGCGGGGGAAACGGTCGTAGGCGGTGGCGAACAGCCCGACCGCGTAGAACAGGGTCAGCACCCGGTACGCGGTCAGGGCGCGCCACAGCGGCTGCTCGACCGACATCCTCATGACTCTCTCGCGCCTGACCATGCCCCACCCCCGTGCCCTCGTCACGACGGACGCTTGCGGCGACCGGATCGTTGCGTCCGGGCCGGCCCGTCTCTCCGGCGGCGGTCGGGCGACCGCCGCCCGGACGCGTCCGCCCGTCCCCGTTCCGGGCGTCCTCGGGCCCGGCGCTCCCCCGTGCGTCCGGCCCGCGGCCCCCGCCCCGTACCGCCCGCCGCGTCCCGGCGGGCTCCCCGCCCGGCGCCTGCCGGGCGGTCACCGGCCCGGCCCCTACGGCGTCCCGTCCGCCTGCCCGCGCGCCTGCGCGAGGGCGGCCTTCTCGGACTTCTCGGCCTTCTCGGCCTCCTTGCCGGCTTCCTTCTCGGCCTTGGCCGCCTCCGCGATCTGCCGCTTCGCGGCGGTCGCGTAGATGTCCACGTACTCCTGGCCGGAGAGCTTCATGATCTCGTACATGACCTCGTCGGTCACCGCGCGCAGCACGAAGCGGTCGTGCTCCATGCCGTTGTACCGGCTGAAGTCCAGCGGCCTGCCGATCCGGATGCCGGGGCGCATCAGCTTGGGCACCACCTTGCCCGGCGGCTGGATCTTCTCGGTGTCGATCATGGCGACCGGGATGACCGGCGCGCCGGTGGCCAGGGCCACGCGCGCCAGGCCCCCCGGCTTGCCCCGGTAGAGCCGGCCGTCCGGCGACCGGGTGCCCTCCGGGTAGATGCCGAACAGCTCGCCGCGCTCGATGACGTCTATGCCGCTCTTGATCGCCGCCTCGCCCGCGCCGCGGGCACCGGAACGGTCCACCGGCAGCTGGCCCACGCCCTTGAAGAACGCGGCCGTCATCCGCCCCTTCAGCCCGGGCGTCGTGAAGTACTCGGCCTTCGCGATGAAGGTGACCTTGCGGTCGAGGACCGCGGGGAGGAAGAAGGAGTCCGAGAACGACAGGTGATTGCTCGCCAGGATGGCGGCCCCTTCGGCAGGGATGTTCTCGAGGCCCTCCACCCAGGGCCTGAAGGCGAGCTTCAGTGACCCTCCGATGGAAAACTTCATTGCGCCGTAGATCACCCGCGTGCCTCCTGTGTCGTGGATCAGACCTTAACCCGGAGCACTGCCGAAGGCGCCGACGACCCTGGTCGGTGTCAGTACCGTCGCGTACGGTGAAGCACACCCGGAGTCGTACGCGTCCTTCTCACGAACAGGAGACCGAGGTGCCGGTCCTTCCCGGAGCCGAGCCGTTCCGCCACGAGGGCGGAGAGGTCGGCGTCCTCCTCTGCCACGGTTTCACCGGCTCCCCGCAGTCGCTCCGCCCGTGGGCGGAGTTCCTGGCCGAGCGCGGCCTCACCGTCGCGCTGCCCCTGCTGCCCGGGCACGGCACCCGCTGGGAGGACATGCAGCTCACCGGCTGGCAGGACTGGTACGCGGAGCTCGACCGCGAGCTGCGCGCCCTGCGCGAACGGTGCTCGCGGGTCTTCGTGTTCGGACTCTCCATGGGCGGAGCGCTGGCCCTGCGGCTCGCCGCCCGGCACGGCGACGCGATCACCGGTGTGGTGGTCGTCAACCCGCTGAACAAGGTGCACGGCCTCGCGGCCCGCGCGCTGCCGGTCGTCCGCCACCTGGTCCCCTCCACCAAGGGCATCGCGAGCGACATCGCCAAGGAGGGCTCCGAGGAGATCGGCTACACGCGCGTCCCGCTGCACGCCGCGCACTCGATGCGGAAACTGTGCGCCGTCGTGGACGCGGAGCTTCCCCAGGTCACCCAGCCGCTCCTGCTGCTGCACAGCCTCCGGGACCACGTGGTCTCCCCCGCCGACTCGGCCCGCATCCTGGGCCGGGTGTCGTCCACGGACCTGACGGAGTCGGTGCTGGAACAGAGCTACCACGTCGCGACGTTGGACCATGACGCGGACCGGATCTTCGAGGAGAGCTACGCCTTCGTCGGCCGCCTCGCTCCCGAGGCGGGCAGGGAGACCGGACCGGGTCGGGTGGACCAGGAGGAAGGGACGGCAGCCGGTGGCTGAGCAGGACGCGGACCGCGGCGATTCCGAGGAGAAGGGCGTCCCGGTCGGCGAGCCCCTCGACGGGGCGCGCGGCGAGGGCCTCGGGGAGAGGCACGCGGACCCCGCGGCCGGACCGCTCGGCGAACCGCCGGGCGACGCTCGGACCGAGGCCGCGGGCACGGGCACGGGCACGGACGGGGGATCCGGCACCGGGGAGGGCGTGCCGTTCGACGAGGACGCCGCCTGGCGGTCGATCGTGCGCGGATACGGCGAGGAGCCGCCGGACCCGCCGGGCGCCCGGCCGTTCAAGCCCGTGGAGGACCTGGCCCTGCCGGACCCCGTGCCGGACGGCGGCCCCGAGGAGGACGGGAGCAGCTCCGGACGGCGCGACGCGGAGGGGGGCGACGACGCGGACGGGAAGCCGGCTCCGGACGCCGCCGAGGATGGTCCGGCCTCCGTCAGACCGCTCGGCGGCTCGATCGCCTTCGCCCCCGGCGTGGGCGCCGGCGCGGGGCCGCGGGACCACACCGTCGCCGAGCCCTCCGACGGCGATTTCGACGAGGACGACGAGGGCCACTTCGTACCGCCGGAGCCGCCGCCGCTCCCGGCCGCGGACACGACCGCCAAGTTCGCCTGGCTCGGCGTGCTCGGCGGCCCCGTCCTGCTGCTGCTCGCGGTGCTGCTCGGCTGGGACATGACCTGGTGGCTCACCACCCTCGGCATCGGCGGCTTCCTCGGCGGCTTCGCCACGCTGGTGATGCGGATGCAGGACGACGAGGACGACCTCGACGATCCGGGCCGCGGCGCGGTGGTCTGACCGGCCCCGGCACGGCCGCCGGGCCGGAGCGGCGGGCCACCGCGGTCGCCGGGGCCACCCGGGCGCGGCACCGCGCCCGCCCCGCGCCGCCGGGCACGGCCCGGGACGGTCCCCGGGGCCTGTCCGGCGGTTCCCGCCCGCCTCGCGCCGCCCCGCACGCGCTCTCGCCGCACCCGACGCCGCGAGGCCGCCCGCCGGGCGACCGGCGGGAGAGGTCGGACGGGACTCCTAGGCCGCGGGCACCCTGAGGGCGGCCAGGACGGGCAGATGGTCCGTGGCCGCGCCCAGGTCGCGCGCGCTGACGCCGGGTAGGCCGAGGGGCACCCCGCAGCCGAGGATCTCGACGCCCGGCGTCGCGAAGATCGCGTCGATGCGGCGCTCCGGCTCGTCCCGCGTCCAGGTGTGCTCCCCTCCCCAGGGGCGGGTGGCCCAGCCGTCCTGGAGGGTGCCCGCGAGGCGCCGGAAGGTCGGTCCCGTCGGCCGTTCGTTGAGGTCGCCGCCCGCGACGGCGTACGGGGTGCCGAGGTCCGCGAGCCGGTCCAGGAGCAGGCCGCCGTGGGCTCTGCGCTCGTCCTGGTGCAGCGACAGATGGCAGCTCAGCACGCCGAGCCGGGCTCCCCCGATCCGGACGACCGCGGTGGCGAAGCCGCGCCGGTGCCGGCCGGGGACGGGGGGCAGCAGCACGTCCTCGGTGCGCTCGACGGTGGCCCGCAGCGAGCACAGCAGGGCGGGACCGGAGGCGGTCGCCCCGCCGGACAGGACGACCTGGCCGGAGGCCGCGGCCAGGCGGGCGAGCTTCTTGCGCCACCGGAAGAAGCGCGGGGCCTCCTGGAGCAGGACGAGGTCGGGCGCGCAGGCGGTGATCACACGGGCGAGCGCGGCGGTGTCGTCGCGCATCGAGCGGATGTTGTAGCTGAGCACCCGGACGACCGCCGAACCGTCGGGTTCGGTGCGGGAGGCGGGCAGCGGACTGGCGGTGGGGCTGGTCGGCATGGCGATCAAGATACGCGCTGCGGGCGGACCCGGCGGGCGGACAGCGCGGTGCGCGGGCTCGCGGGGCAGCGCGGGGCCCGGGGGCGTCCGCACGACGGCGCCCGCCGGCCCCAGGGGGGCCGGCGGGCGCCGTCGTGCAGCGGTGTGCGTCACATGATCGGGTCGGGCTCCCGGGCCAGGTCGGCCGCGCCGACCAGTCCCGCCTTGTTGCCCAGCTGGGCCGCGATCACGTCGGCCACCGGACGCCAGTTGCCGCCCACCAGCCAGCGCTTGTACGACTTGCGGATCGGGTCGAGCACCAGCTCGCCCTCGTCCGACAGACCGCCGCCGACGATGAAGGCGGAGGGGTCGAACAGCGAGGCGAGGTCGGCGAGACCGGCGCCGGCCCAACGGGCCAGCTCGCGGTAGGAGTCCACCGCCACCGCGTCGCCCTGCCGGGCCGCCATGGAGATGTGCTTGCCCTCGATGCCGTCGGGGGTGCCGTCGCCCAGTCCGAGCAGCACCTCGGCCGCCTCCGGGGTGGCGTTGGCCCGCTGCTTGGCATAGCGGACGAGGGCGCGTCCGGAGGCGTACTGCTCCCAGCAGCCCTGCGAACCGCAGCCGCACAGCAGGCCGTCCGGGACCATCCGGATGTGGCCGAACTCGGCGGCCACGCCGAAGTGCCCGCGGCGCAGCTTGTTGCCGATGATGATGCCGCCGCCCAGGCCGGTGCCCAGGGTGATGCAGATGACGTTGCGGTGCCCCTTGCCCGCACCGAACCTGTACTCCCCCCAGGCGGCCGCGTTCGCGTCGTTCTCCACGACGACGGGCAGGCCCACGCGCTGCTCGACCTCGGCCTTGAGCGGCTCCTGGCGCCAGTCGATGTTCGGCGCGAAGTAGACCGTCGAGCGCTGGCGGTTCACGTATCCGGCGGCACCGATGCCGACGCCGACGATGTCGTGGCCGGCGCGCGCCCCCTCCACGGCCGAGGCGATGGCGTCCACGATGGCCTGCGGCGTGCTGGGAGTCGGCACCTTGTGGGTCGAGAGGATGCTGCCTTCCTCGTCGACCACACCGGCCGCGATCTTCGTACCGCCGATATCGACGCCGATGGTGAGTCCCATGAATCCCTCAGTTTCGGTCGAGCCCCGCTACGGCCAACCGTACCCGAGCGGCCCTCAGTCCAGGTCGATGTGTTCCCCGGGACCGGGCTCGTCGTCCCCGGTTCCGCCGCGCCCGCCGCTCCAGCGGCGCTCCTGGGTCTCGACGGCCGAGCGGTAGGCGGCCAGCAGTTCGGAACCCGCGGCGGCGAGGTGGTCGAAGACGTCGGGGTTCCGCTCGATCACCGGCTCCACCGTGGCCTTCGCCTGCCGCACGACCTGGTCGACCATCTGCTGCGCGGTGCCCGAGGCGACCGCCTCGAACAGCGGCGACCGGGCGCCGGAGAGCTTGCCGGCGACGGCGTCGAGGAGCCTGCGCAGTTCGTCGGCGGCGGAGCCGGGCGGCGGGCCGTGCCGGGCGCGGCGGCGGGCCCGTTCGGCGGCCAGGTCCTCGGCGCACGCCGTCGCCCAGGCGTCGTCGTCCGTCGTGCGCGTCTCCTCGACCCGCACCTCGTCGGCCGGCTCCTCCCGGGCGGCGTCGGACGGGGGGCGCTCTTCGCTCATGGCGGACTCCTGCCTACGGGTGCGTACCTTCGACGTTACCCGAACGGCGGTACGCCGTTCACCGTCCCGACGGCGCCGGCCACGGCCCGTGAGCACGCGCCGGCCACCGGACGGGGTGCGACGGGCCGGGCCCCGCGGGCGCCGCCCGGCGCGCGCCCCGTCGTCCGCCGTCGGGGCGCGGGCGGTCACGTCCCGCGCGGCCAGAGGGCGGGGTCCGGCGCGAAGCGGATGCGCAGCTCCCCCTCCCGCAGGGCCGCGCCCGCCACGGTGCAGCGGCGCAGCGCGGACGGCAGCGGCACGATCCGGCGGAACGGGCCGACGGTGACGACGAGTTCGTCGCCGCGGCGGACGAGGTCGAGGTCGTCGCGTATCGCGCCGGGCAGCGGAATACTCCAGACGAGGACGCCGTCGTCCGCGAGACGGTCGGTCACGGGCCACTCGACGGGGTCGGGCGCGGGGTTGACGCCCGGCACCGGCAGCGCGGCGAGGTCGTGGGGGCCGCGCGGGTCGTGCCCGGCGTGCGGCACCTCCCGCGGGTCGTGGGATTGCGCCCACTCCTCCAGCGTCTTGCGCTGCTGGGCGGCCAGGGCCGCCAGCCAGATGTCCTGGGTGGCGGCCGGCAGCACCCGGTTCGCGATCAGCGTCTCGACGGGCAGGCCGCGCAGCGCGAGGGCGGTGGTCGCGGTGCGCACGGCGTCGGAGCCGGCCGGCCCCGGCTCGGCGACCAGCCGCAGGGTCGTGGCGCGGTCCTCGAGAACGGCCTGCACGGCGGCGAGCTCGACGTCCCAGCGGGCCGCCGTCTCGTACAGCCACTCGGAGGGCATCGGCACGCCCGCGAGGCGGCCGAGGACGGGGCGCAGGGCGCGGGCGGCCTGGCGCTCGGGCGGCAGCAGGCGGCGCAGGTAGCGGCGGAGCTCCTCGGGCAGGGAGAGCAGCGCGAGGGCCTGCGGGGCCGGCGGCAGGTCCACGACGAGGAGGCCGTAGGCGTCCGACAGCGCGGCGTCGCGCAGCGCCCGGAGCAGGGCGAGTTCCTCCGCGCCGGGCAGCGGGGTGACTTCCTCGGCGTCCAGTCGGGAGGCTCCGAGCAGGTCGAGGGCGGTGCTGGCGCGCCGCTGGAACGCGGTGAGGTCCTCGCGGAAGCGGGCGGCGGCGTCGGGGCGCCAGGCGGTGAGGCCGGGGGCCGCCTCGACGGGGTCCGGGCCGGTGGGCACGCCGAGGGCGGCGCCGAGGGTGTCGGTCCGGTCGGCGGTGAGCACCAGGGTGCGGGTGCCGTCGCGGGCCGCCTTCAGCGCGGTGGCCGCGGCGACGGTGGTACGGCCGGTGCCGCCCTGGCCGGTGATCAGGATGGTGCGCATGGGGGTGAACGCTACCGGGCCGCGGGCCTGCGCCGGTCCCGGGCGAGGCCCGGAGGGCGGTGCAGGGTCTGCGGCCGACCGCCCGCCGGGGTCGGCCGAGCGCGTGCGGGCCGCGTGGAGCGCCGTCCCGCTCCGGACGTGCCCGGCGGGCGGTGGCGCGTCCGGGGTGGCGGTGGCGCGTCCGGGGTGGCGGGCCCCGCGGACGCGTCCGGGACGCCGTGCCGTACGCGGCGCGGGCGTCCGGGGCACCGCGGACCCGCTCGACCTCGCGGACCCGCCCGGGGGACGAGCACGACATGGCGCCGCGCGGCCTGCTCACCCGTCGCGGCTGCCGCGCCGCGGAGTCGGTTCGGCCCGCGAGCCGGGGCGCCTTCGCGGCGGCGACGCCGCACCGGCTCGGCGTCGCGCACCGGGCGCGGCGCGGGCACCTCGTCCGGCGGGGGCTCACGCCGCCCGCGGTGGACGGGGCGGGAGACCGCGCGGCGCGGGAAGAGGTGCGGCACAGGGCGCGGTCGCGTCTGCCGTCGGGGCGGGGCGGTGGCGGACGTGCGGGAGGCGAGGGGCCGGAAGGCGGGCCGCCCGCGCGGCCGGAGCGGCTAGGCCGTCTCCTCGACGCGCTTCTTCAGGCCGGCCAGGGCGCGGTCGATGATGACCTTCTCGGCCTTGCGCTTGATCATTCCGAGCATCGGGATCTTGACGTCGACGGTGAGGCGGTAGGTCACCTCGGTCACCCCGGTCCCGACGGGCGCCAGCAGGTAGGAGCCGTCCAGCGAGCGGAGCATCTGGGACTTGACCAGGGTCCAGGAGACCTCGCGGTCGCCGGTCCAGGTGTACCCGAGGGTCTGGTCGTCCTTGATGGCGCCGGCGTCCATGACCAGCCGGACCTGCTCGGCGCGGCCCCTGTCGTCCGTCGCCAGCACCTCGGCCTCCTTCACCTCACCCGTCCAGTCCGGGTAGCGGGCGAAGTCGGCGATCACCGCCATGACCTCCTCCGGTGCCGCCTTGATCGTGATGCTCGAACTGGTGTGTTCCGCCATCGCGGTGGCTCCTCCAGATGCGGTCCGGTGAGGGAGGTGGGTGCGCACGTCCGTGCAGCGTGAAGGCTACCGCGCAGCGTGCCGGTGGCCGTCACCCCGCCCTGCGTTCGCCACCGGGGCGGCTCACCACTCCAGCACCCAGGGGCGCCCCGACCCCGCGAAGTGCCCCACGTTCACGCATTCCGTCGAGCCCACGCGCATCCGCCGCACGAGGGGCTGGTGGACGTGCCCGAACAGCGCGTAGCGGGGGCGCGTGCGCCGGATCGCGTCGAGCAGGGCGCGGGAGCCCCGTTCGAAGCGGCGCGCGACGGTGTCGTACACCAGCTCGGGAACCTCCGGCGGGATGTGCGTGCAGAGCACGTCGACCTCGCCGACCGCCTCGATCTTGGCCGCGTACTCCTCGTCACCGATCTCGTAGGGGGTGCGCATCGGTGTGCGCAGGCCCCCGCCGACGAAGCCGAAGACCCGGCCGCCGATCTCCACCCGCGTCCCGTCGAGGACGGTCGTCCCCGGCCCGGCGTACTCGGGCCACAGATCCGGCATGTCGACGTTGCCGTAGGTGGCGTACGTCGGGGTGGGGAACGCGGCGAACAGCTCGGCGTACTGCTTGCGCACGGCCCCCTCGATGGCCGCGGCCCGTTCGGTGCCGATGCCCGCCCACAGCCGGGCGCCGAAGGCGCGGGCCTCCTCGAAGCGGCGGGCGGTGCGCAGCTCGACGATGCGGTCGGCGTTCTCCACCCCGAACAGGTCGGGGAAGATGCCGCGCGAGTGGTCGGCGTAGTCCAGGAAGAGGACCAGGTCACCGAGGCAGATCAGGGCGTCGGCCCCGTCGCCCGCCCGGGCCAGGTCCGCCACGTTGCCGTGCACGTCGCTGACCACGTGAACGCGCGTCCTCGGGTTTCCGGCCGGTGTGAGTGCCATGACGATCAAGCGTAGGCGTGTGCGGCAAACGTGAACAGAGGCGGCCGGACCTGCGATTACTGGCTAGTCGGGAAGGCCGTGGACTACTCTGCGCGAAGGAAAGCCCCTATGTGTGACGCATGGAACATCTCGTCGGACCCCCCTGTCGAAGAAGCCATACCGGCGGGTAACGTCCGGGCAGTCCAGTCGTACTCAGGATTTCAACCAGTGATTCCCGAGTACCTGCCCGAGCCTTGGACCGCACCGTCGCATCACACAGAGTCGTGGCGCCGGCGCCCTATGAGGAGCAGCAGTCTTGCGCGAGTTCAGCCTTCCGGCCTTGTACGAGGTCCCTGCGGACGGAAATCTCACCGACATCGTCCGCCGAAACGCCGCGCAGCATCCCGATGTCGCCGTCATCGCCCGCAAGGTGGGCGGCACGTGGACGGACGTCAGCGCCACCACCTTCCTCGCCGAGGTGCGCGCCGCGGCCAAGGGCCTGATCGCGTCGGGCGTGGGGCCCGGCGACCGGGTCGCCCTGATGTCCCGCACCCGCTACGAGTGGACGCTGCTCGACTTCGCGATCTGGAGCGCCGGCGCGATCACCGTGCCGGTGTACGAGACCAGTTCCCCCGAGCAGGTGCAGTGGATCCTCGGCGACTCGGGCGCGACCGCCTGCGTCGTGGAGCTGGCCACGCACGCCGCCGCCGTCGACGCGGTGCGCGACCGGCTGCCGGCCCTCAAGCACGTCTGGCAGATCGAGGCGGGCGGGGTCGAGGAGCTGGGGCGCCTCGGCGCGGACGTCGGCGACGCCACGGTCGAGGAGCGCAGCTCGCTCGCCAAGGCCGACGACCCGGCGACCATCGTCTACACCTCCGGCACGACCGGCCGGCCCAAGGGCTGCGTCCTCACCCACCGCGCCTTCTTCGCCGAGTGCGGCAACATCGTCGAGCGGCTGCGTCCGCTGTTCCGCACCGGCGAGTGCTCCGTCCTGCTCTTCCTGCCGCTGGCCCACGTCTTCGGACGGCTGGTGCAGATCGCGCCGATGATGGCGCCGATCAAGCTGGGCTGCGTGCCGGACATCAAGAACCTGACCGACGAGCTCGCCGCGTTCCGGCCCACGCTCATCCTCGGTGTGCCGCGCGTCTTCGAGAAGGTCTACAACTCGGCGCGCGCCAAGGCCCAGGCGGACGGCAAGGGCAAGATCTTCGACAAGGCCGCCGACACCGCCATCGCGTACAGCCGCGCCCTGGACACCCCCTCGGGACCGTCGCTCGGCCTGAAGATCAAGTACCGGACGTTCGACAAGCTCGTCTACAGCAAGCTGCGGGCGGTCCTCGGCGGGCGCGGCGAGTACGCGATCTCCGGCGGCGCCCCGCTGGGCGAGCGGCTCGGCCACTTCTTCCGCGGCATCGGCTTCACCGTCCTGGAGGGCTACGGCCTCACCGAGTCCTGCGCGGCCACGGCCTTCAACCCGTGGGACCGCACCAAGATCGGCACGGTCGGCCAGCCGCTGCCCGGCTCCGTGATCCGCATCGCCGACGACGGCGAGGTGCTGCTGCACGGCGACCACCTGTTCAAGGAGTACTGGAACAACGAGGGCGCGACCGCCGAGGCGCTGGCCGACGGCTGGTTCCACACCGGTGACATCGGCACCCTCGACGAGGACGGCTACCTCAGCATCACCGGCCGGAAGAAGGAGATCATCGTCACGGCCGGCGGCAAGAACGTCGCACCGGCCGTGATCGAGGACCGCATCCGCGCGCACGCGCTGGTCGCCGAGTGCATGGTCGTCGGCGACGGGCGCCCGTTCGTCGGCGCGCTGGTCACGGTCGACGAGGAGTTCCTGGTCCGCTGGGCCGAGGAGCACGGGAAGCCGGTGAGTTCGACCGCGGCGACGCTGCGCGAGGACCCGGACCTGCTCGCCGCCGTCCAGGACGCGGTGGACGACGGCAACGCCGCGGTGTCCAAGGCGGAGTCCGTGCGCAAGTTCCGCATCCTCGCGCACCAGTTCACCGAGGAGTCGGGCCATCTGACGCCCTCGCTGAAGCTGAAGCGGAACGTGGTGGCCAAGGACTACGCCGCCGAGATCGAGGCGCTCTACCGGGCCTGACGCCCCCGGCGGCGGGGTCCGGTGCGGGCCCCGTCGGGTCCGTGCCGCGCCGGCGGCCCCCGCACGCCGGCGCCCGAGCCCCGGCCGCCCCGCCGCTTGGACCGCCCGTTCCCCGCGGGCCGGGCCGTCCCGCCCGGCCGGGCCGGGCGGCAGTGGGCGACCGCCGACCGGGCCGCGGCCGAGCGCGAGCATGCCGACGCCGGAGCGCCCGCACGTGGCCGCCCCGCCGTTCCCCGCGCCCGTCACCAGGGCCTCTCCCCCACGCCACGCCGCGCGTACCGGGCCCGGCCCGGCTGCCGGAACCCGCCGCGGCGGCGCACGCCGCTCAGCCGGCGAACACGCGCTCGCCGGCCGCTCGGACCGTTCCCGCGCCCCGGCGCCGGGGCGGGGACGGTCGCGGCCGCCCGGGGCCGCATGTACGGGCGTGGTTCAGAGGAGTTCCCTCAAACGCTCGGCCAGCAGGTCCCAGCGCCACTTCTCCTCGACCCAGGCGCGGCCCCGCTCCCCCATGCGGCGCCGGAGTCCGGGGTCGCCGAGCAGCGTGACGAGGCGGTCGGCGGTCTCCTCGGCCGAGCCGCCGTGGACGACCCAGCCGGTCTCGCCGTCGAGGACGGCGTCGGGCGCGCCGCCGGAGTCTCCGGCCACCACCGGAAGCCCGGTCGCCGACGCCTCCAGGTACACGATGCCGAGCCCCTCCACGTCGAGTCCGCCGCGGCGGGTGCGGCACGGCATCGCGAAGACGTCCCCGGCGCCGTAGTGCGCGGGCAGCTCCGACCAGGGCACCGCCCCGGTGAACCGGACCGCCCCGGCCACCCCGGTGGCCCGGGCGAGGGAGCGCAGGTCCTTGTCGTAGGGGCCGCCGCCGACGATCAGCAGCACGGCCCGGGGGTGCTCCGCCAGCACCTTCGGCATCGCGCGGACCAGGGTGTCCTGGCCCTTGCGCGGCACGAGCCGGGACACGCAGACCACGACCGGACGGTCCGACAGGCCCAGCCGGGCACGGACCGCGTCGCCGCCGGACGCGGGGTGGAAGGTCCCCTCGTCGACGCCGGGCGGCAGCTGGACCATGCGGGCGGCGGCCGCCGGCGTCAGCGCGGCGGCGATCCGGGAGCGCGTGTACTCGCCGAGGTAGGTGACGGTGTCGGTGGACTCGCCGACGCGGCGCAGCAGGGTGCGGGCGACGGGCAGCTGGGCCCAGCCGGCCTCGTGCCCGTGGGTGGTCGCCACCAGCCGGCGCGCTCCGGCCCGGCGCAGGGCGGGTGCCATCAGGCCGAGCGGGGCGGCTGCCCCGAACCAGACGGAGGTGCAGCCGTGTTCGCGCAGCAGGCCCGCGGCGCGGCGGGTGACGCGCGGGGTCGGCAGCAGCATCGTGGCGCGGTCCCGCACCACGGTGAAGGGCTGTTCGGCGTCGAACGCGGCGGTCGCCTCCGCGCCCTCGCGGCCGCGCTTCCACGTCGAGGCGTAGACGACGAGCCGCTCGGGGTCCAGGCGCAGCGCCATGTTGTGCAGGAAGGCCTGGATGCCGCCCGGGCGCGGCGGGAAGTCGTTCGTCACGATCAGGGTCTTGTGCATCGTGTTCGACACTATCGAACCTATACTCACTGGTCGGCACGGCGGCGCCGGACGGCTCGCCCGCCGGCCGGCCCCGCTCCTCCGGCGCGGCGGCGGCGCGCAGCAATCGCGGACGAAGAGGACCAGGTGGGCATGACGGGGACGGGTCCCGGCCGGGCGAGGGCCGCGTTCGGCGTGACCGCGCTGCTCGGCGTCTGGGCGCTGACCCGGGTGCTGCTGCTGCTCTTCGTCACGAAGGTGTGGGTCTTCCCCGGCCCGGACGTCACGAGCGACGTGTCGGTCATCTACCAGGGCTGGTACGACGTCCTGCGCCACGGTTCCTTCCCCCGCGACGACGTCACCTGGCAGTATCCGCCGGCCGCCGCCCTCGCGATCCTCTCCCCGGGCCTGCTGCCGTTCCTGGACTACCCGCACGCCTTCTTCGTGCTCGCCTTCGTCGCGGACCTGCTGGTGCTGGCGCTGCTGCTGTACGCGGCCTCGCGGCCGGGCGCCGGGCGGCGCGGCGTCTGGGTGTGGGTGGTCGGCGTGCCGCTGCTCGGCCCGACGGTGTACTCCCGCTACGACATCATGGTGACGGCCGTCGCGGTGGCGGCGCTGCTGGCCGGGGCGCGCCGTCCGCGGGTGGCGGGAGCGCTCGTGGCGTTCGGCGCGCTGGTCAAGGTGTGGCCGGTGCTGCTGCTCGTCGGTGCCGTGCGGCGGCGGACCTGGGTGTCGGCGGCGGTGACGGCGGCGGTCACGGCCGCGGTGTTCCTGGTGACGATGCCGGGCGCCTTCGCCTTCCTGGCCTTCCAGCGCGACCGCGGCACGGAGGTCGAGTCGCTCGGCTCCCTGGTCTTCCACGTGGCCCGGCACCACGGCTGGGACGGGCAGGTGCTGCTCAACTACGGCTCGGTGGAGTTCCTCGGTCCGCACGTCGACACGGTGAGCACGGCGGCGCTGGCGCTGACGGCGCTCGCCTTCGGCTGGCTGCTGGTGTGGCGGCTGAGCGCCCGCCGGTTCCCGCCGCACACACTCGCGGACGCGGCGTTCACGGCCGTCCTGATGTTCACCGCGACGAGCAGGGTCATCAGCCCGCAGTACCTGGTGTGGCTGGTCGGTCTCGCCGCGGTCTGCCTGTGCTCGCGGTCGAGCAGGATGGCGCCACCCTCCGCCCTGGTGCTCGTCGCGTGCTTCGTGACGGTGCTGGAGTTCCCGGTCTACTTCGCGGACGTCGTGGCCAGCGACGCGCTGGGCATCACGCTGCTGGTGGTCCGCAACGGCCTGCTGGTGGCCGCTTCGCTGCTCGCGGCCCGGTCCCTGTGGCGGGCCACCGTCTCCGAGCCGGCCCCGGACCTCCCGGCGCCCGCGGCTCGCACGGACCGGAGCCTGACCTCCTCCTGAGCACGGCACGGCCCGCGACGGTGCCGGTTTGGACCGTCAGCCCAGCTGTTCCCCGAGATACTCCCGCCATCGCCGAGTGAACGCCTGCGGCGTCGTGTGCAGCACGTCCCGCAGCGCGTCCTCGACGGCGCCGGACCGCTCCCGGTGGTCGCCGACGGCCCGGTAGAAGGCGTCCAGGCGCGCCTCGCCCCAGTGCCCGGCGATCAGCCGGCAGGCCATCCAGCCGCCCTCGTACGCCTGCGCGAGTGCGGTCGCGTCGCTGGTGAAGGCGAAGTCCTCGTCGTCGGGCAGCGCGGCCGGCGCCCGCCCCTCGGCCACGGAGCGCTGGAGCTCGGAGGCGATCTGCCCGGGGGCCCGCCCGCCCTCGCGGTAGCCGACCCAGTCCGCGTACCCCTCGGAGAGCCACAGCGGGGTGGCGGGCGTGGTGTGGGCGCGGGTGGCGACGTGCGTGCTCTCGTGGGTGAGGACGACCTGTCTGCCGAAGTCCCCGAGGACGCCGTACGCGTCCGGGTTGACGATGATCCGGTCCGCGGGTGCCGCCGCCGGGTCGTCCCCGGCGGCTCCGGCGGGCCGCTTCCGCGCCTGGCTCACCTCGCCGGTGGTGACCGCGGCGATCCCCCGGTACCCGGCCGCCGGTGCGCCGAGCAGCTCCGCCATGTCCTCGATCGACCGCGGCACCAGGACGACGACGTGCTCCGGCCAGTCGGTGCCCCAGGCCCGTGACACGGCGGGCACGGCCCGGTCGGCGAGTGCGGCGAAGGACCGGAGCCGCTCACCGGACTGCCCGACCCCGAGGACGAGGCTGTGCGCTCCCCGGACCACCGTCACGGTGCCCTGCTCCCACAGCTGCCGGCCGCTGCCGGTCGCGGGCTCGTCGGAGTCCACGCGCCAGGTGCCGCCGGCGCGGGACAGCCGCAGGGTGCGGTCGGCGGTGACGGGCGAGGTGTCGTAGCCCGCGATGCGGTAGCGGAGCCGGGCGCGGGCGGTGGCACGGTCGCCGGAGACGGTCAGCCGGTCGAGGCGGTAGGACCAGGCGGCGAGCGGCACCTCGCGCAGGTGGGCGAACGCGTCGGAGGCGGCCGAGGGGTCCCCGGTGGCCCGGTACGCTCCCACGTCCCCGGCCAGCACGGCGGCGGCCCGCCGGTCCAGGACCTCGCGCACGGCGGCGGACCGCGTGCCGGAGGAGGGGCCGCCGGAACAGCCGGAGCCGGTCAGCACGGCGAGCACGGCGAGCAGCAGCACCGGCAGCAGCCCCGCCCGCGACGCACGCCTTCGACCAGCCACGTCCACGATCGTACGGGGCGCGCGCCGCACGGGCCGGGGCGTGCCGCGCCGGGGCGGCCCCCCGGCCGGGGGGCGACCGGCCGGCCGTCGGTGCGTCAGGGCCGGGTGACGGAGGCGACGGGCATCATGCCGACGGGGTCGTAGCGCACCGGGGCGCCCGGGTAGGGCGCGTGGATCACCTGGCCGTTGCCCACGTACATGCCGACATGGCTCGCGTCGGACCGGTAGGTGACGAGGTCTCCGGGGCGGGCCTGGGAGAGCGGCACCTGCCGTCCGGCGTACCGCTGGGCCTGCGAGGTGCGCGGGAGGCCGACGCCGGCCCGCGCGTAGGACCACTGCATGAGGCCCGAGCAGTCGAAGGCGCCGGGGCCGTTCGCGCCCCACACGTAGGGGCGGCCCAGCGCCGAGCGCGCCGCGGCCACCGCGGCGGCGGCGCGCGCCGAGGAGGGGCCGCCGTCACCGGGTTCGGGAAGGTCGAAGCGGGCGGAGCGGGAAGCGCGGCCGTAGGCGGCGCGGTCGGCGCCGGGCATCGCGTTCAGCAGCCGGCGGGCCCGGGCGAGCTTCCGCTCGACGGTGCGCTTGTGCTCGGCGACGGCCTTGCGGCTGCGCTCCAGCTCGGCGAGTTTCCCGCCGGCCTCGGCGCGCCGCTGGGACAACTCGCGCAGGGCGGCCCGCAGGTCCCGGAGTTCGCCGGCCTGGTGGGCGGTGATGCGGTCGAGGACGGCGGCCTTGTCGAGGTAGTCGGCCGGATCGTCGGAGAAGAGCAGCGCGAGGGAGGGGTCCATGCCGCCGGAGCGGTACTGGGCCCCGGCGAGCGAACCGAGCGCCTCGCGCAGGGTGTTGACGCGCTCCTGCTGCCGGGCGAGCTCGTCCTGCGCGCTGCCGAGCTGCCGGCGCAGCGTGCCGGCGCGCTCGCCGGCCTTGTTGTACGCCTCGGTGGCCTTCTCGGCCTGGGTGTACAGGCGGTCCACCTCGGTGCGGGTGTCCTCCTGCGGTGCCGCGGAGGCGGGCAGGGTACCGAGCGCGGCTGCCGCCGCGGACATCACGCAGGCGGCGATGCCGAAGGCGCCGGCGCCCCGGTCGAAGCCGGTCGGTGCAAGGCGGCGATGAAACCCCACGGGTGGCCGCGCTCCCTTCCGCTGACGGTCCCCCGCCGTCGGGGGAAACGCGGCAGACAGTAGCCGTGCGACCGGGCACCGGCCAAAGACCTCCGCGGGCACGCACAGTGACGCCCCGCCGGAGACGCAGGTCACCGACGGGGCGTGGGGTCAGCGCGAGTTGTCGCAATTCGCCCGTTTGGGCGGCGCGGCGGAGGAGGCCTCCGGGCGGCGGAGACGGGCCCGGGGAGGCCCGCCCCGATCAGATGCGGACGCCGAACTGGAAGGGCATGTTGCCGATCGCCTCGTAGCGGACGACGGCGCCGGTGTGCGGGGCGTGGAGCACCTGGCCGTTGCCCGCGTAGAGGCCGACGTGGTGGAAGTCGCCGTAGAAGATGACCAGGTCGCCGACCTGGAGGCCGCTCTGCGAGTAGATCCGGGTGCCGGCGTTGGCCTGGGCCTCGGAGGTGCGCGGTATGGAGACGCCGGCCTGGGCGTAGGCCCAAGAGGTGAGGCCGGAGCAGTCGAAGGAGCTGGGGCCCGAGGCGCCGTAGACGTAGGGCGATCCGATGGCGCGCTGGGCGGCGGAGAACGCGGCGCCCGCGCGGCCGGAGCCCTTGCTGGTGCCGAGGTTCACGCGCTCGGTGGCGCGGGTGGCGCGCTCCTGCTCCTTGGCGGCGAGGGCGGCCTTCTCCTGCGCGGTCAGCGAGTTGAGGAGCTTCTGGGCCTCGCCCAGCTTGCCCTGGACTTCCTTCTTCTTCTTGGCGAGCTCGGTCCGGGTGTCGGCGAGGTCCTTGAGCTTCTCGGACGCCTCGGAGCGCTGCTGGGCGAGCGAGCGCTGCTTCTCCTGGACCTTCTTGAGCGACTCGACCTGCTGGGCGCTGAGCTGGTCCATGGCCGAGGCCTTGTCCAGGTAGCTGTCCGGGTCGGAGGAGAGGAAGAGCGCCACGGACGGGTCGATGCCGCCGGTGCGGTACTGGGCGCTGGCCATCGAACCGAGGCCGTCCCGGAGGTCGTTGAGCTCCTCCTGGCCGCGGGCGACGTTGTCCTGGAGGGAGCTGATCTCCTTCTGGAGCTTCTCCTGCTTCTCCTTGGCGCCGTCGAGCTTCTCCGTGGCCTTCTCGGCCTCTTCGTAGAGCTTGTCGACCTTGGACTTGACCTCGTCCTTGCTGGGCTTCTCGGACGGCGCGGCGTTGGCGACGTTGGCGCTGAGGGCAACGGCAGCGGCGGCGGCGGTGGTGAGCACGGTCACGCGGGTGCGGCTCGGCTGCTTGGGTCGACGGTGGGACGCCACGAAGGCGAGCTCCTTCTTCCTCCAGCCGCCTGCCGCGTCACGCCGACGGGCGGTGCCCCTCCACCGTCACTCCCCATGAGTGATCGCCCTAGTCGGAGGTTCGAGGCATGACCCTAGTGACCTTCTTGTGATCAGTTCAAATCCAAACCTGAAAATTCTTTGTCACGGAGCGCATTCTTTGCTTTCAACTCACGTGCAGTGATGCGCGCCTGACACTACGTCGTGTGAACACCGGACCAATAGGGGCATCGGGCGCAGAGGTCGCGCATGGCGCGTACGCACGCCGATGCGGCGTAGCGCCCAGATCGCCGGACGCGCACAGCGGCCGTCCGCACGGAGACGCAGGCGGCCCCGGGGACGCGGAGGGAAGACCTCTCAGCCGTGCGTGAAGCGCTTCAGCAGGACCGCGGAGGCCACCGGGCGGGCGCCCGCCCGGGCGACGCCGTCGGCCACCTCGCGGTCGGTCGAGACGACGATGACGGGCCGGCCGGGCGGCTCGGCCCGCACGAGCTGGCGGATCAGCTCGTCCGCGGTGACCCCGGGCTTGGAGAACAGCACCCGCACCCCGCGCGGGGGCGCCAGCAGCACCGGGGCGGCCAGCTCGGCCCCGTCGAAGACGCAGGTCACCTCGGCGCCGGTCTGCGCGGCCAGCTGGGAGAGCTGACCGAGCAGTCTGAGCCGCTGCTTCTCCAGCGGCATCTGCGGATAGCCCGTCTTGGTGACGTTGTAGCCGTCGACCACCAGGTGCGCCTGGGGCAGCGCGAGCAACTGGTCCAGGATCGCGGGGTCGTTCTCCGACAGGGCGCGGGCGGCGATGTCCTTCGGCGTCATCCGGCCGGGCTCGACCGCCTCCACCGTCTCCGCGGGCCGCACCGAGACCGGAGGGAGCGCCAGTTCGCGGCGCAGCCCCTGGGCGGCGTCCAGCACCGTGTCGAGCAGCAGCCGCACCCGCATGTCCTCGACGCTGCGCCCCTCCCGCGCGGCCTTGCGGGTGGCCTCCAGCGCCGCCTCCGCCTCGGCGAGCCGCGCCTTGAGCCGGCGGCTCTCGCTCTCCGCGGCCGACACCTGGGCCTGGCTCTCCGCCCGGGCCGCGTCACTCTCCCCCTGGAGCTTGCGCACCGCCGCCTCGCCGCGCTTGACGTCGCTGAGCGCCCCGCGCAGCTTCCGGCGCACCGCGTCCGCTTCCCTGCGCGCCGCGTCCAGCTCCGTGCGCAGCCGCTCCGTCTCGGACCGCACCTGGCCGCGCGCCGCGGCGAGTTCCTCGCGCAGCCGCTCCAGCTCGGCCCGGTTCTCGTCGTCGGCACGCTCGGCGTCCGCCCGCACGGCCTCCTCGCCCGCGGCGGTCACGAGCTTCACCCAGCCCGCGGGGCGCAGCACGTAGGCCGCGGCCGCCACATCGAGCGGATCCGCGGCCGGCGGGGGCGTGGCCGCGTCGAGGGCGGCGCAGAGTTCGGACTGCGCCTCTCTCAGCTTCTCCGCGATGCGCTGCCGGAACAGCGCATCGCTCTCCAGCGCCGCCGCCATCGCGTTGCCGGCGAACTTCGCGCGCCGGTTCGGCGCGAACCGGGCGTACTGCCGCAGCTGCGCGGGCAGTTCGGCCACCGTCAGGCCGCCGAAGCCGTCCGAGACGATCTGCACGACGCGCCGGCGCACACCGTCGGGCAGCGGACGATCGAGCAGCTCGGCGGCGCCGTCGTCCGGCTCGCCCGCGGTCTCCATCATCCGTCACCCCAATATCCGTGCGGGCCCCGCTCCCTCAGGAGCCGGCGCCCGGCCTGTCCACGAGTTCGACCTGATCCACCGCGTTGCACCAGCGGCACCGCACCGACTCGATGGTCTCACTGACCACCTCGCGTTCCTCGACCGTCGGCTCGCCGGCCAGGTCGAGGTGCAGGTACTCGACGACCTTGGAGGAGCGGGTCACGTCGAACCGCGTGAGATTGCCGCAGAGCGAGCAGCGCCAGCGGGTCTTGGCGTCCGGCAGGGGAACCGTCATGTGGCAGTCGCTTTCCTTCTCGTGTCCGTCCGGCACCGGTCGCCCGGCCCGTGTGGCTCGTAACCCTACGGCCTGGCGGGTAGTCGACGCTCGGGCGTCCACGGCGGCGAGGCGGTCCGCACCGGTCCGTCCGGTACGTCATGCTCTGCACCATGATCGGCAAGTGGAACACGGCAATCGGCAGAGCGGTCCGGTCCCCGTCGGCACCGGTGACGTACGGGCTGATCGTCCTGTGCTGTCTGGTCTTCGTGATCGGGCCGGCCTCGGGGCTCCTTCCGGTGTACGGGACCGGGGACGGGCTGCCGGCCGTCCAGCGGGCGTACTTCCGGCGCTGGGGCGTGGTGCCGGCCGACCTCTTCGGCGGGCCCCCGCACGAGCTGCTGACCCCGGTCACGGCCCTGTTCATCCACGGCAGCTGGCTCCACCTCCTGGGCAACATGCTCTTCTTCTACGTCTTCGGACCGCTGACCGAGGAGCGCATGGGCCACGTCGAGTTCGCCCTGTTCTACCTCGGCTGCGGCTACCTGGCCCTGCTCGGCTACGCGGCGGCCAACGCGTCGTCGGAGCAGTCCCTGGTCGGGGCGTCCGGGGCGATCTCCGCGGTGCTCGGCGCGTTCCTCTACCTGTTCCCCAAGGCCAGGGTGACCAGTCTCCTGCCGTTCCTGTTCTTCCTGCCACTGCGGTTCCCGGCCTGGGTGGTGCTGCCGTTCTGGTTCGCCCTGCAGTGGCTGGCGGCGGGCCGCAGCACCTCGGGGCCCGGCGTCGCCTACCTGGCGCACGTGGTGGGCTTCTGCGCGGGCTTCGTCTACGCGTGGGCGCGCTTCGGGCGGCGCGGCGGCGCCCTGCCCGCGCTCACCGGCCCGGCCGGGGCGGCCCCGCCGGGCGGACGGGGCCGGGCGGGGCGCGAGTAGGGTGAGATCCCCCAGCCGCGGCCCCCGAGGGAGAGAACCAGCCGTGATCACCGCGATCGTCCTCATCAAGACCAGCGTGGACCGCATCCCCGAGATCGCCGAGTCGGTCGCGGCGCTGGAGAGCGTCAGCGAGGTCTTCTCCGTGACCGGCACCTACGACCTGATCGCCATGGTCCGGGTCCGGGCGCACGACGACCTCGCGGACGTCATCCCCGGCAGCATCAGCAAGATCCCCGGCGTCGAGGCGACCGACACGCACGTGGCGTTCCGCACGTACTCCCAGCACGACCTGGAGGCGGCGTTCGCGATCGGTCTCGACTCCTGACCGGCGCGGACACCGCCCCGCGGCGGGCGGCCCCCGGCTCCCGGACCCCGCGGTCCGCGCCGGCCGGGCCGGGCCGAAGGCCCTAGACCGCCGGCACGCAGCGCCCGTCCCGGGTCCGGTACCGCCACCGCGCACCGTCCCGGACCAGCTCGCGCACGGCGCGGACGAACCGCTCGACGTGCTCGTCGGGCGTGCCCGCGCCGAAGCTGACCCGGATCGCGTTCAGCGCCTGCCCGCCGGGCGCCGCCTCCGGCGCGCCGCACTCGCCCCCGGCGCCCGGCTCGCCGCCGAGCAGCGTGCGGACCAGCGGGTGGGCGCAGAAGAGGCCGTCGCGGACCCCGATGCCGTACTCGGCGGACAGCGCGGCGGCGAAGTGCGAGCTGTTCCAGCCCTCCACGACGAAGGAGAGGACGCCGACCCGCGGGGCGTCGTCGCCGAACAGGGAGAGGAACCGGACCTCGGGGAGATCGGCGAGACCCGCGCGGACGGTGCGGATCAGGTGCCGCTCACGGGCGATCAGGTTGTCGAAGCCCTCCTCGGCGAGCGCCTTGCAGGCCGAGGCGACGGCGTGGGCGCCGATGACGTTCGGCGAGCCCGCCTCGTGCCGGGCGGCGCCCTCGTGCCAGGTCACGTCCAGCCCTCCGTCCGCGCTCCGGCGCACCGTGCGGCTGGCGCCGCCGCCCGCCAGGTAGGGCTCCGCCGCGCGCAGCCAGTCGCAGCGGCCGGCGAGGACCCCGGAGCCGAACGGCGCGTACAGCTTGTGCCCGGAGAACGCCACCCAGTCGACGTCGAGGTCCCGGACCGAGACGGGGTGGTGCGGGGCGAGCTGGGCGGCGTCGAGCACGATCCGGGCACCGTGGGCGTGCGCGGCGGCGGCGAGCTCGCGCACCGGCCACAGCTCCCCCGTGACGTTCGAGGCGCCGGTGACGCAGACCAGGGCCGGCCCGTGGGGGTCCCGGGCGGCCAGCGCGCGCTCCAGGGTCGCGACGGCCTCGTCCGGGGTGCGCGGGGCGTCCAGGCACGTCACGTCGGCGTCCCGCCAGGGCAGCAGGGCGGCGTGGTGCTCGGTCTCGAAGACGAAGACCCGGCAGCCGGCCGGGAGGGCGGCGGCCAGCAGGTTGAGCGAGTCGGTGGTGGAGCGGGTGAAGACGACCTGGTCGTCGGCCCGGCAGCCGAGGAATCCGGCGACCGTGGCGCGGGCGTTCTCGAAGAGGTCGGTGGACAGCTGGGAGAGGTACCCGGCACCCCGGTGGACGCTGCCGTAGTAGGGGGCGTACGCGGCGACGTCGTCCCACACCCGCTGGAGGGCGGGCGCGCTGGCGGCGTAGTCGAGAGCGGCGTAGGCGACCTCGCCGCCGGTGACGAGCGGCACGGTGACGTCCCGGCCGAGGACGGGCAGCGGGGGGCGGACGCAGGAGGAGGAGGAGGAGGCGACGGCGGTGGTGGCGGCGACGGCGGTGGTGGTCGCGGACATGGCGGGCTCCTGTGAGGCAGGCGGGATCGCCGCGCGAGCCGGCCTGCCCGGGGAGGGCGGCGCTCGGCGCGGGGAGGGGGAAGGTGTGCGGAGGCGGGGCTCGACGCCCTAGCGCATTCGCTTGCTCACGGAAGGCTCCCTCGAACGACCAGGACCCCTGGTGCATCCACTCCGAGGAGTGCGAGGGGTCCGCGCTTGCCGCAGACCTCGCTGCCTGCGGCCTGGTCCTCACCCGGGGCACCCCGCCACGGACGGAGGGTTGCCGGACAGCCGGCCGGGGCCTGATGGCTGTCGCTCATGACCTGATACGAAATCTTGCCAGAAGATCCCCGGCGCGCAAGACGCGGTCCGGATGGCGGACCGCGCCCCGCGTCGCCCCACCGGCGGTCAGGCGTTGCTGGCCGCCACCCATCGGTCCAGGGTGCGGCGGGCGGCCCCGGAGTCGATCGCCTCGGCCGCCCGCGCCATGCCGGCCCGGAGCTGGTCGGCGAGCGGCGCGTCCTCGGGGGACAGGGCGACCAGCGCCGCCGCCGAGTTGAGCAGCACCGCGTCGCGCACCGGCCCGGCCTCGCCGTCGAGCAGCCGGCGGGCGACGTCCGCGTTGTGGGCCGCGTCGGCGCCGCGCAGTGCCTCCACCGGGACGACGTCGAGGCCGACGTCGCGGGGGTGGAAGTACTCCTCGGCGACCTTGCCGTCGCGGACCACCCAGACCCGGGAGCCGGCGGTGGTGGTCAGCTCGTCGAGACCGTCGTCGCCGCGGAAGACGAGCGAGGAGTTGCCGCGCTCGGCGAAGACACCCGCCACGATGGGCGCCATCCGGGGGTCGGCCACGCCGACCGCCTGGGCCCTGACCCGGGCCGGGTTGGTGAGCGGGCCCAGCACGTTGAAGGTCGTGCGGATGCCGAGCTGGCCGCGCGCCGCCGCGGCGTGGCGCAGGGCCGGGTGGAACTTCACCGCGAAGCAGAAGGTGATCCCGGCCTCCTCGGCGACCTCCGCGACCCGCTTCACGGTCAGCTGGAGGTTCACGCCGAGCTTCTCCAGGACGTCCGAGGAACCGGACGCCGAGGACGCGGCCCGGTTGCCGTGCTTGACGACCTTGGCGCCCGTTCCGGCCACCACGATGGAGGACATCGTGGAGATGTTGACGGTCTTGGCGCCGTCGCCTCCCGTGCCGACGATGTCGACGGTCCGCCCGGGCACCTCGATCACGTTGGCGTGCTCGTACATCGCCCGGACCAGGCCGGAGATCTCCTGGACGGTCTCGCCCTTGGCCCGCAGGGCCACCACGAAGGCCGCGATCTGCGCGTCGGTCGCCTCGCCCCGCATGATGCGGTCCATCGCCCAGGCGGTGTCGTCGGCGCTCTGGTCGCGGCCTTCGAGGAGGCCGTTCAGCACCTCGGGCCAGGAACGGACCGCCGCGGTGTCGCCTCCGGCGGGGTTCACAGCGCTCATGGTCGCTCCTGGGTGTCCGGGTCGGGTGCGGGGCGATCGCCCCGCGGTACGGGTGAGTCCACCCTATCCAGCCCCGCGGACGGCAAGGAGCCCCGTCCGTGGACGGGGCTCCTGCCGTGGCGAACTACCGGCGTGGGGTGGACCGGGGATCAGTGGTGGCCGTGGCCGCTCGTGATCTCCTTGTACTCCTCGACGGTGGGCTTGGGGATCTGGTTGTCCTCCCCGTAGTAGCCCCGGCTCATCTTGGCGCGCAGCCGCTGGGCGCTGTTGACCTTGCGCTCGACACCGTTCTCGTCGACCGCCGGGCCGATCTCGGCCGGCTTGTACTGCTCGTGCGCGGTGAGCGTGTGCAGCGCGTCCTGGCTGAGCGGCTCGTGCACCTCGATGAACTCACCGTGCGGGAGCCGCTTGATGATGCCCGACTCGCGGCCGTGCAGCACCTTGTCCCGGTCCCGGCGCTGGAGGCCGAGGCAGATCCGCTTGGTCGCGAGGAAGGTGAGCACCGGCACGACGAAGAAGGAGATCCGCACGAACCAGGTGATCGCGTTGATCGACAGGTGGAAGTGCGTGGCCCAGATGTCGTTGCCGCCGCCGACGAGGAGCACGAAGTACCAGCTGATCCAGGCGGCGCCGAACGCGGTCCGGGTCGGGACGTTGCGCGGGCGGTCCAGGATGTGGTGCTCGCGCTTGTCGCCGGTGACCCAGGACTCGATGAACGGGTAGACCGCGATCGCGACCAGCACGAGCGGGAAGATGACCAGCGGGATGAACACGCCCAGGACGAGCGTGTGACCCCAGAGGTTGATCTCCCAGCCCGGCATGACACGGATCAGGCCCTCGGAGAAGCCCATGTACCAGTCGGGCTGGGCGCCCGTGGACACCTGGTCCGGACGGTAGGGGCCCAGCGACCAGATCGGGTTGATCGAGGCGATCGCCGCGATGGCTGCGATGACGCCGAAGACCAGGAAGAAGAAGCCTCCGGCCTTGGCCATGTAGACCGGCAGCAGCGGCATGCCGACGACGTTCTTGTTCGTCTTGCCGGGACCCGCGAACTGGGTGTGCTTGTGGTAGAAGACCAGGATCAGGTGGCCGACGACCAGGCCGAGCATGATGCCCGGCAGCAGCAGCACGTGCACCGAGTAGAACCGGGCCACGAAGTCGCCGCCGGGGAACTCGCCGCCGAAGAGGAAGAACGACAGGTACGTGCCGACGATCGGCACGGACAGGATCGCGCCCTCCATGAAGCGGACACCGGTACCGGAGAGCAGGTCGTCCGGCAGCGAGTAACCGGTGAAGCCGGTGAACATGCCGAGGACGAACAGCAGGAATCCGAAGACCCAGTTGACCTCGCGGGGCTTGCGGAACGCACCCGTGAAGAACACGCGCATCATGTGCACGAACATGCCGGCGAGGAAGATCAGCGCGGCCCAGTGGTGGATCTGCCGGATGAGCAGGCCACCGCGCACATCGAAGGAGATGTGCATGGTCGAGTTGAACGCCTCGGACATCAGCTGTCCCTGCAGCGGGACGTAGCTGCCGTGGTACTCCACCTCGTTCATCGACGGGTGGAAGAACAGCGTCAGGTACACACCCGTGAGGATGATGATGATGAAGCTGTAGAGGCAGACCTCACCCAGCATGAACGACCAGTGGTCGGGGAAGATCTTGCGCATGTTGGCCTTGGCCAGGGAGTAGATCCCCAGGCGGCCGTCGGCCCAGTCGGCCACCCGCTCACCGGCGGGCGCCTTCTCGCGCGAGCGCGAGTCGGAGGTGTTGTTGGTACTCATCCGCGCTCCCAGAATGCAGGACCGACGGGCACCTCGAAGTCGCCGAGCGCTTCGAGGTAGCCCTCATCGTTCACCCCGATGCGCAGCTGCGGCAGCGGGTGACCGGCCGGGCCGAAGATGACTCGGGCACCGTCGGAGAGGTCGAAGGTGGACTGGTGGCACGGGCAGAGCGCGTGGTGCGTCTGCTGCTCGTACAGCGAGATCGGGCAGCCGACGTGGGTGCAGATCTTCGAGTACGCCACGATGCCCTGGTAGGACCACTCGAGTTCCTGCTTGTCCTTGATGTTGTCCGGCTGGAGCCGAATGATCATCAGGGCCGCCTTGGCGATCTCCTTCTGGAAGTCCTCGTCGTGCTCCTCCAGGCCCTCGGGCTTGACGAAGGTGAGCGAACCGACGGCGACGTCCGAGGGGCGCAGCGGCTCGTTCGTGTTCATGTTCACGAGGAGCTTGCCCTTGGACCACAGGGTGTGGCGGAGCTTCGTGCCGGGCAGCGTGCCGAGGTCGCGCAGCAGCACGACGCCGGAGAGCGGGAACAGGGCCAGCGCGCCGAACATGGTGTTGCGGATCAGCTTGCGGCGGCCGAGCGCGGACTCCTTCGCGCCCTGCTTGAAGTCGGCCATGACCTTGGCCTTGACCTCGGGCTCCGCCTCGATCGGGTGCCGCTCGTCGGCGACCTCCACGTCGGACATCAGGGTGCGGGCCCAGTGGACCGCGCCCGCGCCGATGGCGAACAGCGCGACACCGAGCGACAGGCCGAGCGCGAAGTTCAGGGCGCTGATGTGCCCGATCGGGAAGACGTAGATCGACTTGTCGTTGGGGATCGCCACGTACGAGGCGATGAAGGCGACGGTCGCCAGCATCGACAGCGTGAACAGCATGGCGACGACCCGCTCGGACCGCTTGGCGGCCCGCTCGTCGATGTCCTGGACGCGGTGCTCGTGGGGCGGCAGTCCCGGGTCGGCGAACGGGTTCTGCTCGTCCGCGACGGCTACCGAGGCGTGACCGTGACCGGCGTGGTCGTCGGTGGCCCGCTCAGCGGGCACGTTCTCTTCTGGAATGTCTTGGCTACTCATGACTTCTTGGCCTTTGCGGTCCGAGCGGCGACCCAGACGGCGACGGCGACCAGGGCGCCGAGTCCGAAGATCCAGCCGAACAGGCCCTCGCTGACCGGCCCGAGGCCGCCCAGTTCGAGGCCGCCGGGGCTCTCGGTGTCGTCACCGTTGACCGCGTCGAGGTACGCGATGATGTCCTTCTTGTTCTTCTCCGTCAGCGTGGTGTCGGGGAAGGACGGCATGTTCTGCGGGCCCGTCTGCATGGCCTCGTAGATGTGCTTGGGTTCGACGCCCTCAAGGCTCGGCGCGAACTTGCCGTGCGTCAGCGCGCCGCCCTTGCCGGTGAAGTTGTGGCACTGCGCGCAGTTGGTCCGGAAGAGTTCGCCGCCCTTGGCGATGTCCGCGCCCTCGGGGCTGACCTGGCTCTTCGTGGGAACCGAGGGACCGGCGCCGAGCGAGGCGATGTACGCCGCGAGCTGGTCGATCTCGGCCTGCGAGTAGATGACCTTCTTCTTCGGGATCTGCGCGCCGGGCTGCTGGGCCGGCATGCGGCCGGTGCCGACCTGGAAGTCGACCGCCGCGGCGCCCACTCCCACCAGGCTCGGCCCGTCGGAGGTGCCCTGACCGCCGGTTCCGTGGCAGCTTGCGCAGCCCACGGCGTACAGCTTCTTGCCCTCGGTGATGGCGAGGGACTGGGCGGTTTCATCGGCCTGCGCCTTGCCCGCGGGTGCGAACGCGGCGTACAGCCCCCCGGTGGCCGCCAGCGCGAGGAGTAGGACGACGACCGCCGCCAGCGGATGGCGTCGTCGTGCGGAGAGCTTTTTCACGGATTACCCCGGTGTCAGGATCTTCTGCGTCGGTGCTTCTGGATGTTTCGGGCGCCGGGCCCGATTACTTGATCAGGTAGATCGTGGCGAAGAGGCCGATCCAGACGACATCGACGAAGTGCCAGTAGTAGGACACGACGATGGCTGCGGTCGCCTGCTCATGGGTGAACCTCCGAGCCGCGTAGGTGCGCCCAAGGACCAGCAGGAAGGCGATGAGCCCGCCCGTCACGTGCAGTCCGTGGAAGCCGGTGGTCAGGTAGAACACCGAGCCGTACGGGTCGGAGGAGAGCGAGAGCCCGTCCTTCTTGACCAGTTCGGTGTACTCGAAGACCTGACCGCCGATGAAGATCGCACCCATGATGAAGGTGACGATGAACCACATCCTGAGCTTCTTCACGTCCCCGCGCTCGGCGGCGAAGACGCCGAGCTGGCAGGTCAGGGAGGAGAGCACCAGGATCGTGGTGTTCGTCGCCGAGAACGGAAGGTTCAGGCTGGAGGCCATTTCCTTCCAGTGATCCGGCCCGGTCACCGATCGCAGGGTGAAGTACATCGCGAAGAGGGCCGCGAAGAACATCAGCTCGGAACTCAGCCAGATGATGGTTCCGACGCTGGTGAGGTTCGGCCGATTGACCGACGGGTGCGCGTGCCCGGTTTCTACTGTCGTTGCTGTCGCCACGACCGACATTATGTCGGTCGCTTATCCAGCCCTCACGCCGGGGGGTGCCGTTCGGGGTGTTGATGGGGTGTGTCCAGCCCGTATGGCCCATCGAAGCCCTGTCCGAACCGGTGTTGGGGCGGTGTGCGAGGGAGTAGCATCCGCGCATCGGGCAGGCTCCGGCCGGCCCGGGCGCTCCATGTCCGTACGACGCCGACGTCCCGGAGGAAGAATGCAGCCGACCGCAACGGTGCTGGTCTACAGCGACGACTCCAACACCCGCGCGCAGGTGCGGCTCGCCACCGGGCGCAGGCCCGCCCCGGACGTTCCCCCGGTGGAGTTCGTCGAGTGCGCGACCCCGGCCGCCGTGATCAGGGAGCTCGACAAGGGCGGCATCGACGTCTGCGTGCTGGACGGCGAGGCGGTGCCCATGGGCGGCATGGGTCTGTGCCGGCAGATCAAGGACGAGATCTTCCACTGCCCGCCGGCGCTCGTCCTCATCGGGCGCCCCCAGGACGCCTGGCTGGCCACCTGGAGCCGTGCGGACGCCGCCGTCACCCTTCCGGTGGACCCGGTGGAGTTCGCCGACTCCCTGGCCTCCCTGCTGCGCCGCAAGAACCTCCAGAGCGCCTGAGGGCCGGCGCCCGCGGGCCGCGTCCGCACGTGCCCGCCGTCCCCGTCCGGGTGAACGGCGGGGACGGCGGGCGCGCGGCGTCGGGGACGGCGCAGCCGCCTCACACACTCTCGGGGCGGAGTCTCGCGCGCTCGGCCGGGTTCGGGGCGTCCGCGGAGCCGCCCACCAGGGCACTGCCGTCGCGCCAGCTCTTCCAGCCGAGGTTCCAGTCGCCGAAGCCGTTGCCGAACGCGTCCATCGTGTCACCGTCGGAGTTGACCACCTTGACGATGTCGCCGACGTTGAACGTGTCGAAGAACCACTCGGCGTTGCTGGTGCTCATGCCGGTGCAGCCGTGGCTGACGTTGGCGTACCCCTGGGAGCCGGTGGACCAGGGGGCGGCGTGCACGTACTCGCCGCTCCAGGTGACCCGGGTGGCGTAGTACACCGGCAGGTCGTAGGAGTCCGCGCTGCCCTCGGCGATGCCGATGCTGGTGCCGCGCATCCGTACGAAGTACTCCTTGCCCAGCACCACCTTGACGCCGTTGCGGGTGTCGAAGCCGGGCTTGCCGGTGGTGACGGGGATCTGGTTGATCTGCTCGCCGTTGCGGTAGACGGTCAGCGTGTGCGTGGCGGCGTCGGTGAGGGCGATCAGCCGGTCGCCCGTGGTGATCTTCAGCGTCTTGGCGTTGCCGCCCCACAGCCGGTCGCCGATCTTGATACCGCCCAGGTTGCTGTGCGCGGTTATGGTCGCGTGGGTCGGCCAGTACTCCTTGGGCCGGTAGTGGAGCGTCTTGTCGTCCACCCAGTGCCAGGCGCCCTCCACCGCGGGGGTGGAGTCGACCTTGAGGGCGCGCTCGACGACCGCGCGGGCCGCCTTGTCCTTGACGGGGGCGCTCAGCTCGGCGGTGACGGGCTGGCCGACGCCGTACTTGCCGGCCTTGGGGCCGAAGGTGACGTCGAGCGTCTTCTTGGTCTTGGGCGTGCCGGTGTCGAAGCCGACGACCTTGCGGCCCGGGGCGCCGTCCTCGTCCTCGGTGCTCACCCGGACCGTGTAGTGGGCTCCTGCGGCCAGTGGGGAGGTGCTGTGCCAGCGAGCGCCGTCGGCGGCCAGCTCGCCCGCCACGTAGCGCCCTGAGGCGTCGGTGGCCGTCACGTCGGTGATGCGCCCGTCGTCGTCGGAGGTGATGACGAGCGGCTTGTCGGGGTCGACCTTGCCGGGCTTCTTCTCTCCGACGGGGCCGCTGAACGAGATCTGTCCCGCCGCGTCGTACGGCTTCGCCGAGAGCGGGTGGTCGTCGGAGCCGCAGGCGGTGGCGGCCGCTCCGAGGGCGACCACCAGCGCGGTGCAGCTGACGACCGTGCGGATGCGCGGTGAGTGGCTCATGGGCTCACGCTATGGACGCCCGCCCGGTACGGCGCGCCGGGTGGGCCGAGCGAGGGACGCGGGGCGTGGCAAACGAGGGAGCCCGGACCCTCCTGACGGAGTGTCCGGGCTCCCCGGGGTGCTGCGCGTGCTACTGCGTGCGGTTCTCGCCGTGGTAGTACTCGAAGACCCAGCCCCACAGGCCGATCAGGATGATCGGGGCCGAGAAGTAGAGCAGCCACCAGCCGAAGACGACGCCCATGAAGGCCAGGGCACCGCCGACGCCGAGCGCGAGCGGCTGCCAGCTGTGCGGGCTGAAGAAGCCCACCTCGCCGGCCTCGTCCGCGACGTCGGCCTCCTTGTTGTCCTGCGCCATCTTGTCGACCCGCCGGGCCGTGAAGGCCAGGTAGTAGCCGATCATGACGCTCAGGCCGAAGCCCATGAAGAGGGCCGTGGTGCCGGCCGGCTCCTTGGACCAGACTCCGTAGACGATCCCCATGACGAGGATGAACGCGGAGAGCCAGAGGAACATCTTTCCTTGGACCTTCACTTGCCGGCCTCCTTGCCACCAGCCAGAGCCGACGAACCGTGACCGGCGTGCTCGAGCTGTTCGAGCGCGGCGATCTCGGGGTGGTGCAGGTCGAACGCCGGGGATTCACTGCGGATCCGCGGCAGGGTGATGAAGTTGTGCCGCGGCGGCGGGCACGAGGTGGCCCACTCCAGCGAGCGGCCGTAGCCCCACGGGTCGTCGACCTCGACCTTCTTGCCGTACTTCGCCGTCTTCCACACGTTGTAGAGGAACGGCAGGATCGACAGGCCGAGCAGGAACGAGCTGATCGTGGAGATCGTGTTCAGCGCGGTGAAGCCGTCGGCCGCGAGGTAGTCCGCGTACCGGCGCGGCATGCCCTCGGCGCCCAGCCAGTGCTGCACCAGGAACGTGCCGTGGAAGCCGATGAACAGCGTCCAGAAGGTGATCTTGCCGAGGCGCTCGTCGAGCATCTTGCCGGTCATCTTCGGCCACCAGAAGTGGAAGCCGGAGAACATCGCGAACACCACGGTGCCGAACACCACGTAGTGGAAGTGCGCCACCACGAAGTAGGAGTCGGAGACGTGGAAGTCCATCGGCGGCGAGGCCAGGATGACGCCGGTCAGACCACCGAAGGTGAAGGTGATGAGGAAGCCGACGGCCCAGAGCATCGGTGTCTCGAAGGACAGCGAGCCCTTCCACATCGTGCCGATCCAGTTGAAGAACTTCACGCCGGTCGGGACCGCGATGAGGAACGTCATGAAGGAGAAGAACGGCAGCAGCACACCGCCGGTGACGTACATGTGGTGCGCCCACACCGTCACCGACAGGCCCGCGATCGCGATGGTCGCGCCGATCAGGCCCATGTAGCCGAACATCGGCTTGCGGGAGAAGACCGGGATGACCTCGGAGATGATGCCGAAGAACGGCAGCGCGATGATGTACACCTCGGGATGGCCGAAGAACCAGAAGAGGTGCTGCCACAGCAGCGCTCCGCCGTTGGCCGCGTCGAAGACGTGGGCCCCGAATTTTCGGTCCGCCTCCAGGGCGAACAGGGCCGCCGCGAGGACGGGGAAGGCGAGCAGCACCAGCACGGCGGTGAGCAGCACGTTCCAGACGAAGATCGGCATGCGGAACATCGTCATGCCGGGCGCGCGCATGCAGATGATCGTGGTGATGAAGTTGACCGCGCCGAGGATGGTGCCGAAGCCGGAGAAGGCCAGACCCATGATCCACATGTCAGCGCCGATGCCCGGCGAGCGGACCGCGTCGGAGAGCGGGCTGTAGGCGAACCAGCCGAAGTCGGCCGCGCCCTGCGGGGTGAGGAAGCCACCGACCGCGATCGTCGAGCCGAACAGGTAGAGCCAGTAGGCGAACATGTTCAGCCGCGGGAACGCCACGTCGGGCGCGCCGATCTGGAGCGGCATGATCCAGTTCGTGAATCCGGCGAACAGCGGCGTCGCGAACATCAGCAGCATGATCGTGCCGTGCATCGTGAACGCCTGGTTGAACTGCTCGTTCGACATGATCTGCAGCCCGGGCCGCGCCAGTTCGGCCCGCATCAGCAGCGCCATGACGCCGCCGATGCAGAAGAACGCGAACGACGTGACCAGGTAGAGCGTGCCGATCGTCTTGTGGTCGGTGGTGGTGAGCCACTTGATCACGACACTACCCGGCTGCTTGCGCCGAACCGGCAGCTCGCTCTCGTAGGAGGATTCGGCTGCGTCGGCACCCTGGGGTTCGTTGAGGATGCTCACAGGTTGTTCGTCTCCCGGTTCTTCTCGTGGCCCGTCTGCTCAATGCCGGCCGGGACGTAACCGGTCTGTCCCTTCGCCGCGAGCTCCTTGAGGTGGGCCTCGTAGCGCTCGGGGGAGACGACCTTCACGTTGAAGAGCATCCGGGAGTGGTCGACGCCGCAGAGCTCGGCGCACTTGCCCAGGAAGGTGCCCTCGTGGTTCGGGGTCACCTGGAAGGAGTTGGTGTGCCCCGGGATGACGTCCTGCTTCATGAGGAACGGCACCACCCAGAAGGAGTGGATGACGTCACGCGACGTGAGGACGAAGCGGACCGTCTTGCCCTTGGGCAGCCAGAGGGTCGGACCCGGGTTCTTGGTCTGCGGGTTCTTCGTGCCGGGCGTGCCGACCTCGTAGACACCGCCGGCGTCGGCCGGGAAGTCCTTCTTGAACCGGTCGGGAATCGCCGCCAGGTTCGGGTCCGTCTTGGCGTTCCCGGTCGAGCCGGGGACGTCCGCGACGTAGTTGAAGCCCCAGCTCCACTGGAAGCCGACCACGTTGACCGTGACGTCGGGCTTCTTGTCGAGGCTGAGCAGCTTCGTCTCGTCGCGGGCGGTGAAGTAGAACAGCACCGAGACGATGATGAGCGGGACCACGGTGTACAGCGCCTCGATGGGCATGTTGTACCGGGTCTGCTGAGGAACCTCGACCTTGGTCCGGCTGCGCCGGTGGAAGACGACGCTCCACAGGATCAGGCCCCAGACCAGCACGCCCGTGGCGAGCGCGGCCGCCCACGAGCCCTGCCAGAGGGAGAGGATCCGCGGAGCCTCGTCCGTCACCGGGGTGGGCATACCAAGGCGGGGGAAGTCTTCCCAGTTGTACGAGCAACCAGTGGCTGTCGCCAGGACCAGGCCCGCAGTCATTGCCTGCAGCAGCTTCCGCCGCATCGGGCGCCGCGGCGTGGGGGTACCGCCCGCGCCCCCCAGGGCGTGGGGGAGGTCGGAGCCGTTGGGACTCACGTAGCGCCTTCCCGAGAGTCTCGCCCGCGCTGTTGGCTGCGGCCTTCTCGCTGGTCGGTCGCCGCCCTGCGTCGGGCAGGGGTTTGGATGTTTATGCGGACCAAACCCTACTGGACGCTATTTGGGGTCGCGCGGGGAGGGTGCCCAACGCGCCGCCCGACTCCCCGAAGGAGTGCCGTTTGCCCGGTGGGGCCCTCGCGATACACCTG
Source organism: Streptomyces sp. NPDC048566 (assembly GCF_043199735.1). NCBI lineage: Bacteria > Bacillati > Actinomycetota > Actinomycetes > Kitasatosporales > Streptomycetaceae > Streptomyces > Streptomyces sp. NPDC048566. The sequence continues at coordinate 123,669 of NZ_JBICWL010000006.1, forward strand.
GAATGCCCCACTCCGGATGCCTTCTGACGGCCCCTTCGGGGCGACGGACTAGCGTGGTGGGGTGTCCTACTTCGACGCCGCGTCCGCGGCTCCGCTGCACCCCGTCGCCCGCCAGGCCCTCCAGGCCTCGCTCGACGAGGGCTGGGCCGACCCCGCCCGGCTGTACCGGGAGGGCCGGCGGGCCCGGCTGCTGCTCGACGCCGCGCGCGAGGCGGCGGCCGACGCGGTGGGCTGCCGCCCGGACGAGCTGTCCTTCACCCCGTCCGGGACCCGGGCCGTGCACAGCGGTGTCGCCGGCGCGCTGGCCGGCCGGCGGCGGACCGGAAGCCACCTGATCGTGTCGGCCGTCGAACACGCGTCGGTACTCCATTCGGCGCAGGCCCACGAGGCGGCGGGCGGCACGGTGACGCATGTCCCGGTGGACCGGACGGGCCGGGTGTCCCCCTCCGGCTACGCGCGGGCCATGGGCGAGGGCACCGCGCTGGCCTGCCTCCAGTCCGCCAACCACGAGGTGGGCACGGAACAGCCGGTGGCCGAGGTGGCACAGGTGTGCCGGGGGGCGGGCGTGCCGCTTCTGGTGGACGCCGCGCAGTCGCTGGGCTGGGGCCGGGTGAAGGGCGACTGGTCGCTGCTGACGGCGAGTGCCCACAAATGGGGCGGGCCGTCGGGCGTCGGGCTGCTCGTGGTGCGCAAGGGCACCCGCTTCGCCCCCCAAGGGCCCGCGGACGAGCGGGAGTCGGGGCGGGCGCCCGGTTTCGAGAACATCCCGGCCGTCGTGGCGGCGGCTGCCTCGCTGCGCGCGGTCCACGCGGAGGCCGCGCGGGAGGCGGCGCGGCTGCGGGAGCTGACGGAGCGGATCCGCGCCCGGGTGCCGGGCCTGGTCCCGGACGTCGAGGTGGTGGGCGACCCGGTGCGCCGGCTGCCGGGCATCGTCACCTTCTCGTGTCTCTATGTCGACGGGGAGACACTGCTGCACGAGCTGGACCGGGCGGGCTTCTCCGTGTCCTCGGGCTCCTCGTGCACCAGCAGCACGCTCACGCCCAGCCATGTCCTGGAGGCCATGGGCGTCCTGAGCGAGGGGAACGTCCGGGTGTCGCTGCCGCCGGGCACCGGGCGGGAGGACGTCGAGCGGTTCCTGTCCGTGCTGCCGGGGACGGTCGCTGCGGTGCGCGAGAAGCTGGGCGCGCCGACGGAGGCGACGCCCTCGTCCGCCCCGGCCGACGCGGTCGTGGTCGACGCCCTGGGCCGGCGGTGCCCGATCCCCGTCATCGAGCTGGCCAAGGTCATCGGGGACGTACCGGTCGGCGGCACCGTCCGGGTCCTCGCCGACGACGAGGCGGCCCGGCTCGACATCCCGGCGTGGTGCGACATGCGCGGGCAGGAGTACGTCGGCGAGGAGCCGGCGGAGCGCGGCGCCGTCTACGTGGTGCGCCGGCTGTCCTGACCGCGGACGCCAACGGCAGGCCGCGGCCGTCGGGCGCGGTGCCCGGCCGCCGCCACCCGCCGCGGCTGCGCAAGCGGGGCGAACCGTCCGGCGGACGGGGACGAACGCGGCGGTACCGGCCTCCGGTCGCGTCTCGCGGGAGACGGGAGGTGGGAGCGGCGGGGTCGGCCCGGCCCCGCGGACGGGGTCCGGGCCGGCCCTCTAGGAGAGGTGCGCCTGCACCTCGGCGGCGGCCTCGTGGCCGTACGCCTTGGTGAAGCGATCCATGAAGTGCGCCCGGCGCAGCTGGTACTCCTGCGTGCCGACCGTCTCGATGACCAGGGTGGCCAGCATGCAGCCGACCTGGGCGGCGCGCTCGTGCGAGACACCCCAGGCGAGCCCGGACAGGAAGCCGGCGCGGAACGCGTCGCCGACACCGGTCGGGTCGGCCTTCAGCTCCTCCTCCGGGCAGCCGACCTCGATCGGGTCCTCCCCGTCGCGCTCGATGCGCACGCCCCGCGCGCCGAGGGTGGTCACCCGGTGGCCGACCTTGGCGAGGATCTCCCGGTCGCTCCAGCCGGTCTTGGACTCGATGAGCCCCTTCTCGTACTCGTTGGAGAACAGGTACGTGGCGCCGTCCAGCAGTATCCGGATCTCGTCGCCGTTCATCCGGGCGATCTGCTGCGAGAAGTCGGCGGCGAACGCAATGGCGCGCGAGCGGCACTCCTCGGTGTGGCGCAGCATCCCCTCGGGGTCGTCCGCGCCGATCAGCACCAGGTCCAGGCCGCCGACCCGGTCCGCGACCGACTTGAGCTCGATGAGGCGGGCCTCGCTCATCGCGCCGGTGTAGAAGGAGCCGATCTGGTTGTGGTCGGCGTCCGTCGTGCAGACGAAGCGCGCGGTGTGCAGCACCTCGGAGATCCGCACGGAGTCGGTGTCGACGCCGTTGCGCTCCAGCCAGGCGCGGTAGTCGGCGAAGTCGGATCCGGCCGCGCCGACGAGGATCGGCCGGGTGCCGAGCTGGCCCATGCCGAACGCGATGTTCGCGCCGACCCCGCCCCGGCGGACGTCGAGGTTGTCGACCAGGAAGGAGAGGGAGACCGTGTGCAGCTGGTCCGCGACCAACTGGTCGGCGAAACGGCCGGGAAAGGTCATGAGGTGGTCGGTGGCGATGGAGCCGGTGACTGCGATACGCACGGCGAGGACACGCTCCTGCGAGGGGAAGGGATTGACAGTTAACGCTACCGGGTCGGCACCGGACCCCTGAAGCGGGCAAAACTACCCGATAGTAGATCTTTCTTCGTCGCGGCGGCCGTGCATACGGTTCCCGTATGACGAATCTCAAGGTGCCCGGCTCCGCAGTGCTCGGCCCGGTCGGCGAACCGGACGGCGATCTCGCCACGCTGCGGGGCGACTGCGCCCGGATGGCCGGGAACTGGGCGGCCCCCGAGGCGGTCTCCGTGCTCCCCGTCTCCCCCGCGCTCATCCACGGAGTGAGCGTGCCGCCCGCCTCCGCGCGGCTGCTGGAGGGGATGTCCGACTACGGCGACTGACGCGTGCCGCCGGACCGGCGCCGCCGAACGGGTGAGAGACCGGTGGCGCCGATCGGGTGAAGGACGCGGAGCGCCCGCGGGGAACCGCGCGCTCCCCCGCTGCGTCCCATCGCCGTCCCCTGTAAGGGGGATGCGGTGTACGACCCCGTGGAGCCCGCCTCGGCGCGGACCCGGCCCGGGGACAGCAGTGGAGCCGAAGGAGCGATGCGGTGAGCACCGAGCGACCCGACAACGACGCGACCGACCCCGTCGAGAGTGCGGGCGGGAGTCCTGTCGAGGGCACCGCGGAGGACACCGGACGCCCCGTGGCGGGCACCGGCGACGACAGCACCGCGGAGCCCGGCGGGGACGACGGCGGGGACGACGGCGGGCGGGACGGGAGCCTCCCCGCGGGCGCCGGCGCGTCGCCGGGCGCCCGGCGCGCGGAGGACCGGGAGTCCGGGAGTGTCCGGGAGAGCGCAGGCGACCGGGAGATCGCGGAGGTCCGCGGCGGGGGCGACGCTCCGGCGGCGCCGCGCCGCCGGCACACCTCCGCGATCGTCGCGGTCGCCTCGGCGGTGCTGCTCGTCGGTGGCGGCGGGGCGTACGTCGCGACGAGCGCCGCCGGCGGCGGCTCCGCGGGGGCTCCCGGTGGCGACGGCACTCCCCCGCCGCTCGCCCTGGACGGCTACTCCGAGATCACCACGTCCACCGGAGCCACCGGCGGCACGAACGGCATCGCCCCCGGCGAGCCCGATCCCTACGGCACGACCTACCGCGCCGAGGGCGCCCTGCCCTCGGGCCCCGACTCCGCGCCGGTGTACTGGGCCGAGGGCCGGGTCTCCCGGGCGGAGGTGGAGCGCCTCGCGAAGGCCCTGGATCTCGCGGGCACGCCCCGGCTGGCAGGGGGCGCCTGGACGGTCGGTGCGGTGAAGGACGGCTCCGAGCCCGTTCTGCGGGTCGGCGTGGAGGCGCCGGGGGTCTGGACGTTCAGCCGGTTCGTGCCCGGGACCGACGACTGCCCGCGCGGCAAGGCGTGCGGTCCGGGCGGCACCGGCGACCGGCCGGGCACGGGACCGGGTCCGGTGAGCGAGGCGGCGGCGAAGAAGGCCGCGGCCCCCGTCCTCGCCGCGTCCGGGCAGGACGACGCCCGGCTCGACGCGAGTCAGCTCATGGACCGGGTACGGGTGGTGAACGCCGACCCGGTGGTGGGCGGCCTGCCGACCCACGGGTGGACGACCGGCATCCGCGTCGACGGGGAGGGCCGGGTCATCGGCGGGAGCGGCCGGTTGAAGGCGCCGGTGGAGGGCGACCGCTATCCCGTCCTGAGCGCGCGGCGCACGCTGGACAGGATGAACGGGCGGCCCTCGGGCGCCTCGCCGTCGGCGCGCGGGCGCATGGGCATCGGCGGCTGCGCGAGCCCCATGCCGCTCAAGGACCGGTACGAGATGCCGTGCGAGCACCCCACCTCCGCGCCCTCGACGCGGACGGCGACCGTGGAGAAGGCGACGTTCGGGCTGGCGGCGCACCGGGCGAACGGCCGGCAGGCGCTGGTGCCGTCGTGGCTGTTCGAGGTGCGGGCGGCTGATGCGGGAGACGCCTACACGGTGACGCATCCCGCGGTGGACCCGCGGTTCCTGGCCGCCCCGGACACGCCGGGACAGCCGACCCCGGCCCCGACGTCGCCGGGTGATCCGTCCGCCTCGTCCCCCCCGGTCGCCTCGCGGGACGTGCACGTGCAGGGGTACACGGCGGACGGCCGGGAGCTGACGGTCGCCTTCACCGGCGGGGTCTGCTCCGACTACACGGTGACGGTGAAGGAGACCGGGCGGACGGTGACCGTCGACGTCACCGAGAAGCCCGAGCGGGGCAGGACCTGCATCATGATCGCCAAGCTCTACGAGCGGACGGTGCGGCTGGACTCCCCCCTGGACGGCCGGACCGTCCTCGGCAGCGACGGCCGGGCGATCCACCAGGGTCGGGTGACGATGCCGGAGGCGTCGGCGTCGATCGAGCCGGGACCGCGCTGACGACACCCCGGGGAACACCGCGTGGCCGGAGCGGGCGGACCGGGCGGGGACGGCATCCCCCGGCGGCGGGCGGGGTCGGCATCTCCCGGCGGCGGGCGGGCCGGGGCACGCGACGGCTCCCGGTGCGACCGGGAGCGGGCCTACGGCCGACGGCGTCCGGACGCGGGACGGCGCCCGCCGGCGGCTGAGCCCGGGAGGGCGACAGCGCGCGGTGAGGGCGGGCCCGAGGACGGCCACCGGCCCGCTTGCCTCCGGGCGCGCGCCGCCCGCGCCCGGCCCGGAACACGCGAAGACGGCGTCCTCCCTGCCGGGAGGCGCCGTCTTCGTCCGTACGCGCGGCTGTCCGGATCGCCGGACGCTCCCCGGGCCGCGGGAACGGCTCGGGCGGTCGGCGCGGGTCGACCCCGGGGCCCGGTGGCTGCCGGGCCCGGCCGGGCGTCCTAGCTGAAGGAGTCGCCGCAGGCGCAGGAGCCCGTCGCGTTCGGGTTGTCGATCGTGAAGCCCTGCTTCTCGATGGTGTCCACGAAGTCGATGGAGGCGCCGCCCAGGTACGGGGCGCTCATGCGGTCGGTGACGACCTTGACGCCGTCGAAGTCCTTCACGACGTCGCCGTCGAGGGAGCGCTCGTCGAAGAACAGCTGGTACCGCAGGCCGGAGCAGCCGCCGGGCTGAACGGCGACGCGCAGCGCCAGGTCCTCACGGCCTTCCTGGTCGAGCAGGGCCTTGACCTTGGCCGCGGCGGCGTCGGACAGGATGATGCCGTCGCTCACGGTGGTGGTCTCGTCCGATACGGACATCTGCTTCTCTCCCGGGTTGTACGGAGACTGCTTGCCGACGGTTGCAACCGGCGGGGCCGCGGATTCATTCCGGGCCGTGTGCGTGTCTTTGCCTTCTCCGTTCATGCTCGCACACCCGCCTCCGCACGGGCCACGGCCTGTGGACAACCCCACCCGCGGCCGGGCACCGGCTGCCGCGGGGGCGCCACCCGCCACGACGGCGGCCGGGATTCACGTCACATGGACACGATGGACATCGTCAACATGACGTGAAGCGGTTATGATAGATAGCGTCATTTAGACGAAAAGGCATCGTTCCGCCGGCCCCGCACCGCGGGCCCGGCGAGCCGCGGAACAGAAAGGGTGCGTGTCGTGACCACCGCCCAGACCCAGGATCTCGACGTAACTCCGACGCCCCTCGCCCTGCTGCTGCTCGGCCGCGAGGCCGACCCGAGGAGCGAGCGCGGCGTCGAGTGCCCCGGTGACCTGCCCTCGCCGTCCGACCCCGACCTGGTCGAGCGGGCCCGCGCGGCGAAGGAGAAGCTCGGCGACAAGGTCTTCGTGCTCGGGCACCACTACCAGCGCGACGAGGTCATCCAGTTCGCGGACGTGACCGGCGACTCCTTCAAGCTGGCGCGGGACGCCGCCGCCCGGCCGGAGGCCGAGTACATCGTCTTCTGCGGTGTGCACTTCATGGCCGAGTCGGCCGACATCCTCACCGGCGACGACCAGAAGGTCGTGCTGCCGGACCTGGCCGCGGGCTGCTCGATGGCCGACATGGCCACCGCCGAGCAGGTCGCCGAGTGCTGGGACGTGCTGACCGAGGCCGGCGTGGCCGACCAGGTCGTCCCCGTCTCGTACATGAACTCGTCCGCCGACATCAAGGCGTTCACGGGCCGGCACGGCGGCACGATCTGCACCTCGTCGAACGCCGAGCGGGCGCTGGAGTGGGCCTTCGAGCAGGGGTCCAAGGTGCTCTTCCTGCCCGACCAGCACCTCGGGCGCAACACCGCCGTCCGCGACATGGGCCTGTCCCTGGACGACTGCGTGCTCTACAACCCGCACAAGCCGGGCGGCGGCCTGACCCCGGAGCAGCTCCGCGACGCGAAGATGATCCTGTGGCGCGGCCACTGCTCGGTGCACGGCCGGTTCAGCCTCGACTCGGTGAACGACGTGCGCGAGCGCATCCCCGGCGTCAACGTGCTGGTGCACCCCGAGTGCCGGCACGAGGTCGTCGCGGCGGCCGATCTGGTGGGTTCCACCGAGTACATCATCAAGACGCTGGAGGCGGCACCGGCCGGCTCGAAGTGGGCGATCGGCACGGAGCTGAACCTCGTGCGGCGTCTCGCGCGGCGCTTCGCGCCCGAGGGCAAGGAGATCGTCTTCCTCGACAAGACGGTCTGCTTCTGCTCCACGATGAACCGCATCGACCTGCCCCATCTGGTGTGGACCCTGGAGTCCCTCGCCGAGGGCAGCCTGGTCAACCGGATCGAGGTCGACCAGGAGACCGAGGCGTACGCCAAGCTGGCGCTGGAGCGGATGCTGGCGCTGCCGTAGCCCGTCCCGTCCTCGGGGGCGGCCAAGGCCCCGGGCCCGGCGGGTGAACGCCGGGACCCGGGGCCTTCGTGCGCGACCCGCCGGGCCGCGGCCGGCTCCGGGGGGCCTCGCCGTCCTCGCGGTCCCGGGCTCCGCGCCGGGCTCGTCACCGGGGGCTGCTCTGCGACGGCGGGTCGCCGACCGCTTCGCCGCTTTCGTGACCGCCGGACGTCCGCGGCGGAGTTCGACGTGCCGCGCGGACCGCCGGGTCGGGTGGCAGGACCGCGGGTGGAGCCGCCCGGACCGCCGGTCCGGGCCGCGGCGCCCGCGGGGGGGGTCTCGGGGCCGCCGGGACGCGCCGCGGGGTCCGCGCCGGCCGCGCCGGTGCGGTCGGCCCAGGCGGCCCCGTGCCCACTTCCCGGCGCGGAACCCGCTCCGGGCCGGGGTGCGCCCCGCTGGACCTCACTCCCCCCGGGGACGGACCAGGCCCGACTCGTACGCGATGACGACCAGTTGCGCCCGGTCGCGGGCGCCCAGCTTGGCCATGGCCCGGTTGACGTGCGTCTTCACCGTGAGCGGGCTGACGTCGAGGCGTTCGGCGATCCCGTCGTTGGAGAGCCCGCCGGCGACCTGGACGAGGACCTCGCGCTCGCGGCCGGTGAGCGCGGCGAGCCGGGCGGCCCCGGCCGGGCCGGGACCGTCCTCGGGGTCGTCGCCCCGCGCGAGGAACCGGGCGATCAGGCCCTTGGTCGCGACCGGGGAGAGCAGCGCGTCGCCGTCCGCCGCGATCCGGATGGCGCTCAGCAGCTCGCCCGGTTCGGCCCCCTTGCCGAGGAAGCCGGACGCGCCCGCCCGCAGCGACCGCACGACGTACTCGTCGACCTCGAAGGTCGTCAGCATCACCACCCGGACGTGCGCGAGGCCCGGATCGGCGGTGATCAGCCGGGTGGCGGCGAGGCCGTCCGTCCCCGGCATCCGGATGTCCATCAGCACGACGTCGGCCCGCTCGCTCCGGGTCACCGCGACCGCCTCGGCGCCGTCGGACGCCTCCCCGACCACCTCCATGTCCGGCTCGGAGTCGACCAGCACGCGGAACGCGCTGCGCAGCAGCGCCTGGTCGTCGGCGAGCACGACGCGGATGGTCATACGGGGTCCCCCAGGGCAGGCGCGCGGTTCTCGACGGGAAGGATCGCATGGACGCGGAAGCCGCCCCCGAAGCGGGGACCGGCCGTGCAGCTCCCGCCGATCGCGGTGACCCGTTCGCGCATGCCGAGCAGGCCGTGGCCGCCGCCCTCCCGGGGGCCGGTGTCCGCCTCGGGTCCGGGCCCGTGCGCGGGGCCGGCGCCGGGCCCGCCGTCGAGGACGGTCACCTCCACCCGCGTCCCCACCCGCACGACGCTGACCTCGGCCTTCGCCGCGGTGCCGGCGTGCTTGCGCACGTTGGTCAGCGCCTCCTGGATGACCCGGTACGCGGCGAGGTCGACGGCGGCGGGCAGCGGGTCGCCCTGGTCGGAGCGGGCCACCTCGACGGGCAGGCCGGCGTTGCGGAAGGTGTCGGCGAGTTCGTCCAGCCGGGCCAGGCCCGGGGCGGGTTCGGTGGGCGCCTCGGGGTCGCCGGTCTGGCGCAGCAGGCCCACGGTGGCGCGCAGCTCGTTCAGCGCGGACCGGCTGGCCTCGCGGACGTGGCCGAGGGCCTCCTTGGCCTGGTCGGGCCGCTTGTCCATGACGTGGGAGGCGACCCCGGCCTGCACGTTGACGAGGGCGATGTGGTGGGCGACGACGTCGTGCAGGTCGCGGGCGATGCGCAGCCGCTCCTCGGCGACGCGACGGCGCGCCTCCTCCTCGCGGGTGCGCTCGGCACGCTCGGCGCGCTCGCGGATGGCGTCGACGAAGGCGCGCCGGCTGCGCACGGCGTCGCCCGCCGCGGCGGCCATGCCGGTCCAGGCGAAGATGCCGAGGTTCTCCTGGGCGTACCAGGGCAGCGGTCCCGCGAGCATGGCGACGGCGGTCAGGACGGTCATGGTGACCAGCCCGACCCGCCAGGTCGTGGGGCGGTCGGTCGTGGAGGCCACGGTGAACAGCGCCACGACGGCGGACATGACGACGGGGGCCCGCGGATCGCCGGTGACCAGCTCGGCGAGCGAGAACGCGGCGGTGGCCGCGAGGATCCGCAACGGGGCTCGGCGGCGCAGGACGAGCGCGCCGGCGCCGAGCACCATGAGGACGAGGCTGAGGGCGTCGGGGGTGCGGGCGCTCCAGGTGGTGCCGTTCTCGCCGTGCGGGTCGACGAAGGAGCCGGCCGCCATACAGGCGAGGACGCCGGTGGCGAGCGCGGCGTCCAGGGCGAGGGGGTGGGCCCGCAGCCAGTCCCTCGAACGCTCCAGGGTGCTCACCCCGCCAACGGTACGGTGCGCCGCCCGCCGGGGAGGCGGACGGCGGGTGGCGCCCGGTCGCCGCTCCGGGCGCGCGAGGCTCCGGGCGCGCCGCCCGCTCCCCGCCGCCCCTCAGAGGGGCGGGCGGGGTCCGGCCGGCGTGCCCCGGGGAAGGGCCGGGCCGGGCGGCTCAGCCGGGGATCAGGCCGTCGTCGCTGAGCATCTCCCGGACCTCGTCGAGGGTGGCGTCCGGGGACGGGAGGATAAGTTCCGACGGCTCCAGGGAGTCGTCGGGGAGCGGGACGCCGGACGCGCGGACCGCTTCCAGGAGCGCACCGAGGGTGCGCCGGAAGCCGCTCTCGTCGCCGCTCTCCATCTCGGCGAGCAGTTCGTCGTCCAGCTTGTTCAGCTCGGTGAGGCGGGCGTCGTCCAGCCTCACCTGCCCCTCCCCCATGATCCGTACGATCATGTCGCCCTCCTCAGGCGTGGGCCCGGTCGGTCACTGCTTGTCGAAACGGGGGGTGTCCCGGGGCTGCGGGGACGGCTGGGACCGGTCCGCGCCGCCCTCGATCGCCTGCTGCTGCGCCGAGGACCCGCCGGCCAGCTCCGCCTTCATGCGCTGCAGCTCCAGCTCCACATCCGTACCACCCGAGAGCCGGTCCAGCTCGCTCTGGATGTCGTCCTTGGCGAGGCCGGACTGGTCGTCCAGGGCGCCGGAGGCGAGCAGTTCGTCGATCGCGCCGGCCCGCGCCTGGAGCTGCGCGGTCTTGTCCTCGGCCCGCTGGATGGCCATGCCGACGTCGCCCATCTCCTCGGAGATGCCCGAGAAGGCCTCCCCGATCCGGGTCTGCGCCTGGGCCGCGGTGTAGGTGGCCTTGATGGTCTCCTTCTTCGTGCGGAAGGCGTCGACCTTGGCCTGGAGGCGCTGGGCCGCGAGGGTGAGCTTCTCCTCCTCGCCCTGGAGCGTCTGGTGCTGGGTCTCCAGGTCGGTGACCTGCTGCTGGAGCGCGGCGCGGCGGGACAGCGCCTCGCGGGCCAGGTCCTCGCGGCCGAGCGCGAGGGCCTTGCGCCCCTGGTCCTCCAGCTTGGCGGACTGGCCCTGGAGCTGGTTGAGCTGCAGTTCCAGGCGCTTGCGGCTGGTCGCCACGTCGGCGACGCCGCGGCGCACCTTCTGGAGCAGCTCCAGCTGCTTCTGGTACGAGTAATCGAGGGTCTCGCGCGGGTCCTCGGCCCGGTCAAGGGCCTTGTTCGCCTTCGCGCGGAAGATCATCCCCATACGCTTCATGACACCGCTCATGGGCTTCGCGCGCCCCCTTCTGACGGACTCCGGCTCCAGGTACTGCAACAGAACCCACAGTACGGGCCCTGCATCCATTACCGCACTGTTCGGGGACGGATGCGCTCATCCCCAGGGACGACTGCGAGCGGCACCACTCCGGCGTAGGGAGGAGGTGACCCCCGAGGCACCGGGGCGGGACGTCCCCTCTGTCCCCCTTACGGACGTACGGCGTTGCCGGATCGTTCCCCGCGCGAACGGCGTCCATACCCGCGCACCCCGTACCCTTGGGTTTTGTGTTCCGAAGCCGTGCGAAGGAAGAGAAGGCCCCCGCCGACAAGGCGCCGGTGACCGACTCCAAAGTGACCCGTGACCCGCAGGCCCCCAAGGGCCGCCCCACGCCCAAGCGCAGTGAGGCCCAGACCCAGCGCCGCAGCGTCGCCCAGACGCCGACGACGCGCAAGGAGGCGGCCAAGCGGCAGCGCGACGAGCGCCGTACCCAGATGGAGCGCCAGCGCCAGGCGCTGGCCAGCGGGGACGAACGCTACCTGCCGGTGCGCGACAAGGGCCCCGTGCGCCGCTTCGCGCGCGACTACGTGGACGCGCGCTTCTGCGTCGCGGAGTTCTTCCTCCCCCTCGCCGTGGTCATCCTCGTCATGAGCATGCTGCGGGTCGGCGCGCTGCAGAACATCGCGCTGCTGCTGTGGCTGGTCGTCATCGTGCTCATCGTGATCGACTCGGTCGTCATCGCCCTGCGCCTGCGCAAGCAGCTCGCCCGGCGCTTCCCCGGCCAGTCCACCCGGGGCGCGGTCCGCTACGCGCTGATGCGCACCCTCCAGATGCGTCGACTCCGGCTGCCGAAGCCGCAGGTCAAGCGCGGAGAGCGGCCCTGAGCACGACGTCGTTCTCCGGGGACGCGGCGGATGCCTGGCTGAGCAGGCTGGGCGGTCTGCGCGACGTCGTACGCCAGGAGCTGGTGGCCCGGCAGCTCGACGAGCAGATAGCCGGGCGGTATCCGGTGGGGCGCCGGCTGCGCGTGCTGGACGTCGGGACGGGCCAGGGTACGCAGGCACTGCGGCTGGCCCGCGCCGGGCACCGGGTGACCGGCCTGGAGCAGGACGCGACGATGCTGGCGGTCGCCCGCGCGGCGCTGGCCGCCGAGCCCGAGGGAATCCGGGGCCGGGTGCGGCTCATCGAGGGCGACGGCCGGGAGACCGGCGTGCACTTCCTGCCGGGCAGTTTCGACGTGGTGCTGTGCCACGGCGTCCTGATGTACGTACAGGAGCCGGACGCGCTCCTCGCGGGCCTGGCGCGCATGCTGGCGCCGGGCGGGCTGCTGTCGCTGCTGGTGCGCAACGCGGACGCGCTGGCCATGCGGCCGGGGCTGTACGGCGACTGGGCGGGAACGCTCGCCGCCTTCGACACGACCGCGTACACCAACCGGCTCGGCCTCGACGTCCGGGCCGACCGCCTTTCGGCGCTGACCGGCGCGCTCGCCGGCATCGGGGCGCCGCTGCACGCGTGGTACGGGGTCCGGGTCTTCACGGACACGGCCCCCGACGGGGCGGCCCTGCCGGAGGACCCGCGGGAGGCGGAGGCCCTGCTGGCGGCCGAGGAGCGGGCCGGGCGCACCGACCCCTACCGCCGGGTGGCGGCGCTGCTGCACCTGTGCGGCGTCCGCGGCTGACCGCCGCCGCGGGACGGAGCACGCGCCGCCCCCGCCGGACGGGCAGCGCGGCCGCCACCGGCCCCGGCGACCGTCGTCGGCACGACGTCCCGCGTCCTTCGTCGCGCTCGCCCCGCCTCCGGGCCGGGAACGATCGCACCGGATCACCGAGGACGGCCGGGCCCACCGGTTCCGGGCGGGCCGCGCACGGCACGCGGGGCGGGCTCCGCGCCGGCCTGGTGCCGTGACCGGAAAGGTTCGCCGGACGGCTCGCGGTGTCCGCTGCGGTGCGGCGCACGGCGGAGCGTCTCCCGCGTACCGGTCGCACTCGGGTGATGCGACGACGCGGCGAGGTGCCGGGCCGGGCGTCGCGAGCCGGTGAGTCCTTCCGGTCAGGGCACCGGCGGCCGGCACCGACCGGTCGGGCGCCGGGGTCCGGCCCCGGCGCCCCCGGGCGGCCTACTCCGGTTCGGCGTGCAGGCTCATCGGACCGTAGATCTTCGTGGAGTCCTCGAAGAGGAACACCTGGTCCGCGCCGCCGGCCAGCAGGTCCTTCCACACCTCGCCGATCCACGACTCCGCGTCACCCTGCGTGGTGAACTCCTCGGGCTGCACCACGGGTTGGACCTCTGTCCCGTCGGACTTCTCGAACCGCCACGTCCATGCCGCCATGTACGCCTCCCAGGTGTGAGCACACTGCACAGCGCGAGCCGGACAAGATCCGGCTCCCGGGCGAAAGCCTAGCCGGACGCGCAAGAGCTGCGGGGACACGGAAAAATCGTCGGCGTGGAACTGACTCTGCTCGGCACCGGTGCCCCCGCGGGCCTGCCCCGCCCCGACTGTCCCTGCGCGTCCTGCGCGTCCGCGCTCGGCGATCGGGCGCGGGCGGCGACCTCGCTGCTCGTCGACGGCACGCTGCTGCTCGACCTGACCCCCGGCGCCGCCTTCGCGGCAGCGCGGGCGGGACGGTCGCTGGGCGGGGTCCGGCAGGTGCTGCTCTCGCATCCGCACGACGGGCCCGCCGTGGAGGTGCCGGCCGGGCTGCCGCAGCCCGGCCGGGTGCCGGACGGGCGGGAGCTGGCGCTGCTGACCGGGCACCGGGTGCGGGCGGTGCCGGTGGACGCGCCCGGCACCGGGTACGCGGTGACCGGACCGGACGGGCTGCGCCTGCTGTACCTGCCGCCGGGCGGGGCCCCCGCGGGTCTGGACGGGGACGGCGACCGGTACGCGATGGTGCTGCTCGACGTGGCGGGGCGGCCCGACGCGCTGGCGAGGCTGCGGGCGGCCGGCGCGGTCGGCCCGACGACGGACGTCCTCGCGGTGCACCTGGACCACGACGTGCCGCCCGGGCCCGAGTCGCGGCGGCGGCTCGCGGCGGCGGGGGCACGGGCGGTGCCCGACGGCACGACGCTCGACGTGGGCGTCTACGAGGACGTGCCGGACGTGCCCCGCCGCACGCTGGTACTGGGCGGGGCGCGGTCGGGGAAGTCGGTGGAGGCGGAACGGCGCCTGGAGGCGTTCCCCGAGGTCCTGTACGTCGCCACCGGCGGCACCCGCGGCGGGGACGCGGAGTGGGCCGTGCGGGTGAGCGCCCACCGGGAGCGGCGGCCCGGATCGTGGCGCACGGTGGAGACCTGCGACCTGGTCCCGCTGCTGGGGCGGGACGGACCGCCGCTGCTCGTCGACTGCCTCTCGCTGTGGCTGACCGACGCCATGGACCGCGTGAACGCCTGGGACGACGCCGAGTGGGCCTCGGGCGGCGAACGGGCCCTGCGCGCCCGCACCGAGGAGCTGCTGGCCGCGGTCCGCGGCACCCGCCGCACGGTGGTCGCCGTCTCCAACGAGGTGGGGTCGGGCATCGTCCCGGCGACCGCGTCCGGCCGCCGCTACCGCGACGAACTCGGCCGTCTCAACGCCCGGTTCGCCGACGAGTGCGAGCACGTGCTGCTGCTGGTGGCGGGGCAGGCGCTGCGGCTGCGCGGGTGAGGACCGCGAACCGTCCCGACGGGAGGCGGCCCCGCGGGAGCGGGGCCGAAGGTCACGGGCGGGCCTGCGCGACGGAGCCCGCGTACGGGTCCGGCTCGGCGCCGCCCGTGTCGAGCCGGAACGGCGGGTAGACGTCCGTCATCAGGGCGGCGTACGCGGCGACCCGCAGCACCCAGCGGTCGAGGCCGACGACCAGGTCGAACAGGCCGCGCGGGTAGGTCCCGGTGAACGCCAGCGCCACGGCGGCGATCAGCGCCAGCACCGTGACCAGGCCGAGGTCCCACCGCCCGTAGCCGCCCAGGAAGAATCCGATGACGATGTAGTGCGGGATGGCCAGCAGCCACCACTTCACGAGCACCAGGCCGCGGGAGAGCCGCTCGGGACGGGCGATCTCCAGGCGGGCCGGGTAGCCGGGGTCGTCGCCGAGACGGAACGGCGGATAGCGGTCGGTGGCCAGCGCCCCGTACCCGTAGTAGGCCACCCGCCAGCTCCAGCGCAGCACGCCGACGTTGAAGTCGAACAGCGCCCTGGGGTAGCGCTCGGTGAACAGGATGGCGAAGAACGCGATCACGCTCACGCAGGTGAAGGCGATCCACAGGAAGAACAGCACCACGTAGTGCGGGACGAGCAGCAGCCACTTCACCAGCCAGAGCCATCGGGACAGCGGGGTGTCCGGCACCGCGGTCACCCGCACGGGGCGGTCCGGTGTTCCCGTCACGGTCGTCATGGGATCAGCTCCTTCGGCCTCTCGCGCCGGCGCGGCACGGGGACTCGGTACCAGCGTGCGGGCCGGCCGGCGTCAAGGGGAGGGACCTCGCGGGCAGACCGGGGACCGGTGGTCCCGGATCGGCCGGGCCCGCCGGGTCTCCCGCCCCCCGGGCCCGGCCCGGCCGACTGGGCCGAAGGGGTGGCGGCCGGGCGCGGGGCGCCGGCCGTACCGGCGCCCGGGAGCGGGGTCCGCCGCGGGGCGACCGTTCGCGGCGGACCGCTCAGGACTCCCGGCGGGCGACGACGCGGTAGGCGTTGGAGAAGCGGGTGCGGCGCAGCAGGGGGGCCAGCAGGTGGTCCAGCCCGGCGGTCGCGGCCAGCAGCGGGGCGGACGCCCGGGACAGGCCGGTCCGCAGGCCGCGCTGGAGCGGTGTGGGGGGCGCGGGACGCCAGGGGGCGTCGGGGCCGGGGAGGGCGCGGCCGAGGGCCAGGGCGGCGGCGCCCGCGAGGTCGTGGGGGACGTGCGGGGCGCGGCGGTCCGTCACGACCACCGCGCAGCCGAGCGACTCCAGTTCGCCGAGCAGGTTGGGCAGCGGCATCAGGTGCAGATGGCCGGGCTGGCCGTGCGCCGTCCACCACCGGCCGAGCAGCGGGCCGAACGCGCTGTCCGGGTCGGGCGACTCGACCAGGAGATGCCCGCCGGGGCGCAGCACCCCCAGGGCCGCGCGCAGTTCCTCGCGGGGGTCGGGGGTGTGCTCCAGGTGGTGGAACATGCTCACCACGTCGTACCGGCCGCGCAGCCGCTCCGCGATCCGCGGGTCGGTGAGCCGGCCGACGTGGGCCTCCTCCACCCGCCCGGCGGCCCGCGCCCGCTCGACGCGCCGCGTCGCGTCGAGCCCGTCGAAGGCGGTGTACGGGTGGATCTCGCGGGCCGCCTCGGGGAAGCGGCCGAGCCCGGTGCCGACGTCGAGCCAGCTCTCCGGCTCGGGGAAGGGCAGCAGGGCGCGGGCGGCGGCGAGGTGACGCCGGGTGCCGCCGCGGGCGCCGAGCAGCCGGCCGGCGAGGTCCTCGGCGGTCTCGTCCGGACCGTCCCGGTGGTAGAAGGCCCGCCCCTCCGCGGTGAGCCGGGGGTTCTGGAAGGTGTGCGCGCAGTCGCCGCAGGTGTCGACGACGAAGGTCCCCGGTCTGCGCAGCCGCAGGTCGGTGGTGCGCAGCCGGGTGCGCAGCCGCTGCGAGCCGCACCAGGGGCACGCGGCGCGGCGCGGCTCGTGGAACCGGGCGGTGCCCCGGGCCAGTTCGGCCGCGTAGGCGGCGCGGCGTTCGGCGATCGGCGGCGCAGTGCGGGGCATGGGGTGCTCCTGTCGGGGACGAGCCGTACGACAATCCGTCACAAACGGTACGGATGGCAGCGCCCCGGGGAGCGCAACGACGTGGCGCGGACGTGTTCGATCGGGGCCGGTACTGTTCGGCGAATGAGCTCGCTTAATCTCGACGACTTCTCCGATCTGATCGAGCGCCCCGACGGGGGCGTACGCCGGGACGCCGAGGCGCGCCGGGAGCGGCAGATCGTCCCGCCCGGGGCCCTGGGCCGCCTCGACGACCTGGGTGAGTGGCTGGCCGCGGCGCAGTCCGCGGTGCCGGTGCGGCCGATCGAGCACCCGCGCGTCCTTCTGTTCGCGGGCGACCACGGGATCGCCGCCCTCGGGGTGTCGGCCCGCCCCGCGGGCGGTGCGGCCCGGCTGGTCCGGTCGGTCCTGGAGGGCGCGAGTCCGGCAGCCGTGCTGGCCCGCCGGCTGGGCGTGCCGGTACGGGTGATCGACATGGCGCTGGAGGCCGGCACCGAGGGGCTGCCCGACGAGGTGGTGCGGCACCGCGTCCGGCGCGGTTCGGGCCGCATCGACGTCGAGGACGCGATGACCCTGGAGGAGGCGGAGGCGGCGTTCCGCGCGGGCGTCGCCCTCGCCGACGAGGAGGCCGACTCCGGGACGGACCTGGTGGTGCTCGGCGACATCAGCGTCGGCGGCACCACGGCGGCGGCCGTCCTGGTGGCGGCGCTGTGCGGCACGGACGCGTCGGTCGTGACCGGCCGGGGCGGCGAGGCCATCGACGACCTGACCTGGATGCGCAAGTGCGCCGCCGTGCGCGACGCTCTGCGCCGGGCCCGCCCGGTCCTCGGCGACCAGCTGCAGTTGCTCGCGACGGTGGGCGGCGCGGACCTGGCGGCGATGACCGGGTTCCTGCTGCAGAGCGCGGCACGCAAGATGCCGGTCATCCTGGACGGCGTCGTGGCGGCGGCGTGCGCGCTGGTCGGCCAGCGGGTCGCGTTCCGGGCCCCGGACTGGTGGCTGGCCGGGCAGCGCAGCGGGGAGCCGGCGCAGGCCAAGGCGCTGGACCGGATGGCCCTCGAACCCCTCCTCGACCAGGGGGTGACGGTCGGTGAGGGCGCGGGCGGGCTGCTCGCGCTGCCGCTGGTCCAGGCGGCTGCGGGGCTCGCGGCGGACCTGCCGGAGGCTCCTTCCCCCGCGGTCGCCGAGGAGCCCGGCAGCACCCCGGACACGGGCTCGGCGCCGCCCTCCGACACCGGGGCGGCCTCCGATGACGAGCCGTCGCCCGGCGCCGCACCGGTCCCGGACGCCACGCCGGCCTCCGGCGCCGAGCCCGGCACCGCCTCCTGACCCGCGTCCCGCGCCGCGCCCCGGCCGGCCCCTGACGGCGACCCGTCCGCCGCGGGGACCGGCCGCGCCGCGCGGGTCCGGCGGGAGGCGGCCCGGCACCGGCGGGTGGCGGCCCTGGACGCGGCGGCGCGGACCCCTCCCGCGCCCGTCCGGGGCGCGTCGGGCGCGGCCCGTCCCTCCCTCGAACCGGCGACCGCGCCCCATATCATCCCGCTTCATGGGAGATGCCCGAATTACCGCTGTCCTGGAACGGGCACCGGTCCGCCGGAGCGACGGGGAACGGCGGTCCACGGCCGCCTCGCGGCGGGCGGCGTCCGGCGCCGTCTGGTACCTGCGCGCGGTCGCCTTCGTGAACTTTCTGAGCGCCGTGTGGGTGTCGCTCGGGCAGGACGTGCGACGGCACAACACGGAGAACTACTTCACGCCCTACCTGCTCACCGCGGGGTTCGCGTCCGGGGTGTTCACCCTGTTCCTGGCCGTCACGATGGGGCGGCGCAAGCGGGCCGCGTGGATTCTCAACACCGTGCTGGGCGGCCTGTTCCTGCTCCTCTTCGCGGTCGCGATGGCCTTCCCGGAGATCCACCGGTACGCCCAGAACTGGGTGTCGTTCGTCCTGACCGCGGGTTTCGTGGGCGCGCTGGTGGCCGGCCGCCGGGAGTTCTACGCCAAGGGCGACCGCTCGAACCCCGCCCTCGCCGCGGTCGTCGCCGTGGGCGGGCTGCTGGTCGCCTCGCTGTGCGCGGCGCTACTCGTCACGGTCACCAACACCGCCCCGGACGCCGGCCGTTCGACCTTCCTCGACCGCTGGCGCCACGGCACGCTGCGGCTCGTCTCGGTGGCCGCGGACGAGTCCCCGCACCCCGGCATCGCGACGCCCAACTGGGCCGACGTCACGATCAACGTGCTGAGCACCCTGCTGGTGCTGGCCGTCCTGTACGCCGCGTTCCGGTCGCGGCGCGCCGTCGACCCGTTCACGGAGGAGGACGAGAGGCGCCTGCGGGTCCTGCTCGACCGCCACGGCGACCGGGACTCGCTCGGCTACTTCGCGCTGCGCCGGGAGAAGAGCGTGGTCTGGTCGCCGACCGGCAAGGCCGCGGTCGTCTACCGGGTGGTGGGCGGGGTCTCCCTGGCCGGGGGCGATCCGCTCGGGGACCCCGAGGCGTGGCCGGGCGCCATCGAGCCGTGGCTCGCGGAGGCCCGGGAGCACGGCTGGATCCCGGCGGTGATGGGCGCCGGCGAGGAGGCCGGCATGGTCTACGCGCGGCACGGTCTCGACGCGCTGGAACTGGGCGACGAAGCCGTCGTCGAGACCGCCGAGTTCACCCTCGAAGGCCGGGCGATGCGGACCGTCCGGCAGGCCCACAACCGGGTGCGGCGGGCCGGGTACCGGGTGCGGGTGCGGCGCCACGAGGAGATCCCGGCCGGCGAGATGGCGCATCTGCTGCGGTGCGCGGACGACTGGCGCGACGGAGCCACCGAACGCGGCTTCAGCATGGCGCTGGGACGGCTCGGCGACCCGGCCGACGGACGCTGCGTGATGCTCGAATGCACCGACGCCGACGGCGCGTTGCGGGCGCTGCTGTCGTTCGTGCCGTGGGGGCCGTGCGGGCTGTCGCTGGACCTGATGCGGCGTGACCGGGACTCCGAGAACGGGCTGATGGAGTTCATGGTGATCGAACTCCTGCGGCGGGCCGGGGAGATCGGGATCACTCAGGTCTCACTGAACTTCGCCATGTTCCGCTCGGTCTTCGAACGTGGCGGGCGCCTCGGCGCCGGTCCGGTGCTGCGGCTGTGGCGGTCGCTGCTCAGCTTCTTCTCCCGCTGGTGGCAGATCGAGTCGCTGTACCGGGCCAACGCCAAGTACCGGCCCATCTGGGAGCCGCGGTTCCTGCTCTTCGAGAAGAGCGCGGACCTGCCCCGCATCGCCGTCGCGTCCGCGCGCGCCGAGGGGTTCCTGGAAGCCCCGGGCCTGCCGAAGTGGCTGCACCGCAAGCACCTGGAGTCGCACAGATGAGACCGAGCGGGACCGGAGCCGGACCGGGCGCGGGAAGCGGCGGGTGAGCCGGCTCGCCCGCCCGGCTCGCGCCGAGTGGGGCCCGCTGTACCGCGCCGTACGCCGCGGCCTGGCGCGGCGGCGGTGGCGGGCGGTCCCGATGACGCTCGGCGCGGTCTGCCTGACGGCGCTCCTGCAGTTCGCGCAGAACCGGCCCTGGGGCTTCGGGGCGGTGCGGGTCCTCGGCTCGGTCCGGGCCGAGGACCCGCTGTGGCTCGCCCTGCTGCGCACCCCGCTGTCCGTGTACGTGCCGGCCCTCGACCTGCCGGTGTGGGGTGCGCTCGCGCAGATCCTGGTCGTCTTCGGGATCGCCGAGATCTGTCTGGGCTGGTGGCGCACGCTCGTCATCGGCTACGTCGCGACGCTGGCCGGGACGCTGTACGCGCGCGCCGGCATCGCGCTCGGCCCGGACCGCCCGCTGGGGCTGCCGCGCGCGGACGCCCTGATCGTGGACACCGGCCCGTCGGCGGCCGTGGTGGGTCTGGCGGTGTTCCTCGCCCTGCGCTACCGGGCGTACGCGACGGCCGGGCTGGTGGTCGCGGCGATGGTGGCCGAGGTCGGGGTGAAGGACAACCTGGCGGGCAAGGAGCATCTGGCGGCCATCGCGGCGGTACTGGCCCTGTACGGACTCTCCGCGCTCCGTCACCGGCGGTCGGTCAGGGCGGGGGCCGGCTCGGGGTCGGGTTTGCCGCCGATCCACTCCTGAAGCCTGCGGCTGGGTCCGGCCCAGCGGCGGTCGTGCCGGTAGGCGCGCAGCCGGGACCTGGCCCGGGCGCGCGGCCTGCGCCGGTAGAAGCGCCGGGCCCACGGCGAGCCGGGTTTGGCCAGCCGGACCATGCCGATCAGGGCGACGAAGGGCACGACGATCCCGAAGATCGCCATGCGCGTCTTGCCCTTGCTGAGGGCGAGCAGGGCGAAGCAGAAGTTCAGCGCGATGGTGACGATCGCGCCCGTACGGTCCTGGAGTTCCTGGTCGTTGACGTCGTTGACGCCGAACGGCGAGAAGCCCCCGAGCACCAGGCCGACGAGGGCCGCCGTCAGGACGACGACCTCGACGCTCTTGCGTCCGTCCTCGGTCCAGTAGACGTCGTCGAGGTGCAGGATCAGCGCGAACTCGTCGAGGACGAGGCCCGCCCCCACCCCGAAGATCACGGCGAAGGCGGACGCCCCGAAGCCGTACCGGCCGCTGGCCACCGCGCCGAACCCGCCGGTCACCGTGAGCACCACGCCGGGGACGACGTGGTGGATGTGCAGGTCGCCGGCCTTCACGTTGCCGAAGGGGCCCTTGCCGGCCCGGATCATCCGCACGATGACGCGGGTGACCGCGAAGGTCACGACGAACGAGGCGAGCGCCAGCAGCATGGGGAGCTTGCCGGGCTCGACGATGTTCCGCTCCAACCAATGACCCATATGCGAACTTTATCCAGTGGGGCCGCAACCGCCCTCCGGGCGCCCGGATACCCTGCGCCGATGCCCAGGACCCCTTCCGCCCCCACGCTCGCCGACGGCCTCCGCTTCGCCTTCGGCACCCTCACCGTGCTCCCCGTGACCGTGTCCCGCTGGGACAGGGACACCGCCCGCCGCGGCATGCTGTGCGCTCCGGCGGCGGGACTGGCGGTCGGGCTCGGCGCGGCCCTCACGGGGGCGGTGCTGTCGGCGGCGGGCGCCGGGCCGCTGCTCTCGGCCGTGGCCGCGGCGGCCGTGCCCGCCGTGCTGACCCGGGGGCTGCACCTGGACGGCCTCGCGGACACCGCCGACGGGCTGGGCAGCGGCAAGCCCGCCGAGGACGCGCTGCGGATCATGAAGCAGTCGGACATCGGCCCGTTCGGGGTGATCACCCTGCTGTTCGTGCTGCTGGCCCAGGTGGCCGCACTCGCCGAGGCGTACGGCACCTCGTGGGCCCGCGGCGCCCTGGCGGCCGTCGTCTCCGCGGTCGCGGCCCGGCTCGTCCTCACGCTCGCCGCCCGCAGGGGGGTGCCGCCGGCCCGTCCGGGGGGCCTGGGCGCCGCGGTCGCGGGCACCGTGCCGGCGCGCTCCGCACTGCCGGTGGCGGCGGCCGTCGCGCTGGCCGCCGCGGGCGCCGGGATGCTCGCCGGGCCGGGCGGCGCGGTGCGCGCGGCGGCGGCGGTCGCCGCCGCCTGCCTCGCGGCCGAGCTGCTGCTGCGGCACTGCACGCGCCGCTTCGGCGGCGTCACCGGAGACGTGTTCGGCGGCCTGGCCGAGACGGCCGCCACCACGGCGCTCGTGGTGTGCGCCCTCGGCTGAGGGCGCGCGGCGGCCGGCCACCCGCCGTGCCGTGGGCCCGTGCCGCGGTCTCCCCGGCGGGAATCCCCGTTTCGGTGGAAAACGAGGGGCATCAGCCGAAATCATGCGAAGCGGCGGACACCTCGCCCGCGGCGCCACCGGAAGTGTCCCGCGGGTGACCCCGGGTGAGGGACGGGAACCGGACAAGGGCACCACCGCCGGGCGAACACGCGCGGGAATGAGCGAAACCCTCCCCCGAGCGTAGGCTCGTCCCGGGTACTCGCCCGGCCCCTGGCAGGGGCCCCGGCGAGGACCGCCCCCGAGGACGGATCTAGGGTCGGCCGTCGGGCCCGGTCGACCCACCTCTCTCGGCCAGAAGAACTTTCAAGGAAGCGGAGATCTCACCACCGTGACTGCTCTCACTCTCAGCACCGCCGCGGCGTCAGGTCTGCGGGCCGACGCGATCGTCGTCGGCGTCGCGAAGGGCCCCAAGGGCCCGGTCGTCGCACCGGGCGCCGAGGCCGTGGACAAGGCGTACGACGGCGGACTCGCCGGAATCCTGGAGACCCTCGGCGCCTCCGGCTCCGAGGGCGAGGTGACCAAGCTGCCCGCGCCCTCCGGATTCAAGGCCCCCGTGGTGCTGGCCGTCGGTCTGGGAGCGGCCCCCGAGAAGGGCGACGGCTTCGACACCGAGGCCCTGCGCCGCGCCGCCGGCGCCGCGGCCCGCGCCCTCGCCGGCGCCAAGAAGGCCGGGTTCGCGCTGCCCGTGGCGGACGCCGCGGACGCCGGCGCGGTCGCCGAGGGGGCCGGCCTCGGCGGGTACTCCTTCGACGCCTACAAGGACAGCGGCCGCTCCAAGGACGCCGCGAAGAACGCCAAGGGCCCGCTCGGCGAGGTCGCGCTGCTCGGCGTCAAGCCCCGGGACGCCGCGTACAAGGCGGCCGTGGCCCGCGCCACCGCGCTGACCGCGGAGCTCAACCGCGCCCGCGACCTGGTCAACACCCCGCCGAACGACCTCAACCCGGAGTCCTTCGCCGCCGTCGCCACCGCGGCCGGCAAGGAGCACGGCATCAAGGTCCAGGTGCTCGACGAGAAGGCGCTCGCCAAGGGCGGCTACGGCGGCATCCTCGGCGTCGGCGCCGGCTCGGCCGCCGGTCCGCGCCTGGTGAAGCTGTCGTACACCTCCTCCAAGGCCAAGAAGCACCTCGCCTTCGTCGGCAAGGGCATCACCTACGACTCGGGCGGCATCTCGCTGAAGCCGGCCGGCCACAACGAGACGATGAAGTGCGACATGGCGGGTGCCGCCGCGGTCTTCGCCGCCGTCGTCACCGCCGCGCGCCTCGGCCTGGACGTCAACGTGACCGGCTGGCTCGCGCTCGCGGAGAACATGCCGTCGGGCTCCGCCACCCGCCCGGGTGACGTGCTGCGCATGTACAGCGGCAAGACCGTCGAGGTCCTCAACACCGACGCCGAGGGCCGTCTCGTCCTCGCGGACGCGCTGTGGAAGGCGTCCGAGGCGAAGCCGGACGCGATCGTCGACGTGGCGACGCTGACCGGTGCGATGGTCCTCGCGCTCGGCAACCGCACCTTCGGCGTGATGGCGAACGACGACGCCTTCCGCGCCGCGATCGTCGACGCCGCCGAGGAGGCCGGCGAGGAGTCCTGGCCGATGCCGCTGCCCGAGCACCTGCGCAAGGGCATGGACTCCCCCACCGCCGACATCGCCAACATGGGCGAGCGGATGGGCGGCGGCCTGGTCGCCGGCCTGTTCCTGCGGGAGTTCGTCGGCGAGGGCATCACCTGGGCGCACCTGGACATCGCCGGCCCGGCGTTCAACGAGGCCGGCCCGTTCGGCTACACCCCCAAGGGCGGCACCGGTTCCGCGGTCCGCACCCTGGTGCGGCTCGCGGAGCTGACCGCAGCCGGCGACCTGGGCTGAGCCACCGGCCGGCGGACGGCCCCGGGGGTGCCTCACCCGGGACCGCCCGCCGCGTCGCGACGGGGCGGTGCCCGCGACGAAATCCGCGGGTTCGCCCCGTCCCTCCCCCTGCCGACGTGATCGATCAGACGTCCCACACACCGGCCCGGCGTCTCGCTCGTCCTCGACAAGTGCGAAGATGGGTTCTCGGCAGGACAGGGCCCCCACCACAGGGCCGAAGAAGAGCGGCCGGACACCAGCCGCCGACCGGTCACTGGAGACCGGCGTGGCGCACATGCATGGAGGACGTGACGTGGCGAACGACGCCAGCACCGTTTTCGACCTAGTGATCCTCGGCGGCGGTAGCGGCGGTTACGCCGCGGCGCTGCGCGGAGCGCAGCTGGGCCTGGACGTCGCCCTGATCGAGAAGGACAAGGTCGGCGGTACCTGCCTGCACCGCGGGTGCATTCCCACCAAGGCCCTGCTGCACGCGGGCGAGATCGCCGACCAGGCCCGCGAGAGCGAGCAGTTCGGCGTCAAGGCCACCTTCGAGGGCATCGACGTACCCGCGGTCCACAAGTACAAGGACGGGGTCGTCTCCGGTCTGTACAAGGGTCTTCAGGGTCTCATCGCGTCCCGCAAGGTGACGTACATCGAGGGTGAGGGCCGGCTGTCCTCCCCGACCTCCGTCGACGTGAACGGACAGCGCGTCCAGGGCCGCCACGTGCTGCTCGCGACCGGCTCCGTGCCGAAGTCGCTGCCGGGCCTGGAGATCGACGGCGACCGCGTCATCTCCTCGGACCACGCCCTCGTGCTGGACCGCGTGCCGAAGTCCGCGATCATCCTGGGCGGCGGGGTCATCGGCGTGGAGTTCGCCTCCGCGTGGAAGTCCTTCGGCTCCGACGTGACGATCGTCGAGGGCCTCAAGCACCTCGCGCCCCTCGAGGACGAGAACTCCTCCAAGCTGCTGGAGCGCGCGTTCCGCAAGCGCGGCATCAAGTTCAACCTGGGCACCTTCTTCTCGAAGGCCGAGTACACCCAGAGCGGCGTGAAGGTCACCCTGGCCGACGGCAAGGAGTTCGAGGCCGAGGTGCTGCTCGTCGCCGTCGGCCGCGGCCCGGTCTCCGCCGGCCTCGGCTACGAGGAGCAGGGCGTCGCGATGGACCGCGGCTACGTCCTGGTCGACGAGTACATGCGCACGAACGTGCCCACCATCTCCGCCGTCGGCGACCTCGTCCCGACCCTCCAGCTCGCCCACGTGGGCTTCGCCGAGGGCATCCTGGTCGCGGAGCGCCTGGCCGGTCTGAAGACCGTCCCGATCGACTACGACGGTGTCCCCCGGGTGACGTACTGCCACCCCGAGGTCGCCTCCGTGGGCATCACCGAGGCGAAGGCCAAGGAGATCTACGGCGCGGACAAGGTCGTCGCTCTGAAGTACAACCTGGCGGGCAACGGCAAGAGCAAGATCCTCAACACCTCGGGCGAGATCAAGCTCGTCCAGGTGAAGGACGGTGCCGTGGTCGGCGTCCACATGGTCGGCGACCGCATGGGCGAGCAGGTCGGCGAGGCCCAGCTGATCTACAACTGGGAGGCGCTGCCCTCCGAGGTCGCCCAGCTCATCCACGCCCACCCGACGCAGAACGAGGCGCTCGGCGAGGCCCACCTCGCCCTCGCGGGCAAGCCGCTGCACTCGCACGACTGAGCCGGCCGCACGGCCGTCCCCGTCATCCGCGTCGAGCAGGACGCGACGACCACAGACTTCCGCACCTTCCCCGTTCTCGACCCCGGGTCGAGGCGGGGAGACCCCGCTAAGGAGCAACAGAAACCATGCCGGTTTCCGTAACCCTTCCGGCACTCGGTGAGAGCGTCACCGAGGGCACCGTCACCCGCTGGCTGAAGGCCGAGGGCGAGCGCGTCGAGGCCGACGAGCCGCTGCTGGAGGTGTCGACGGACAAGGTCGACACCGAGATCCCCTCGCCCGCCGCCGGCGTGCTCGCGTCCATCAAGGTCGCCGAGGACGAGACCGTCGAGGTCGGCGCCGAGCTGGCCGTCATCGACGACGGCACGGGCGCGCCCGCCGCCGCCCCGGCCCCGGCCGCCGAGGAGGCCCCGGCCGCCGAGCCGGAGCCCGCCCCGCAGGCCGCCCCCGCCCCCGCCGCCGAGGCCGAGGCCCCCGCGCCGGCTCCGACCGCCGAGGCCGCCTCCGGCGGCGGTTCCGCCGAGGGCACGGACGTCGTCCTGCCCGCGCTCGGCGAGTCCGTCACCGAGGGCACCGTCACCCGCTGGCTGAAGGAGGTCGGCGAGGAGGTCGCGGAGGACGAGCCGCTGCTGGAGGTGTCGACCGACAAGGTCGACACCGAGATCCCCTCGCCCACCGCCGGCGTGCTGCTGGAGATCGTGGTCGGCGAGGACGAGACCGCCGAGGTCGGCGCCAAGCTGGCCGTCATCGGTGCTCCCGGCGCCGCTCCGGCCGCCGCGGCGCCCGCCGCGCCCGCCGCCCCCGCGGAGAAGCCGGCCCCGGCCGCCGAACCGCAGGCCCCGGCAGCCCCCGCCGCCCCGGCCCCGGCCGCAGCGGCCCCGGCCCCCGCCCAGCCGCAGGCCCCGGCGGCTCCGGCCGCTCCGGCCCCCGCGCCGGCCGCGCCCGCCCCCGTCACCCCGGCCCCGGCTCCCGCCGCGACCTCCGGTGACGACGGCGCGTACGTGACCCCGCTGGTGCGCAAGCTCGCCGCCGAGAACGGCGTCGACCTGGCCGCCGTCAAGGGCACCGGCGTCGGCGGCCGTATCCGCAAGCAGGACGTCATCGCCGCCGCCGAGGCCGCGAAGGCCGCCGCTCCGGCTCCGGCCGCCGCCGCGGCGCCCGCCGCCGGGAAGGCTCCGGCGCTGGAGGCCTCCCCGCTGCGCGGACAGACCGTCAAGATGCCGCGCATCCGCAAGGTCATCGGCGACAACATGGTGAAGGCCCTGCACGAGCAGGCCCAGCTCTCCTCGGTCGTCGAGGTGGACATCACCCGCCTGATGAAGCTCCGCGCGCAGGCGAAGGACTCCTTCGCGGCCCGCGAGGGCGTCAAGCTCTCCCCCATGCCGTTCTTCGTGAAGGCGGCGGCCCAGGCGCTGAAGGCCCACCCGGCCGTCAACGCCCGGATCAACGTGGACGAGGGCACGATCACCTACTTCGACACCGAGAACATCGGTATCGCGGTGGACTCGGAGAAGGGCCTGATGACCCCGGTCATCAAGCGCGCGGGCGACCTGAACATCGCCGGCATCGCCAAGGCCACCGCCGACCTGGCCGGCAAGGTGCGGGCGAACAAGATCACCCCGGACGAGCTGTCCGGCGCGACCTTCACCGTCTCCAACACCGGTTCGCGCGGCGCGCTCTTCGACACGATCATCGTGCCCCCGAACCAGGTCGCGATCCTGGGCATCGGCGCCACGGTCAAGCGTCCGGCCGTCATCGAGACGGCCGAGGGCACCGTGATCGGCGTCCGCGACATGACCTACCTGACGCTCTCCTACGACCACCGTCTGGTGGACGGCGCCGACGCGGCCCGCTACCTGACCGCGGTCAAGGCGATCCTGGAGGCGGGCGAGTTCGAGGTCGAGCTCGGCCTGTAACCGCGTCCGCGAGGCGGCACCGCCCGCACGACCGCACCGCGCCCTCCGTCCGGCTCCCGGACGGAGGGCGCGGCGTTTCCCGGGAGGTGAGCGCCGCCCGCCCCGGGCGGCGGCCCTCCCCGCCGGGCCCCTCCCCGGCCCGGCTCCACCTCGGCAGGGGGGCCGTGGGCTCCCCCGCAGCACGGGGCCGGTGCGCCGCGCTCCGCCGCCGCGCCGCACGGGCCGCGTACCGGCCCAGCGGTCGGCCGTCGGGACGAGCCCGCGAAGCCGCTCTCCCGGGCCGGGCCCGCCGCCTGCCGGGCCCCCGGCCGACAGGGCGGCCCCGGCCACCCCGGCAGGGGGCGGCCCCGGCCACGCGGGGTGCCGCGGTGAGCGCGCCCCGGGTCCGCCGCGCGCGGGTCGGCGCGGGATCCATGAGCGGGCGGGGCGGCAGGCCGGCACCGCGCCCGCGACCGGCACGGACCACCGCGACGGCTTCCGCCCCCGCACCGTGCCCGAACACCCCGGTGGCCGTCCGTTCCTCCCCCCTTCGGCGGACCGGGGCGCGCCGTCGGCGCCGCTCCTCCTCGTGACCGCGGCACCGGGCCGCCGGGGTTCCGGAGGAGGCGGAGACGTGGGGCGTGCGGGGAGGGTCCGGCAGCCGTCCGCACCGGCGGGAGCGCTCTGACACCGTGTAAGTCTCGTCTCACCTGCGGTGAAGGGCCCCTTTGCGCTCCTCGTCGGCGCGGGCGCGGCCTTATTGTCTAAACGTCACCCGCCCCCGGGGTCCCGCACTCCTCCCAAAGGAGCCTCCATGACCGCGCCCGTCGTCCACTCGCTGCGCGAACAGATCCGCGAGCACATCGTGGAGGGGATCGTCAGCGGTCGCTGGAAGCCGGGCGAGCGGATCGTGGAGCGGCGGATCGCCACCGAGCTGGAGGTCAGCCAGACCCCGGTCCGGGAGGCGCTGCGCGAGCTGGAGTCGCTGCGGCTGATCGAGTCGGCGCCGAACAAGGGCGTACGGGTCCGGAACCTGACGGCCGCCGACCTGGAGGAGAGCTATCCGGTGCGGGCCGGCCTGGAGGCCATCGCCGCGGAGCTGGCGGCGGAGCGCCTCGCCGAGGACTGCTCGGCCCTGGAACCGCACGTGAGCGCGCTGTACGAGGCCGACCGGCTGTCCGACGGGACCGGACAGGTCCGGCACACCGTGGCCTTCCACCGGGAGCTGGTGCGGGCCGCGGGCAACTCCGTCCTGCTGCACACCTGGGAGGGGCTGGGCATCGAGGTGTTCACGGCCCTGTCCATAAGGTGGCTGGGCACGGTGCAGCAGTCGTACGCCGAGGAGCACGAGGCCCTCGTGGACGCCTTCCGGCGGCGGGACCCGCTCATCGCCGACCTGGTCAAGGCGCACGTCCTCGGCTGCGCGCCCCGCGCCTGAGGCCCACGGCCGTCCGGAGCCGCGATCGGCGGGTCCCGGCCGCGGGCGTCCGGCGTCCCGGGTCCGGCACCGGCAGCTCCCCTCCCCCTCCCCCTCCTGAGGCTCCCCTTCCCCCAGCTCCCCACCCCGCGCTCCGCCGCCCTCCTCCCGCGACGCCGACTCCCCCCTGCTCCTCGTCCCCGTTTCCGGCCTCCGGTACAGCGGAGCGCCTCGACGCTCAGGTGTGCCCCCACCTGCGAGAACCCCGCCGCTCGGCGGCACCCCGTGCCCGCGGGAAAGGCACCCGGTGCCGACTTTTGCGATCTGAAGAGGTTTTCTCCCGGAACCCTTTGATCGATCATCGATCAGGGAGTTACAGTCACCGACGGGCTCGCACCGGAGCCCGCCGCCCTGTCCTGCCACAGACCAAGGGCACCCCCGAAACCCCTTGCCGACGAGGGAACCCCCCTCCGCATCCGGAAGGCGGCGCAATGACCGACCCCACCGCAATCCAGCCGAGCGAGCTCGACCAGCTCCCGGACCGCGACCCCGAGGAGACCGCCGAATGGCAGGCCTCCCTGGACGCCGTCACCCAGGCGGCCGGGCCGCACCGTGCCGCGTACCTGATGCGCCGCACGCTGGAGCGCGCCGAGGGCAACGGTCTCGCGCTGCCCAAGCTGCTCGAGACGGACTACGTCAACTCCATCCCGACCTCCGCCGAGCCCGCCGTGGACGGCGACGAGGCGATGGAGTCCCGGATCACCGCGTGGAACCGCTGGAACGCGGCCGCGATGGTCACCCGGGGCGCGAAGCACGGCGTCGGCGGCCACATCGCCACCTTCGCCTCCGCCGCCTGGCTCTACGAGACGGGCTTCAACCACTTCTTCCAGGGCAAGGAGGGGGACGGCTCCGGCGACCAGCTCTACATCCAGGGCCACGCCTCCCCCGGCATCTACGCCCGCGCCTTCCTCGACGGGCGGCTGAACGAGCAGCACCTGGACAACTTCCGCCAGGAGTCGGGCGGCAACGGCCTCCCGTCGTACCCGCACCCGCGCCGGCTGCCCTGGATGTGGGAGTTCCCGACCGTCTCCATGGGCCTCGGCCCGCTGTCGGCGATCTACCAGGCCCGCTTCAACCGCTACCTCACCCACCGCGGCATCAAGGACGTCTCGGCGTCCCACGTGTGGGCGTTCCTCGGTGACGGCGAGATGGACGAGCCCGAGTCGACCGCGGCACTCGCACTCGCCTCCCGCGAGGGTCTGGACAACCTGACCTTCGTCATCAACTGCAACCTCCAGCGCCTCGACGGCCCGGTCCGCGCGAACTTCAAGATCGTGCAGGAGCTGGAGGCCCAGTTCCGCGGCGCCGGCTGGAACGTCGTGAAGTCGCTGTGGGGCAACGCCTGGGACGAGCTGTTCCGGCTCGACACCACGGGCGCGCTCGTGCGCCGCCTGCGCCAGGTACCGGACGCGCAGGTGCAGACGTACCAGACCCGCGACGCCGCCTACATCCGCCAGGACTTCTTCGGCGCCGACCCGGCGCTCGTCGAGATGGCGAAGCTGCTGAGCGACGACAAGATCCTGGAGTGCTTCCACCTCTCCCGCGGCGGCCACGAGCCGCGCAAGGTGTACGCGGCCTACAAGGCGGCCGTCGAGCACAAGGGCGCGCCGACCGTCATCCTCGCGCAGACCGTCAAGGGCCACACGCTCGGCGAGGGCTTCGCGTCGAAGAACGCCAACCACCAGATGAAGAAGCTGTCGACGGACGAGTTCCGGCAGATGCGCGACCTGCTCGACCTGCCCATCCCCGACAGCCGGTTCGTCGACGGCGTGGTCCCCTACGGCCACCCGGGCGCCGACTCCCCCGAGGTGCGCTACCTCCAGGAGCGCCGCGCCGCCCTCGGCGGTCCGGCCCCGGCCCGCCGCACGCACCCGCTGGCCCCGCTGCCCGCCGCCCCGGACAAGGCGTTCGCGTCCTTCGACAAGGGCTCCGGCTCGCAGAACGTGGCGACGACCATGGCGTTCGTCCGCCTGGTCAAGGACCTGGTGCGCGACAAGGAGACCGGCAGGCGCTGGGTGCCGATCGTCCCGGACGAGGCCCGTACCTTCGGTATGGAGTCGCTCTTCCCGTCGCTCGGCATCTACTCGCCCAAGGGCCAGACCTACGAGCCGGTCGACCGCGACCAGCTCATGTACTACAAGGAGGCCGAGAACGGCCAGATCCTCAACGAGGGGATCACCGAGGCCGGTTCGATGGCCGACTTCATCGCCGCGTCCACCGCGTACGCCACGCACGGCGAGGCGATGATCCCGTTCTACATCTTCTACTCGATGTTCGGCTGGCAGCGCACGGCCGACCAGATGTGGCAGCTCGGCGACCAGCTCGGCCGCGGCTTCCTGGTCGGCGCCACCGCCGGCCGCACCACCCTGACCGGCGAGGGCCTCCAGCACGCCGACGGCCACTCCCCCGTCATCGCCGCGACCAACCCGGCGGCGCTGTCCTACGACCCCGCGTTCGCCTACGAGATCGCGGCGATCGTCAAGGACGGCCTGCGCCGGATGTACGGCGAGGCCGCGCCGGGCGAGGACCCGAACGTCTTCTACTACCTGACCGTCTACAACGAGCCGATGCCGCAGCCCGCCAAGCCGGCCGGTGTCGACGAGGGCATCGTCAAGGGCCTGTACCGCTTCAACACCGCGGAGTCGGCGGGTCTGAACGTGGCCGGGGCGAACGCCCCGCGCATCCAGCTCCTCGGTTCGGGCACCGCGATCCACTGGACGCTCGCCGCCCAGAAGCTGCTCGCCGAGGAGTGGGGCGTGGCCGCCGACGTGTGGTCCGCGACCTCCTGGACCGAGCTGCGCCGCGACGCGCTGGACGCCGACGCGGCCCTGCTGCGCGGCGAGGACCGGGTGCCCTACGTCCGGGAGGCGCTGCACGGAGCGGAGGGCCCCGTCCTCGCGGTCTCCGACTACATGCGCCAGGTCCCGGACCAGATCGCGCAGTGGGTCGAGCAGGACTACTCCTCGCTCGGTGCCGACGGCTTCGGCCTCTCCGACACCCGCGAGGCGGCCCGCCGGCACTTCGGCGTCGACGCCGAGTCGATCGTCGTCGCGGCGCTCGCGCAGCTGGCCCGCCGCGGCGAGGTCAAGGCGTCCGCGGTCAAGGAGGCCAGGGAGCGCTACGGGCTGTAGACGCCGGCGGCCCGGGCCGCGGCGGTGAGGCTCTCCGGGAGGGGCACGGCGGACGCCGTGCCCCTCCCGGGCGTACGGGCGCGCGTGCGGCGGCCCCGGCGGCAGGCCGCGGGGCGGGCGGCCGGGCGGCGCGCGGTCTTCCGGGGCGCCGCCCCGGTGTCAGCGGTCCGTCCCCTCGGTGTCAGTGAGGCCCGGCATCATGGGTTCCATGCGTGCTGCTCGTCTGATCAAGATGGTGCTGCTGCTCCAGACCCGGGCGTCGATGACCGCCGCCGAGCTGGCGCGGGAGCTGGAGGTGTCCGAGCGCACGATCACCCGGGACGCGCAGGCGCTGTCGGAGGCGGGCATCCCGGTGTACGCGGACCGGGGCCGGGCCGGCGGGTACCGCCTGGTCGGCGGCTACCGCACCCGTCTGACGGGGCTGGCGCGCAGCGAGGCGGAGGCGCTGTTCCTGAGCGGGGTGCCGGGGGCGCTGCGCGACATGGGCCTCCAGGACACGGCGTCCGCGGCCCGGCTGAAGGTGTCGGCGGCGCTCCGGCCGTCGGTGCGGGACGCCTCGCGGACGGCGGCGCAGCGGTTCCATCTGGACGCCCCCGCGTGGTTCAGCGAGCCGCGGACGCCGGAACTGCTGCCGGCCGTCGCGGAGGCCGTGTGGGACGACCGCCCGGTCGTCGCGCGGTACCGGCGGGCCGCCTCCGAGGTGGAGCGGACGCTGGAACCGTACGGTCTCGTCCTCAAGGCGGGCCTGTGGTACCTGTGCGCGCGGGTGTCCGGCACGGAGGCCTTCCGGGTGTACCGGATCGACCGGTTCACCGCGGTCACGCCCGGCCCGGAGCGGTTCCGGCGGGAGGAGGGCTTCGACCTGCCGGGTTTCTGGGCGGAGCGGGCCGAGGAGTTCGCCCGGTCCGTGCTCCGCTCCGAGATCTCCGTGCGGCTGTCCCCGGACGGTGTGCGGCAGCTCCCGCACGTCCTCGATCCGGCGACCGCGAAGGGGGCGCTGGGCACCTCGGGGGTGCCCGACGAGCAGGGCTGGGTGACTGTCACGCTGCCGGTGGAGACCGAGGAGGTGGCCCGCGCCCAGCTGCGCGGGCTGGGCCCGGAGGTGGAGGTGCTCGCGCCGGCGTCGCTGCGGGAGCGCTGCGCGCGGGACGCCGCGCGATCGGCCGCGCTCTACCGGTGACGCGTCCGGCGGACCGCGCGCGCCCCGCCCCCGGAAAGGCGCCAAAGCGCCGGTCCCGCCTCGGCCGTGCGCGCATAACAATCTGCGCCACTCCGCGTGCGTCCCTCCTCCGCAGGCCCGATGCTTGTCCCGTGATGGACGAGACGGAGTTCTGGCAGCTGGTGGACTCGACCCGCGAGGCCGCCGAGGGCGACCCCGAGGAACAGGCCGACCTGCTGGTCGAGCGGCTCGTCCGGCTGGACCCGGACGCGGTCCTGGACTTCGCCCGCCACTTCGAGTCCCGCTACAACCGCGCCTACCGCTGGGATCTGTGGGGCGCCGCGTGGGTGCTGCTCGACGGGGCGAGCGACGACGCCTTCGACTTCTTCCGCTGCTGGCTGATCGGTCAGGGCAGGGAGGTGTTCGAGGGCGCGATGCACGACCCGGACGCGCTCGCCGGGCTGCTGGACGAGTTCGACGAGGAGATCGACGGCGACGGGGAGGAGCTGGGGTACGCGGCCGACGAGGCCTACGAGCAGCTCACCGGTGCCGTGGCGCCGGACCTCGGCATCCCGGTCGCGGCCTCCGAGCCGGTGGGCACGCCGCTCGACTTCGAGAACGAGTCCAAGCTGGCGGAGCGCTACCCCCGGCTGTGGGACCGCTTCCGCGAGGACTGAGCCGCGCCCCGAGCGCGCCCCGGCCGGTTCCGTGCACCGGCCCGCGCAGGGCCGGTGCACGGATGATCCACCGCACACGACCGGTCCGGACGACCGGCACGAACGACGGCCCGCACAGGGCCCGCCCGTACGGACCGGTCCGTACGGGCGGGCCCTGTGCGGGCCGGTTCGTAGGACCAGCCCGCGGCCGGTCCGCACGGTCCCCGCCGCATCCGGCCCGCACCGGTGCCCGACGGCGCGGCGCCCGTCCCGCGGCTGCGCGCCGCCCCGGGGCGGCGGGGCCCTGCCGCCGCGGGGCGGGCCGTGCCCGCGCACCGGCGGGGGCCGGGCGGGCGTCAGCGGCCCTGGTAGCGGGCCGCCTCGGCGCGGATCTCGGGCAGGCGGGCGGAGAGGGCCGCGCCGGGACAGCTCGTCATGAAGCCGTCGTCGTGTCCGGCGACGGTGGGCAGGACGGCGGTGGTGCCCTTGGCGTACCGGCTGAGGCTGTTGCTGGAGACCAGCCGCACGCCGGCGCGGGGGTCGATGCCGCTGAGACCGAGCTTCCACGCGGCGAGCCGGGCGATGGCCTCGGTCATGGCCCTGGGCACCGGGGTGCCCGCCGTGAAGGTGCCGATCGCGGCGATGCCGGCGGTGCGGTGGTTGAAGCCCTGGGCGTGGGCGCCGGTGACGGGCCGGTCGACGCCGCCGGCGCGGCCCTCGTAGATGGTGCCGCAGCGGTCGACGAGGAAGTTGTAGCCGATGTCGTCCCACCCCTTGGCGCCGGTCTGGCCCGCGTAGAAGTCGGCGATGATGCGGGGCACGTCGGCGCAGTCGTAGCCGTTCGGCGAGTCGGTGTGGTGCACGAAGACGGCGACGACGCGGTCGTCGTAGCGGGGCGGCGGCTGGCTGCGCGGGGCCGCGGGGTCGAGCCACACCGACCGCGGCTCGATGGGCGGCCGTGCGGCGGAGTGGTCCACCACCGTGCGGGCCGCCAGCGGCGCCCTGACGGCGGCACGCGCCGCGGTGCGGTCCACGCCCGCCGCGCAGGTCACGAGCGCCGCGACGGCCAGCAGGCCCGGCACGCAGGCCAGCAGGGCCAGGACGGGTTGCGACAGCGCCGCCCGGGGGCGGCGCGGGTCGCGGGATCCGGGGGGCCGGGGCTCGCGCCCCGAGCGTATTCGGACCCCGGCCGCCCGGTGGAGCGGGCGGCGCCCGTGGGGCGCGGGGCGCGTTCCGCGCCCCGCGTTCGGTATCCGAGGCCCCCGAGACTTCCCGAAGACACGCATGGACCCACCCTGGCCCGGATCCGAGCGGGCCGCGATGTGGACTGGGCCACCCGGTGGAACCATCGGACGTGTCCGGGACGTTTCTACCGGTCCACGGGTGTGTGGTCGTTCCCACGGCACCGCACGCGCGTGGCTGATCAATGGGCCCGCCCGGCACGTACTGAGGGGCCCCAGAGAAAGGCGGCTCCGTGGACGTGCTCGACCTCCTGCTGATGCTGGTGATCCTGGCCTACGCGGCGTCCGGATACCGCCGCGGCCTGGTCGCCGGCTGCGTCTCGCTGGCCGGTTTCGTGGGCGGCGCGGTGATCGGCGTGTGGGTGCTGCCCTGGATGATGGAGCTGGTCACGGCGGGCACCCCGGCGGCGACGGTCACCGCGGTGCTCACCGTGCTGGTGCCCGCCGTGGTGGGGCACGAACTGGCCGGCCGGCTGGCGCTGAAGCTGCGCCGGGAGCTGGACGGGGGGCCGCTGCGGGTGGCGGACGGCATCGGCGGGGCGGCGGCGAACACGCTGGCGGTCCTGCTGGTGGCGTGGGTCGCGGCGAGCGTGCTGGGGGCCTCCTCGTCCCCGGTGGTGACCCAGTCGATCCGCAACTCGGCGCTGCTCGGCGCCGTCCAGAAGACGATGCCGGAGACGACGCCGGCCTGGTTCTCGCGGGCCACCTCGGCGCTCACCGAGGCGGGCTTCCCGCAGGTCTTCAACCCGTTCGAGAACGAACCCGCGGCGGGCGTGGCGCGGCCCTCGGGCGACAGCGTGACCGCCTCCGCGACGAACGCGGCGAAGCTGAGCACGGTGAAGGTCGAGGGGGTCTCGGGCAACCAGGGCCGCGAGGGCAGCGGGTTCGTCTACTCCGCGCAGCGCGTGATGACCAACGCCCATGTGGTGGCGGGCATCGACCGGCCGACGGTGCGGGTGGGCGGGGTCGGCCGCCCGTACCCGGCGCGGGTGGTGCTGTTCGACCCGCAGAAGGACGTCGCGGTGCTGTGGGTGCCGGGCCTGCGGGCCCCGGTGCTGCCCTTCGACGGGGTCGCCGCCCGCGGCGACTCGGCGGTGGTGGCGGGCTATCCGCAGGACGGCGGCCTCGACCTCCAGGCGGCCACGGTGGCGAGCCGGATCAACGCCACGGGCCAGAACATCTACAACTCGGGCACGGTCACCCGCGAGATCTACTCGATCCGCTCGACGGTCCGCCCCGGCAACTCCGGCGGCCCGCTCCTGACCACCGACGGCAGGGTCTACGGGATGGTCTTCGCCCGCTCGACCTCGGACAGCGAGACGGGCTACGTGCTGACCGCGCACGAGGTGGCGGGCGACGCCCGCCGGGCGGCCCACGCCACCGCCCGTGTCGACACGGGCGCCCTGGTCACGTCCTGACCGGGCCGGCCGGTCCGGCACCGCCGCGGTCGCCGGCCCGACGGCCCCGGGCGCCGGCGCGGGCGGCCGTGCCGGCGGCCGACCGGGGCCGGCACGGGGACCGGGACCGGGCGGGTGGCGGTCGGTCCGGTCAGAGGGACCGGCCCATCAGCACGTCGTCCACGTACACGCCGTCGAGCAGGAACTCCCCCGGCAGGACGCCCTCGACGGCGAAGCCCTCGGAGGCGTAGAGGGCGCGCGCCGGGACGTTGTGGCCGAGCACCCGCAGGGTGACGCGCCGGGCGCCCTGACGCCGGGCCTCGGCGACGACGGCCCGCAGCAGGGCGCGGCCCACCCCGGCGCCACGGGCCTCCTCGGCCACGGCGAGTCCGAGGATCTGCCGGACGTGGGCGTTGCAGGCGAGCGGGGTGGGGAAGCCGAGCCGGATGTAGCCGACGATCCGGCCGTCCCGTTCGGCGACGAGATGGTCGCGCGGGCCGAAGCGCTCGCCGAAGAACGGCTCGTACGGCGGCCGGGGCCGGGGCATGACGGCGTGCAGCGTGGACCAGGTGTCGCGGTCGAGTCTGCCGAGTGCGTCCTCGTCGTCGAGGACGGCGGTGCGGAGGTGCGGGGCGACGGCCATGCCGATCACTGTACGACCGGCCGCCTCGCGGCCGGTCCGGGATTTCCGCTGCTTTCCGGGCAGGATGACGTCATGAGCGACTCCTCCCTGCCGCCGGGTTCGCGTATCGCGATCGCCGGCGCCTCCGGTCTCATCGGCTCCGAACTCGCCCGCTCCCTGCGGGCGGACGGGCACGAGGTGGTGCGGCTGGTCCGGCACGCCCCCGCCGCGCGGGAGGAGGTCCGCTGGGACCCGCAGCGCCGGCGGATCGACGCGGCCGGGCTCGCCGGATGCGCGGCCGTGGTCAACCTCGCCGGGGCCGGGGTGGCGTCCCGGCCGTGGACGCGGTCCTACAAACGGCAGATCCGGGACAGCCGGGTGCTGGGCACCGCGACGCTGGCCGAGGCGGTGGCCTCGCTCGACGAGCCGCCGCGGGTGTTCGTGAACGGGAGCGCGATCGGCTTCTACGGCGACACGGGCAGCCGGTCCGTGGACGAGTCGGCTCCGCGCGGCGAGGGGTTCCTCGCGTCGGTGTGCGAGGAGTGGGAGGCGGCCACCGCCCCCGCGCGGGACGCCGGGGTGCGCACGGTGCTGCCCCGCACCGGGCTGGTGGTGTCGCGGGCCGGCGGGGCCTGGGCGAAGCTGTTCCCGCTGTTCAAGGCGGGACTCGGAGGCCGGCTGGGCGACGGCCGCCAGTACTGGAGCTTCATCTCGCTGCACGACGAGGTGGCCGCGATCCGGCATCTCATGGACACGGAGTCGCTGTCCGGGCCGGTGAACCTGACGGCCCCCGACCCGCTCACCAACGGCGAGATCACCGAGGCCATGGGCCGGGTCCTGAACCGTCCGACGCTGCTGGCCACCCCCGCCCCGCTGATGCGCCTCGCCCTCGGTGAGATGTCCGGGGAGATCCTGGGCAGCCAGCGAGTGCTGCCCGCCCGCCTCCTGGAGTCGGGGTTCGCCTTCGCGTTCCCCTCGATCGACGGCACGCTGCGGGCCGCACTGGGCTGAGCGGGAGGACCGGGGGCAGGGGCGGGGGCGGTCCCGCTCGGCCCCGCTCCGCCGCCGGGGTGCCTCCCCCGGCGGGGGAATGCACCCCCCGTGCCCCCGTGCACGGCCGCCGCGCGACTTCCGCCGCCGCCGCACACC
This sequence comes from Streptomyces sp. NPDC048566, assembly GCF_043199735.1. NCBI lineage: Bacteria > Bacillati > Actinomycetota > Actinomycetes > Kitasatosporales > Streptomycetaceae > Streptomyces > Streptomyces sp. NPDC048566. Next base: position 162,290 of record NZ_JBICWL010000006.1, read on the forward strand.
TCGCACCCTCGATCCGAACTCGGGTATTCCTGAAGCCTGTTGGGGGCATGACGTCTCCATCGGCCGCGCAACCTCGAGGAGGGGCACGTGCTAGAGCCCGCACGCCACGCCGCGCACAGGGCGGCGATCGCGGAAGACGTGGACGTCGTGGTCGTGGGAGCCGGCGCCGCCGGCCTCGCGGCCGCACGGCACCTGACCGGGGCGGGTCTGCGGACCGCCGTCCTGGAGGCCGCCCCGCATGTGGGGGGCCGCATGTCCACGGAGAAAGTCGACGGCTTCCGGCTGGACCGGCTCGGCCGGCTCCTGGCCACCTCCTACCCGGAACTGCGGCACACCCCCGGCCTGGACGCCCTGGCCCTGCGCCCGTTCTCGCCGGGCGTGCTGCTGCACAGCGACGGCCACCACCACCGGGTCGCCGCACCCGGCACATCGCGGAGCGCGAGGGGCGCACTCACAACTGCGCGCGCCCTCGCGAGCGCCCCCCGGCTGCCGCTGCCCCGCCCGGCACGCGGGACCTCCCGGCCGGGGGCGCTCGGCGGACCGCTGGACCCGTCGCGGCTGGCGATGGCCCTCGGACGGCTCGCCGCCACCGAGCCGGAACGGCTGCTCGCGCGCCCCGAGGGCACCACCGCCCGCGCCCTGGCCTCCCGGGGCCTGCCGCCGCGCACCGTCGAGGGCGTGCTGCGCCCCCTGCTGGCCGCGCTGCTGTGCGACCCGGACCTCACGACGTCCAGCCGCTGCGCGGACCTCGCCCTGCACTCCTTCGCCACCGGGCTGCTCTGCCTGCCGGAGGGCGGTGCGGACGCGCTCCCCGAACTGCTCGCGGCCGGCCTGCCGCCGGGCACGCTGCACACCAACGTCGAGGTCACCGCCGTGTCCACGACCACCGTGGCGACACGGGAGCACGGCGAGATCCGCTGCCGGGCCGTCCTGGTGGCCACCGGGGCCCGCGCCGCCGCGGAGCTGCTGCCGGGGCTGCGGGTCCCGGCCTTCCATCAGGTGACGGTCCTGCACCACACCACGGACGAGCCACCGCTCGCCGACCCGGCCCTCCTCCTGGACGCCGACCGGAGCGGGCCGGTGGCCCACACGGCCGTCGTCAGCCAGGTCGACCCGACGCGGGCGCCGGCGGGCCGCGCCCTGGTCTCCTCCACCGTGCTGGGCGGCACGCCCGGGCCGGCGCACCTGGACGCGGCGGTCCGCGCCCAGCTGGCCCGGATCTACGGGACCCCGACCGCCCGCTGGGAACTGCTGGCCGTGCACCACGAGCCCGAGGCGGTCCCGGCGATGGCACCGCCGCACGACGCCCGGCGGCCGGTGCGGCTGCTGGCGGGCCTGTACGTGTGCGGCGACCACCGGGACACGAGCACGGTGCAGGGCGCACTGCACTCCGCCCGGCGGGCCGCCCACGCCCTGCTGAGGGACCTGGGCGTCCGTCCGGCCCCGCCGGCCGGGCGGCTGGAGCCGGCCGCCGCCTGAGGCGCCCCGTCCGCCGGGCCCGACGGCGCCCGGCGGACGGCGGGCTTCCCGGTCTCCGGCACCCCAGGCCGGAGACCGGGGACGACGGGCCGCGCCCTCCGCGGCGGGAGGGCCCGTACCCCGGCACGCGCCGCCTCGCCGGGCCGGCGCGGTGAGGCGGCCGGGCCGCTCAGGCGAGGGCGGACACCTTGTCGCGGTAGCCGCGCACGGGCGCCGCGTCCTTGTACGGTTCCAGCCGCCGCTCGAAGTCCCGTACGTACTCCACGGCCCGCGCCGACCGCATCTCCGCCGCCTGCCCGGCCGCCTCCGCGCCCAGCAGGCAGGCCTGGTCCAGCTCGCCGAGACCGAGCCGGGCCGAGGCCAGTACCACCCGGCAGAACAGCCGGCTGCGGGCGTAGCCGGGCGCCCGCAGCTGCAGGGAGCGCTCGGCGTGCTGGGCGGCGGCACGGAACTGCTGGAGGTCCCGGTGGCAGTGCCCGAACTCGTCGGCGAGCTGGGCCTCGTCGAAGAACCGGGCCCAGTGCGGCGCCTCGTCGCCCGCCCGGGACGCCTCCAGCGCCCGCTCGGCGCGGACCAGGGAGGCCGTGCAGGCGCGCACCTCGCCGAGCACGCCGTGCCCGCGGGCCTCGACGGCGTGCAGCAGCGCCTGCACCTGGTGCGGTCCGGACGACCCGAGCCCCTGCTGGGCGACCCGGGCGAGCTGCACGGCCTCCCGCCCGTGCCCGAGGTAGACGGCCTGCCGGCTCATCGTGATGAGCACGTAGGCGCCGTAGACCCGGTCGCCGGCCGCCTGGGCGAGCCGCAGCGCCTGGACGAAGTAGCGCTGGGCGAGCCCGTGCGCGCCGATGTCGTACGAGGTCCACCCGGCGAGCCGGGTGAGGTCGGAGGCGGCGGCGAACAGGTGCCGGCCGGTCTGCTCGCCGTACGCGCCGCGCAGCATCGGCTCGGCCTCGTGCTCCAGGTAGCGGACCAGGGCCTGCCGGGCGTGCCCGCCGCCGTAGGCGTGGTCCAGGGCGCGGAACAGCTCGCCGACCGAGCGGAGGGCGGCGATGTCCCCGCCGGAGACCCGCTGGCCCGGCCCCCGTTCGGTACGGGCGCGGCGGTGGTGCGGGGCCGCCGGGTCCGGTGGCCCGGTGAGCCGGGGGGCGGCGGGCCGGCCCTGGGCCGGCACCCGGGAGGTCTGGTCGCCGTGGGCGACCCGGTCGTCGGCCCGGCCGATCAGCCAGTCCCGGCTGGGGACGACCAGACCGGCCGGGGTGAAGGCGATCTTGCGGAGTTCGGCGTGGCTGCCGGAGTCCTTGCGCCACAGGCCGCTGACGATGTCGACGGCCTCCTCGGGCGTCGCCGCGAACTCCAGTCCCGCGTACACGGGGGCGCAGGCGTCGAGCCCGAGGTCCTGCGCGGTCAGGCGCCGGCCGAGGCGGCGGGTGAAGACCTCGGCGATGAGCGCGGGCGTGGTTCCGCGGGGCTGCTGCCCGCGCAGCCACCGCGTCACCGAGGTCTTGTCGTATCTGAGGTCGAGTCCGTGTTCCAGGCCGAGCTGGTCCACGCGACGGGCGAGACCTGCGTTGGAGAACCCCGCTTCTGCGATGAGCGCGGCGAGCTGGCGGTTGGGAGTGCGCTGCGCGGGTCGTTCCGTCATCTGCGGTGCGGTCTCCTGCCTTTCGGGTCTCCCGGGGGCGTTTTCGGGGCGGCGTGGAGCATGCTCGGGCCGCCCCGAGGTCCCCCGGTGCCCGGATTGCCTGTGAGCAGCCCTTATGGCCTCGTGAACGGCGCGAATGTAGCGGAGCGTGAGCACGTCATCGCGCGCTTCGCCCTTCGTTCATCCGATCGTGTGAGGATTGACCGTCGGGCTGACGCGGCGCGGACGGACGTACAGTGGCGTAGGCGCGCGACGTACCTGACGAAAGGTTCCTCCGCGGGCCGCGCACGGGGCCGGGCCGGTCCCGGAAGCTTCGAGGGAGGCGCTTGCCGTGAGTGAGTTGCGGTTCGTCCGCAGGGGATTCGGTGCCGAGGCCGTCGAGTACCAGGAGGCGTGGGACGAGCAGCGCCGTCTGCACGCCGCCCGGTTCCTGGACGAGATCCCCGACACCTGTCTGCTCCTGGAGCACCCGCCCGTCTACACCGCGGGCCGGCGCACGGCGGACGGCGAGCGCCCGCTGGACGGCACGCCGGTCATCGACGTGGACCGCGGCGGCAAGATCACCTGGCACGGGCCCGGCCAGCTCGTCGGCTACCCCATCCAGAAGCTCCCGCGCCCGGTGGACGTGGTGGCCCACGTACGCCGCCTGGAAGAGGCGCTGATCCGCACGTGCGCGGAGTTCGGCGTGGAGACCAGCCGGGTCGAGGGCCGCAGCGGCGTGTGGGTCCTCGGCGACGCCAGGGACCCCGCCGACCGCCCCGCGCTCGGGGGGCTCTCCCTCGACTTCGACCCGCGGCTCGCGGACGAGGAGTTCGACCCGCGGCTCGACGGCCCGGAGTACGCGCCCTCCAACGCCGGCCAGCGCCGCGAGGACCGCAAGATCGCCGCGATCGGCATCCGGGTCGCCAAGGGCGTGACCATGCACGGCTTCGCCCTCAACGTGAACCCGGACAACGCCTGGTTCGACCGGATCATCCCCTGCGGCATCCGCGACGCGGGCGTGGCGTCCCTCGCGGGCGAACTCGGCCGCGACGTGACGATCGCCGAGGTCCTGCCGGTGGCCGAGCGCCATCTGCGGGACGTGCTGGAGAACGCCGACCTGCGGCCTCGGGCAGTGGAACGGACTCCGGCCTAGGCCCCGCAGCCGGGGCGTGCCCTCCGGGAATGGACCCCCGTTCCCGAAGGTTGCCCACCTCGGGGGTCGAGAACCGCACGGGCGTACCCTGGTGTACGCCGAAGAATCGAAGCTACAGGGAGCCGATGTGTCCGCAGTCGCACCCGACGGACGCAAGATGCTGCGCCTGGAGGTCCGGAACAGCCAGACCCCCATCGAGCGCAAGCCCGAGTGGATCAAGACCCGGGCGAAAATGGGCCCCGAGTACACGAAGATGCAGGGGCTCGTGAAGAGCGAGGGCCTGCACACGGTCTGCCAGGAGGCGGGCTGCCCCAACATCTACGAGTGCTGGGAAGACCGCGAGGCCACCTTCCTCATCGGCGGCGACCAGTGCACGCGGCGCTGCGACTTCTGCCAGATCGACACCGGCAGGCCCGAGGCGCTGGACCGCGACGAGCCCCGCCGGGTCGGCGAGTCCGTCGTCACGATGGACCTGAACTACGCCACCATCACCGGCGTCGCCCGCGACGACCTGGAGGACGGCGGGGCGTGGCTGTACGCCGAGACCGTCCGGCAGATCCACGCCCAGACGGCGGACCGGGCGGAGGGCCGCACCAAGGTCGAGCTGCTGGCCCCGGACTTCAACGCCGAGCCCGAGCAGCTCGCCGAGGTCTTCTCCTCGCGCCCCGAGGTCTTCGCGCACAACGTCGAGACCGTCCCGCGGATCTTCAAGCGCATCCGTCCGGGCTTCCGCTACGAGCGCTCGCTCAAGGTCATCACCGAGGCCCGCGACGTCGGCCTGGTCACGAAGTCGAACCTGATCCTCGGCATGGGCGAGACCCGCGAGGAGGTCGGCGAGGCGCTCCGGCAGCTGCACGACGCGGGCTGCGAGCTCATCACGATCACGCAGTACCTGCGGCCCTCCGTGCGCCACCACCCCGTCGAGCGCTGGGTCAAGCCGCACGAGTTCGTGGAGCTGAAGGAGGAGGCCGAGCAGATCGGCTTCTCCGGCGTGATGTCCGGCCCGCTGGTCCGGTCCTCGTACCGCGCCGGCCGGCTGTACACGATGGCCATCGAGAAGCGGGGGGCCTACGTCGCCTCCCAGGCGGTCTGACTACGCCGAACGGGGCAGCACCCGGACGAGCGATTCACACGAGGGCGGTGGCACGCGGTGCCACCGCCCTCGTGTGAATCCGGGCACAAGCAACTCACCGTTCACACCGGGGCGTTCACCGCACTCCCGGCCATCTGCGCAGTTGGCGAACCTCTCGGGGACGCGGTGTGGAAACGACCCCCGCCTTCCCGGTTTCACTGGTGTTTGACCGGTCGGTCACGCCCTGGTAACACCAATCAGTGACCCTGGTCTTACACCCCGTACCGTCCCGCACGAGCCGTCGATCCCGAGGGGGGACCTCCCACCATGCAGGCCGCGCCCGTTCGCGCCACCGCGATCCCGTCGTTCACCGATGCACTCCGTGCCGTCGAGTCGCTGCTCATGAGCAGCGGCCAGCGCACGGCCCGCCGCAACGCCTGGACCTCCGTCCTGGAGGACCGCCGCCGCGCCAAGGACCGGGTCGAGGCGCAGCTGGTGCTGGAGTCCTCGCTCACCCGCCGCTGACCCCGCTCCGCCCCGCGGCGGACCCCCGCCGCCCCGCTCGCCCGGTCCTGCCGTCGTAGGCGCCTCGCGGGCCACGTAGACTTCCCTGCATGGCGAGGAAGGAATCCGCAGCGGACGCTGCGAACCCCGGGCGACTCAAGCAGATCGTCCAGACGTACAAGATGACCCGCAGGGCCGACTCGATGATCGGTCTTGTTCTCGCGGCTGTCGGAATGGTCACCTTCGGTGTCATCCTCGCGATCGGCTTCTTGATCGGCCACCCGGTCTATCTCGGCATCCTCGGGCTCCTGCTCGCCTTCCTCGCGACGGCGATCGTCTTCGGGCGCAGGGCCGAGCGGGCCGCCTTCGGGCAGATGGAGGGCCAGCCCGGCGCCGCGGCGGCGGTCCTGGACAACGTCGGCCGGGGCTGGACCACCACCCCGGCGGTGGCGATGAACCGCAGCCAGGACGTGGTGCACCGCGCGGTCGGCAAGGCCGGCATCGTGCTGGTCGCCGAGGGCAACCCGAACCGGGTCAAGAGCCTGCTGGCCGCCGAGAAGAAGAAGATGGCGCGGATCGTCGCGGACGTTCCGGTCCACGACATCCTCGTGGGCACCGGCGAGAACGCGGTACCGCTGAAGAAGCTCCGCACGACGATGCTCAAGCTTCCGCGCGTGCTCACCGGCCCGCAGGTCACCGCGACCAACGACCGGCTGCGCGCGATGGGCGACCTCATGAGCAACATGCCGCTGCCGAAGGGCCCGATGCCCAAGGGCATGCGGATGCCGCGCGGCGGCAAGGGCCGCTGACCCTCCCCCGCGAACCCTGATGCGCCGATGGGGCGCCCGGAGACCTCTCCGGGCGCCCCATCGGCGCATCAGAACCCGCGCGTCGGACCCCGTCCGATCCGTACCGCCTTGCGGCACGCACCCCTGCGGGGCCGCGGCGACGGGACGCGGCGGGCGTCGCGTCGCGGCAGGCGGGTCGTGAGGCTCAGCCGCGGACTTCGATCGTGCGGGCCAGCCGGTCGTGCAGGCCGCGGCCGTCGCGGTCCCAGATCAGCGCCGGCACGGCCACGCAGAGCAGCACGGTGCGCAGCAGCACGCGCAGCGGGTTGAGCCGCCCGCCGCCCTCGGGCACGACCCGCAGGCCGAACAGGCGCTTGCCCGGGGTGAAGCCGACGGTACCGACCGTGAGCACGCCGAGGACGAAGAAGACGAGGAGCGCCCAGTTGCCCGTGGCCTGGTCGTAGCCGTGAGTGACGAGTCCGGAGGCGATCAGCAGGCACAGGCCCCAGTCGACGGCGAGCGCGCCGAGCCGGCGCCCCGGACGGGCGATGGAACCCGGTCCGTGTTCGGGCAGACCGAGCTGTTCGCCCCGGTATCCGAAGTCGGCCCCGGCCTCCTCGGCGGCGGCCCGGGGGCCGGAGAGCCACGATCCGATTGCTTGCCTGTTGTCCACGCCTCCACGGTACTGTGCCCGTTTTGACCTGTGGACAGGAGGGGCCTTCCGGCCCCGGGTCGGTTAACTTGGGCGAAACAAACGGGTCACGCTGGAGAAATCCCCCGTCCTTAAGGTCGGCTCCAGCGTGTGCCACCGCACTGGCAGCACGAACGAACTACCACCCCGGTCCACTGTGGGCGGGAGTAGGAGGAGCTGGATGTTCCAGAACGCCGACGAGGCCAAGAAGTTCATCGCGGACGAGGACGTCAAGTTCGTCGACGTCCGCTTCTGCGACCTGCCGGGTGTGATGCAGCACTTCACGATCCCGGCCGAGGCCTTCGACCCGGCCGAGGAGCTCGCGTTCGACGGGTCCTCCATCCGCGGCTTCCAGGCCATCCACGAGTCCGACATGGCGCTCCGCGCCGACCTGTCCACCGCGCGCGTCGACCCCTTCCGCCGCGACAAGACGGTCAACGTCAACTTCTTCATCCACGACCCGATCACGGGCGAGCAGTACTCGCGCGACCCGCGCAACGTCGCCAAGAAGGCCGAGGCCTACCTCGCGTCGACCGGTATCGCCGACACGGCGTACTTCGGTCCCGAGGCCGAGTTCTACGTCTTCGACAGCGTGCGGTTCCAGACCACCGCGAACGAGTCCTTCTACCACATCGACTCCGAGGCCGGCGCCTGGAACACCGGTGCGACCGAGGACAACCGCGGCTACAAGGTCCGCTACAAGGGCGGCTACTTCCCGACCCCGCCGGTGGACCACTTCGCCGACCTGCGGGCCGAGATCTCCCTGGAGCTGGCCAAGTCCGGCCTCCAGGTCGAGCGCCAGCACCACGAGGTGGGCACCGCCGGCCAGGCCGAGATCAACTACAAGTTCAACACGCTGCTCGCCGCGGCCGACGACCTGATGCTCTTCAAGTACATCGTGAAGAACGTCGCCTGGCGCAACGGCAAGACCGCGACCTTCATGCCGAAGCCGATCTTCGGCGACAACGGCTCGGGCATGCACGTCCACCAGTCGCTGTGGAGCGGCGGCTCCCCGCTGTTCTACGACGAGGCGGGGTACGCGGGCCTCTCGGACACCGCCCGCTACTACATCGGCGGCATCCTCAAGCACGCCCCGTCGCTGCTCGCGTTCACCAACCCGACGGTGAACTCCTACCACCGCCTGGTCCCCGGCTTCGAGGCCCCGGTCAACCTGGTGTACTCGCAGCGCAACCGCTCGGCCGCGATGCGTATCCCGATCACGGGCTCCAACCCGAAGGCCAAGCGCGTCGAGTTCCGCGCGCCCGACTCCTCCGGCAACCCCTACCTCGCCTTCTCCGCCCTGCTCATGGCGGGCCTGGACGGCGTCAAGAACAAGATCGAGCCGGCCGAGCCGATCGACAAGGACCTGTACGAGCTGGCCCCCGAGGAGCACGCGGGCGTCGCCCAGGTCCCGACCTCCCTCCCGGCCGTCCTGGACCGTCTGGAAGCCGACCACGAGTTCCTCCTCGCGGGCGACGTCTTCACGTCCGACCTGATCGAGACGTGGATCGACTACAAGCGCACGAACGAGATCGCGCCGCTCCAGCTGCGCCCGCACCCGCACGAGTTCGAGATGTACTACGACGTGTAAGCCCGTCGCCCCGGCGTACCGGCCGTGCCCTTCCTCCGGGAGGGGCACGGCCTTCGTGCTGTCCGGGGCGAGACGCCGGGGCGGCCGGCGCACATGACGTGCCGCAGGGCGGTTCTTTGCCCGGCCGGGGAACATCGGCCCTCGGCACCACGGGGGCGCGGGCGCACAATGGAGGTGGGACGAGTGCCCTGACTGCGGGGTGATGCGAGATGCGGAGCCGTTTCCACAGCGATCGGCAGCTGACCGTGCGGATGACGGTCACGCTGTTCCTGCTCGGACTGCTGTACGTGGCGTTCGTCGCCGCGCTGGTCGTGCTGCTGAAGTCGTGGGTGCTGGTCGTGGTCGTCGCGGCCGGGCTCCTGATCGCGCAGTACTGGTTCTCGGACCGGATCGCGCTGTGGGCCATGCACGGGCGGATCGTGGAGCGCGAGGAGTACCCGCAGCTGCACGGCGTGGTCGACCGGCTGTGCGCGGTCGCCGACATGCCCAAGCCGCTCGTCGCCGTGTCGGACGTCGACATGCCGAACGCGTTCGCCACCGGCCGCAACCCCGACCACGCGGTGCTCTGCGTGACCACGGGGCTGCTGCGCCGGCTGGAGGCGGACGAGCTGGAGGGCGTCCTCGCGCACGAGCTGTCGCACGTGGCGCACAAGGACGTCGCCGTGATCACCGTGGCGTCCTTCCTCGGTGTGCTGGCGGGCCTGATCGTACGGTTCGCCTTCTACTCGCAGCTGTTCGGCGCCCGCGGCCGCAAGGACCAGAACACCGTCGCGATCTTCGTGGCGGTGATGGCGGTGTCCGCGGCCGTGTACGCGATCAGCTTCGTGCTGATCAGAGCGCTCTCCCGGTACCGGGAACTGGCCGCCGACCGGTCCGCGGCCCTGCTCACCGGCCGGCCCTCCGCGCTGGCGTCCGCCCTCACCAAGGTCACCGGTGAGATCGGCCGCATCCCCACCCGCGACCTGCGGACCGCGCAGGCGTTCAACGCGTTCTACTTCACCCCGGCCCTCGGCCGGGAGCCCGGCATCGCCAACCTCTTCTCCACCCACCCGAGCCTGGAGCAGCGGCTGGAGCAGCTGGCCCGCATCTCCGTGGAGCTGGGCGGGCCCGCGGCGCCGGACCCGATCACCCGCACTCCCGGAGAGGCCGTCTGACCGCATGGGGTTCCTGGACATCCTGCTCGGCCGGAGCAAGCCCGCCGCACCGGACCTCGACCGGCTCTTCGGCCTGCCGTCGGCGGCGGTGACCCTGGAGGCCGCGGCGGGTTTCACCCCGACCGGCACGGGAGCGGTGTGTTTCGCCTCCGCGGAGGGCGCGGCCTTCCTCGAGGCGCAGCGGGAGGCGCAGGCCCTGCTCGACGCGGACAGCGAACGCACGGGGCCGCCGGTCGAGAGCAGCCGGGACGAGTACGGCTACTCCTGGCTCGTCTCCCGGCGCTCCCCCGGCGACCTGCCCGCCCTGGTGAGTGATCTGCACGCGGTCAACAGCGCCCTGGAGGGCACCGGGTTCGGGCCGCAGCTGCTGTGCTCGGTGGCCGCCTTCCAGGACGGCCGGCAGCGCCGCCTCGGACTCGTCTACCTCTACAAGCGCGGGACCTTCTATCCCTTCGCCCCGCTCGGCGGAGCGGGTGAGCGCCGCGACAACGCGCTGGAACTCCAGATCAGGGCGGTACTGGCGGACGACCTGCGCATCGAGGAGGACCTCGGCCGCTGGTTCCCCATCTGGGGGGCGCCGGGGCTGTGACCGGGCGGGACCGGCGGGCCGGGGCGCCGCGGCCGTAGGCCGGTGCCGCTCCCCGGTGCCGACGGGCGCCGGCCCTGGCCCGTCCGGGTTTCTCCCGACTGCACCTCATCGGATATCGCTATAAAGTCGACCGAAATCGACATAAGGGGTATCCCTCATGAGCAACCTGTTCGTCGTCGCCTACAACGACGTCGCCACCGCCAACCAGGTGCGCGACAAGCTGTTCGAGCTCTCGAAGCAGCATCTCGTCGAGCTGGAGGACGCGGTCGTCGTCGAACGGTACGAGGACGGCCGGATCAAGCTGCACCAGGCGGTCAGCCACACGGCCGTGGGCGCGGCGGGCGGGGCGCTGTGGGGCGGCGTGATCGGACTGCTGTTCCTCGCGCCGCTGCTGGGCGCCGCGGTGGGTGCGGCGGCCGGTGCGGCCGGCGGGGCGATGACGGACACCGGAGTGGACGACCGGTTCATGAAGGACCTGAGCCAGAACCTGCGGCCCGGTGCCGCCGCGCTGTTCGTGCTGGTGAAGCAGGCGGCCGGGGACAAGGTCGTCCCCCGGATCGCCGAGTTCGGCGGGCAGTTGGTGCAGACGTCGCTGAGCCAGGAGCAGGAGGACGCGCTGCGCGACGCGGTCGCGGCGGCCCGGTCGCGGGCCGCGGAGCCCGCCGCGGCGCCGGGCGCGGGCGCCCCGGCCGCGTCCGGCGCCCAGCCCGGATCTCCCGCCGGCCCCCCGCCCGCTCCGCCCGCCGGTGGTGCGGGAGGGGGAACCGGCGGCGCGGGCGCGGGCCCGGCGCCGAAGGCGGGGGCCGCCACCCCGCCCAAGCCGGCGCCGCCGAAGCCCGGCCCGCCGAAGCCCGCTCCGCCCTCCCCGGGACCGAGCAGCGCGGCCGCCTCCTCCTGACGGCCCGTCGCCCTCGCCGGCCGGGTGGCCGCCCGCCGGGTGCGACGCTCACGGCACCACACCGCACGCCGCCGTCCGAGACCGGATCATCCGCGTCCCGGACGGCGGCGTCCGGCGTCCACGGGCCGCGGCTCGCTCCCCCGTGGAACACGCGTCCCTCCGGCCCGTCCACCAGGTCGGCTCGGCCTCCGTGACGGGCCCGCAGGCGGTGAGCCGGCGGCCCGGCCGGGCGGACCTGGCCCCGTCGGGCGGCACGGCGGGGTGCGGCGAGGCCGCCGGCCGGCGGACACCGGGCCGCGGAGGCGTCGCCGGAGGACACCGGCCGCCGAGCAGACCGGCCGCGGCGAGACCCAGCGGAGCAGGGGCCGGCAGCGGCGGGCGGCCGACGAGCCCGGCTCCGGAGCGACAGGCCGCGGAACGGCCCGTCGGGGCGGGGCCGCGCGGACGGGGGGTGCGCGGGTTGCCGGCCCCGGGGGCCCCGCCGCCCGGCGGGGCCCCCGGGCGGGGTGCGGCAGCCGCGCCGGCCGGGCGGCCCGGTGTCACACGCCGGGGGCCGCCGGCACGACTCCCGCCATCACGGCCGCGCCGAGCGCCGCGTGGTCGGCGGCCGTGCGCTCGGCGTAGCGCAGCGCGAACGCGGCGAGGGCGCGGTCGAAGGTGTCGGCGCCGCCGAGGTACGCGGCGATGGCGACGCGGTCGCCCGACCGGGCGTGCGCGCGGGCCAGCGCGGTGCCGCACAGCCCGGCGTAGCCGCGCAGGTCCGCGGGGCCCATGCCGGCCACGTCGGCGGAGCCCTTCACGTCGCGCACCTGGCGCCAGTAGAACGCGCGCCCCTCCGGGCCGGTCGTCCAGCCGAGGAAGAGGTCGCCGGCGGCCTGCATGAGCCGCTGCCCGGCGACGACGCGGCGCCCCGGGTGCAGGTAGGGGCCGCTGGGCAGGTGCTCCTCCAGGACGGAGCGTCCCGCCTGCTTGATCTGGAGGAACAACGGGTCGCCGGCGTCCCGTCCGGCCAGCAGCACGAGGAAGCAGCGGGTGCCGACGCTGCCCACGCCGACGACCTTGCGGGCGGCGTCGACGAAGCGGTACCGGTCGAGCAGGAGCCGCCGCTCCTCCGACAGGGTGGAGCGGTAGTCGTGGAAGATCTTGCGGAGCGAGGCCGTGTCGAGCGTGCCGGCCGGTTCCAGCAGCGGCGGGTCGCGGACGATCCGGGGACGTCCGTCCACGGTCTCGACGAGCTTGCCCAGCGCGTGCAGGCTGGTGCGGCGGCGGGCCCGGGTGAGTGTGGCCTCCGCGCGCCGGCGTCCGCGGCCCGAGCGGACCAGCGGCAGCAGCAGGTCGGCGTCGACGTGCTCGTACCAGACGGTGAGTTCGCCCTGCCGGGCCAGGCGGCGCATCGTCTCGCGGTAGTGCCGGGCGACGGCCCGCGCGGCGGCGAAGGCGTGTTCCTCCTTGTGCCCGTTCTCGCGGGCGGCCACGGCCGCGCTGGCCGCGAGCCGCTTGACGTCCCATTCGAAGGGGCCCGGATACGTCTCGTCGAAGTCGGCGAGGTCGAACAGCAGGGGGCGCGCGCGTTCCGGCGACGCGTAGAGGCCGAAGTTCAGCAGGTGGGCGTCGCCGCAGAGCTGGACGGTGAGCCCGGTGTGCGGCTGCGCGGCCAGGTCGGCGGCCATGACGGCGGCTGCGCCGCGCAGGAAGGCCGCCGGTGACGCGGCCATCCGCCCGTAGCGGACGGGCAGCAGCTCCGGGAGCCGGTCGCGCCCCTGGCGCTGGAGCACGCCGACCGGGTCGGGACGGTCGGCGGCGGGGATCCAGGTGCCGTGGGCGGAGCGGGAGACGCGTTTGCGGGCCGCGCGCCCGCGGGCGGCCCGGTCCGCCGGGGTGGCCGTGACGCCGGTGCGGAGCACGGCCGTCAGTGCCGCACGGCGCGGGCGACGGTGGCCTTCACGTCGCCTTCGAGGTCGCGGTTGCTGCGGGCGGTGGCGTCCTTGGAGGCGTTCGCGGCCACGTCGTCCACGGTGAGGACGGTGGTGTCGAGGAGGTTGCCGCCGGTGTCGCGGAAGTCGACCTGCACGACGTAGGAGCGCGTGGACGACGTCGGGTTCGACGCCGTCACGGTGACGGCGGCGCGGCCGTCGGAGCCGGCCTTCGCGGCGCCGTCGGTCCTCACCTCGTCCTTGGCGTCCGTTCCGTCCTTGAACTCCTCGAACCTCCGGCCGGCCTCGGCGGTCGCGGAGGCGAGCGCGTCACCGGCCCGGGTGGCGGCGGACGCGGCCCGGGAGGCGGCCGAGGCGGCCTTGGACGCGGCGCCGGAGGGGCCGCCGTCGTCCGAGCACGCGGTGAGCGACGCGGCCAGCGACACCACCGCGAGCGCGGCCAGGGCGAGCCGGACCGGTCCTCGTGCGCCGTTGGTCTGCATCGCGTCTCCCGTCGTGTTCCCGGTCGGCCTCCGGGTCCGCTCCCCGCGGTGCGTCCCAGTCAAGGCGGCGGCGGCGCCCGCCGCATGCCCGCGGGGGACGAACGGGTGAGAGGGGCCGCGCCGCGGGCGGGGGTCGGGGAGGATGGGCGGCACGAGCACGACCGGGACCGGCGGGAGGCGGCACGGTGGGACGTCCACGGCACATCGGGGTCCCGGAGCGGCGGGCGCGGCTGGCGGTGCGCCACCGGCTCGCGGTGGCGGCGCGGGCGGAGCGCCCCGAGGAGGTGGCCGACTCGCTGGTCGCCCTGCACGGCACCGATCCGGCGACGGTCTACCTGGCGGTGGGCGCCCGGCTCGCGGAGTGCGGGGCGACGGTCGCCGAGACCGAGCGCGCCCTGTACGAGGACCGGACACTCGTGCGGATGCACGGCATGCGGCACACGGTGTTCGTGTTCCCGTCCCCGCTGGCCGCCGTCGTGCACGCCTCGACCGGACTCGACATCGCGGCGAAGGCGCGGGCCGCGCTGGTGAAGGACATGGCCGCCGGGAGCGACGGGAGGCTGACCGGGGACTGGCTCGCCCGGGTCGAGGAGTCCGCGCTCGCCGCGCTGGCCCGCAGGGGCGAGGCCACCGTGGACGAACTCACCCGGGACGAACCGCGGTTGAGGGAGCGGTTCACCTACGCCGCGGGCAAGAGCTACGAGGCCCCGCACACGGTGTCGTCCCGGCTGATGCGGGTGCTGGGCGTCGAGGGCCGGGTGGTGCGGGGGCGCCCGCTCGGTTCCTGGACGTCGAGCCGGTTCCGGTGGGCGGTGGCACCGCCGCACCCCGCGATGCCGCCCGACGAGGCCAGGTCGGACCTGCTGGGCCGCTGGCTGACCGCCTGCGGGCCGGCCACGGAGGCCGACCTGGTGTGGTGGACGGGCTGGAGGGTCGGCGACGTCCGGCGCGCGCTGTCCGCGGTCGACGCGGTGGCCGTGCTGCTCGACGGCGGGGTCACCGGCTACGTGGCGGCCGGTGACGAGGAGCCGGTCGCGGCGCCGGAGCCCTGGGCGGCGCTGCTGCCGGGCCTCGACCCGACGCCGATGAGCCGCCGGGAACGGGACTGGTATCTCGACCCGTCGCTGCGGGGCGCCCTGTTCGACCGCAGCGGGAACATCGGGCCGACGGTGTGGTGGGACGGCCGGGTGATCGGCGGCTGGGCGCAGCGGCCCGACGGGGAGATCGTCTGGCGGCTGATGGACACGGAGGGCGTCGGGCGCGAGGCCCGCGACGCCGTGGCGGCGCAGGCGGAGCGTCTCGGGGAGTGGGTGGGCGCGACCCGCGTCACGCCGCGCTTCCGGACGCCTCTGGAGCGGGAGTTGGCGGCGGGCTGAGGCCCGCGGCGCCCTGGCGGCCCCGGCCCGGCGGTGCGGGCGCTCCGCCCCCGCCGGGTGCCCGCCCCGCCGCCGGGGCCGGTCCGGCGGGTGGGCGGGCGGTCGGGTCAGCGCGTGTACCGCATCAGCGCGCGGACCATGTGACAGGTGGTGGCCGACGGCGGGTGGACGCCGATGCGTTCGGCGGCGCCGCGGATCGTCTCGTCGCGGGCCTGGTTCGGCACGTACACCCCGGAGTCGAGCAGGGCGATGGCCAGGCGCATCGCCTTGAGCCTGCGGTTGTGCGCGACGTACCAGTCGCGGGGGCGGCCCGGCGGCAGCCGGCGCTTCTCCAGGGGTTCGTGACGCAGGTCCGGCCGGACCTGCCTCCGGGCGGTGGACCGGGTGGGCGGCAGATTGAGTGCGGCAGCGGGCACGGGCATCCTCCTGTCGCGTCAGAACCCCTCCGGACCGCCCGGCGGGGCTCTCGAACACTGCTCTCAGTCTACTGCGCGGCACTGACATCGAGGGAGTGCGGAAGACGACTGAAACAGCATGTGGGAACGGTGTTTGATGATCCGTCAGCCCTGTTTCGGATGGGACGCAGGAGGTCGCCATAAATCGAACACCGAGGGGGTTGGGCCGTCGGGCGCGGGCGGTGCTCCGGTCCCACGAGGCGGCGGAGCCTGCCGTAGCGTGTGCGCCATGGAGATCTGGATCAACCCGGCCTGCTCGAAGTGCCGCGGCGCGCTCGGGCTGCTCGACGCGGAGGGTGCGGCCTACACCGTCCGCCACTATCTGGAGGACGTGCCCGGCGAGGACGAGATCCGCGCCGTGCTCGACCGTCTCGGTCTCGAACCCTGGGACATCACCCGGACCCAGGAGGCGGCGGCCGGTGAACTCGGGCTCGCCGCATGGGCGCGCGACGCCGGTTCACGGGACCGGTGGATCGCCGCGCTCGGCGCCCATCCGACGCTGATCCAGCGGCCGATCATCACCGCGGACGACGGGACGGCGGTGGTGGCCCGCACGGACGCGGCGGTGCGGGAGGCGCTGTCCCGGCGCTGAGCGCCCACCGCGGGTGGCGGCGGTCGCCCGCCGGCGGCCGTCCGCGGCCCCGCGCCCGGGCCGGCCGCCCGGGCCGAGCCGCACTCCGCTGTGAGCCAGGTTACGCGGACGTGCCCCGCGGCCTTTGAGCAACTCCGTTCGGCATCCCGTACATAGCGGCGTAACGCTCCCCCCGTACTGGAGGCGCGCATGTCGCGTAGGAGAACACTCGGCACCAGGAAGAAGATCGCCCTGCTGACCGGGGCGGCCGTCGTGGCCGGAGGCGGGGCCTTCGCCCTCGCCGCCACCTCGAACGCCGCGTCGGTGCAGAACGCGCAGACCTCGACGGTCTGCAAGGGCCTGGCCACCGCGCTCGGCAACAACGAGAGGTTCATCGCGGACCAGCGGGCCGCTCCGGACGCGCAGTCGGCGGCCCGGATCACCAACCGCGAGGCCGTCATCGCACAGATCAAGGTGCAGCAGGAGGCGTCCGGGTGCGAGGTCGGGGAGTCGGCTCAGGACTCCCAGACCGCTCCGCAGCCGGGCGGGTCCGCTCCCGCCGAGGCGGCGCCCGCGCCCTCGGCCGCGGACCAGAGCGACCAGGCCGGGACCCCGCCCGCCGGCGACGCGGGCGGCGGCGCCGCGCAGGGGCAGCAGGTCTGCGCCGGATCGACCGTCACGCTCTCCGGCGAGGGCGGCGCGCCCGCGGCCTCCAGCGACCGGTTCCCGGCCGGCACGAAGCTGAAGGTCACCAACCTGGACAACAACAAGTCCACGACGGTGGAGGTCACTTCGGTCTCGGGCAGCTGCGTCCTGCTGAACGACGCGGCCTTCGAACAGGTCCGGGAGCCGGGCAAGTTCCTGATCCGCAAGGCCCGCATCGAGAAGGTGGGGTGACGGCGGTCCGGTAGCGGACGCAACGAGCCCGGGCCCTGTCGCCGGCGGTTCCTCCGGACCGCGGGCGGCAGGGCCCGCGCACGCCCGGGCAACCCGTGCGCAACGGGACGACACCGCCCGTACCGCCGTCACGCCCATCGCATACGAGCCGGCGGCGGCCCGGGCCTTTTGGGGCCGGGCGCGACGGCGGGCGGCGGATCGCGGTCGCGAACACCGGGGCGCCGGCCGCGGGGTGCGGGGCGGGGCGCGTGAGACGGGGCACACACAGGGCGGGTAACACGGGGTTCACCTTCGGGCAACGGCCGGGAAATCGCCGGTTGGCAGGCTGCCGGGCATCCCAGCGGCGTCCCGGTGCCGCAGCGCCGCAGCACCCGCGAAGTGCGCCCCAAGACACACCCCGAAGGATGTGGCCCGTGACCTTCAAGGCTGAGTACATCTGGATCGACGGCACCGAGCCGACGGCCAAGCTCCGTTCCAAGACGAAGATCCTGGGCGACGACGCCAAGGGCGCTCCGCTGCCGATCTGGGGCTTCGACGGTTCCTCCACGAACCAGGCCGAGGGCCACGCCTCCGACCGCGTACTCAAGCCGGTGGCCACCTACCCGGACCCGATCCGCGGCGGCGACGACGTCCTCGTGATGTGCGAGGTCCTGAACATCGACATGACGCCGCACGAGTCCAACACCCGTGCCGCGCTCACCGAGGTCGCCGAGCGGTTCGCCGCCCAGGAGTCGGTGTTCGGCATCGAGCAGGAGTACACGTTCTTCCAGGGCACCCGCCCGCTCGGCTTCCCCGAGGGCGGCTTCCCCGCGGCGCAGGGCGGCTACTACTGCGGCGTCGGCTCGGACGAGATCTTCGGCCGTGACATCGTCGAGGCGCACCTGGAGAACTGCCTGAAGGCCGGCCTCGGCATCTCCGGGATCAACGCCGAGGTCATGCCCGGCCAGTGGGAGTTCCAGGTCGGCCCGCTGTCGCCGCTGGAGGTCTCGGACCAGCTGTGGGTGGCCCGCTGGCTGCTGTACCGCACCGCCGAGGACTTCGGCGTCTCCGCGACGCTGGACCCGAAGCCGGTCAAGGGCGACTGGAACGGCGCGGGCGCGCACACCAACTTCTCCACGAAGGCGATGCGCGAGGGCTACGACGCGATCATCACCGCCTGCGAGTCGCTCGGCGAGGGCTCCAAGCCCATGGACCACGTCAAGAACTACGGCGCCGGCATCGACGACCGCCTGACCGGCCTGCACGAGACCGCCCCGTGGAACGAGTACTCCTACGGCGTCTCCGACCGCGGCGCCTCGGTCCGCATCCCCTGGCAGGTCGAGAAGGACGGCAAGGGCTACATCGAGGACCGGCGCCCCAACGCGAACGTCGACCCGTACGTCGTGACGCGCCTGATCGTCGACACCTGCTGCACCGCGCTGGAGAAGGCCGGCCAGGTCTGATCCCCCCCACCCGTTTCGGGCTTCCGGGTTCCGGCGCCTCGGCGGGGGCGTCCGGTCCGTGGAAAGCGCCTGCCCGTGGGGCGGTTCGTCTGCTTCAATGGCGGCATGGTCGGCTACCGGAGGGGCATCGTGACGGGCCGTCACGACCTCGAACCCTTCTGGCCCTCCCGTCAGCACCACGACTTCGACCGGCTCTGTCGCCGCGCGACGCACGCGCCGGCCCGCTGAAGCCGCTCCGCTCCGGCCCGGCCAGGCGCGCACGACGTACCTCCCCGGCGGCCCGCCCACGCTCGCGCGGCCCCCGGCCCCCCGTCGGACCCCTCGCGCGAAAGAGCTGACCTCTCATGGCGACCACGCGTTCCCTCCCGTCCCCCGCGACGACTCCCGCCCCCGCCTCCCCGGCCGAACCGGGACGGCACCGGCTGCGTGCCGTCGACCGGGACGAGCCGGCCGGCGTCCCCGGCCTCCTGCCGCCGGGCACCACCTGGCTGCCCGCTCCCCCGCACACGCTCCCGGTCCTGCCGGGGCAGCCGCCGATGATCGGTTACCTGGTGCTCGTACCGGCCGACCATCCGTCCGCGCCGCCGGCGGCCGTACCCGGCCCGGTGGCGCCCCCGGCCCCGGCCACCGGCGGCGCGGACGCCGACCCGCTGGTGCGCGTCGGCCCCCTGCGGCGCACCGCCGAGGTCGACGGGCGGCCGCTGGAGCTGACGTACCTGGAGTTCGAGCTGCTCGCGCACCTCGTGCGGCATCCGCACCGGGTGCATACCCGCGACCAGCTGGTGTCCACGGTGTGGGGATACGGGCACGTCGGCGACGGACGGACCGTCGACGTCCACGTCGCGCGCCTGCGCCGCAAGCTCGGAGCCGACCACCGGCACGTCATCCGGACGGTGCGCCGGGTGGGCTACCGGTACGCCCCGCCGGGCGGCCGCTGACCGGGACCGGGCGACGCGGCCCGCTCCGCGACCGTGGCACGCCGCTCCCGGTTCTCCTGTCGGCAGATTCCCGTTCCGCCCGCCGGGCGGGGCGGGCAGAGTCGTCGCCATGACACGGAGACTTCTGGTGCTGGGCGGAACGGAGTTCGTGGGACGCGCCGTCGTGGAGGCGGCACTCGGCCGGGGGTGGGAGGTCACGGTCTTCCACCGCGGCCGGCACGAACCACCGGCCGGGGTGCGGCAGGTGCTCGGCGACCGCACCGCCCCCGGCGGAGCGGACGCGCTCGCCGCGGAGCCGGGCGGCGGCTGGGACCTCGTCGTCGACACCTGGTCGGGGGCGCCTCGCGCGGTCCGGGACGCCGCCCGCCTGCTGGCCGGGCGGGTCTCCCGGTACGTGTACGTGTCGAGCTGCTCCGTGTACGCCTGGCCGCGGGCCGCCGGGGCCGGGGAGGACGCACCCGTGGTGGACGGGGCGTCGCCCGGGGCGGAGGCGACCGACTACGCGCGGGACAAGCGCGGCGGGGAACTGGCCGTGCTGGACGCCTTCGCCGCGCGGGACGCGCTGCTCGTGCGGTGCGGGCTGATCCTCGGTCCGTACGAGAACGTCGGGCGGCTGCCGTGGTGGCTGGAGCGGATCGCCGCGGGCGGTCCGGTCCTCGCGCCGGGACCGCGGGACCTGCCCGTCCAGTACGTCGACGTGCGGGACCTGGCGGAGTGGACGCTCACGGCGGCGGAGGCCGGGCGCGGCGGCGCCTTCGACGTGGTGAGTCCGCGCGGGCACGCCACGATGGGGGCGCTGCTCGACGCGTGCGCCGAGGTCACCGGCGGGCGGGCACGGCTGCGGTGGACCGACCCGGAGGCGGTGCTGGCGGCGGGCATCGAACCGTGGACGCAGTTGCCGGTGTGGGTGCCGCCCGCGAGTGAACTGCACGACGCCCTGCACGCCGTCGACGTCTCCCGGGCGGTCGGCGCGGGACTGCGCTGCCGGCCGGTGCGGGAGACCGTCGCCGACACCTGGGCGTGGCTCCGCTCGCTGGGCGGCGCGGCCCCGCTGCGCCCCGACCGGCCTCCGGTCGGCCTCGACCCGGCGGTGGAGGCCGCGGTCCTGGGCGGGTGAGTTCGCGGCGCGTCCGGCGGGCGCCGGCGGGGGCCCGGGAGCCGGCGGGCGGCACCCTCCCGCCGTGCTCCGCCCGGCGTCAGGACGCCCGCTGAATTCCAGTCAAAAAGCGCCCTCAAACCTTTTCGACGAGATCAACTTCCTTGAATTCGCCGCCTTCTGAGCCCATTGTTCCCGAATTGGGCTTGCGTTGCTCCAGGTTTCTTCCACGGTTTCTGAACACCCCACCCGCACCCCGCGTATGAAGAGGAGCCGCTTCACTCCTGTCGGGCGCCCTCGATGCCCCGCAAGGAAGTCAGAGGAGTTCCATGGGACGCAATATTCGAAAACGCCGCTCGCCGCTGGCCGTCCGGGCCATCGCCGCATCGGCAGCGCTCGCGATCGGCGGGGGCGGACTGGTCTGGGCGAACTTCTACGCCTCTGCCCACGAGGAGAATTCCTCGACCGGCACCACGAAGGCCGCCACCGCCCAGGTGGCCACCATCACCTGCCCCGACGTGGGCCAGCGGCTGACCGACGTGCCGAGCCGCGCCCGGGGAGAGGTCGACGGCGAACTCGCCACGCTGGACCAGCAGATCACCTCGGCCTACCAGCGGCTGGCCACCACCCGGGACGCGCAGACGCGCGACGCGAACTTCGTTCAGAACGCCATCCTCGGGCCGCTGAAGAACAACCGGTCGGTGATCATCGACCGGATCAAGCTGGAGATCAGCCGGGTGGGCGGCAAGGCCCCGTCCTCGCTCGACGGCCTGTCCTCCTGCCAGGGCACGCCCGCCGACCAGACCAACGCCGGGCAGGACAACGGGGGTCAGGGCGGCGGCGGATCGGCCGATCCGGCCCCGTCCGCCTCCGCGGGCGACGGCGGCCAGCAGAACGGCGGGGGCCAGCAGGGCGGCGGCCAGCAGGCCGGCAACGGCGGCCAGGCCGGCAACGGGCCCGTCGCGGCGGACTTCGTGGACATCACCAAGGTCAGGCCGAACGTCCCCCGCAAGGCGCGCACCCGGTCGGGCGGCTCGACGGGCGTGTTCACCTCGTCCTGCGGCGTCAACGCCAACAAGAAGTACAACACCGACAACATCATCGTGGCGCCCGGCGTGACCAACGGCGCGCACCACACCCACGACTACGTCGGCAACCAGTCGAACGACGCCTTCGCGAACAACGACACGTTCGCCGCGGCCCGGACCACCTGTGCGAACCAGGGCGACAAGTCCTCGTACTACTGGCCGGTCGTGCGGATCCAGAACGGCAAGCAGGACTTCGACCAGAACAACGACGGCGGCGGCAAGGAGGGCAACGTCGGCATCATCCAGCAGGCCAGGCAGGCGCAGATCAAGTTCGTGGGCAACCCGCGGAGCAAGGTCGTCGCGATGCCGAAGTTCCTGCGGATCATCACCGGCGACGCGAAGACCACCACCAACGGCCTGGCGAACGCCAACGCCCACTGGAGCTGCACCGGCTTCGAGAGCAAGGTGCAGCTCACCGAGCAGTACCCGATCTGCCCCAGGGGCAGCAGCGTGGTGCGCACCTTCGCCTTCCAGAGCTGCTGGGACGGGGTGAACACCGACAGCGCCAACCACCGCACCCACGTGGCCTTCGCGGACGCCCGGGGCAACTGCTCGGGCGGCTTCAAGGCGATCCCGCAGCTCACGATGCGCCTGGTCTACGACCTGCCGGCGCCGACCGTGCAAAACGGGCAGATCAAGAACGCCTACGCGGTGGACGGGTTCCCCGAGCAGCTGCACAAGGCGGCCACCGACCACGACGACTTCGTCAACGTCTTCGACGAGGGTCTGATGAACAAGGTGGTCAACTGCATCAACAGGGGCCAGCGCTGCAAGTGACCCCGTGAGGAAGCCGGTGGCGGGATCGTCCGCCACCGGCTTTCCCGTGTGCCGCGGGGGCCGGGCCGTCAGCCGCCGTGCTCGTGGTCGCCGTGCCCTCCGTGCGCGATGCCGGCCTCCACGGTGCCGCCGAGCCGGCCGCGCAGCGTCGTGACCGTCTTCCGGTCGCCGATCGCCACCCATTTGGTGCCGACCAAGTACAGGCCGCCGTAGTCCTTGGCCCCGTCGAGCCACTCGCGCTGGCCGCGGTCGGTGGCGAAGGTCGCCAGGATGAACCGGCCGCCGGCGACCTTGCACACGCCCTGGCGGATCTCGTCCGCGTCGGTCTGGATGTCGGGACGGCACTCCACCTCGGCCGCCAGGTTCTCCAGGCTGCCGGTCATCGTGACCGGGACGCTCTCCCGCGCGGTGTCCGCGCCGTCGCCCGATCCGCCGCAGCCGGTCAGCGTCAGCAGCGCGGCCACGGCCGCCCCGGCCAGCAGCCGCTCGCGTGTCAACCTCATACGTCCCTCCGGTGCCTGTCGGCGCTCACGCCGAAGCGAGCCCCCGGCAGGGGCTCAGCCATCGATACGGCCCCGGTCCCCGCGCTGCTCAACGGGAGGCCGTCTTCCCGCGGGGAACCCGATACCGCCGGGCGCACGGCTGTGCGAGGGTGTCCCCCGTGAACGAAGACTGGGAAGCGCGCGCCGAGGCCGCCTGGGCAACTTTCGACAGCTACGAGGAGGACCGGGCCGCGGAGTTCCGCGCGGTGATCGACGCCCTCGTCGCCGAGCTGCCCGACGACAGCCCCCTCGGCCCCTTCGAGCGGGCCTGCGCCTGGGACTCCACGGGGCACTCCGACCGGGCGGTGCCGCTCTACCGTGAGGCGCTGGCCCGCGGGCTCGCCGGATACAAGGGCCGGCGCGCCCGCATCCAGCTCTCCAGTTCGCTGCGCAACATCGGCCGGCCGGAGGAGGGCGTCCAACTGCTCACGCCCGAACTCGTCGCGCCGTCGGACGAGTTGGACGACGCCGTACGGGCCTGCCTCGCGCTCTGCCTCGCCGACCTCGGCCGCGAACGCGAGGGGCTCGCCCTGGTGATCGGCGCGCTGGCCCCGCACCTGCCGCGCTACCAGCGGTCGATGGCGAACTACGCCCGCCTGCTGGTGGAGCCGGGGGAACCGCCGGCCTGAGCGGCACGCCGGGGGCCGGTGACCATCCACCCGTTCGCTCGTTTTGCTGAACGTGCAGTCACAGGATGTAGCCAAGCGCCCCGCACCCGCCTCCGGAGCTGTCGTCGACGTCGCGCAGGCCGAGGCGGCCCTCGTCGAGCACTACCCGCGGCTGGTCCGGCTCGCCTACCTCGTCCTGCCGCCGAGCCTCGGGCGCAACAGGCGGGTCCTCACCGCGCACGCCCTCGCCCAGCGGGCCCTCCCCCGCGGCCGGGCGTCGGGCGACCCGTCGGTCATCCCGGCCCAGCAGAGCGGCTCCGGGCGGGACGGCGATCCGGGATACTCCTTCGTCCGCCTGCGGGTGATCCGGACGGCGCTCGACGCGGGGGCACCGCTCGGCTGGCGGGCGTGGCCCAAGCGGGCCCAACTCCCGCCGCTGCTCCCCCAGGTGCGGGGGCTGCGGCTGTTCCCCCGCTCCGGCGGAGCCGAGGAACTCGCGCTGGACCAGCGGCTGTCGGCGCTCTCCGGGCCGGCCCGCGCCGCCTACGTGCTGCGCGGCCTGGAGAAGCTGGCGGACCCGCAGCTGCGCACGGTGCTGTCGGCGGCCGGTGTCGCGGACCCGGCGGCGGCGCTGCGGGAGGCCGCCGGCGTGCCGCCCGCGGACGCGCTGCTGAACTCCGCCGAGTTCGACCCCTGCTCCCTGCACGCGCGCCCCACCGACCTGATGCGGCGCAGGCAGCACACCCGGGCCGCGCTGGCCGCCGCCGCCGCGCTGGCGGTGTGCGGGGCGCTGGTCGCCCTGCCGGGCGACGGCTGGGGGCCGGACGGCGCGGCGGCCCCCTCCTACGCGCGCAATCCGGCGGCCGAGGCCGCACTCGACCCGGCGCGGCTGGAGCGGGTGGCGCCCGCCGCCTGGGAGTCGTCCGCGCGCACCGACTTCTCGGTGTGGCCGGCGCGCGGCGACCTCGTGCGGGACACCGGGCTGCTGCGCCGGGCGCTGGCGGTGTGGGCGCGGCCCGGGGAGTCCGTCCAGGCGTCGGCCACACCCGGCACACCGTCGGGCGGCCCGGCCGGTCCGCCGCAACTGCTGTACGCGGGGACCGTGGACGAGGCGCGGGTGGTGCTCCTCTACGACGGCCTGCGCATCGCCCGGTACGCGGAACCGAAGGACGGCACGGGCGGGGCGGCGCTCGACTTCGCCCGGGTCGACGGGGCGACGCGGGCCGAGGCGAGCGCGGTGGTGCTGAGCCGCGCCGACGGCAACGTCCGCTATCTGACGGCGCCCTGGGTGAAGAAGGCCGCCGAGCGCGACCTGCTGAAGCCGAACGCGGGCGCGATGGACCTGACCCTGACCGCCGACGGTGCGACCTCGCCGCTGGCGGGCCCGCCGCAGACCGGCGCGTGCACGTCATGGAACGTGCTCCAGGTCTCCGACGGCACGGGCACCCGCCTGCTGAGCGACCTCGGGGAGCTGGTCCCGGCCCACCTCACCTCGGGGCGGCCCGGTGCCCCCGAGGAGGCGTCGGGTGCGGCGAACCTGCGGGGCTGGGCGCCCTACGCGTGCTCCCTGGCCTCGGTGCGCTCGCAGGGCGTGCGGTCGGTGAACGCCTGGCGGTTCGCGGAGCAGGCGCTGCCCGACGCGAGCGGGTCGGCGGCCTGGGTGTGCACCCGCGCCGACACCTGGCGGGGCGGCGGCACCCGGGTGCTGGCCCAGTTCCGGACCCCCGGCGGGACGTACGGGGCGGTCGCGGCGAAGGCCGAGAACTCCCCCGCGTGCGGCCCGCGGGACCCGCACGTCCTCGCGGGGGTGCTGTGGAAGTCGGGTGCGGGGTCCTGGTACCTCCTCGCGGCCGGGACGCGGGACACGGCGTCGGTCACGGCGAGCGGCGGGGTGACCGGCTCGGCGCGCGGACCGGTCCTGGCGGTACGGGCCGAACAGGGGGCCCAGGCCCGGTTGAAGGGGACCCTGAAGGACGGCCGGAGCGTCGCGGGGCTGCGCTGAGCCAGTGCCGTGGCCGGAGGTTCGCCGGACGGCTCGCGGCGTCCGGTGCGGTGCAGCGCACGGCGATGCACCGCACGGCGGAGCGTCGCCCGCTACGGGAGGTACTCGGGTGACGCGGCACCGCGGCGAGCGGCCGTGCCGGGCGTCGCGCGCCGGTGAACCCTTCCGGCCAGGGCACCGGACGACCGCGGCGCGGCCGGCCTCCTCGGGCGGGGTGGCCGGCCGCGCCGCACCCCGGCACTGTTGACAGTTTCGTAAACAAGTCCGCGCAGAGGGGTTCTCCGCGCGCCTACCCGTCAGTACATTGACGCCATGTCCAACACGCAGGCCCGGCCGGTCGAGTCCGAGCGGACGTCGCTCAAGGCGCGGAAGGTGTCGTTCTCCTGGGACGGCACGCCGCTGCACTGGGTGCCGGACGACCCGTTCGCCACCCACACCATCAACGTCCTGCACCTGCTGCTGCCCGCGGGTGAGCGCTGGTTCGTGCACGTCTACCGGCAGGCCCTGCCGCTCGTCCGCGACGAGCGGCTGCGCGCCGACGTCATCGGGTTCATCGGCCAGGAGGCGATGCACGCGCAGGCGCACGACGAGGTGCTCCCGCACCTCCGGCGGCTGGGCCTCGACCCGACGCCGTACACCGCACAGGTCGACTGGCTGTTCGAGAAGCTGCTCGGCGACCGGACGCTGCCACCGGGCAGGGCCCGACGGTGGTGGCTGCTGGAGCGGGTCGCCCTGATCGCGGCCATCGAGCACTACACCGCCTTCCTCGGCGACTGGGTCCTGAACGCGACCGAACTGGACCGGCGCGGCGCCGACCCGACCATGCTGGACCTGCTGCGCTGGCACGGCGCGGAGGAGGTCGAGCACCGCTCGGTCGCCTTCGAGCTGTTCCAGCACCTCGACGGCGGCTACCGGCGGCGCGCCCGCACCTGGGCGACCGCGTTCACCGCGCTCGTCTTCCTCTGGCAGCGCGGTGTGCGGTTCTTCATGGAGAACGACCCGACCCTGGCGGACGGCCGCGCGACGTTCAAGGACTTCCACGTCCGCGGCCGGTGCGGGGTGCTGCCCTCGACCGGGGACATGCTCCGCTCGATCCCCCGCTATCTGAGCCGCTCCTACCACCCCTCCCAGGAGGGCTCCACCGAACAGGCCGTGGCCTACCTGGCGTCCTCGCCGGCCGCCGTGGCGGCCTCGCTCGCCGAGAAGGAGGCGGGTGCCGCGTGACGCCCCGGCTGCGGACCGCCCTCGCGGTCGCGGGCACGGCCCTGCTGGTCCGGCGCGGGCTGCGCCGCCGGATCGCGGCGTCGCCGCTGTGGCCGCTGCCCGCGCTGGAGGAACCGGTCTCGGGCCGTCCCCGCACCCGGGCGCTGCGTCTGCGGGTCGCCCGGTACGAGCGGATCGCCGACGGTGTGGTCCTGCTGCGCCTGGAGGGGACGGACCTGCCGTCCTGGGAGCCCGGCGCCCATCTGGACCTGGTGCTGCCCTCGGGGCTCGTGCGGCAGTACTCGCTGTGCGGCGACCCCGCGGACGGCACGTCGTACACCGTCGCGACGCGCCTGGTCGAGGACGGCCGGGGCGGCTCGCGGGAGGTCCACGAACACGTCCGGGAGGGCACCGAGGTGGAGGTGCGCGGCCCGCGCAACCGCTTCCCGCTGGTGGACGCCCCGGCCTACGTGTTCGTCGCCGGCGGGATCGGCATCACCCCCGTCCTGCCGATGCTGCGGAGCGTGCGCGACCGCGCCGACTGGCGGCTGCTGTACGGCGGCCGGACGCGCGCCTCGATGCCGTTCCTGGACGAGATCGGGAAGCTCGACGGCGCCCGGGTGAGCGTCGTCGCCGAGGACGAGGACGGACGGCCCGACCTGGACGCGCTGCTCCGGGACCTGCCCGAGGGCACGGCCGTCTACTGCTGCGGCCCCGACGGGCTGACGGAGGCCGTGGCCGCCCGTGTCCCCGGGCACGCCACGTTCCACCTGGAGCGCTTCTCGGCCCGTCCCGCGCGTACGGGGGACGGTGCCTTCGAGGTGGAACTGCGGCGCAGCGGGCGGACGGTGACCGTGCCCGCCGACTCCACGGTCCTCGCCGCCGTCCGCTCCGTGGCCCCCGACACCCTGTACTCGTGCGAGCAGGGGTTCTGCGGGACCTGCCAACAGCGCGTCCTGGAGGGGGAGATCGAGCACCGCGACGAGCTGCTGACGGACGCGGAGCGTGACGACTCCATGCTGATCTGTGTGTCCCGCGCGCGAGGGGAGCGCATCGTGCTGGACCTGTGAGCGCCGGCGAGCGGACCGGCCCGTTCCGGGCCGGATCCGGTCGGTAAGGTGTTCGCATGACAACCGGTGTGCGCCGCAGGATGGGTGTCGAGGAGCGACGGCAGCAGTTGATCGGCGTCGCCCTCGAACTGTTCAGCCGGCGCTCGCCCGACGAGGTCTCCATCGACGAGATAGCCTCCGCCGCCGGCATCTCCCGGCCACTCGTCTACCACTACTTCCCCGGCAAACTCAGCCTGTACGAGGCCGCCTTGCAGCGGGCCGCGGACGATCTGGCGGGCCGCTTCGTGGAGCCCCACGAAGGCCCCCTCGGGGCGCGGTTGCTGCGCGTGATGCGCCGCTTCTTCGACTTCGTGGACGACCACGGGCCCGGTTTCGCCGCGCTGATGCGCGGCGGCCCGGCCGTCGGCTCGTCCACCACCAACGCCCTGGTCGACTCGGTCCGGCAGGCCGCCTACCTCCAGGTGCTGTCCCACCTCGACGTGCGGGAGCCGCCGGCCCGGCTGGAGCTGGTGATCCGGTCCTGGATCTCGCTCGTGGAGTCGACCGCGCTGATCTGGCTGGACGGGCGGCGGATCGAACGCGGCGAGCTGGAGGTCCAGCTGGTGCACGACTTCGCGGCACTGGCGGCGGTGAGCGCCGCCTACGACGACGAGGTGGCCGCGCTGCTGCGCCGGGGCGTGGCGGGCGAGCCGGGCGACGGGCCGTTCAGCGACCTGGCCGTGCGGCTCATCGCCCTGGCCGGCCCGCCCGCGCCGTAGCGCCGCGGGCGAGCGGTCCGCGCGACGCGGTCACCGCCCGGACGGCCGCGTCCCGCGGTGCCGCCACGTGCGCCGTCGCCGGACGGCGCACGTGGCGGGCCGACGGCGTCTGCGAGGACGCTCCTCCCGAACAGTCCGGGACAGCGGTCACCCGTCCCGCCCGGCCGTGACGGCCGGGCGGGGCGGGTGGGTTGCGTGGAGCGCCGGAGCCCGGCGCCCGGTCACGGGGTCCGGGTGAACACCGCCACCGTGCGGGCCGGGACCGTGAAGGTGCCCGAGGTCCGCGCGTAGGACGAGGACTTCACGACCGGGTCGGCGCCCCGGGCCTGCACGGGGTGCAGCGCGTACGCCGTCCCCGCCGCGGAGCCGACCGTCTGCTCCTGCCGCCGCGGGGTCGCGTTGAAGACGATCACGAGATCGCCGAGCCGCGCGGTGACCACTCCGGGGGTCTCGTCCTTCCCCGACAGCGGGAAGGAGAGCTTCGACTGGACCTGCGCCGCCGTGGAGAGCGAGAAGACGTCCTCGCCCGTCCGGATGCGCTGAAGATCCCGGTAGGCGGCCGAGGCGCCCTCGATCTGGGCGCAGCCCACCGACACGGACGTCAGCAGCGGCTTGGCGTAGGGCCACTTCTCGGCGTTGTCGGCGGCCGGCGGCAGGCCGCGCCCGAACCCGTTGCCGTCCCGGCAGTTCCAGTGGACGGCGTTGAACCAGTCGCCGCTGTCGTAGGAGTTGCGGTCCAGCGACTTGGAGCGCAGCAGGTCGGAACCGGCCTGGGAGAGGGACGGTCCCTGCGAGAGGGTGGCCGTCGCCATCGCCAGGACCTGCATCCTGGCCCGGTCGGCGGCACCGGTGTCCGCCGGCAGCTTGTAGGTCAGCGCGTCGAACAGCGACTCGTTGTCGTGGGCGTCGGCGTAGGCGAGCGCGTCGCCCGGAGCCTCGGCGTAACCGGCCGGCCGGCCGTTGTAGTCGACCTCGGCGCCCGTGACCTCCTTGCCCGCGGAGTCGGTGAAGCGGTACGCGGCCAGGTTGCCGCTCAGGCCGATCTTGACGAGGTCCTGGTAGTGCAGCAGGCGGGCCTTCTGCTCGGCCGGCGTGCCGTTGGCGGTCGAGGAGTTGGGGTCGGTGAACAGGCCCGAGGCGAAGCCCTGGACGCCGGGGTCGGCGTCGAAGGGGCTGCCGCCGCGGACGGCGTCGCGGGCCCGGTCGGAGAAGGTCGCGATCCCGGTGCCGGCCATGTTCTCCTGGGTGGCCTGGACGAAGCGGGCGTCGTCGGCCACCTCGCCGAAGTTCCAGCCCTCCCCGTACAGCACGATCTTCTTTCCGTCGACGCCGTCCTTGGCGAGCGTGAGGGCGTCGAGGGCCTTGCGGACCGCCAGGATGTTGGCCTTGGGGTGGTGCCCCATGAGGTCGAAGCGGAAGCCGTCGACCTTGTACTCCCTGGCCCAGGTGACGATCGAGTCGACCACCAGCTTGCCCATCATGGCGTTCTCGGTCGCCGTGTTCGCGCAGCAGGTGGAGTTGGCGACCGATCCGTCGGCGAGCAGCCGCTGGTAGTAGCCGGGGACGATCCGGTCGAGGACGCTGGTGGCGGCCTGCCCGCTCGCCGCGGTGTGGTTGTAGACGACGTCCATGACGACCCGCAGGCCGTCCTCGTTCAGCGACTTGACCATGTCGCGGAACTCGACCGTGCGCCGGGTGCCGTCGGGGTCGGTGGCGTACGAGCCCTCGGGGACCGTGTAGTGGTACGGGTCGTAGCCCCAGTTGTAGGCGTCCTTCGCCGCGGTCTTCGCCACGCACTCCTGCTGCTTCTCGGAGTCGGCGGCGTAGGAGGCCAGGTCGCAGTCGGTGCTCTGCCGGTCCGCCTTCTTCTCGAGGATGGTGGCGATGTCGAACGCCGGCAGCAGGTGCACGTACGAGGTGCCGGACTCGGCCAGTGCCTTCAGGTGCTTGGAGCCGTCGCTGTTCTTGTCGGTGAAGGCGAGGTAGGTGCCCCGGTCCTTCGCGGGGACGGTCGTGTCCGCCACCGAGAAGTCACGGATGTGCAGTTCCTGGATCTGCGCGTCCCGCAGCGGCACGGCCTTGGGCTTCTTGAGCGCCGACCAGCCGGACGGGGCGAGGGACCCGGCGTCGAGGTCGACGACCAGGCTGCGCTCGGAGTCGGTGGTCAGGGCCACCGAGTACGGGTCGGTCACCTTGTTGGTGACGACCTTCCCGACGCTCGGGGCCCACACCTTCACGACGTAGCGGTAGGGCTTGCCCGTCCAGGACCGGCGGCCCCTGACGGACCAGACGCCGGTGGCGGCGTCGCGGTGCATGGCCACGGTGTCCCCGTCGAGGTCGAGGCTCACCGCCTGCGCCGTCGGCGCCCACACGGACAGAGTGGGGACGCCGTGGCGGAAGACCGGCCCGAGCCGCGCCGTCCGCGCGTCGTAGAGGTCGTCCAGCGCACCGGCGATCTGCACGCCGGTCGCCGCCAGCACGGCGCCGTTCGCCGCGCGCTGCGAGGCGACCAGCTGACCGCCCAGCGCCGCGCGGACCCGGTCGCGGTCCCGCGGGTCGACCGACCAGGCGGTGGACGACTTCAGGTGCGGGAAGGCGGCCTTCTGGGCGTCGGTCAGCGTGGTCTTCGCCAGTCGCAGCCAGCGCTCGTCGTCGCTGGTCAGCGTCCCGTCCTTGACCGTGATCGAGCCGTCGCGGGAGGACAGCAGCTGGGTGGAGGCAGCCGCGTCGGACCCGTTCCAGACGACCGTGTCGCGGTCGATCCAGATCGCCTTGGAGGTGGTGAGGTCCAGGGCGGCGGCGCTGCCCGCGGGCTGCGGGAGGAGGTAGCCCTCCCGGCCCGAGAGCAGCCACGCCTCGTGGCCGTTCGCCGTCAGGTCCAGGGACTGGTCGGCGGGCAGGTCCTTCTCGTCGCCCTTGTGGAGGATGTAGGCGAGGCTGGTCGCGCCCTCGGCGAGCGGCACCTCGAAGACCGCCCCGTAGGCGTCGGTGCGCACCGGCTCCAGGGGCTTGGTCCAGTCCGTGGGCGTCGCGGCCCCGGTCCAGGTGTGCAGGCCCCAGCCGGTGTAGTCGCCGTCGGCGCGGTGGTAGTGCAGCACCGCCTTGGTCTTGTCCTGGGCGGGCAGGTCCGGCCGCTCGGTGAGGACCGTCTCCTTGCCCTGTTCGACCCAGACCTCGCCGGTCTGGGTGACGTCGATCGTGCGGTCACTCGCGACGTCCTTGGTGCCGTCCTTGTCGATGACGAGGAAGCCGACACTGGAGGCTCCGGGCTTCAGCTTCACGTAGGCGAACGCGCCGTAGGCGTCCCGGCCGACGAAGTCGTGGCCGGCGGGCCAGGTCGTGGCCTCGCCGTCGGCGAGGTCGCCCCAGGCGTAGAGCCGCCAGTCGGTGTAGTCGCCGTCGGTGCGCCGGTAGTGGACGACCGCGTAGTCGCGGGAGGAGGCCGTCGGGACCTCCGCGGCGGCCGGGGTGCCGGTGACCGAGGAGGCGGTGGCGCTCGCGGTGCGGCCCGCGGAGTCGACGACGACCGCCTTGTAGCGCAGCGGGGTTCCGGCCGGCACGTCCGCGTCGAGGACCTGGGTGACCTTGTAGGGGGCGTGGTCGGCGGAGCCGAGGGTCCGCCAGGAGCCGTTGCCGACCTGGGCGGCGAAGACGACGCGGTCGAGCTGCCCGCCGGTGACGTCGGCGCCGAGTTCGACGGTGCCGGTGGCGCCGGCGTCCGGGGCGTTCAGGGTCAGCGACGGCTTCGCCGCGGGGGCGGCGAGCCGGCCGGCGGCCTTGAGGACGATCGCCCTGCCGGCCGGGACGGAGACGGTGACCTTCCTGTCCGCGTCGCTGCGCACCGTGGCGGAGGTGCCGTAGATCCCGCGGAAGTCCATGCCCGCCGAGCCGGTGGCGAACGTCGCCGACTTCGCCGCGTCCGCGTTGTTCACGGCGACGACGTACTCGGTGCCGGAGCGCGCGTCGGTGCGGGAGAAGGCGTACACGCCCGCCCCGTCCGCGGCGTAGCGCTCGGTCTGGACGCCGTCGGCGAGGGCCGGGTTGTCCTTGCGGAGCTTGGACAGGGTGCTGATGGTCTTGTAGAGCGGCGCGCTCGCGTCGTAGGCGTCGCTCGCGGCCGTGCGGTCGGTGCCGATCTCGTCGTCGTCGAGGTAGTCCGCGATCTTCGAGGCGAACATCGGCTGGCGGGCGTCCTTGTCGCCGCCGGAGCCGGTGAAGCCCTGCTCGTCGCCGTAGTAGACGACGGGGTTGCCGCGGCCGAGGAACATCAGCTCGTTGGCGAGCCTGTCCTTCTCCAGCAGCTCGGCGTCGCTCGCCTTGGGGTTGTCCTGGTTCAGGAAGTACCCGATGCGGCCCATGTCGTGGTTGCCGAGGAAGGTGACCTGCTCGTAGGCGTTGGCCTTGTCGGTCGTGTACTTGTAGTCGTCCCCGAACACGGCGGCGAGCTTCTGCGCGCTGCCGCCCTGCGAGGCGTAGGCGCGGGCCGCGTCCTGGAAGGGGAAGTCGAGGGTGGCGTCGAGCCGGCCCCGGGTGACGTACGGCGCGGTCACGGAGGTGTCGGCGGAGTAGACCTCGCCGAACATGAAGAAGTTCTTGCGCCCGTGGCGGGCGGCGTACGCGTCGAGGGCGGTCGCCCACTGGGTCCAGAACTCCATGTCGACATGCTTCACGGTGTCGATCCGGAAGCCGTCGACGCGGAAGTCCCTGACCCACCGCTGGTAGATCTTCTCCATCCCGCGGACGACCTCGGGGCGCTCGGTCCACAGGTCGTCGAGGCCGGAGAAGTCACCGTAGGTGGTGGACTCGCCCGTGTAGGTGGAGTCGCCGCGGTTGCTGTACATCGTCGGGTCGTTGAGCCACGACGGGACCTTGACGTCCTTCTTCGCGGCGGGCACCGTCGGCGTGCGCGGGAAGGAGTCGCCGTCCACCGCGGGGAACCCGCGGCCGCCGGCCGCGTAGTCCGCGTCGTCGAAGGGCCGGCCGTCCCGGGTCAGGTAGGGGAAGGCGCCCTTGGAGAGGTAGTCGTAGGACTTCTCCCGGTAGTCGACGACGTCGGCGGTGTGGTTGGTGATGACGTCGAAGAAGACCTTCATGCCCTTGGCGTGGGCCGCGGAGATCAGCTTCCGCAGGTCCGCGTTGGTGCCGAAGTGCGGGTCGACCCGGGTGAAGTCGGTGATCCAGTACCCGTGGTAGCCGGCCGAGGCGTCCTTGCCGGTTCCCTGCACGGGCTGGTTCTTGAAGATCGGCGCCATCCAGATGGCGGTGGTGCCGAGGCCCTTGATGTAGTCGAGCCGCTTCGTCAGCCCCTTGAGGTCGCCGCCCTGGTAGAAGCCCTTGTCGGTCGGGTCGTACCCGGTCGACAGCCGTGAACCGGTCAGCCCGCCCCGGTCGTTGGCGGTGTCGCCGTTGGCGAAGCGGTCCGGCATCACGAAGTAGAACTGTTCGCGGGTGGCGTCGTGCCGCGCCGGCTGGGCCGCGAGCCGGGCGTCGGACGGGGGTGCGGGCGGGGTCTGGGCCCGCGCCGCGAGGGGTTGCGCGAGCGATACGGCCAGTGCGGCGGCGAGGACGGCTGCGCGCAGCCGCGGACGGCCGGGGCGACGCGCCGGCCCTCTCGGTATCAGGTCCACAGCAGTGAACTCCTAGCGATGACGGCGTACTCGGGTCCGACCCCGCGCTGCGTTCCGGCCTCGGTGCCGGGCGCCCGCGTGACCGTATCGCTCACGCAAGGTTTACAGCAAGAGTCTTGCAACATGCGGAAAGGCTTTTCAGCAGCTGGACTTGCCCGCGTAGAGGGCGAGGGCGGTGTTGGCGCCCAGCATTGCCGTGAACTGCCCCGAACCGTTCACCGTGACCTGGGAGTTGTTCTGCACGTTGCAGTAGGTTCCGGCGGCGAGGGAGGTCTGGTACGTCCGGCTGAGCGAGGAGTTCTCGTGGTTCACGGCCACGAAGCCCTTGCTGCCGCGACCGAAGGCGATGGCGTTGTTGCCGTTGTCCCACCAGTTGCTCAGGCCCTGCCCGCGGGTGGCGTTGCGGAAGGCGACCATCGCCTTGATCTCCGGCCAGGCGTGCTGGCACTTCCAGCCGTCCTGCCAGCAGGCGTTGACGGTGCCGCCGTTGGGCGGTCCGGCGTCCGCGTTCGACCACTCGTAGCCGGAGTTGATGTCGGGCGCGCCGTAGGGGTAGGCGAGCATGAAGACGTTGGCCAGCATGTAGTTGGCGCCGCTCTTGTAGTTGAGGGTGGAGCCGTTGCGCTCGGTGTCGTGGTTGTCGACGAAGACGGCCGCGCCGGAGCTGTTCAGGTAGCCCCAGCCCTCGCCGTAGTTCTTCAGGTAGGCGAGCTTCTCGTTGTTGAAGACCCGCTTGAGGTCGTAGGCGTAGCGGAACTCCTGGACGTCGCCGTTGCCCGTGTACTCGGTGGGCTGGACCGCCTCGCCCGCGCCGTAGATGACCTCCTGCTTCCAGTAGGCGGAAGGGTTCGTCAGCCGGGACTTGATGTTGGCGAGGTCACCGGCGGGTATGTGCTTGGCCGCGTCGATGCGGAAGCCGTCGACGCCGTAGCCGAGCAGGGTGTTCAGGTACCCGGCGATGGTGGACCGGACGTACTCCTCGCCGGTGTCCAGGTCGGCGAGGCCGACGAGTTCGCAGTTCTGGACGTTGGCGCGGTTGCCGTAGTCGGTGATGCTGGCGGTGCAGTCGTCCATGTCGTACGAGGAGTACAGGCCGGGGTAGTTGTACTTCGAGTACGACGAGCCGCCGGTGCCGGTGCCGGAGCCCGCGGACATGTGGTTGACGACCGTGTCCGCCACCACCTTCACGCCCGCCGCGTGGCAGGTGTTGATCATGTTCTTGAAGGCGGTGGCGTCTCCGAGCCGGCCGGCGATCCGGTAGCTGACGGGCTGGTACGAGGTCCACCACTGCGAGCCCTGGATGTGCTCGGCGGGCGGGGAGACCTGGACGTAGCCGTATCCGGCGGGTCCCAGGGTGGTGGTGCACTCCTTGGCGACGGAGTCGAATTTCCACTCGAAGAGGACGGCGGTGACGTCCTTGGTTCCGGGCGGTGCCGCCTCGGCCGTGCCGGCGGGGAGGAGCGCGGACGCCGCCATGCCGGCGGCCAGCGCGAGCGCGGTGGCGAGGGGTCTCTTGGCCATGTCATCTCCTGCACGTCGTTGTGCGGTGGGGGTGTGCGAGCGCGGGTGACCGGGGCTCCGGGGTGCAAGTGGGGTGCCCGGGAAGGAAGTTGCCCGGTAAATCAGTCGGGCGTGTGCCGGAACGTATCTCTTGCCGGCAAGTTTCAGCAAGATGTCGTAAGGGTTTTCAGGGCGTCAAAAAAGCGGTGCCCCGGTCCGGGAGGACCGGGGCACCGCTCGGCAGTGGCGGGACAGGGTCAGGCTGCCCACCACACGGTCGTGTCGGCGGGCAGCTTCGCCTCGCCGCCCTCCGGCACGCTCACCTCGCCGCTCGCGACGAGCATCCGGCCGTATACGGGGACGGTCGCCGCCCGGCCGCCGGTGTTCGCGGTGCAGACGAATCCGCCGCGCCGGAAGGCGAGCACGCCCTCCGGGGCGTCCAGCCACTCGACGGTGTCCCCCGCCCCGAGGTCGGAGCGCTCGCGGCGCACGGCGAGCGCCTCGCGGTAGAGCTCCAGCGTCGAGCCCGCCGCACCGGTCTGCGCCTCGACGCTCAGCTCGGCCCACTCGGCGGGCTGCGGCAGCCAGCTCCCGCCGTCACCGAAGCCGTACGAGGAGCCGGCGCGGGTCCACGGGATCGGCACCCGGCAGCCGTCCCGGAACCCGTCCTGGCCGGCGCCCCGGAAGTAGGCCGGGTCCTGGCGCACCTCGTCGGGCAGGTCCACGACGTCCGGCAGGCCCAGCTCCTCGCCCTGGTACACGTAGGCCGAGCCGGGCAGGGCGAGCATCAGCAGGCTCGCGGCGCGGGCCCGGCGCAGTCCGGCCTCGCGGTCGCCGGCGGTGCGGATCTGGGTGCCCAGGCCGGCCTCGTTGGCGAACCGGGTCGCGTGCCGGGTCACGTCGTGGTTGGACAGCACCCAGGTGGACGGGGCGCCGACCGGGCGCATCGCGTCGAGGGTGCGGTCGATCACCGAGCGCAGCTCGGCCGCGTCCCAGTGGGTGCCCAGGTACTGGAAGTTGAACGCCTGGTGCAGCTCGTCGGGGCGGACGTAGTTCGCGGTGCGCTCGATCGTCGGCGTCCACGCCTCGGCGACGAAGATGCGCTCGCCGGAGTACTCGTCGAGGATGGTGCGCCACTGCCGGTAGACCTCGTGCACGCCGTCCTGGTCGAAGAACGGCATGACATCGTTGCCCAGCAGTTTCAGCTGGTCGTGGTCCCCGAGGTCCGGCAGGCCCTCCGCCTTGACCAGGCCGTGCGCGACGTCGATCCGGAACCCGTCGACGCCCATGTCCAGCCAGAACCGCAGGATCGAGCGGAACTCGTCGCCGACGGCCGGGTGCTCCCAGTTGAAGTCGGGCTGCTCGGGGGCGAACAGGTGCAGGTACCACTCGCCCGGGGTGCCGTCCGGCTCGGTGACCCGGGTCCAGGCCGGGCCGCCGAAGATGGACTCCCAGTCGTTCGGGGGCAGTTCGCCCTCCGCGCCCTTGCCGGGCCGGAAGTGGTAGCGCTCGCGCACCGCGGAGCCGGGGCCCTCGCGCAGGGCGCGCTTGAACCACTCGTGCTGGTCGGAGGAGTGGTTGGGCACCAGGTCCACGATGATCCGCAGGCCGAGACCGTGGGCGTCGCGGATGAGCGCGTCGGCGTCGAGGAGGTTGCCGAACATGGGGTCGACGGCCCGGTAGTCGGCCACGTCGTAGCCGGCGTCGGCCTGCGGCGAGGCGTAGAAGGGGCTGAGCCACACGGCGTCCACGCCGAGGTCGCGCAGGTACGGGAGTCGGGAGCGTACGCCCTCCAGGTCGCCCATGCCGTCGCCGTTGCTGTCGGCGAAGCTGCGCGGATAGACCTGGTAGATCACCGCGTCCCGCCACCAGTCGCGGTGCGCGGCGACGGTGGCGAGAACGGAGTTCGGGGCCTGGTCGGCGGAGTGCTGGCTCATGGCGTCCTTGATGCGATGGGTTCCCCGGGGCGGGCTCGGCCGCCGGTGGGGAGGAGTTCGGTGGGGGCGGGCCCCGGCTCGCGCGGGGCGGGAGCGGGGGCGGAGGAGGTCCGGGGCGGGCCGGGGGGGGTCGGACGGGCGGATGAGGCGGCCGCGGAACCGGCGGGGTCGGATGGGCACCGCGGCCGCCACCCGCGCGTGAGGCACGCGCGGGAGTCTTTCGGGCGGGACCTTCCGGGCCCCGCCCGGATCAGCCCTTCGTGCCGCCGGCGGTCAGTCCCGTCACCAGGTTCTTCTGCACGAGGTAGAAGAACGCGGACACGGGTATCGCGACCAGGACCGCGGTCGCGGCCATCAGGTTGCGCTGGGCGTCGTGCTCGCTGACGAAGCTCTGGAGTCCGACGGCGAAGGTGTACTTCGAGTCGTCCAGCATGAACGTCGAGGCGAAGGCGACCTCGCCGAAGGCGGTGATGAAGTTGTAGAACGCGGCCACCGCCAGGCCCGGCTTGGCGAGCGGCAGGATCAGCCGGAAGAAGGTGCCGAAGGGGCTCAGCCCGTCGACGCGTCCGGCCTCGTCGATCTCGAACGGGATGGTGTCGAAGTACCCCTTGAGCAGCCAGGCGCTGTAGGGGACGGCCGTCGAGCAGTAGACGAGGATCAGGCCGAGGTAGGAGTCGATCAGCTGCAGGTCCGAGAGGATCTGGTACATCGGCACGATCAGCACGGCGATGGGGAACATCTGGGTGACCAGCAGGACCCACATGAACTTCCGGTAGCCGGGGAAGCGCATGCGCGAGACCGCGTAGCCGGTGCTGGCCGCCACCATCACGCCGATCACGGTGGTGCCGAGCGAGACGATCAGCGAACTCTTCATCCAGTCGAAGAAGTTCGTGTGCCCGAGCACGAAGGAGTAGTTGTCGAACGTCATCGTGTCCCAGATGCGTCCGGGGTGCAGGTAGTCGTCCTTGTCCGGGCCGAGGGACAGGAAGACCAGCCAGGCGATCGGGAACAGCGCGATCAGGCTCGCGACCGTCAGGATGCCGTGGGAGGCGAGCGAGCCGGCGAGGCCGCGCCGACCGCGCCGGCGGGCCGGACGCGGCGACTCGGCGGGGACGGGGGCCTCTTCGGCCGGTGGCGTCCGCAGGGTGGTGGTGCTCATGGAGACTCCCGCCTCAGATCGCGAGCTGCTGGTCATTGCGGTTCAGCCAGCGGCGGTAGAAGGAGGTGAAGACGACGAGGATGGCCAGCAGCAGGATGCCGTAGGCGGCGGACTGCGCGAAGTCCCGCGGCTGCTGCCCGAAGCCGAGGTAGTAGGCCCAGGTGACGAGGATCTGCGCGTCCGGTGCGGTGTTGCCGAACAGCAGGAAGATCACGGCGAACTGGTTGAAGGTCCAGATCACGCCGAGGAGCACCACGGTGGAGCTGACCGACCGCAGCCCCGGCAGGGTGACGTAGCGGAACTGCTCCCAGGCGTTCGCGCCGTCCATCTCGGCCGCCTCGTACAGCGTGGAGTCGATGGACTGGAGCCCGCCGAGCAGCGAGACCATCATGAACGGCACGCCGCACCAGGTGTTGACCATGATCGCCGCGAACCGCTGCCAGAAGGTGTCCTCCAGCCACAGCGGCGTGGGCAGGTGCACGGCCTCCAGCATGCCGTTGACGACGCCGCCGTCGGCGAGCATGAACCGCCAGCCGAAGACGGTGACGAAGGTCGGCACGGCCCACGGCAGCACCAGGATCAGCCGGTAGACGGTGCGTCCGCGCAGCTTCTGGTTGAGCAGCAGGGCGAGGCCGAGACCGATCGCGTAGTGCAGGGCGACGCACAGGACGGTCCAGGCGATGGTCCAGATGAAGTGCGACCAGAAGCGGTCGTACGACGTCGGGCCCCAGAGGATGTCCTTGTAGTTGTCCAGGCCGATGAACTTGTAGGTGGCGTCGATGTGGTTGACGCCGATCGTGCGGGCCGAGTTGAGGCTGTTGGCGTCCGTGAGCGTCAGGTAGAAGCCCCGCACCAGGGGATAGAGCACCAGACCGCCGAGGACGACGACGACCGGGGCGATCATCGCGTACGCGTACCAGTACCGCTGGTACGAGTGCTTCAGACGCTGCATCCGGCCGGGGCCCGGTGCTCGGTCACCGCGGCGCTTGCCGGTCGCTCGGTCGATGGCGACTGTCATGGTTCGACACCTTCTGCAAGATCAGGAGTTGGGCGCACACGGCCGGTGGCCGCCGGGTCCCTCCGCCCCGCTGGCGGGGTCCCCGCGGCCCGACCGGAGTCGGGCGCGGCGGGGTGGGTCCGGCGGCCACTCGGGCTCACTTGCTGAAGTCCGGGACCAGCTTGGCGATCGCCAGTTCGGCGTTGCTCAGGCCCTTGTCCAGGGACTCCTTGCCCCCGGCGATCTTCGGCAGCTCGGTGTCGAGCGGGCCCCACAGCGAGCTGTACTCCGGCAGCGCCGGACGGGGCTGGGCGGCGGAGAGGACCGTCTGGTAGCCGGCGATGCCCGGGTCGGCCTTGACCTCGGAGGTGTAGGCGTCGTCCCGCGTGGGGAGCGTGGAGTTCTTGAGCGCGATGGTCGCCTGCGACGTCGCGGAGGTCATGAACTTCACGAACTTCAGCGAGGCCTCCTGGTGGGCCTTGTCCGAGCCCGCGTACACGGAGAGGTTGTGGCCGCCGGTCGGGGCGCCCGCCTTGCCGCTGGAGCCGGCCGGGACGGTGGCGATGCCGAGGTTGGCCTTGTCCGAGAACGCGGAGCCCTTGTAGAAGTTCGTGATCTCCCAGGGGCCCTGGACGATGGCGGCGACCTTGCCGTTGACGAACGCGTCCTGGATGTGGGCGTAGGCGTCGGCGGTGGTGTCGGCCTTGTGCAGGCCCTTGCCGGAGAACAGGCCCTGCCAGGTGCCGTACGCCTTCTTCGCGGCGGCCGAGTTCACGGTGATCTTCTTGGCGTCGGCGTCGACGGTGTCGGTGCCCTCGCCGTAGAGGAAGGACTGCGCGTAGTAGGCCTGGGTCGAGCCCCAGTAGCCGTCGACGCCCGTCTTCGCCTTGATCTTCGCGGCGTCGGTCTTCAGGTCGGCCCAGGTCTTCGGGGCGTCGGTGATGCCGGCCTTCTCGAACAGCGCCTTGTTGTAGACGAGCGCGAGGGTGTCGGTGACGAACGGGACACCGTAGGTC
Source organism: Streptomyces sp. NPDC048566 (assembly GCF_043199735.1). Taxonomy (NCBI): domain Bacteria; kingdom Bacillati; phylum Actinomycetota; class Actinomycetes; order Kitasatosporales; family Streptomycetaceae; genus Streptomyces; species Streptomyces sp. NPDC048566. Next base: position 203,308 of record NZ_JBICWL010000006.1, read on the forward strand.
TTGCCGTCGTACTTGGCCTGCTCGATCAGGTTCGACTTGAACTTGGCCTGGTCGGCGAGGGCCGCGGTGCCGTCGAGCGGCAGGAAGTAGCCCTTCTTGGCGAAGGCCGGGGTCCAGCCGACCTCGGAGCGCAGGATGTCCGGGGCGCCCTTGGAGCCGGCGGCCGTGTCGAACTTGTTCTGCGCCTGGTCGAAGGGCACGTTGACGTACTTGACCGTGATACCGGGGTTGGCCTTCTCGAACTTCTTGGCCAGGGCCTTGTACGTCGGCGCCTCATTGGTGGCGTTGGAGGTGTCCCACCAGGTGATGGTGAGGGGGCCGTCCGCCTTGTCGCTGCCGCTGTCACTGCCGCCGCAGGCCGTCGCCGCGAGGGCGAGGGACGCCACCAGCGCGGTGGCCGCTATGCCACGCCGCATGAGATCTCCTTGAGGGTGAAAGCCCGAGTAGGTGGGGATGCGGTCCCGCCCGATCCCCCTGCCGACTTGCCGACTGCGCCGTTGCGTCCGCCGGGCGACGTGAACGTAACAGCGTTGTAAGCGGCGCGAAAGACCTTGCAGCAAAAAAGTGCAAGAGCTGCCGAGAGTTACACCCCCGTGACCTCGGCTGCATCGGGCCGCAACCCGTCTGTGAGGCCGCTCAGCGGACATCCGCACGTCTGTGCAAGACTCTGCAAGCTCTTGCCATGGGCGGCGCGCACGGGGATCATCGGGCGTCAGCGCCTTGCAGGAGCCACCCTTTCCCGCGGCGCACGCCCGGGACGCCGATCCGACCGGAACACGAGGGAGCGCGATGACGCAGCAGCCCGCAGCGGGCCGCACAACCGCCCGCACACGGCGTCCGGTTGGTGGGCAGGGCGAGACGCGACCGGTACAGTCCAATCCCGTGACCACACGGCTTGCCGACATCGCAGCTCAGGCGGGGGTCAGCGAAGCGACCGTCAGCCGCGTCCTCAACGGGAAGCCGGGCGTCGCCGCGACCACCCGCCAGTCCGTGCTGGCCGCCCTCGACGTCCTGGGCTACGAGCGCCCGGTGCGTCTGCGGCAGCGCAGCGAGGGCCTGGTGGGCCTGATAACCCCCGAGCTGGAGAACCCGATATTCCCCGCGCTCGCGCAGGTCATCGGGCAGGCCCTGACACGCCAGGGCTACACCCCGGTCCTCGCGACCCAGACACCGGGCGGTTCCACCGAGGACGAGCTGACCGAGATGCTGGTCGACCGGGGGGTCGCGGGCATCATCTTCGTCTCGGGCCTGCACGCCGACACCTCGGCGGACATGCAGCGCTACGAGCAGCTGCGCGGCCAGGGCGTCCCCTTCGTCCTCGTGGACGGCTTCTCGCCGAAGGTGCAGGCTCCCTTCATCTCCCCGGACGACCGCGCGGCGATGGCCCTCGCGGTCACCCACCTCGCCTCGCTGGGGCACACCGGCATCGGCCTGGCCCTCGGCCCGAAGCGCTTCGTGCCGGTGCAGCGCAAGATCGAGGGCTTCGTGCGCACGATGCAGGAGCAGTTCGCTCTCGCGCCCGCCGACGTCGAGGAGCGACTGGTCCAGCACTCGCTGTACACCCTGGAGGGCGGCCAGGCCGCCGCGAGCGCCCTGATCGACCGGGGCTGCACGGCGATCGTGTGCGCCAGCGACATGATGGCGCTCGGTGCGATACGGGCGGCGCGCCAGCGGGGGCTGGAGGTCCCCACCGACGTCTCGGTGGTGGGATTCGACGACTCCCCGCTCATCGCGTTCACCGACCCGCCGCTGACGACGATCCGCAAGCCGGTGCCCGCCATGGGCCAGGCGGCGGTGCGCACGCTCCTGGAGGAGATCGGCGGGACACCCGCCCCGCACAGCGAGTTCGTGTTCATGCCCGAACTGGTGGTGCGCGGTTCGACGGCCTCGGCGCCCGGGGACCGGAGCCGCCCCTGAGGCGGATTCCGTCCCCTGAAGGACGGTCCGGGCGTTTTCGGCCTGATTCCGGTGCAGAACGTGCGACTCGACCCCATCCGCGGGATGATCGGTGGTCGAAGGCTTTTCTGGCAGACTCTGCGCCTATGGGTGAGACGACCGTGACGACACTGGAAGGCCGGGAAGCGGCCACTCCACAGCCCGTCGCGGAGGAGAAGGCGGGGCCCCACCTCCTGCGCCGTATGCGGGCTCCGCGTCGCCCCCGCCTCTGGTTCGAGATCCTGCTCATCGCCGTGAGTTACTGGACCTACTCGCTGATCCGCAACGCCGTCCCGGAGCAGCGGCGCGAGGCGCTGCGCAACGCGGACTGGATCTGGCGGCTGGAGCACCACCTCGGCATCGCCGTCGAGGAGTCGGTCAACCACGCCGTGAACTCGGTGACATGGCTGATCATCGGGATGAACTACTACTACGCGACGCTGCACTTCGTGGTGACGCTGGGTGTCCTCGTGTGGCTGTACCGCCGCCATCCGGGCCGCTACGCGGCGGCCCGGCTCGCCCTCTTCGCGACCACGGCGGTCGCGCTGGTCGGCTACTACTTCCTCCCGCTGGCGCCGCCCCGGCTGATGACCGGCGGCTCGTTCGTCGACACGGTCATGGTCCACCAGACCTGGGGGTCGATGGCCTCCGGCGACCTCAAGGACATGTCGAACCAGTACGCCGCGATGCCGTCGATGCACATCGGGTGGTCGCTGTGGTGCGGTCTGACGATCTTCGCGCTGGCCTCGGTCCCGTGGGCCCGCCTCCTCGGCCTGCTGTACCCGGCGGCCACCCTCCTGGTGATCGTGGCGACGGCCAACCACTTCTGGCTGGACGCGGTGGGCGGCATGCTCTGCCTCGCCTTCGGCTTCCTGGTGGCCCGCCTCTGGTACGGGGCGCTGCCCTACGCCCTCCCCCAGGGGGTGCCGGGCCCCGGCGCGGACACCGCACCGGGGCGCGAGGCTCACGCTCCGTAGAACAGCTCGTCCACGACCGCCCTCGCCCGGCGGGTGGTGCGCCGGTAGTCGTCCAGCATGTCCCCGACGTGGCCGGGGCCGTAGCCCAGGTAGCGCCCCACGGCGGCCAGCTCGCGGCCGTCGGAGGGGAAGGTGTCGCCTGCCCGGCCGCGCACCAGCATCACGGCGTTGCGCACCCGGGTGGCCAGCACCCATGCCTCGTCCAGGATGGCCGCGTCCTCGGCGGACAGCAGCCCGGCGGCACACGCGGCGGCCAGCGCCGGGCGCGTCCGGGTCGTCCGCAGGCCCGGCTCGGCCCAGCCGTGCCGGAGCTGGATGAGCTGTACCGTCCACTCCACGTCGGACAGCCCGCCCCGCCCGAGTTTGGTGTGCAGGGTCGGGTCGGCGCCGCGCGGCATCCGCTCCGACTCCATCCGGGCCTTCAGCCGCCGGATCTCCCGTACGGCCTCCTCGCCGAGCCCCTCCGCCGGGTACCGCAGCGGGTCGATCAGCTCGATGAACCGGCCGCCGAGGTCCGTGTCGCCCGCGACGACCTCGGCCCGCAGCAGGGCCTGCGACTCCCATCCCAGCGACCAGCGCCGGTAGTACGCCTCGTAGGACTTCAGGGTGCGCACCAGCGGGCCGGACTTGCCCTCGGGCCGCAGGTCCGCGTCGATCAGCAGGGGCGGGTCGGCGCTCGGGATCTGGAGCAGCCGGCGCATCTCGGCCACCACCGCGCCCGCGGCCCGCGCCGCCTCCTGCTCGTCGACGCCCTCGCGGGGCTCGTGGACGAACAGCACGTCCGCGTCGGAGCCGTAGCCGAGTTCGTGGCCGCCGAAGCGGCCCATGCCGATCACCGCGAACCGGGTGGGCAGGGTGTCGCCCCAGCCGTCGCGCACCACGGCCCGCAGCGTGCCGGCGAGCGTCGCGGCCGTCAGGTCGGACACCGCCCCGCCGACCAGGTCGACCAGCGCGCCCTGATCGGCGACCGCGGGGGTCTCCTCGGTGCCGTAGGAGGCGACGATGTCGGTGGCGGCCGTGCGGAACAGCTCCCGCCGCCGCACACCGCGGGCCGCGGTCACGGCCTGCTCGCCGCCGTCGGCCCGGCGCACCGCGGCGAGGATCTCCTGCTCCAGGTGGGCGCGGTCGCGCGGTTCGAGCCCGCCGCCGTCGCCGTCGCCCAGCAGCGCGACGGCCTCCGGGGCGCGCAGGAGCAGGTCGGGGGCGAGCCGCCCGGCCGACAGCACCCGGGCGAGGTTCTCCGCGGCGGCGCCCTCGTCCCGCAGCAGCCGCAGGTACCAGGGTGTCTTGCCGAGCGCGTCCGAGACCTTGCGGAAGTTGAGGAGTCCGGCGTCGGGGTCGGCGGAGTCCGCGAACCAGCCCAGCAGGACCGGCAGCAGGGTGCGCTGGATGGCCGCCTTGCGCGACACCCCGGACGCCAGCGCCTCCAGGTGCCGCAGGGCGGCGGCCGGGTCGGCGTAGCCGAGGGCGACGAGGCGTTCGCGGGCCGCACCGGGGCTGAGCCGGGTCTCGCCCGGAGCGAGTTGGGCGACGGCGTCGAGCAGCGGGCGGTAGAACAGCTTCTCGTGCAGCCGGCGGACCACGGAGGCGTGCCGTCGCCACTCCCGGTTCAGTTCCCTGACCGGATCGACGCGCAGGCCGAGCGAGCGCCCGATCCGCCGCAGGTCGGCGTCGTCCTCGGGCACCAGATGGGTGCGCCGCAACCGGAAGAGCTGGATGCGGTGCTCCATCGAGCGCAGGAAGCGGTAGGCGTCGTCGAGCTGGACGGCGTCGGCGCGGCCCACGTAGCCGCCCGCGGCGAGTGCCTTCAGGGCGCCCAGGGTGCTGCCGCTGCGCAGCGAGGTGTCCGCCCGGCCGTGCACGAGTTGCAGGAGCTGCACGGCGAACTCGACGTCGCGCAGGCCGCCGGGGCCGAGCTTCAGCTCCCGCTCGATCTCGGCGGCGGGGATGTTCTCGACGACACGGCGGCGCATCTTCTGCACGTCGGCGACGAAGTTGTCGCGTTCGGCCGCCTGCCACACCAGGGGGGCCAGGGTGGCGACGTACTCCCGGCCGAGGTCGGGGTCCCCGGCCACCGGGCGGGCCTTGAGCAGTGCCTGGAACTCCCAGGTCTTCGCCCAGCGCTGGTAGTAGGCGAGGTGGCTGCTGAGGGTGCGCACCAGCGGGCCGTTGCGGCCCTCGGGCCGCAGGTTGGCGTCGACCGGCCAGATGCTCCCCTCGACGGTGGTCTCGGAGCAGATCCGCATCAGGTGCGAGGCGAGCCGGGTGGCGGCCTGCACGGCCTTGGCCTCGTCGGCGCCGTCGGCGGCCTCGGCCACGAAGATGACGTCGACGTCGGACACGTAGTTCAGTTCGTGCCCGCCGGTCTTGCCCATCGCGATCACGGCGAGCCGGCACAGCGCGGCGTCGTCGGGCGCGGCGGCCCCGGCGATGCCGAGCGCGGCGCGCAGGGTGGCGGTGGCGAGGTCGGCGAGTTCGGCGGCGGACTGGGCCAGGTCGGTGGTGCCGCACACGTCGCGCGCGGCGATGGAGAGCAGGCAGCGGCGGTAGGCGACGCGCAGCTCGACGGGGTCGTCGGCGCCGGCGAGCCCGTCCTCGAACTCCGCGACGCCGGGGTGCAGGTCCGCCGCCTCGTAGGTGACGAGGGCCTGCCAGTCCCGGGGGTGGCGGGCGAGGTGGTCGCCGAGCGCCTCGGAGGCTCCGAGCACGCCGAGGAGGCGGTCCCGCAGCGGCTTGGCGGCGATGAGCGTGTCGAGGAGCTCCCGCCGGGCGGCGTCGCCGTCCTGCGCCTCGACGAGCCGGACGAGTCCGAGCAGGGCGAGGTCGGGGTCCGCGGTGGCGCCGAGGGCGTCCAGGAGGACCGGGTCGGTCCTGACCGGCGACAGCTCGGGGCTCTGGAGGAGGCGTTCGGCCGCCGACGGGTCGGTGAAACCGTGCCGGAGCAGCCGTGTGAAGGTACTGCTCCTGCGCCCCGGCGCCGTCATCCCGGCCTCCCGTCGGATCGGACCACGCACCGGCCTTCGGATCAAGGTCGTGCGAAGTGAGCCTAACCCCGGGGGGCGCGGTGGCGCCCCGTGCGGTCACGGGCTCGTGCGGTCCGGGCCGGGCGGCTCCGCGCGCGCCGGCGGGAGCCGTTCACCCGCTCTTCATCCCACCGGTTCGGGGACGTGGGGTCCGGGAATATTGGCGTGTGCATGCTCTGTCCGCACCGCCACCGTCGTCACCCCTCACCGGAGGTCTGCAGTGCCCGGCAGAAACGTGTACCGCCGCCGTCGTGCCGTCGTGGCATCCGCTCTCGCCTTCGCCGCGGCAGCGGCCGGTGTCTGGACCGGCCTGGCCGGCTCGGCCCCCGCGCACGCCGCGGCGGCCGTCCCGACCCCGGACCACGTCGTGGTCGTGGTCTTCGAGAACCACGCGTACAACCAGGTGATCGGCTCCTCCAGCGCCCCGTACCTCAACACGCTCAGGACCGGCGGGGCCAACCTCGCGCAGTCCTACGCCGAGACCCACCCGAGCCAGCCGAACTACTTCGCCCTGTTCTCCGGCTCCACGCAGGGGATCACGGACGACAGCTGCTACACGCCCGGCTTCTCCTCCGCCCCGAACCTCGCCTCCGAGCTGATCGCCGCGGGCAAGACCTGGGGCAGCTACAACGAGACGCTGCCCGGCCAGGGATCGACGACGTGCGGCAGCGGCAGGTACGCCCGCAAGCACAACCCGTGGTTCGGCTTCTCCAACGTGCCCACGTCCAGCGCCAGGACGTTCGCGCAGTTCCCCACCGACTACACGACGCTCCCCCAGGTCTCCTTCGTCATCCCGAACCTGTGCAGCGACATGCACGACTGCTCGGTGTCCACCGGCGACACCTGGCTGAAGAACAACCTCGGCGCCTACGCCACCTGGGCCAAGAGCCACAACAGCCTCCTCGTCGTCACCTTCGACGAGGACAACCGGCTCGCCGGGAACCGCATCCCCACCGTGCTGTACGGCGGGCAGGTGACACCGGGCTCCTCCTCGTCCACCGGCTACAACCACTACGACCTGCTGCGCACGCTGGAGGACATGCACGGCCTCCCGCACGCCGGCAACGCGGCCTCCGCCAAGGACATCACCGGCATCTGGACGTCCTGACATGTACGTCGCGGACAGCCGCGCCGGCACTCCGCGGAGTCCGGCCGCCGCGTCCGCGCAGGGCGCCGTCCGGCCCGTTGCCGGACGGCGCCGTGCCGCGGTCGCGCCCACCGTCCTGGCCCTCGGCACCGTCAGCCTGATCACCGACGTCTCCTCGGAGATGGTGACCGCGGTGCTGCCGCTGTACCTGGTGGCGGGCCTCGGCCTGTCCCCGCTGGGCTTCGGACTCCTCGACGGGATCTACAACGGCTTCTCGGCGCTGGTCCGGCTGGCGGGCGGCCACCTCGCCGACCGGGGCGGCGGACGCCACAAGTGGGTGGCGGGCGCCGGATACGCGCTCTCGGCCGCGTGCAAACCCCTGCTGCTGGTGGCACACACCCTCACCCCCATCGGTCTGGTCCTCGCCGCCGACCGCGCCGGCAAGGGCCTGCGCACCGCCCCGCGCGACGCGCTGATCTCCCTGTCGAGCACGCCGGAGAACCGCGGCCGGGCCTTCGGCGTGCACCGCGCGATGGACACCGCCGGCGCCCTGCTCGGCCCGCTGGCCGCCTTCCTCCTGCTGCGCGCCACCGTCGACGGCTACGACGCGGTGTTCACGGTGAGCTTCTGCGTCGCCGTCGCCGGGGTGCTGGTCCTGGTCCTGTTCGTACCGGGCCCGGTACGCACGCGGCGAGCCGCCGGACCGTCCGGGTCGGAGGCGCCCGCCGAGCGGGACGCCGAGGGGGCGGCCGGGTCCGGAACCGACGCGGACCCGGAGACGACGGGGGCGCCCCGGTGCGGCGCGATCACGGCACCCCCGGCCGACGGGACGGCCGGGCCCGGCGCGAACACGGCACACTCCGCCGCCGAGCCGTCCGAAGGCGACGCCGACGCGGACCCCACCCCCACCGGGCCACCCGGGTCCGGCGCGAACACCGCTCACCAGGTCGCCGAGCCTGCCCAGCCCGGCGCGGACACGGCACGCGAGACCGACGGGCCTGCCGGGTCCGGGGCGGGCGGACGGGCGGGCTCGGCCGCCGCGTCCGGCGGCGCGCCGCGTCCCACGCTGCGCGCCGCCCTGGCCCTGCTGCACCGGCCGGAGCTGCGGCGCGTCGCGCTGTGCGCGCTGCTGCTCGGACTCGCCACGGTCAGCGACTCGTTCGTGTTCCTGCTGCTCCAGCGCCGCCTCGCCGTGCCCGACCGCTGGTTCCCGCTGCTCCCCCTCGGCACCGCCGCCGCCTTCCTGCTGCTCGCCGTCCCGCTCGGCCGGCTCGCGGACCGGGCGGGCCGGTGGCGGGTCTTCCTCTGCGGCCACGGCGCCCTGCTCCTCGCGTACGCCCTGCTCCTCGGCTCCTGGCGGGGCACGACCGCCGCCTGCGCCGTCCTGCTGCTGCACGGCGCCTTCTACGCGGCGACCGACGGCGTGCTCATGGCGGCGGCCTCGGACAGCGTGCCGGGCGAGCTGCGCGCGTCCGGACTCGCCCTGGTCCAGACGGGCCAGGCGACGGCCCGCTTCGCCTGCTCGCTCTGGATCGGCGCGGCCTGGACGGCATGGGGGGACCGGACGGCGCTCGCCGCGTCGGCCGTGCTGCTCGCCGCCGGAGCCCTGTGCGCGCTCGGCCTGCGTCCGCTCCGCCCCGGCACCTCCCCGGAAGGTCTCGTATGACACCGCGCCACCGCGTCCTGGTCCTCGCCTGCGCCCTGGTCCTCCTCGCCGGCGTCGGGGCGGCGGCCGTGCTGCACGCCTCGGCGCGCGCCGAGCGCAGGAACCAGGCCCGGCCGGGCGGACCCCCGATCACCTCCGGACCGGTGTCGCTGACCGGCTCCCGGCGGCTGGTGTTCCGCAACATGGCCTGGGGCCCGCACCGCGACGAGCTGACGGCCGTCGCCCCCTCGGACCCGGCCGGCCCGCGCGTCGCCTCCAAGGTCACCTGCCTGCGCTTCCACGCGGCCGCCGGCACCGGGGTGTGCCTCCAGGCCGTGCACGGCGCGGTCCAGGACACCTACCGCGCGGTGATCCTCGACGCCTCCCTGCACGAGCGGGCCCGCTACGACGTGCCGGGCATCCCCTCCCGGGCCCGGGTGTCGCCGAGCGGACGGTACGCGGCCTGGACCGCCTTCGTCGGCGGCGACTCCTACGCGGGCACCGACTTCTCCACCCGGGCGGCGATCGTGGACACCCGCACGGGACGGCTGACCCCGTCGCTGGAGGCGTACCGCGTGATCAAGGACGGCCGGACCTACCACGCGTCCGACGTGAACCTCTGGGGCGTGACGTTCGCCGCCGATGACCGCACCTTCTACGCCACGCTGGCCACCCACGGCACCACCCACCTGGTCCGCGGCGACCTGCGGGCCCGCACCCTCACCACGCTGCACCCGAACGTCGAGTGCCCCTCCCTGTCCCCCGACGGCACCCGCGTCGCGTTCAAGAAGCGGGTCGAGGGCCTCCCCGCGGACGCCCCGTGGCGGCTGTACGTCCTCGACCTCGCCTCCGGCCGGGAGACTGCGCTGGCCGAGTCCCGCAGCGTCGACGACCAGGCTCTCTGGCGCGACGACCACACCCTCGTCTACGCCCTCCCGGGCGACTACGGAGCCGACCTCTACACCGTGCCCGCCGACGGCACCGGAGCGCCGCGGCGCGTCAGCACCGCGGCCGTCTCCCCCGCCTACGTCGGCTGACCGGGCACCGGGCGCACCCGGAGCCGGTCCGCCCGGCCGACGCCCGCCGGGGTGGCCGCCGCCGCGTGCGCCCGCCCCCGCACGGCGTGATCGGCCGGACCGGACGGCCGGTGGACGGGCGGCCGGACGGCCGGAGGCGGGCGTCCGGACGAACCCGCTATCGAACGCCTGAACGAAAGGGTGCGCCGGCAGGCCGGGCAGGCGAACAGCCGCGCGAACAGGCGCGCGGCCAATGTCCCGACTTCGCCACGGGAGCGAAGGACGGCCCGCCGTGCGGCCCCGGGCCCTGCTTCACTTCCGCCGACGGCCGACAACAGGATCGAGGGCGGCATGCCGACGTTCTCCGAGGGATATCTCGCCTCGAACGACTTCTGGAACACGGCGATCGGCGTCGTCGTGGCGGTGGCCCTGGCGGCGGTCGCCACCTGGGCGACGCTGCGCAGCGCGCACCCCCGCCGCGGTCTCGTCTGGCGGCAGCACGTCAACACCGCCCTCCTGTCGCACGTCGACCCGGCCTCGGGGATCGGCGTGTCGTTCGGCTCCCGTGCGCTGCGCGAACCGCGGCTGGTGGAGCTGCTGGTGAAGAACTCGGGCCGCCGGGACGTCCGGAGCGAGGACTTCACCCGGGCCGAGCAGTCCCTGGTCTTCGACTTCACCGTCCCCGTCGTCTCCGTCCTGGAGGCCCGGGTGCAGCCGGACACGGCGCCGCCGGCGGTCGTCTCCCACCGGGGAAGCCTGCTCGGCATCCATCCCGGGCTGATGTCGCGCGGCCAGATCGTGCGGCTCTCGGTGCTCGTGGACGGCGCCGAGCACGAGGCGCGGCTCGCCACGGCCGCGCTGGTCGACACCCCGGTGGCGAAGGGCGGGCAGAGCGATTTCGAGCCGGCCGGCAGGCGGCTGGCCCGCCTGGCGGTCCTGGCGGCCTTCGTCGTCCTGGCCGCCGGCACGGGGTACTCCTTCCACGCGGCCGGGGCGGCGGCCCGGTCGGCGGCCGACGCGCTCCGGCGCGACCAGGCGTATCTGCGGACCGCGGCGGAGAGCGTCCAGCGGACCGGCGAGACCCTGACCCTGTTGCAGAACTGCCGCTACTGGGACCTCCACGATCCCGAGCGGGCGCGGAGCCGGTGCCCCGAGATCGTCACCCCGCCCCTCGCCCCCTGACGGCGCCCGCAACGGCCGGAAGGCCCGCGGCCGAGACCGCGGACCCTCCCGGTGAAGACGGCGCAAACCGCCCTGACCTGCCCTTACAGCACCGGCAGGTTCTTCCGCAGCTCGAAGGCCGTGACCTCGCTGCGGTACTCCTCCCACTCCGACTTCTTGTTGCGGAGGAAGTGACGATGCGGCTTCTCTACCTTGACTGCCTGCTTGAGCTGTGGCTCTGACCATGAGAAACGCAGTCGTTGTCTGTCGTCGTTGGTGGTCGCTGGCTATCCTCGGACGGCCCAGAGACGGCCCAAAGGCCCCCACCGGCGGCCCTCGCGTCCCTTACTTCAACGGCCGCTTTGGAGGCACGCTGCGGGGCCATCCGCTCCGAGCCCAGTGACTGGCACCTGGCCTCACCTCACTGGCCTTAGGAACGGTCCCGGTGTCGATTCGGTGGCGGTCTTCTGGGGGTGGCGAACTTCGGAGACCCTGGCTGGTGGGTAGCTGAGGCGGGACCAGGAGACCTCGTGCCGCCCCCTGACGGCACGTTGCATGGTGCCTCGCCGCTACGGGGGCGGTGACTCCCAGTCGGTTGTCAGACCCAGCCGGTACGCTCCGCCCATGGAAAAAGGGGCCATCTCGCGTGACGACATCCTGAAGACGTTGCAGGAGTATGACGAACTGGGTGCGGAGGCGTTCCTCGGCCTCTACAACTTCAAGCCGGCACGGAAGTTCCTCATCTTGCACGAGGGTAAGGAATACGACTCGAAGGCTGTAGCTGCGGTGGCCCACAAGCACTCTCAGGGGCGGCCCCTGGCCTGGGACGAGCTAAGCGGCGGCATCGGGCACGCAGTTGACTGGCTCAAGCGCGAAGGCTTCCATGTGGGAGTCTCCCGTAGCCCCAAGTGGACGAGGGACGAACTGATCCTCGCCTGCGATGTCGTCGCCAAGAACGGGTGGCGAGGGCTCTCCTCCTCGGACCCGCGGATCGCCGAACTGTCCGACCTCCTCCAGCTTTTGGCTGCGTACCCACCGGAGCAGCGGGCGGCCGAATACCGCAACCGCAATGGTGCGGCGCTGAAGACGTTGAACATCGCCAGCTTCCACCCCGACTATCAGGGCAGTCCGACCAACGGCGGACAGTTGGATCGCGAGGTTCTACAGGACTTCTTGGACCGGCCGGCCGAGATGGTGCGCGCTGCTGAGCTGCTTCGCGAAGGACTGCGGTCCGGTGATCTGCAACCCGTAGTACAGCCTGAGGACGACGACATCGATGACGACGTCAGTGCACCTGAGGGTCGAGCGCTCTACCGACGCCATCGCACACGTGAGCGCAACAAGGGACTTCGCAAGAAGAAGATCGAGTCGGTACTCAAGCGGGGCGGCACCCTCGCTTGCGAAGCCTGCGGATTCGACTTCGCGAAGGTGTATGGCACGCGAGGGGAGGGCTACATCGAGTGTCACCACGTAGTGCCGCTCCACGTGGCGGGAGAGGGCACCACGAGGCTGGCGGACCTAGCTCTGATCTGCTCGAACTGTCACCGCATGATCCACCGCAGCGCGCCGTGGCCTACACCGGCGGAACTTCGCCGCCTGGTGCTGGAGCAGGTCAACGGAGGGCAACCCGATCTGCCGGGGCCCCGGTCGTCGGTGGCGCCCGCAGACGCATGACCGGTCCGACCGTTCTCCACAGTCACAACTGACCCCGGAGGCCGTGACCTGCGGCCGTCCACTCGATCACCCCTCTGAACTGCGGCGGACCCGTCGCCAGTTGTCAGCGGTGGTCACCAACGAGCGCCCTTCTACGGCCCCAGGACGGCCCGAGAGGGCGCTCGTTGCCGTTGGGCGCTGTACCGCAGGTTGGGCAGAGGTTTCTTGCCGGTTGACTCATGGCCTGCGTGAGACATCGGATTCTTCTGCGCCGGGAGCTTGGAAGCCAGGGCACGTGGTGCTTGTCTGAGGTCGAATGTGCCTGTGAAGATCTACTCATCCACGGGCATACACAAAAATGCACCTTCGCACCCATCGGTTTTGTGATGCTTGTCGTAGGCGACAATTCCCTTGGTGTAAGTTCCAGCCCAAATTCCCCCACCGAGATGGATATCGTGATCCGGCACATGGACGCCTTCGGGGTCGATTTCCACTTGTAGGCCGTCATGGTGGAATAGGGCTCTCTGGAGGTGCAGTCGCCGAGGAGGATCGAATGCCAGCCTGGCTCGAATCTTCCCCTTTCCTTCTCGCACAGTAAGGGCTCGCCCCTTGAATTGCACATCCCAACTGGCCGTCTTGTATGTCAGTTCGTTATCGTCGATAGTAACCAGAGGCGATCCGTCACTTCCGTAAAGCTTAAGGCTGACCAAGAGGCTACCTTGGTCAACCCTAAGGTTCAAAAGAGACTCCGAATTTACCTCCACGAGGTTGCAGGCTCCTCCCGGGCTGAGCGTTTGTGTAAATTGAGTAGATCCCATAAAAACCTCGAAGCTGTCTCCGTAGTAGTGAAGGACGTGCGCGGGTGATTCTGTCCTGGATCGGTTGAACGGATTCTTGTTAGCCTGTCTCACCTTTTCAGTAGGGAGCAGTTTCTTTGTCTTCTCTTCGTGGTGACTAGCGCAAAGTAGCGTCAAGTTATCCGGTTCATGAGTTCCGCCTTGTGACCATTCATGCATGTGATCGTATTGGTAAATTGGTGCACCGCAGAGCACGCAGCCAAATCCGCATCTTTTGCGGACTTCTCGCTTCACGGTTTCGTGAATATCGGGACGAGGTTGCCTGGCGGTCATCTTGATCCATTCTGTTGAGCGTCAACTGGCCGTTTCGCATGGTTTGATTAGTCTCATCGAAAGCTCGCGTGATTTGTTAACTACCCCAAAGATCGTTACCTGTGGTCACCAGTGCGGCGATAGTGGCAAGTGCCGCGATTGGGAACCCCTGCGCGAAGGAGGCTGCTGCTCCGTAAGTGCTCGCCACCGACGCCATCAGACGCTGATGCCAGAAAGGGTCCTTCCTACGGCCAGGAGATGTGAACTGGCAGCAAGCAGCTCCGGGTACGGCTCGGCCATGCGCGCCGCCTCCATTGCGGACGCGATCAGCTCATCGGTGGGCCCCTCGCCCGGTTGCTGCTCCGCCGCCTTCACCAGCGACCATGCGGGGCCCTCGATCCCGAACACCTGGACGTCGGTGAGTCCGGATGCCGTCAACTCCGCGGCCAGCTCCTGAGCCCGGTGGAAGTAACTCAGCGTGAATCCGCGTGCTCCGTCATAAACAGCTGTCTCAAGGATTTTGGAGACAGAGTCACGGATGCGTTCCTTCTGGAGGTGGGCATACGTCACATGCTCAAAGAGTGAGGCGTATCGGTTGATAGCTGCTGCGGCGACCAGGCCACCCGGCCGCACCACGCGCTGAGCTTCCGCCAGCGCGGTACGCCGGTCCTCGGGGTCGGGCAGGTGATACAGCGGTCCCAAGAGCTGTACGACGTCGAAGCTGTCATCTGGTTCGTTGAGAGCGCGGGCGTCTCCCACAACTGCTGAACACACGGCTGACGCGGTCTCGACATGACGGGGGACCGGGTCCACCAGCGTCACGTCATAGCCGTCTTTCACCAGCCATTCAGCATGGATTCCGGTCCCTCCGCCTACATCGAGCACGCGGGCCGGCGCAGGCGGGAGAAACCGCCGGAGAAGCTCTTGCGTCCGGGCCAGCTCCATCCGTCCGTCTGCCGAGGTGCGCAGGCGGTCGTCCTCGTTCACCGTCTCGCCGTAGAACCGCATCACGGAGGGAGCCAATTCGAGATTCGACATGGTCGCAGTATCGTGTGTACCGGTGGACCAGTCCAGTGTGCGAGGTAGAGGGAACCATGGCTGTTCTGAAGTACGAGGAGATCGCCGAGTCGCTTCGGGCACGCATCGCTGCTGGCGAGTTCGCCCCGGGCGAGACCATCCCGTCCGGCCGAGACCTGGCCGAGCAGTGGGACGTGTCGCGCGCCACAGCCATCAAGGCTGTGGATGTGCTCCGCAACGATGGCGTTGTGGTGGCCAAGCAGGGCACTGGCTTCGTGGTCACAGAGACGCCCGTGGCGAGGCCCGCTGGCGCACGCCGTGCGGGGTCGGCGCGCATTCTCGGCGGGATGCCTTTCCTGCGGGTCGGGACGCCCGACTGGGTCGAACCTCCCACGCGCGTGGCCAACGCGCTTGGCCTGGCGCCCGGCGTACAGGCCCTTCGTCGTGTCCGCATTCTTCAACTCCCCGACGGAAGTCCCAACAGCTGCGTGGAGGCGTGGTTCCCTCCCGAGATCGGAGAGGCGGCCCCCCGGCTTTCCGACACGGCACCCATTGCTGAGGGCACGACTCGCTACGTCCGCCGGCAGACCGGACGGTTCCCGGTCGAGGGAGTGGACGTAACGACCGTCCGACTGGCCACCGACGTTGAGGCGGAGCGGTTGGCGGTTGAGGAAGGCAGTGCTGTTGCCGTCCTCCTGCACACGGCGCATGACCAAGAGGGGCGACCGCTGGTCTGTGAAGAGGGTGTTACGCCTGCGTCGCTCTTCGAGCAGGTGGACACCTACGCGATGTAGGTCCGACGTCAACCAGAGCTGGACCGGTCCGCCGGTCCAGCTTTTTTGATGCCCTGTCAGTAGCTCTGAGCTGGCCAAACGTGCGAACTCGCTCACCAACTCAGAGTTCACCGCTTGACTGGACCGGTCCACCGGTCCAGTCTGTTCATGCGACGCCGCACCGCTCTCCGGCGGAACGGTTCTGGTTCGGGATGGCCTGCCGCAACGGGAGGCCCCGAGTTGGGAGTTGCTTGATAACTGCATAGGTGGGCCCCGCCTCCCCGAGTCGAAAAGGCGGACCGCGCGGCGATTGGCTGCGCTTCAACCTCGCGGCGTGCGCCGCGCCGGTTGCCTCCGCTGCTCGTCTCGTACGAGCAGCGCTGAGGGGAGCCGGATCTACCGACTTCAACGGCGCGCGGCCCCGGTGCTGGAACACCGGGGCCGCTGTTCGGGCCGTTCCTGTATGAGAGGAACACGACCCAATGAAGGACATCGTTACTGTTCAGGACGTTGTTACCGCGTTCGCTCCGTGGATGGAGCCGACGGACGCGGAGCTGGACGCGATCGAGACTGAGATGCCGGTCATCCTCGCGGACATCGAGCTGATCGACGCGTACATCATCACCATGGACCGGGTGCCGTCCGAGCTGGACGCGCGCCGGCTGCGCAGGGCCCGTCGCCGGGCGTTGGCCGCGCGGGTGGCGCTGACTCGCCGGTCCGCTTCGACCAAGGGTCTGGGCGCATGAGCGGCCTGTCGAGGCTGGCCGGCTTGTCCGTGCCGATGCGGGCCCTGGTTGCCTTGGCCGCCGAATGTGGCCATCTGCCCGCTCCCGCGGTGGGTGTGACGCCGATCTTCCCCGAGCGTGTGGACCTGGCCCTGCACAACGGGCTGGGGGAGTTCGAGGTGTGGCGGGTGGCTCTCGGTATCCGTCCGGAGTCGGTGGAGTTCGGTGAGCAGACCGGCGACACGTGGGTGCTTAAGGCGTTCGCCCGCTACGCCGGTGCGGAGGTTCGCCTCATCGCCTACGGGCCCACCCTCGCCAGCGTGCGGGCGGTCGCTGGGGACGGGGGTTGGGATGCTTGATTCCCTCTCCCCGGGGCAGATCCGCTCCGCTGAGAAGACGCTCTCTTGTGGGACGTGGGCCATCACCGCCGGTGCGGTGCTGTTCTCCGTCCTCACTGTCACGCCGCTGGTCGAGCGGGTCACCCCGGATGGCTGGACCGGCACGGCGCCGATCCTTCCCCTGGTTGTGGATACCGCGGTGGTCATCGTGGTCCGTCTCGATGCGACCGTGGCCCGCCTCGGGGGGAGTTCCGGGGCGTGGCCGGCGGTGCTGCGGTGGATGACCGGTCTGATGACGCTGCTTCTGAACATCGGGGACAGCGCGCTGGGCGGGGACGCGGTCGGCGTTGCCGTTCACTCGGTGGCGCCGCTTCTGCTGATCGTCACCGCTGAGGCGGGCCTGGCATATCGGCGGGCGATCAACCGGGCCATTGAGCGGATCGAGCGTTCACGGGCCACTGAGACCGAGCAGCGTGAACGGCAGGAGCGCGCCGACCGTGAACACGAACGGGCGGACCGTGAACACCGTGAACAGCAGGCTCGCGATCACGCCGAAAGGGTCGAACGCGAACGGGCGGATCGGGAGGCTTCCGAGCGTGCTGCGGAGCGCGAGCACGCCGCGCGGATGGAGCGTGAACGCCAGGACCGCGCGGCTGAGGAACGCCGTGAGCAGCGCGAATACGAGGAGCGGGTCCGGCGCGAGGAGCAGCAGCGCCAGGACGCGGTGCGACGTGAACAGCGTGAACAGGCGGAGCGTTCACGGCTCGAACAGCAGGCCCGCAACGTCGTCTCGATCGCCTCCCGCGAGGCTGTTGAGCGGGAGAGCGTGAACACCGCGAACGGCGCCGTGAACACCGCCGTGAACGGTGGTCCGGCCCCGGGCCGGAAGATGCGTGAGAGCGACGCTCGCTCCTACCTCCGCTCGTTCGGTGAGGGTGAGAAGTCGGTTCGCCAGCTTGCGGAAGAGACCGGCTGGTCGATCGGATGGGTCGCCAACCGGCTGCGCGAGAGCGCGCAGGACAGCGAGCCGGCTGAGGCTTCCGTCTGATGACCACGCTGCCCGTGTACCGGTGGCGCCTTGCTCCTGAGGGTCTGGCTACCCGCCGGCAGCTCCGCGCGATGGGGCTGCGTCCGGGTGGCCAGAGCGTTGCGGCTGAACTACAGCGCCCCCGCCGCCACCGGGGCCCGCTGGTCGCCTACCTCTACCGCGTCGACCGTGCGAAACCAGTGCGGCCGATGACGCCGGGCCGGTGGGCGGCCCTGGAGCGGGCGAATTCCGCCCGCCGCATCTGCCCGCAGTGCCGCCGCGATGTGGGGTACGTCATCCCGCCCACGCTCGGCACGTGTACGACCTGCGCTTTCCCTGACAACGCCCCGGAGGGTGCGTGATGGAGAACAACCTGCCCGCACAGCGGCCGTTGACCGTGATCCAGCTCCCCAACGGCCAGCACGCCTACACCGAGCCCGCCAATCTTCCCGCCCCGCAGCAGCCGACCGGCCCGCAGGTGGTCCACATCCACCAGGCCGCCCCGGACCGGACGGTGCAGCGCATCGCGCTCGGCTCCGGCGTCGGCGCCGGGACGGTCGCGGCCGGCGTCTACTTCGGCCCGCTCCTCGTGGGCGTGCTGACCGCGATCGCCGCGAACCTCGCGATGCTCGCCTTCATGGTCCTGATCCTCGGATGGGGCGTTGTCACCGTTGTCCGCGCGGTCAACGCTCCCCGGCCTGGGCGGCGTGGTCGCAATTGACCTGCGTCAACGCCGTTGGCTGTAGCGCTCCATGAGCCGATTGCCGGCCCAACCGCCCGCCACGGCGGCCCCGGCGGCTGCCGCCCACGTGAGCGTGCCCGGCGCTCCCAGGGTGGAGAGCACGAGCCCGACCGCACCGAACGCAGCCACGGCACCGGCGAACCACAGAGCCACCCGGAGCCGATCTGCCATCCACGGTTGCTGCGCCATTGATCCCCCATTCCGTCGGGTGCGGACGAAACCCGCAGAGGCCCCATAGGGCGCCGCATACCCCCTGTGGATGGGGTTTGACCCCCGACTCTCTGCGCGGCTCTCCATCGGCCCGCCAGGGGGTTGCACGGCCCTCTTTCCGCCCGCTCTACGCGCGCGTGCGCGTAGGGCCCCCACCCTTCCCCATCGCTCAACTCTGCAACTTCGCAGGTCACAGGTGGTTGCAGGGGGTCAACCGGTTCTGTCGACGCAACCGACAGTCGCGCCCCCTGCAACCAGGGCGGGCCGGTGACGCCACGCAACGGCGCACCGGCCCTCATCCACGGTCTTGAAGGGACCCTTTCGTGGACTGGAAACAAGCATGGTCGACCACCACCCACACCACCAACAGCGCGCTGGACGCGCTCGCCCCCGTCTGCGTCCCGTTCGCCGTCCGCTGGGATCTCGCGGCAGACCGGCGGGACAAGCTGCGCACCCCCGAGCACTTGAAGGCGCTCATGGCGGCGCAGAAAGAACACAACGCCGCACGGTCCACGCACGCCACGGCCAAGTCGCAGCAACTGACCGCGCGGGCCGCGTCGAACAACCCGTTCGCCGCGGGTCGTCGTGCGGCTCGGGTGGCGAGCAAGGCAGCCTCCCGACACGAGCAGGACACCCGGGCCAAGCTCAAGGCGGCGCGGGTGAACTACCCGAGCACCCTCAAGACTCGGGCGATCCAAGCACACGCGCTGCACACCGCGCCCACGGTCATCACGTCCGTCGTCATGTCCGCCTCGCATCTGACGGTGTGGCCGGCCGCCACGTCCGCTGTGCTGATCGGAGCGAACGTGGCCGGTCTCGCGCTCGGCCGCCGCAAGCTGCGGGTCCCAGTCGATGAGTCGGTCTCGGAGGAGGAACGTCAGCTCATGGAACGGCTCGACCCGTCGTACTGGGTGGAACACGCCCCGGACCGTGGCCTGTCCGGCACGGTGACCACACCGCCCGCGATGGAACCGGGCGGCATCCGCTGCGAGATCCGGCTTGACGGCACATGGACGGTCAAGACCCTCGCGGACAAGGCCGACTCCATCCGCGCCCTGCTCGGTGCCCGCACCGCGCTGCGCATACGGATCACGTCCGCCTCGCGCGGCGGGTGGGCTGCCCTCACGCTGGCGACGCGGTCGGCAGCCGCGGGCGTTTCCTCGCTGTGGACTCCGGACCGCATCCCGGCCGATCCGCTGTCGATGAGCCTCGGTCTGGACACCGAGACCGGCGATGAGGTCCTGATCCCCTTCGATGAACGGCTGCTGGTGTCCGGCGCGTCCGGCACCGGCAAGTCCTGGTCCTTCCGGCCGCTGATGGCAACCGCTCACCTGCGTGGGGACCTGCTGCTCATCGACGGCAAGGGCGAAGAGGCCACCGTCTGGGAGCACGCATGCCGCGTCGCCGTAGAGAGCGACGAGATCACCGACGCCGTGGACGACGCGCACGCGGAGATGACCCGCCGCAAGGCGGACATGAAGCAGCGCGGCATCTCGGTCTGGGACGGTCGTCAGCTCACCGTTGTGGTCGATGAGGGACAGGTGATCCTGGCTCTGATCAGCAAGGACAAGGACCGGCTGCAACGGCTGATCGAGCTGTCCTCGCTCGGTCGCTCGCGCGGTGTCGTCCTGTGGTGGGCGACGCAATATCCGCTCACCGATGGCGGGGCACCGGGCGTGCACAAGCTGATCGCGCCGAACCTCCTGACGCGTTTCTCGCTGCGGGTGGCCGGCACGACACAAGCACAGGTGGCGCTGGACGACTGCGCGCACTACGCCCCGCACCAGATCCCCGAGGGCCGCGAGTACCGCGGGCACGGCTACCTCAAGGGCTACGGGCCACGCATGCTCCGCACCTGGACCCTGGACGACGCGGGCGTCCGCACGCTGCCCAAATCGATCTGGGCTCCGGGCCAGTCGACCGGCGGACAGTCGCCGCGCCCCCTGGCCCTGGTCAAGGAGACGGCCGCACCGTCCGGGGCGCTGAGCAACCGGGACAAGGTGCAGGCCGCCGTGCAGGCCGGTGCCCGCACCGCGAAGGACGTCGTCGACCGGACCGGGCTGAACAAGGGCACCGTCTCCCGCGAGATCAGGGCACTGACCGCCGACGGAGCCGTGCACCGGACCGCCGACGGGCGACTCCTGCCCGGCCAGCAAGCGGCCTGACCACCCCCAACGAACGACAACGGCGGCCCCCTTCCGCCAAGAACTGGGGCCGCCGCAAATCCAGCACGCTTACACCGAACTGGAGACCCCCAGCATGACCCAACCGACCGACATTCGGCGAGACCTCCTGGCTACCGCTCTTTGGCTGGCAGCCTCCGGGGTGCCTCCGCTCCCGTTACGAGCGGGGAAGGTGCCGTTCGGCAACTGCCCGGCCTGCGCCAAGAACGCGTGCGGTGGCCGACCGAACATGAAGACCCCCGGCCCCTGCGCCTGCCCGGCGCCGTGCCACGGCTGGGCCGCCGCCACCACCGATCAGGGTGTCATCGGCTCGCCTAGGTGGGTGCCGGCGTGGCGAGAGGCGGCGGGCGTCGCCTACCACCCCGGCGGAGCCGGCCTCACCGTCGTGGACCTCGACAACGCCGAGGCCATCGCATGGGCCCGAGCAAGCCTGCCCACCACACGGACCGTGCCGACGACCCGGGGCGAACACTGGATCTACCGCGGCGCGATGCAAGGCGCCAACAACGTGCGGTCCGGCGTGGACATCAAATCGACCATGGCCTACACCCGATGGCTCGGACCCGGCACCGGCCTCATGGCGCCCCTGCCGGACGTAGTGCGGGCCCTGACCGTGAAGGCGCCAGCCCCGGTCCGCCCGGTGTCCGTCGCGGTGCCCGCACCGGTCGGGGGCGGGACGTGCCCGCACCGCACGCCGACCTACCTCGATCGCGGCATCGCCATGGCGGAGCAGCGCATCACCGAGGCCCGCAGCGCCGTGCACGCCACCGTCTACCGCACGTTCCTCGCCGTGCTGTCCACCCACGGCCGCTGCGGCTGCCTCACCGAGACACACACTGGCCGCCTGTTCACCGCAGCGCAGACCAAGGGCGAGACCGCCCGGCACTGCACCGAGGCGTGGACCAACGCCCTGACCACGTTGGGACTCACCCATGGCTGACGACGACAAGACACCCGCCCGCCAGATCATCGCCGACTACGCCCAAGACCACTTCCGCTACTTCCGCACCGCTGATGGGACCGTGTACGCGCAGCGCAACGGCCACCCCGTCGCACGGCCGATCCGCTCCCAGGGCACCACGGGCAGCCACCGGCAGGAACTCATGGTCGGCCTGTACCGGGACGGGCGCGGGGCGTTCAACGGGTCCGCGATCAGGGAGGCGTTGGACCTGATCGAAGCTCTCGCACTGACTGAGCAGGTCCAACCGGTTCATATTCGCGTGGCCCCGGGATTCGACGGGGCGACGTGGCTGGACCTGGGCCGCGACGACGGCAAGTCCGTCCGCATCCACCCCACCGGGTGGGACATCCTCACCCCCGACCCGCGGGAAGTCTGCTGGCGACGCACACAGCTCACAGGGGAACTCCCGTTGCCGGCCAAGGACACCGACGGCAAGGGCATCGACCTACTGATGCGGCTGTGCAACTTCGCCACCGCGGAAACCGAGTGCCTGGCCATCGTGTGGCTGATCGGCTGCCTCGGACCCTCCGTGCCGGTCCCCGCACCGTTCCTCACCGGACCGCAGGGCGCGGGCAAGTCGACCGGGGGCCGGATGCTCACCCGGATCATCGAGGGCATGAGCGGTGACCTGCGCCGGGCCCCGAAGGACGAGGAAAGCCTCATCGCGGCCGTAGCGGCGGGATGGGTCACCGCACTGGACAACCTCTCCCACGTCACACCGGACCTGTCGGATGCGATGTGCTGCATCGTGACCGGAGCCGAGAGCGTCAAGCGCGCTCTGTTCACCGACGGGGACGTCTTCCGCGTCGGCTACCGCCGGCCCCTCCTACTCACCGGAATCGACGTCGGCGTCATCCGCCCCGACCTCGCGGACCGACTCCTACCGCTGCGGTTGGAACGGCCCAATATCCGGCGGACCGAAGCCGAGCTGTGGGCCGACTACGCGGACGCTCTGCCGGTGGTCCTCGGCTCGCTCCTGGACCTCACGGTCAAGGTCCGGGCCGTGGAAGCGGACACCCCGACCGACCTGCGTATGGCGGATTTCGCTCACCTCTGCGCGCAGTTCGACGCGGCCACCGGCCTCGGGGCACTGCCCTCGTACCGGGCGAGCCTGGACGACTTGAACGACGACGTCATTGAAGGTGACCTCCTCGCCCAGACCGTCCTCCAGCACGCCGACACGATCGAGCCGGGCACGGCGCAGCGGATGACGTCGACCGAGTGGCTTGCCTGCCTCAGCAGCCTCTACAGCGGCGACGGATGCCGTCCCCTGCCGAAGGGGTGGCCGACCACCGGCAAAGTCCTCTCGGACCGACTCAAGCGCCTCCAGCCCACCCTGGCGGCGCGCCGCGTGGTCGTGGACGCGGGCCGTACCAAGGCGGGCCGCTACCTCGAAATGACCCGCACACTGCCCCCGGCCCCGCACGAGCAGTCGCGGGCGTTCTGACCCGCAGCCCGCAGGCTCAAGCGAACTGCAAGAGGAGCACCGGCCGCGGCGATGTGTGCTCCTCTTGCAGTTCGGCGGAACGCCGCCCAAGGGTCGCGCCGCGCAGCGGCTCCTTCTTCGCTCTGCAAGGGCAACCAACTACTACAGACAGCCCCTTCTTTGTCTTAAGTAGGAAGACGCTGCGTCACCCGCGTCACCCGGCCCGGAAAAAGGCCACTGACCTGCGACAACAGTGATGACGCAGACGGCTTTCTCTGCGTCATCGTGCGTCACCTGCGTCACCCGGTGACGCAACCGATGACGGACCGGTGACGCAGGGCCAATCCACCGTGTCACCCAAAACCGCAGGTCAGAGCCCCCAATGACGCTGATGGCGAGGGTGACGCAGAAACCCGAGCCTCGGACACATAGGGAGCCCGAGGTCCCCGACACCAACGTGACTCAACTTCTGAGGACACCCCATGAGCCGATCCCGCTCCGCTCAACCCGACCCTTGCGCCGCCCTCCGCGGCGGCTTACCCGATCGGTACCTCACCCCGGGCGACCTCGCCGAGATCTTCGGTGTCCCTCTCGAAACCGTCTACCAGTGGCGCAAGAAGCGGACCGGCCCGGCAGGGTTCCGGATCGGCAAGCACCTGCGCTACGACCCCACCGACGTTCAGGCGTTCGTCGCTCAGCAGCAGCGCGCCGAGATTGACGCCGCCTAGACCTGTCATCGCTGTTCCCTGGGAGGGCCATCTCGGTGGCCCTCCCTCTGTATGAGGAGACGCAGACACCACATGGCCGGCCACATCCAGGACCGCTGGTTCAAGACCGAGAAAGACGACGACGGCAAGACAGTCCGCACGAAGTCCGACCGCCACGGCACCGGTCTCCGCTACCGGGCCCGCTACATCGGCCCCGATGGCACGGAGAAGTCGCAGAGCTTCCCCGATGGGCAAAAGCGCAGAGCCGAGCAGTGGCTGACGAAAACCAAGGCCGACATGGACGGCGGCCGCTACATCGACCCCAAGGCCGGGCGAATCACATTTCGACAGTACGCGGAAAAGTGGCTTCAGTCGCAGACAACAGACCCCACCAGCAGGGAGCCAGTAGGCGTCCAGATCCGGCGTCACGCCATCCCCTACCTGGGGCCTCGTCCCCTCGGCACATTCAAGCCCGAGCACATCCGCAACTGGCTCGCCGACCTGGAGCGGGCAGTCCCCGCGTCCAGCTACCGGCGGGTCATCTTTGCGAGCGTCTCTGGAGTCTTCGCCGCGGCTGTGGAAGACGACCACTTGCACCGGAACCCCTGTAAATCCAGCACGGTCCGCGCCCCCGGCCCAAACAATCGCCGTGTAGTCCCGTGGACCGCCGAGCGCACGTTCGCCGTGCGCGCCGCCCTCCCAGCGCAGCACCGCGCGATCATCGACCTGGGGGCCGGCTGCGGGCTGCGACAAGGCGAGATCTTCGGGCTTCCGGCCGATGAGATCAGGTTCGACACTGGATGGCTGCACGTCGCGTACCAGGTGAAGGTGTCCAGCGGAAAGCTCGTGTTCGCTCCTCCGAAGCGGGAGAAGGAACGGGACGTGCCGCTCGCCGGCTCTGTCGCGCGCGTCCTCAAGGAGCACATGGCCGCTCACCCTCCCGTACCGGTGACATTGCCGTGGCAGCGTCCCGACGGCCGCCCCGTCACGAAGCAGCTTCTGTTCGTGCGGCCAGATGGCCGGGGTGCCTTGCGCCGAACGGACTTCAACACGCACTTCTGGAAGCCCGCACTCGTCGCAGCCGGCGTCATTCCTAGGCCCATGCCGGGCGAGCGTCACCAGTCAGCCCGCGAGCACGGCATGCACGCGCTGAGGCACTTCTACGCGTCCGTGCTCCTCGACGCGGGCGAGAACATCAAGGCGCTGAGTATGTACCTGGGGCACACCGACCCCGGCTTCACGCTCCGGGTGTACACACACCTGCTGCCGAGCAGCGAAGGCCGCAGCCGGAAGGCTGTGGATTCCGTGTTCCAACGCCCCGACTCAGCATCCGACGGCCCACAGACGGCCCAGCCGTAGCCGGACAGCCGACAGGGCCCGCGGCCGAGGCCGCGGACCCTCCCGGTGAAGACGGCGCAAACCGCCCTGACCTGCTCCTACAGCACCGGCAGGTTCTTCCGCAGCTCGAAGGCGGTGACCTCGCTGCGGTACTCCTCCCACTCCGACTTCTTGTTGCGGAGGAAGAAGTCGAAGACGTGCTCGCCCAGGGTCTCGGCCGCGAGTTCGCTGCGCTGCATGAGGGTCAGGGCCTCGCCCAGGTTCTGCGGCAGGGGCTCGATGCCCATGGCGCGGCGCTCGGCGTCGGACAGGGCCCAGACGTCGTCGTCGGCGCCCGGCGGGAGCTCGTAGCCCTCCTCGATGCCCTTCAGGCCCGCGGCCAGGAGCAGCGCGTAGGCCAGGTAGGGGTTCGCGCCCGAGTCGAGCGAGCGGACCTCGACCCGCGCCGATCCGGTCTTGCCGGGCTTGTACATCGGGACGCGGACCAGCGCGGATCGGTTGTTGTGGCCCCAGCAGATGTACGAGGGGGCCTCGCCGCCGGCCCCGGCGGTGCGCTCCGAGCCGCCCCAGATGCGCTTGTAGGAGTTGACCCACTGGTTCGTGACCGCGGAGATCTCCGCGGAGTGCTTCAGCAGGCCGGCGATGAAGGAGCGGCCGACCTTGGAGAGCTGGTACTCCGAGCCGGACTCGTAGAAGGCGTTGCGGTCGCCCTCGAAGAGGGAGAGGTGGGTGTGCATGCCGCTGCCCGGGTACTCCGAGAACGGCTTCGGCATGAACGTGGCCTGCACGCCCTGCTCCAGCGCGACCTGCTTCATGATCAGCCGGAAGGTCATGATGTTGTCGGCCGTGGAGAGGGCGTCGGCGTACCGCAGGTCGATCTCCTGCTGGCCGGGGGCGCCCTCGTGGTGGCTGAACTCCACCGAGATGCCCATCGACTCCAGCATGGTGATGGCCTGGCGCCGGAAGTCCTGGCCCACGTTCTGCGGGGTGTGGTCGAAGTAGCCCGAGTTGTCCGCGGGGGTGGGCCGCGAGCCGTCCAGCGGGCGGTCCTTGAGCAGGAAGAACTCGATCTCGGGGTGGGTGTAGAAGGTGAAGCCCAGGTCGGAGGTCTTGGCGAGGGCGCGCTTGAGGACGTAGCGCGGGTCCGCGAAGGACGGGGAGCCGTCCGGCATCAGGATGTCGCAGAACATCCGGGCGGTGCCGGGGGCCTCGGCGCGCCAGGGCAGGACCTGGAAGGTGCCCGGGTCCGGCTTGGCGATCATGTCGGACTCGTAGACCCGGGCGAAGCCCTCGATGGCCGAGCCGTCGAAGCCGATGCCCTCGTCGAAGGCCTGTTCCAGCTCGGCCGGGGCCACGGCCACCGACTTGAGGAAGCCGAGCACGTCCGTGAACCACAGACGTACGAACCGGATGTCACGCTCCTCCAGCGTCCGGAGCACGAACTCCTGCTGCTTGTCCATCTTCCGCTTCCACCCATCCTTGCTGGTCAGGCCGCCTGCTCCCACGCATCGGAGACGATCGGGGCACCTGAGCATCCCACCACAACACCATTTCGTGCGCGTTGCGGACCTTGATCGGCCGGGCGACCTCGGTCTGAACGCCCCGCGTACGGGGGGTGTCCCGCTCCGGTGCCCATACTGCCTGCTCACGGACCCTGCCGTAAGGCCCGCCCCCCACCGGCTCCCCGGCCCGCCGGGAGGGGCGCGGGCCGGGGAGCGGTCGGGGCCTCCGACGGGGCCCGGCGGGCCCGTACGGGCAGCGCACCGGCCGTCGCTCGCGTCCCGGCCGTCCCCTTCTCCGAGGGACGCGTCACGGGTTCCGCCCGGCCCGCGGTCACGGTGCCGCGCCGGGCCCGCGGGGAGGCCCGCGGCCGTGCCGGGCGGGTCCCCGCCCGGCGCCACCGGGTCGCAGCGCGCCTCCGCGGTGGTCGTGGTCGCGGGTCCCGCGGCGGGCGGCGCGGTGCTCGCGCCGCCCCGGTCCGCCGACGCGGCCGCTCCGCGAGCACCGCGAAGGGCGACGAGCACCCGTCGTCCGGGCGGCGTCCACGCGGGCCGAGGCTGCGTCGAGCGGTGCACGGCCCGGAGACCCCGGCCCCGGGCCGTGGCGTCCCGCTGCGCTAGCAGGCCCGCCGTCCCGCGCGGGAGCCGCTCCTGCGTGCCGCTCCGACAGACCGAGGGAAAACCCTCGTTCTTGGGCATGAGGTCACGTCAAATCGCCCCAAATGGCGGCTAAACAAGGCTACTTGGGGTTTCCTTGGCACTTTCATTCCCCTGGCATGAACGGTTCATCGCAAGAGTGGCCCCCATCCGTGATCCATTCCTCCCGCCCGGACAGGGCGCGGGGTCCCACGTGGTTCACCGACCGACCACTACATGCGACGAACCGCATCGCAGGGGGTTCTATGAGATCCAACCGCGCCACCAGGCGTGCCGGAGTGAGCATGGCGGCGACACTGCCGTTGCTCGCCGGCGCGCTGGCGTTCGGCATACCCGCGGCCCACGCCGCGGACGGTCCGAGCCGCGACACCCTCGCGGGCACCAAGCCCGCGTGGGCGACCGCCCAGGCCGACAAGGGCGCCGCCTCGGACGGGTCCCGGGTCTCGGCCCGGGTCTACCTCGCCGGCCGCGACGCCAAGGGCCTGGCCGCGTACGCCCGGTCCGTGTCCGACCCGAACTCGGCCTCGTACGGCAAGTACCTGAGCGCCGGGAAGACGCAGGCCCGCTTCGGCGCCACCAAGGCGCAGGTCGCCGCGGTGAAGTCGTGGCTGCGTTCCGCCGGCCTGAAGGTCACCGGCACCACGCAGCACTACGTCTCCGTGACCGGCGACGTGGCCGCCGCCGAGAAGGCGTTCGGCACCCGGCTGCACAACTACACCAAGAGCGGCAGGACCTACCGCGCCCCGTCGCGGACGGCCTCCGCGCCGGCCGCCCTGGACGGCGCCGTCCTGACCGTCACCGGACTGGACAACGCCCCGCACAAGGCGCGGCACGCCGACCAGCTGCCGCCCCCGGACGCGGTGTTCAAGAACTCCGGGCCGTTCTCCTCGTACTACGGCTCGAACACGGCGAGCAGCCTGCCCTCCGCCTACGGCGGCAAGATCCCGTACGCCGTCAAGGGGTACACGGGCAAGCAGCTGCGCGCCGCCTACGGCGCGGGCAGCCGCACCGGCAAGCACGTGCGGGTCGCCATCACCGACGCGTACGCCTCGCCGACCATCGCCTTCGACGCGGCCACCTACGCCCGCAAGCACGGTGACGCGGCGTACTCGACCAGCCAGCTCCGCCAGGTGCTGCCGGCCGGCTACACGAAGACCGAGGAGTGCGGGGCGGCCGGCTGGTACGGCGAGGAGACCCTCGACGTCGAGGCCGTGCACGCGGTCGCACCGGCCGCGAGCATCACCTACGTGGGCGCCGCCTCCTGCTACGACGACGACCTGCTCGACTCGCTGAGCAAGATCGTCGACGGTCACCTCGCCGACATCGTCTCCAACTCGTGGGGCGACATCGAGGCCAACCAGACCCCCGACCTCGCGGCCGCCTACGACCAGGTCTTCCAGTTCGGCGCGGTCGAGGGCATCGGCTTCTACTTCTCCTCCGGTGACAACGGCGACGAGGTAGCCAACACCGGCACGAAGCAGGTCGACACCCCGGCCAACTCGGCGTGGGTGACGGCGGTCGGCGGCACCTCGCTGGCGGTCGGCAAGGGCAACACGTACCTCTGGGAGACCGGCTGGGGCACCGAGAAGGCCTCGCTGTCGACCAACGGCAAGCGCTGGACCGGGTTCCCGGGCGCCTTCACCTCCGGCGCCGGCGGCGGCACCAGCAGGACCGTGGCGGAGCCCTACTACCAGCGGGGCGTCGTCCCGAACAAGCTGGCCAAGGCCAACAACGCGGCGGGCAACCGGGTCGTCCCGGACATCGCGGCGATCGCCGACCCCAACACCGGCTTCAAGGTCGGCCAGACGCAGTCCTTCCCCGACGGGACGGAGCAGTACAGCGAGTACCGCATCGGCGGCACCTCGCTCGCCGCTCCGGTGATCGCGGCGGTCCAGGCGCTCGCCCAGGAGGCGCGCGGCGGCAAGGCGATCGGATTCGCCAACCCGTCGATCTACGCCAAGGCCGGCTCGAAGGCGTACCACGACGTCACGGACCGGCCCACGGGCACCGGACTCGCCGTGGCACGCGTGGACTTCGCGAACGGCTTCGACGCGTCGGACGGTCTGCTGACCTCGGTCCGCAGCCTCGGCAAGGACAGCTCGCTGAAGGCCGTGAAGGGCTACGACGACGTCACCGGCGTGGGTTCGCCCGCTCCCGGCTACGTCGACTCCTACCGCCGTCACTGACCGGCACCCACCCACGATGCGCCCGTCTCCCCCGGGAGGCGGGCGCATCGCGCGTCCCGGGCGGCGGGGCCGCCGGCCGGCGGCGCGCCGGGGGCCGCCGTGGGCGAGGGCCTCCTGCCCACCGCGGGCCCGGAGCCGGAGCCGGGATGCGCCGGGACGGGACGTGGCCGAGGGCGGCCGTCGGGGGCCGTGCCGGAGGTCCGCCCGCCGCACCCGCCCGCCATCGCGTCGCTCTGACGATTACACTGGCCGGGTGCCTCCTTCGAACTTCCGGTCGCTCTATCAGCACGGCTTCGCCCGCGTCGCCGCCTGCACGGGCCACACCGTCATCGCGGACCCGCACGCCAACGCCGAGGCGGTCCTGCGCCAGGCGCGCGGCTGCTCCGAGGAGGGGGTCGCCGTGGCCGTCTTCCCGGAACTGGGCCTGTGCGGCTACTCCATCGAGGACCTGCTGCTCCAGGACGCGCTGCTCGACCAGGTCGAGCAGGCGCTCGCCGAGGTGGTCGCGGGGTCGTCGGACCTGCTGCCGGTGCTCGTCGTGGGAGCCCCGCTGCGCCGCCGCAACCGGCTCTACAACTGCGCGGTGGTCGTGCACCGGGGCCGCGTCCTCGGGGTGGTGCCCAAGTCGTACCCGCCGAACTACCGGGAGTTCTACGAGCGCCGGCAGATCGCCGCGGGCGACGACGAGCGCGGCGGCACGATCCGGGTCGGCGGGCAGGAGGTGCCGTTCGGCGTGGACCTGCTGTTCGCCGCGGACGACGTCCCCGGGCTCGTGCTGCACGCGGAGATCTGCGAGGACATGTGGGTGCCGGTGCCGCCGAGCGCCGAGGCCGCGCTCGCGGGTGCCACGGTCCTCGCCAACCTCTCCGGCAGCCCGATCACCGTCGGCCGGGCCGAGGACCGCAGGCTGATGTGCCGGTCGGCCTCCTCGCGGGGCATCGCGGCCTACGTGTACGCGGCGGCCGGACTGGGCGAGTCGACCACCGACCTGTCCTGGGACGGGCAGACCATGGTCTACGAGAACGGGGCCCTGCTCGCCGAGTCCGACCGCTTCCCGCTCGACGACCGCCGCTGCGTGGCCGACGTCGACCTCGACCTGCTGCGCCAGGAGCGGATGCGGACCGGCAGCTTCGACGACAACCGGCGCACCCACGCGGCCCGCACCGCGGACTTCCGGACGCTGCCGTTCCGGCTCGGCCCGCCGACCGGCGATCTGGGCCTGCGGCGCCGTGTCGAGCGCTTCCCGTTCGTCCCCGCGGACCCCGACCGGCTCGCCCAGGACTGCTTCGAGGCGTACAACATCCAGGTCGCCGGGCTCCAGCAGCGGCTCGCCGCCATCGGCGGCCCGAAGGTGGTCATCGGGGTCTCCGGGGGCCTGGACTCCACGCACGCGCTGATCGTCGCCGCCCGGGCCATGGACCGGGCGGGCCGCCCGCGCAGCGACATCCTCGCCTTCACCCTGCCCGGCTTCGCCACCAGCGACCACACCAAGGGAAACGCGCACGAGCTGATGCGCTCCCTGGGGGTCACCGCGGCCGAGCTGGACATCACGCCGACCGCCCGGCTGATGCTGCGGGAGATGGACCACCCCTTCTCCTCCGGGGAGCCCGTCTACGACGTCACGTTCGAGAACGTGCAGGCCGGGCTGCGCACCGACTACCTGTTCCGGCTCGCCAACCAGCGGGGCGGCATCGTGCTCGGCACCGGCGACCTGTCGGAGCTGGCGCTCGGCTGGTGCACGTACGGCGTGGGCGACCAGATGAGCCACTACAACGTCAACTCGGGCGTCCCCAAGACGCTGATCCAGCACCTCATCCGCTGGGTGATCGGCAGCCACCAGTTCGACGCGGACACCGAGCGGACGCTGGCCGCGATCCTCGACACCGAGATCAGCCCGGAACTCGTGCCGGGCGAGGAGCTGCAGTCCACCGAGTCGAAGATCGGCCCGTACGCGCTGCACGACTTCACGCTCTTCCACGTGCTGCGCTACGGCTTCCGGCCGTCGAAGATCGCCTTCCTGGCCTGGCACGCGTGGCACGACGCGGACGCCGGTGCCTGGCCGCCGGGCTTCCCCGCGGCGGAGCGGGTCGCCTACGACCTGCCGGAGATCCGCCGCTGGCTGGAGGAGTTCTGCCGCCGCTTCTTCGGCTTCGCCCAGTTCAAGCGCTCGGCCATGCCGAACGGGCCGAAGGTCTCGGCGGGCGGTTCGCTCTCGCCGCGCGGCGACTGGCGTGCGCCGTCGGACGGCTCGGCCCGCACCTGGCTGCGCGACCTGGCCCGCTTCGACCCCCCGGAGACGGCGAGCTGACGCCGCGGAGCCGCCCCGCTCCCGCGCAGTGGGCGGGGCGGCGCCGGCGCACGGAACGCGCCGCCCCCGCAAGCCGACCGAGGCCGCCGGGCCCCAGGGGGGGCGGCGCACGGCGCGGTGTGCCCCTCCGTCCGATCGGCCGCGCCCCACCGCCGCCGGGCGGCACGTCACCCGGTGCGCCGCAGCGCCTCCGCGCGCTCGGGGTGTCCGGTGGCCACCACACGGGCGGGACGGGCCGGCCGCCGCGTACGGCCGCGGTCCACGGCGTACGCCACGCCGGCCACGCCGATGCCCAGGACCGCGAGTCCCGCCCCGGCGACGGCCGGTGCCGTCACGCCGAAGCCGGCGGCCAGCGCGAGCCCGCCGATCCAGGCCCCGCCGGCGTTCGCCAGGTTGAAGGCGGCCTGGTTCGCGGACGACGCCAGCGACGGCGCCGCCGCGGCCTTCTCCATGGCCATGAGCTGGAGGGGCGAGCCGGTGACGAACGCCGCCGCGCCGAGCAGGGTGACGCCGGCGGCGGCGCTCCACCGGTCCGTCATCAGGACCGGGAACAGCGCGAGGACCGCGGTCATCGCGAGCAGTCCGCCGAAGAGCGTGCCGCGCGTGGAGTGGTCGGCCAGCCGGCCGCCGAGCAGGTTGCCGGCGGTGGCGCCGACGCCGAAGAGCGCGAGCAGCAGCGTGACGCTGCCCTCGCCGTAGCCGGCGGCGTCCGTCAGCATGGGGGCGATGTAGCTGTAGGCGGCGAAGAGCGCGCCGAAGCCCGCGACGGTGGTGGCGAGGGCGAGCCAGACGGGCAGGGAGCGCAGGGCGGCCAGTTCGCCGCGCAGACCGGCCTGCGAGGGGTGCGCGCGGTCGTGCGGGACGAGCAGGTACAGCGCGGCGACGGCGGCGAGACCGATCACGCTCACGCCGAGGAAGGCGGCCCGCCAGCCCAGGTGCTGCCCCAGGGCCGTGGCGACGGGGACGCCGGCGATGTTCGCGACGGTGAGGCCGAGGAACATCAGCGAGACGGAGCGGGCCTTGCGCTCGGGGGCGACCAGCCCGGTGGCCACGACGGCGCCGACACCGAAGAAGGCGCCGTGCGGCAGGCCGCTGAGGAAGCGGGCGGCGAGCAGCCAGTGGTGGCCGGGGGCGACCGCGGAGAGGGCGTTGCCGGCCACGAAGAGGACCATCAGGGCGATCAGGACGGTGCGGCGGGGCATCCGGGCGGTGGCCGCCGCGAGCAGCGGGGCGCCGACGACCACGCCGAGCGCGTACGCGGAGACGAGGTGCCCGGCGGTCGGCAGGGAGACGTGCAGGTCGTCGGCCACGTCGGGGAGCAGCCCCATCATGACGAACTCGGTGGTGCCGATACCGAACGCGCCCACGGCGAGGGCGAGCAGGGCCAGAGGCATGGTCGGCCTTTCGGACGAGCGGGGTGGGCGGGGTCCGTGCGGGGCGCGGGATCGCGGGGGCGTCCGCGCGCACGGCGGGGACCCGCACACGGCCCTGTGTGCGGGTTCCGGGACGAACGTTAAGTTCAGTCGCTAAACAAAGTCGAGGGGGCCCAGTATTCCAGACGTCAGGAACCGGTCGCGCCGAGGCGCACGCGGGCCGCGATCGGCAGGTGGTCGCTGCCGGTTCCGGGCAGGGTCCACGAGGTCACCGGCTCGACGCCCTTGACCATGATCTGGTCGATCCGCGCCATCGGGAACGACGCCGGCC
The DNA here is from genome assembly GCF_043199735.1 of Streptomyces sp. NPDC048566. NCBI lineage: Bacteria > Bacillati > Actinomycetota > Actinomycetes > Kitasatosporales > Streptomycetaceae > Streptomyces > Streptomyces sp. NPDC048566. The sequence continues at coordinate 236,715 of NZ_JBICWL010000006.1, forward strand.
AGCTGAACCCGAACCCGCTGCCCACCGCCCCCTGGGTGGAGCGCATCTGTGCGGTGACGGCGTTCAGGGCGCGGTCGTTCATGGTGCCGTTGAGGTCGCCGAGCAGGACGGTCCGCTTCAGCGGTTCGTCGGCGATGGCCTCGCCCAGCGCGTCGGCGCTCGTGTCGCGCTGCCGGGCGGTGAACCCGGCCTCCATCTTCACGCGCACCGACGGCAGATGGGCGACGTAGACGGCGACCCGGCCGGCCGGCGCGGTCACCGTCGCCCGCATGGCCCGGGTCCAGCCCAGCTTGATGTCCACCGGACGCGCGTCGTCGAGCGGGTACTTGCTCCACAGCCCGACGGTGCCCTGCACGGAGTGGTACGGGTACGTCGGGGCGAGCGCCCGCTCGTACACCGGCACGGCCGACGCGGTCAGTTCCTCCAGGGCGAGCACGTCGGCGCCCGAGGACGCCACGTCGCGGGCGGTGCCGACGGGGTCGGGGTTGTCGGCGTTGACGTTGTGGGTGGCGACGGTGAGGTCGCCCCCGGTGCCGGTCTTGTCGGTGAGCAGCCCGCCGAAGAGGTTGAGCCAGACGACGGCGGGCAGCAGCACCGCGATCAGGGCCGTGGCCGACCGGCGCACGAGCGCGAGGACGAACAGCACCGGGACCATCAGTCCGGCCCAGGGCAGGAACGTCTCGGTGAGACTGCCCAGGTTGCCGATCCGGTTGGGGATTTGGGCGTGCGCGAACATCACCAGGGCGAGGAGGACCGCGACGGCGGCGAGGACCAGGCCGCGGCGCCAGATGCCGCGGTCGCCGCGCCAGCCGTCGAACAGGCGCCGGATCCGGGACCCTCCGCGGTCCGGCCCCTGGCCGCCGCCGCCCGTCTCCGTCATATACGCCTGCGCCATTTAGTCGCCTCACAAACTGCCGTGCGCACCGTCTGCCCCTCGGCTACGACCCTAGGGGATGTCCGGTGTCGTTCTCGCCGTCCGGGACGGCCGTACAGGCAAGGGGACGAACGACGTCGCGTCCGGAGTTCCGCGGGACGGCCCGCACTGCGCCCTCTGTGACGAAACGCGCACATACGCACCGTCAGGAGGGGGCCCTGTCACGGCCGGGCGGGGCGCAGGCCCTCCAGGAGCGTGTCGACGACCTGTTCGGCGAGGCCCTCGGGGAGGTCGGTCTCGGGACGCAGCACGGTCCGCACGAGCAGCGGGCCGACGAACATGTCGTTGAGGAGTTCGATGTCGACGTCGTCGCGCAGTTCGCCGTCGCGCTGGCCGCGGCGCAGCACCTCGTAGCCGAGCCGGCGGCGGGGCGCGATGACCATCGCGTCGTAGGCGGCCCACAGCCGGGGGTTGCTCTTCATCTGGGCGTGCACGTTGTGCAGGATCGCCGAGGAGCGGCTGACCAGGCCGCGGCGGCGCAGCGATTCGAGCAGGACGACGAGGTCGTCGCGCATGGAGACGCCGGGGAGTTCGGGGTCCTGCGGCTCGGCGGCGCGCATCACGTCGACGAAGAGTTCGTCCTTGCCGCTCCAGCGGCGGTAGATGGTCGCCTTGCCGACGCCGACGGTGCGGGCGAGCCGCTCGATGGAGAGGTCGGCGAGCGGCACGCCCTCTTCGAGCAGCTTCATCACACCCTCGATGATGGCGCGCTCCACGGCCTCGCTCCGGGGCCTTCCCCGGCCGGGGCAGCCCTGCCTGTCCGGGCCTTCCGCGAGGCTCACGTCGAACTCCGTTCCCGTCGTCTGCCTGCTGTCATTGTCCCCGGTGGGCGGAACGGGCGGGCACCCGCCCCGGGCGGGGAGGCGCCCGCCGCTCCGCACGGCGCGGGTCCGTGGACCCTCCCGCCCGTCCGTCCCCCGGCGCGGGCCGGCCTCAGTCCTGTCCGGTCCGCCCGTCCGCGGCCGTCACCAACTCGGCCTGCTCCGCGCTCTCCTGGGGGGCCGGGGGGCGGCCGGGCAGGAAGAGCGCGACGACGACCGCGCCGAGGACCGCGACGCCGGCGCCGCACAGGGCGGTGACGTGCATGGCGTGCAGGAAGGCGTCGTTCGCCGGGGCGACGAGGGCGCTGCCCCGCGGGCCGAGCCCGGCGGCGACGCCGAGCGTCGCCTCGATCGACTCGCCGGCGGTGTGCCGCAGCGGGGCGGGGACGAGGGCGAGCTTGTCCTCGATGCCGTTGCGGTAGGCCGTGGAGAGCACGGAGCCGAGGACGGCGATGCCGAGGGCGCCGCCGACCTGGCGGAAGGTGTTGCTGAGGGCGGAGGCGGAGCCCGCCTTCTCGCGGGGCAGGGCCTGCATGATGACGACGCTGGTGGGCGTCATGATGTGCGCCATCCCGGTGCCCATCAGGAAGAAGACGACCTCCAGGATCCAGATCGGGGTGTCGGCCTCCAGCGTGGCGAACGCGGCGAGCATCGCGGCGATGGTCAGCAGGCCGGCGGTGCAGGTGGCCCGGTTGCCGAAGCGGTCGACGACCAGCCGGGCGCGGGGCGCGAAGACGAGCTGGGCGACGGCCAGCGGAAGCATCAGCAGACCGGTCTGGAGCGGCGAGTAGCCCCGCACGCTCTGGGTGTAGAAGACCGAGAAGAAGGTCACGCCCATGAGAGCGAAGAAGACCAGCGCGATGGCGGAGATGGCGGCCGAGAAGACCTTGTTGCGGAAGTGGGTGACGTCGATCGACGGGTGGTCGCTGCGCTTCTCGAAGACGACGAAGCCGACGAGGACCGCGAGGCCGGCACCGGTGGTCGCGAGGACCTGCGGGTCGGTGAAGTCGGCCAGCTGGCCGCCCTTGATGATGCCGTAGACGAGCAGGACGAGGCCGACGACCGAGAGGACGACGCCGATCGGGTCGATGCGTCCGGGGCTCGGGTCGCGGGAGTCGGGGACCAGCCAGATCATCAGGCCGATCGCGAGGACCACGATCGGCACGTTGACGAGGAAGACCGACCCCCACCAGAAGTGGTCCAGCAGCACGCCGCCGGTGATCGGCCCGATGGCGATGGCGAGCCCGACGCCGCCGGCCCAGATGCCGATGGCCTTGGGCTGCTCGTCGCGCTCGAAGACGTTCATCAGGACGGCGAGGGTCGCGGGCATGACGAAGGCGGCGCCCAGACCCATCACCGCGCGGAAGACGATCAGCTGCACCGGTGAGCCGGACTCGGCGGCCAGCGCGGAGCCGAGGCCGAACACGGCGAGGCCGGCGAGCAGGACCTTCTTGCGGCCGAGCCGGTCGCCGAGGAGGCCGGCCGTGAACAGCAGGCCGGCGAAGACGAGGGTGTAGGCGTTGATGGCCCACTCCAGCTCGCCCTGGGTGGCGCCGAGACCGGTGGGCGCCGGGGTCGAGATCGTCTTGATCGCGACGTTCAGGATGGAGTTGTCGAGCACCACGATCAGCAGGCTGAGCATGAGCACGCCGAGGATCGCCCAGCGGCGCCGGTGCACCGCCTCGGGGACACCCGTGCCGGACGGAGGAGCGGAGGTTGTCATGGCGACCACCCTAGACGTAATTCGATACGGCACCGTCTCGTATCGGAAATGCTTTACGCAGAACTTACGATCGGCACGGCCCCCGGCCCCGTCCCCGCCCGCCGGGGACGGGGCACGGCGGGGACGGCACGGCGCGCCCCGCCGGGGACGGGGCCGGGACCGGCCCGGCGGCGCGCCGGGGAGCGGCGTGGCGCGGCAGACACCCGGGCCGGCGGGCCCGGTCTAGCCGCGCGTGCCGTCAGGTGCCACCATGGGGGTGATCCGGGGACGCCGTCAGGGCGCCTCGAGATGACAGAAGGAGCCGTTGCGATGACGCAGCTTTCGGCTGCCCCCGAGCAGTCCGCGAAGGGTGCCCTCAAGTCCGCCGACGGCGGCAAGGCGCTGTACGGCGGCAAGAGCACCCGCCGCATCACGGTGCGCGACATCACCGCCGCCAAGGAGCGCGGCGAGAAGTGGCCCATGCTGACCGCCTACGACGCGATGACCGCCTCGGTCTTCGACGAGGCCGGCATCCCGGTCATGCTCGTCGGCGACTCGGCCGGCAACTGCCACCTGGGCTACGAGACCACCGTCCCGGTCACCCTGGACGAGATGACCATGCTGTCCGCCGCGGTCGTACGGGGCACCCGCCGGGCCCTGATCGTCGGCGACCTGCCCTTCGGCTCCTACCAGGAGGGTCCGGTCCAGGCGCTGCGCTCGGCGACCCGGCTGGTCAAGGAGGCCGGGGTCGGCGCGGTCAAGCTGGAGGGCGGCGAGCGCTCGCACCGCCAGATCGAACTGCTGGTGGAGTCCGGCATCCCGGTGATGGCGCACATCGGCCTCACCCCGCAGTCCGTGAACGCGATGGGCTACCGGGTGCAGGGCCGCGGCGAGGAGGCCGCGCAGCAGCTGCTGCGGGACGCCAAGTCGGTCCAGGACGCGGGCGCCTTCGCCGTCGTCCTGGAACTGGTCCCGGCGGAGCTGGCGGCCGAGGTCACGCGCACGCTGCACATCCCCACCGTCGGCATCGGCGCCGGTGCGGAGACCGACGCGCAGGTCCTGGTGTGGACCGACATGCTCGGGCTGACCGACGGCAGGGTGCCGAAGTTCGTCAAGAAGTACGCCGACCTGCGCCGGGTGATGGGCGACGCGGCCCGGTCGTTCGCCGAGGACGTGGTCGGCGGGACGTTCCCGCTGGACGAGCACGCGGTCCACTAGGGCCCCTCGGGCGGCGTCCGCCCGTCGGCGAGCGGCATCCGGTGCGCGCTCCGCGCGCGCCGGGTGCACCGCCCTCGTCCCGGACGTCCCCCGGACCCCGTACCCGGTGCGGCGGGCGAGCGCGCCGGGCGTCGCGGCGGGGTGAACGCCGACCCCCGGGACACCCCCTCGGGTCACCGTCCGAGGCAATGCCCGGCACGCCGGGCCCACGAGCCACTGCGGCACCACGGCAGCCCGCCGATCTTCCCCCGTCGGCGGGCTGCCGCCTTTCCGGGCGCTCCTGCGCACACCTCCTCCCGCGGCCGGCGGGGCGCCGGATCAGCCGGGTCCGGGCCCTCCTCGGGCGCGGACGCCCTCGGGCCGCGAACCGCCCGCGCCGTGGCCGCGCGCCCCGGGAGCCCCCTCGGCCCGCGCCGCACCGGCCGGCTGTCGGCGACCTGTCGGCGGCGGCCGGCGGGCTGTCGGCGTCCTGTCGGCCGTTTGTCGGTGGGCACCGGCACCGTGGTCGGCATGACGCGAATCGACAACACGTCCCGACACGCTGCGACCGGCCGCAGCGCCGTCACCGTACGGGGGCTGGTCAAGCACTACGGCGAGACCAAGGCGCTGGACGGCGTCGACCTGGAGGTGCGCGAAGGCACCGTCCTCGGCGTGCTCGGCCCCAACGGCGCTGGCAAGACCACCCTCGTCCGCTGCCTGTCCACCCTGGTCACCCCGGACGCCGGGCAGGCCACCGTCGCCGGGTACGACGTGCTGAGGCAGCCCCGGCAGCTGCGCCGGGTGATCGGGCTCACCGGCCAGTACGCCTCGGTCGACGAGAAGCTGCCCGGCTGGGAGAACCTCTACATGATCGGCCGGCTGCTCGACCTGTCCCGCAAGGACGCCCGCCGGCGGGCCGACGAGCTGCTGGAGCGCTTCTCGCTGACCGACGCCGCCAAGCGGCCCGCCGCCACCTACTCCGGCGGGATGCGCCGCCGGCTCGACCTGGCCGCGTCCATGATCGGCAACCCGGCCGTGCTGTACCTGGACGAGCCGACGACCGGGCTCGACCCCCGCACCCGCAACGAGGTGTGGCAGGAGGTCAAGCGCATGGTCGCCGACGGTGTCACCGTGCTGCTCACCACCCAGTACATGGAGGAGGCCGAGCAACTGGCCGCCGAGCTGACCGTCATCGACCGCGGCAAGGTCATCGCCGGCGGCCTGATCGACGAGCTGAAGGCGCGCGTCGGCGGGCGCACCCTGCGCATCCGGCCGCTGGACCCGCTGCACCTGCGCCCGCTGGCCGACCTGTTCGACGAGGCGGGGCTCACCGGCCTCGCGACGACGACCGTGGACACCGAGACCGGCAGCGTGCTCGTCCCGGTCCTCAGCGACGAACAGCTCACCGCCGTCGTCGGCGCGGTCAGCGCACGCGGCATCCATCGCCGCCATCTCCACCGAACTGCCCAGTCTGGACGAGGTGTTCCTGTCCCTCACCGGCCACAAGGCCAGTGCCCCGCAGGACGAGATCCCCGCCCGCGCCTACGAGGAGGTCTCCGCATGAGCACCGCCGTCGCCGAAACCCCGCTCGCCGTCGAGGGCGACGCGCGCATCTCGCCGCGCGCGCACGCGCGCCACGTCGGCGCCCTGGTCCGCCGCAACCTGCTGTGGATCCGCCAGGACCCCGAGTCGATGTTCGACGCGGTCCTGATGCCGGTGGTCTTCACCCTGCTCTTCGTGTTCGTCTTCGGCGGCTCCATCGGCCAGTCGCTGGGCGGCGGGCAGCAGCAGTACGTGCAGTACGTGGTGCCCGGCCTGCTCGCCATGATGGGCATGAACATCGCCACGGCCGTCGGCACCGGGTTCAACCAGGACTTCCACACCGGCGTCATGGACCGCTTCCGCACCCTGCCGATCGGCCAGGGCTCCGTGCTCTTCGCCAAGATCGTGGTGGAGTTGCTGCGCATGCTCGTCGCCACGACGGTCCTCCTCGTCGTCGGCGTGCTCGTCGGATTCGACGTCGAGAACTGGCCGGGCCTGTTCGCCGCCGTCGGCCTCGCGACGCTGTTCGGCTCCGCCCTGATGTGGATCTTCCTGGTGCTGGGCGTGACCATGAAGAACGCGCAGTCCGTGCAGGCGATGGGCTTCCTCGTCCTGATGCCCCTCCAGTTCGGTTCGTCGATCTTCTCGCCGACCGGGACCATGCCGGGCTGGCTGCAGACCTTCACCGACTACAACCCGCTGTCGGCCCTCGCGGACGCCGCGCGCGGCCTGATGGTCGGCGGTCCGGTCGCCCACGACCTGTGGGTGACCCTCGCCTGGACCGCCGGACTCACCGCCGTGATGGCGCCGATCGCGATCCACAAGTTCCGCACCAAGGCGTGACGCCCGGGGCGGGCCCCTGCCCTCCCCGGCCGGCACCGCCGCGCTCGGCGGGGAGCTCCCGCCCCGGTGCCCGACGCCGTGCTCGCGGCGCACGCCGGGTCAGACGAGGGCGGCGGCCTCCTCCTCGGAGAGGCCGCCGCCCTCCGCGTACGCCGAGGCGAACGCCGCCTCGTCCAGCAGGGCCCGCGCGCCCGCCTCGGCCCGCCGGCGCACCTCGGCCTCCATCGGCCCGGCGACGTAGCCCGGCGGCAGCAGACCGTCGGCGGCGCCGAGCAGCCGTGCGGCGTCCCGGACCCGCCGGCCGCCGTCCAGCCCGCCGAGCGCTATGGCCGCGGTGGTCAGATGCGCCGAGGTCATGTGCGGCGCGATCATCCGCGCCAGCGGGTCCAGGGACTGCGCCAGCGCCCGGCGCGCCTTGTCCAGGGCGCCGGCGTGGTGACCCTCGACGGTGTCCAGCCAGGCGTCCAGGCCCACCACGAACCCGTCGAAGACCGCGAACGAGACGGCCCCGAACTGCTCCCGCAGCAGCCGCAGCTGCTCACGCGCCTCGGCGACGCGGTTGCTGCGGCCGAGCCAGGTGGTGAGGAACAGCCGGGCCGCGGGCATCGCCTCGTTGTGCGCGCCGTCGCGGTCGGCCAGCACCTCGCGGAGCATCCGCTCGCCGCGTGCGGCGTCCCCCAGCTCGATGTGCATGCCGGCGAGCCGGACGGTCAGCACCGCCTGCTGGGCGCGGGCGCCGAGCCGTTCGGCGTGCCGGGCGGCCTCCGCGTAGTCCGCCGCCGCGGCGGCGTGGTCGCCGGTGCGTTCGTGGGCCTCGCCGCGGGCGGACAGCGACTCGGCCGCTCCCCAGGCGTCGCCCAGCCGGATGAAGATCTCCAGGGCCTCGTCGGCGTCCGCGGCGGCGTCGCCGGCCAGGTCCGCGCGGTTGGCGAGGATGTTGGCGCGCATCTGGAGGGCGGCGGCCAGCTCCCACGCGGAGCCGAGTTCGCGGCAGGTGCGCACCGAGGCGTCGACGACCTCGGTGACCTGCTCCAGCGTGCCGGTGAGCAGCACCGCGAAGAACCACAGGCTGCCGGGGCTGCGGCAGGTCTGCGGCGCGCCGGGTTCGTAGCTGGCGGCGATCGTGCGGAGCTTCTCCTGCGCCCCGGGGGTCTGCCAGGCCGCCATGTCCATGTCCATGTAGGCAAGATGGAACAGGTGGACCCCGCGCCGGGCCTCGTCGAGGATCTCCGGGCGCATCGGCGGCGGCGCGTCCGTGCACCGCTCGTACACCGGGGCGACCCGGACGGCGGGCGGCCGGAACGGGTCCGGGCCGAGCGCCATCACCTCGGCGGACCAGGCGCGCGCGTCGAGGCGCTGGTCGCGGATCTGCCAGTACCAGGCCAGCGAGAGCACCATGCAGAGCGCCTCCTGCTCGTCCCGGGCGGCGACGGCGCGCCGCAGGGCGGTGCGCAGGTTCTCGTACTCGCGCTCGATCAGGTCGATGGCGGCGCGCTGCCCGGGGCCGCGCAGCAGTGGATCGGTGGTGCGGGCCAGTTCGCGGTAGTACGTGAGGTGGGCGCGCTCGGCGGCCGCGCGGGCGCCGGAGGCGTCGAGGCGTTCCGCCGCGTACTCGGCGACGGTCTCCAGGAGCCGGTAGCGCATCCCGTGCCCGCCCGAGGGGGATGCCACGACCAGGGACTTGTCGACGAGCGAACCGAGCACGGGCAGCGCGGCGGGACCGCACACGGCCTCGGCGCCGGCCGGTCCGCAGCCCCCCGCGAAGACGGACAGCCGGCCGAGAGCGTCCCGTTCCTCCGCGTCGAGCAGGTCCCAGGACCAGTCGACGACGGCCCGCAGCGTCTGCTGGCGGGGCAGCACGGTGCGGCTGCCGGAGGTCAGCAGCCGGAACCGGTCGTCGAGCCGGTCCGCGATCTGCCGCGCGCTGAGCATCCGCAGCCGGGCGGCGGCGAGTTCGATGGCGAGCGGGAGGCCGTCGAGGCGGCGGCAGATCTCGGCGGACGACTCCGGATCGTCCTCGACGCGGAAGCCGGGGCGGGCGGCGCCGCCGCGGTCGGCGAGCAGCCGCAGCGCGACCGGCTCCGGCAGCGGTTCCACCGGGCGCAGCACCTCGCCCGGCACGCCGAGCGGTTCCCGGCTGGTGGCGAGCACCGTCAGCCCCGGGCAGCGTTCCAGGAGGGCCTCGGCGAGGTGGGCGGCGGCGTCCACGACGTGCTCGCAGTTGTCCAGGACGATCAGCATGCGGCGCCGGGCGCAGTGCTCGGCGAGCCGGGTGAGCGGGTCGTCGTGCCGCTCGGCCACGGCCCGCATCTCCTCGGCCCCCGCGCCGCGCAGCACGGTCTCCCGGGCGCCGACGGCGGTCAGCACGGCCTCGGGCACGTCCTTGGGGTCGTCCACGGGGGCGAGTTCGGCCAGCCACACGCCGTCCGGAAGCACCGGGGCCAGCGACTCGGCGGCCTCCTGCGACAGCCGGGTCTTGCCGGCCCCGCCGGGACCGAGCAGCGTCACGAGCCGGGCGCCCGCGAGGTCGGCGCGCAGGGCGTCGAGGTCGGTCTCGCGGCCGACGAACGAGGTGAGCCGGGCCCGCAGGTTGCCGGGCGGGGCCGAAAGGGGCACCGGGGGCTGCGGCTCGGGGACGGCGGGGGGCGTGCCGGGCCCGGCGCCGTTCCGGGACGGTGCCGGGGCCTGGGCCTGGGGGGCCGTGGGGCCGTCCGCGCCTCCGGCGCCGCCGGCCGGGTGGACGGCGAGGCCGCCGCCCGACGGGGCGCCGGACGCGGTCCGCGGGGCCGCGGCGCCGGGGGCCGGGACGCCGGCGCGGGCGTCCGCGGCGGGGCGGGCCGCCGCGTCGGCGGCTCCCGGCACGCTCCGGCCGGGCGCGCGGGCCGGTTCCGGGGCGGTGCCGCCGGTGAGCAGCTCGGCGTGCAGGGCGCGCAGCTCCGGTCCCGGATCGGAGCCCAGGCGGTCGGCGAGCAGGGCGCGGACGGACGCGTAGGCGGCGAGCGCGGCGGCGGACCGGCCGGCGTCCCGCAGCGCGCGCAGCCGCAGCACGTGCAGCGGCTCGTCCAGCGGGTGCAGGTCGCACAGGGCGGTCAGCTCGGGCAGGACCTGCTCGGCGCGGCCGAGGGCGAGGGCGGCGGCCAGCCGGGCCCGCTGGGCGTCCAGCCGCCGGGCCTCCCGGCGGACGGACTCGGCGGCCCGGTCCGGCAGGTCGGCGAGGGCCGGGCCCTGCCAGAGGGCGAGGGCGTCGTCCAGGAGGGCGACCGCCCCGGCGGGGTCGCCGTCGGCCAGGGCGCGGGTGCCCTCCGCGGCGAGCCGCTCGAAGCAGTGCAGGTCGACGTCGTCGGGGTCGGCCGCGAGCCGGTAGCCGCCCTCGGCCGACCGCACGGCGTCCGCGCCGAGCGCCCGGCGCAGCCGCCCCACCAGCGCCTGGAGCGCGCCGGGCGCGTCGGCGGGCGGGGCGCCGTCCCACACCTCGTCGACCAGCACGCTCGCCGGGACGGTCCGTCCGGGCCGCAGCGCGAGCACCGTCAGCAGGGCGCGCAGCCGCGCCCCGCCGACCGGGACGGCCGTTCCGTCGGGCCGGACTGCCTGGGTGGTTCCGAGGATGCGGTAGCGCACGGGGTCCATTGTCTCCGGTGGTGCGGGGCGCGGCCGCGGGGCCCGCCCGATCCGGGCGCGGCAGGGGCGGGCGCGGCGCCGGCCGGGACGGCGGCCGCCGCGCGTCGGGGCGCGGGCCCTCCGGGGCGCCCGTGCGCGGACCGGCCGGCGAGGGCCGCGGACCCCGCCCTCCCCCGGAACCCGGGGGACACGGCGAGACGTTCTCCGCGTGAGCCCGGTACGGTCGGGCAGGCCCGCACACCCGGGCCGTCGGTCCATCCAGTGCAGGGAGCCCCATGACCACCGCCGCGACACGCCGCAGCGACCGGAGGATCAGCCCCGTCTTCGTCGGGATCGTGGCCGTCATGGCGGTGACCGGCTGGGCGACCTGGACCGGGTTCGCCGAGCAGCCCGGTGTGGCCGTCTTCCTCTTCGTGACGGCCGCCTGGATCGTCTCCCTGTGCCTGCACGAGTACGCCCACGCGCGCACCGCCCTGCACAGCGGCGACATCTCCATCGGCGCCAAGGGCTATCTGACGCTGAACCCCCTGAAGTACACGCACGCCCTGCTGAGCATCGTGCTGCCGGTGATCTTCGTGATCATGGGCGGGATCGGTCTGCCCGGCGGCGCGGTGTTCATCGAGCGCAACCGCATCCAGGGGCGCTGGCGGCACAGCCTGATCTCGGCGGCCGGGCCGCTGACGAACGTGCTGTTCGCGATCGTGTGCACGGCGCCGTTCTGGCTGGGCGGCCTGGACGGCGTGCCGGACGCGTTCCGGTACGCGCTGGCGTTCCTCGCGCTGCTCCAGGTGACGGCGGCGATCCTGAACTTCCTGCCGGTCCCGGGCCTCGACGGCTACGGCGTGATCGAGCCCTGGCTGTCCTACGGGGTGCGGCGCCAGGTCGAGCCGTTCGCGCCGTTCGGTCTGCTCGCGGTGTTCGCGGTGCTGTGGATCCCGTCGGTGAACACCGCGTTCTTCGACGCGGTCCACGCGATCCTGGGCGGGCTCGGCATCGACGACGTGGAGCGGTACTGCGGTCAGGACCTCTACCGCTTCTGGGACGGCTCCGACCCCTTCTGCACCGTCAGCCGCTGACCCGGCCGGAGTCGCCGCGCATCCGGCCGCGGCGGGCGTAGTACCAGGTCATGTTGGACGACAGGCCCGCGAGCAGCACCCACACGACGCCCAGCCAGCTCCCCTGGACGAACGAGACGACGGCCGCGGCCACGGACAGGACGCAGACGGCGAGGGCGTAGAGGGCGAGGCGGGGCATGGGGGCTCCTGTCGGGGGGACACTGCTTGCCCCCCAGTGTCCCCCACCCGCGCCCGGCGGCCGTCCGCGGACCGCCCGCGCCGGGCCCCGGCCCGGCGGAGGTCCGGTCCTCCGCGGTCCTACACGTCCGTCACGCGCAGGCCGGCGTGGGCCTTGTAGCGCCGGTTCACCGAGATCAGGTTGGCGACGAGGGACTCGACCTGGTGCGCGTTGCGCAGCCGGCCCGCGAAGACGCCGCGCATCCCGGGGATGCGGCCGGCGAGCGCCTGGACGATCTCGACGTCGGCGCGCTCCTCGCCGAGGACCATCACGTCGGTGTCGATCCGCTCGATCCCCGGGTCGGCGAGCAGCACGGCGGAGAGGTGGTGGAAGGCGGCGGTGACCCGCGAGGCGGGCAGCAGGGCCGCGGCCTGCTCCGCGGCGCTGCCCTCCTCCGGCTTCAGCGCGTAGGCGCCCTTCTTGTCGAAGCCGAGCGGGTTGACGCAGTCGACGACGAGCTTCCCGGACAGTTCCTCGCGCAGCGCCGCGAGGGTGTCGCCGTGGCCCTCCCACGGAACGGCGACGATGACGATGTCGCTGCGGCGCGCGGTCTCGGCGTTGTCGGCCCCCTCGACGCCGTCGCCGAGTTCCGCGGCCGCGCTCCGCGCGCGGTCGGCGGCGCGCGAGCCGATGATCACCTTCTGGCCGGCCCGCGCGAGCCGGTGGGCGAGGCCCTTGCCCTGCGGGCCGGTGCCGCCGAGCACGCCGACGACGAGCCCGGACACGTCGGGCAGGTCCCAGGGGTCCTTGGCCGGGGCCTTCTGTGCACTGTCAGTAGAGGTCATGCGCCGACCCTACGTGCGGGCGACGGGCTCCGGCGTGCCGGTGCGTGCCGCGCCCCGGGCGCGGGCGGTGACCCGGGCGCGGACACCGGGACGCGGCGGGCGGCGGCGTCCCCCCGGCGGCCGGTGCGGGCCGCGTCCCGCCGCGCTGCCGGACGGTGCCGCTCGGACCGGTCACGGGGAGTCCTCCGGGGCCGCCGGCCGGGCCGGAGGGTGCGCTCGCGTCCCCGGGTCGGGCGAATTCGCGGTGAACCCCGGGCCACGGAGGGGCGGTTGCGCCAGGATGCGGACATGGACGCCGTTCGGGTCGCATTGCTGCGTGAGGTGCTCGCCGGGACCGAGTGGCTGGAGGCCACCCGCCGGTTCGGAGGGACCCTGCGCGGGTCCGCGGTGGCCCACGGCGGCGGGCTGCTCCTGGTCGGCTCCGAGCGGTACGAACCCTGGCACCTCGCGGCGCACCTGGTGGACGAGGCGGCGTGGTCGGGGACACCGGAGCTGGCGCCGACGCTGGTGCGGCACGGGGCCCGGGAGGCGGACCCGCCGCACCTGGCGGTCGGGCTCGGGCGCATCGAGGCGGCCCGGCGCGGCGAGACGCTGCTGGTGGTGGCGCCGGACGCGCCCGGGGCCCCGCTGCTGGAGCGGGTGCACGACGCCCGCCGCGCGGGGGCGACCGTCCTCGCCCTGTCGGCCTCGGGCGGTGACCTGCCGGCGCTCGCCCACGAGTCGCTGGCCGTGCCGCCCGATCCCGAGCTGGACCTCGACACCGTGCAGCACCTGGTCAGCGCGGCGGCCGGGGAGAGCGCGACGCCCTCGCCACGGGGCCGGCGGCGGCTGCGTGACCGCTTGTCACACCTGGTCGAGCAGCTCACGGCACCCCCGTCGTACCGCTGGTAGCCGGGGCGGCCGGGCCGCCCGTGCGTCCCGCCCCGCGCCTCCGGGCGCGGTGACGGCGCGCCGCCCCCGCCCGTGCGCGCTCCCGCGCGGCGCCCTCCGAGCCCGTCCCGGGGGTGACGGCGCCCGGCCGTGGCCCCGGGGCGGGGCGGGGAAAAGCATTTGCCCGGCCCCCGGGTTCGTCCGAGCATGTCCCCTCGTGAGTGATGACAGCCCCGCTTCCCGGCCGCGCGCCCTGCTGCCCGATCTGGCGCCCTGGCGGACGTCCGCCGACTTCCGGCGGATGTGGGTGGCGGGTCTGGTCACGAGCTTCGGCAGTTTCCTGACCTTCGTCGCGCTGCCGGTGCAGATGAAGGAACTGACCGGCTCGGCGGCGGCGGTCGGCGCGATCGGCGCCGCCGAACTGGTCCCGCTGATCGTCTTCGGGCTGTACGGCGGCGCCCTCGCCGACGCGCTGGACAAGCGCGCGCTGATCCTGGCGACGGAGGCCGGGCAGGGCGTGCTGTGCGCCGCCCTGCTCGTCAACGCGACGCTGCCGCATCCGGCGGTGTGGCCCCTCTACGCGATCGCCGCGCTGTCCGCCGCGCTGAGCGCGGTCCAGCGCCCGGCGATGGACGCCCTCACCCCGCGGATCGTCGCCCACGAGCACCTGACGGCCGCCGCCGCGCTGAACTCGCTGCGCTGGACGGTGGGCGGCGTGGCCGGCCCGGCGCTGGCGGGCGTCGTCGTGGCGTACGCCGGGCCGGGCTGGGCCTACGGCGTGGACCTGGTGACGTTCGCCGTGTCGGTGGCCGTGATCGCCCGGATCGCCGCGTCGCCCGCCTCCCACGCGGCGGCGAGACCGTCGCTGCGGTCCGTCGCCGAGGGCGCCCGCTACGCCTGGGGCCGCAAGGAACTCCTCGGCACGTACGCGGTCGATCTGGCGGCGATGTTCTTCGCGATGCCGCTCGCGGTGCTGCCGTTCCTCGCGGACGACCTGGACGCGGCCTGGTCGCTCGGGCTGATGTACGCCGCGCTTCCCGCGGGGGCGCTGGTCGTCAGCCTGACCAGCGGGTGGACCACGCGCGTGCACCGGCACGGCCGGATGGTGGCGCTCGCGGCGGCCTGCTGGGGTCTGGCCATGGTCGCCGCGGGGCTGGTGCACGGCGTCTGGCCCGTGCTGCTCTGCCTCGCCGTGGCCGGCGGCTGCGACATGGTCAGCGGGATCTTCCGGGCCGCCATCTGGAACAAGACCATCCCGGACGAACTGCGCGGGCGCCTCGCGGGGATCGAGTTGCTGTCGTACTCCGTCGGGCCGCAGCTCGGGCAGGTGCGTTCGGGCGGGATGGCCGCGTTGACGACCGTGCGGACGTCGGTGTGGGCGGGCGGCGCGCTCTGTGTCGCGGCGGTGGGGCTCCTCGCGCTCGGGCTGCCCCGGCTGATGAGCTACGACGAGCGGACGAACGAACACGCCCGGCGGATGCGGGAGCTGCGCGCCGGGGCGCTGCCGCCGGAGCCGCGGGAGAGGCCGGCGGCGGCTTCCTGAGCGTCCGGGCCGGACGGGCTCGCCGGCCGCGTCCGGGACCGCGCCCACCGGCGGGGCGCCGGACGGGCGGTGGCGGTCCCGCCGCCTGGGACGGCGGACCGGCGCGCCCCGGAGCGGAGGCGGACCGGGGCCGGCCCTGCCGTTCCGGCGTCCGGCCGCGGCCGTCGGGGAGGGCCCGAGAGCCGCGCGCGCCCGCCGGAAGGCGCGGGCCGGGGCGTGGGCGGCGGAAACCCGGCGCACGATGCGGTTGCGCGGGGCCGCACCCCGTGCCGCCGGCCGGCGTCAGGCCCGGGCGGCGGGCCCGGTCCCCGCGCCGCGCCCGGCCGGTGTCAGCCGTCCTCGGAGCCGGGTGCCTTCGGGGCGTCGTGCCACTTCGGGTCCGTCTCCCATTCGAGGTTGCGCTCCCGCGCGGTCTCCATCGCGTGCTGCGCCTCCTCACGGGAGGTGTACGGGCCGAAGCGGTCCTTGGCGGGGCAGTCGGGGCCCTCCTCGACCTTCTTGTGCTCCAGGCAGTAGTACCACTCACCGGGCTTGCCGGCCGTCCGCTTCTTGAACAGGGCCATCACCAGCTCCTTTCGCCAGGGACATGTTCCCCCAGGACGGCTGGTTAGACTCGCTGGCATGTCTGGCCAGTCGCTGCTCGTACCCGGGGAGCTCTCCCCCACCCGTCCCGTGCCGGGAAACATCAGGCGCCCCGCGTACGTGGGGAAGCCCGCTCCCGCGCCGTACACCGGACCGGAGGTGCAGACCCCCGAGACGATCGAGGCGATGCGCGTCGCCGGGCGGATCGCCGCGCAGGCGATGGCCGAGGCCGCGAAGGCCATCGCGCCCGGTGTCACCACCGACGAGCTGGACCGCATCGCGCACGCCTACATGTGCGACCACGGCGCCTACCCCTCGACCCTCGGCTACCGCGGCTTCCCCAAGTCGCTGTGCACGTCCGTCAACGAGGTCATCTGCCACGGCATCCCGGACTCCACGGTCCTGCGCGACGGCGACATCGTGAACCTCGACGTGACGGCCTACATCGGCGGCGTGCACGGCGACAACAACGCCACGTACCTGGTGGGCGACGTGGACGAGGAGTCGCGGCTGCTCGTGGAGCGGACCCGCGAGTCGCTCGCCCGCGCGATCAAGGCGGTCCGTCCGGGGCGGCAGATCAACATCATCGGCCGGGTCATCGAGTCGTACGCCAAACGGTTCGGGTACGGGGTCGTGCGGGACTTCACCGGGCACGGGATCAACACGTCGTTCCACTCCGGGCTGATCATCCCGCACTACGACAGCCCGCACGCGACGACCGTGATCCAGCCCGGCATGACCTTCACCATCGAACCCATGCTGACGCTGGGCACCCACGAATACGACATGTGGGACGACGGGTGGACGGTGGTCACCAAGGACCGCCGCCGGACGGCGCAGTTCGAGCACACGCTCGTCGTCACCGACACCGGCGCGGAGGTCCTCACGCTGCCGTAGCCGCCGACCCGCCCGCCGCGTCCGCGCACCCGCGGCCCGTCGAACCGGGCGTGTGAAATCCCGAGAGCCCGCCCTGTCCACAGGGCGGGCTCTCGCGTGTGGCCGACCCGGATAATCGGGGTAGGTTTACCGACAGAGTGTCGGAAAGCCATTGACTTAGGTAACCCTAACCGAGCAGGATGCGGACGTCCCGCACCAGCTCCCGCCCCTCCCCTCGGCCCCGGAGGCTCCATGAACGCGTCGGACTCGGACACCGTGTCGCCGGCGAGCACGCCCTTCTCGACGCTCATCCGCACCGCGTCGCACGAGCAGCACACCGAGGCGGAGACCTCGGCGTTCATGGGCGACCTGCTCGGCGGCCGGCTGGGCATCGAGGCGTACGCGCGCTACACCGAGCAGCTGTGGTTCGTGTACGCGGCGCTGGAGGCGGACGCCGGGCGACTGGCGGCCGATCCGGTGGCGGGCCCCTTCCTGCGGCCCGAACTGCTGCGCGGCCCGGCCCTGGAGCGGGACCTCGCCCACCTGCGGGGGCCCGACTGGCGCGCCTCCCTCAGCGCGCTGCCCGCGACCCGCGCCTACGCGGAGCGGGTCGCGCAGTGCGCCCGCGCGTGGCCCGGCGGCTACGTCGCGCACCACTACACCCGCTACCTGGGCGACCTCTCCGGCGGCCAGATCATCCGCGGGACGGCCGAGCGGACCTGGGGCTTTCCCCGCAAGGGCGACGGCGTCCGGTTCTACGTGTTCGAGGACATCGCCAACCCGGCCGCGTTCAAGCGGGGTTACCGGGAGCTGCTGGACGAGGTGCCGGCCGACGACGGGGAGAAGGAGCGGATCGTCGCGGAGTGCAGGCGGGCGTTCGCGCTGAACACCGCGGTGTTCGGGGATCTCGCCGCGGAGTTCCCGACCCCGGCGTGAGCCTCCCGCCGCCGGCGCCGGAGCGCGGCCCGGGAGGTCAGCGCTCCAGGTGGACCCGGCCGCCGACCTCCACCCAGTCGTGGGGCTGCGGAGCCGTGAGGATCTGGGAGCCCCTGCCCTGGGTGATGTTGAGGGCGCGGCCGAGTTCCTGGGTGAGCAGGATGGCCGCCGCCCCGGTGGCCTCGTCTTCGTCGACGCCGTCTCCGCGGCCGGGGAACGCGCGGGCCCGGACCCGTCCGGCGGCCTCGTCCTGCCAGGCCCAGGCGTAGATCCACTCCCCCGGTTCCGGCACGTCGAGGGCGTCGACCTCCGCGGCGGACGCGTGGCGCCGCAGGGTGCGCGGCGGGGCCCAGGCCGCCTGCGCCTCGATCCAGCTGAACTCACCGTCCAGCCGCACCCCCACCACGCCCGCGGGCGTGACCAGTTCGGGCACGTCGAGCAGCCAGCCCACCCCGACGCAGGGGTACCCGGCGAAGGGCAGCCGCAGGCTCGGCGTGTAGATGTCGACCACCCCGCGCTCGGGGTCGTCGACGAACACGGTCTCGCTGAAGCCGAGCTTCGCGGCGAACTCCTGCCGCTCGGCCCGGTCCGGCAGCACCGAGCCCTCGCGCACGACCGCGAGTTCGTTGCCGTACCCGCCATCGGGCCCGCAGAAGACCCGCAGCACGTCGTAGTCAGTCACGGGGGCATTCAAGCATCACCCCGGCCGCGGCCGGGTCCCCCGCCGCAGGCCCCCGCGCTCCGCCCCGGCCGGAGGGTCGCGTGCCCGGCACGGCTCCGCCCCGGCACCGGGCCGGGCGGCGCCGCACCGCACCCCTCCCCTCGGTCTCTTGACCTTCTCTTGACCCTCCCTTGACCTCCGATGGGATTCACCGTGACCTCGCCGTTTCCCCGGCGCGCCGGTGAGAGGTGAATCACCGGACCCCCGGGTACCACCAAGGCAAGCCTCAGATAAGTTAGGTCAGCCTCACCATGCCGACGCGGAGCCGCCGTGTGGTCTGTCCGACTTCTCTGGAGCCTGAATGCGAGCCGTCCGACTCTCCGTTGTCACCGCCGCCGCCACCGCGGCTGCTCTGGCCGCCGTCACGGGCTGCACCGAGAAGAGCGACGCCGAGAGCAGTGACGCGATCCGGGTGACCGCCGCCGACACCACGTGCGACACCTCGGTGACGTCGGTGCCGGCCGGCCAGGTCACGCTGAAGATCGAGAACAAGGGGTCGAAGGCCACCGAGGTGGAGATCCTCTTCCCCGACGACCGGATCGTCTCCGAGAAGGAGAACATCGGCCCCGGCACCAGGTACACGCTCACCGCCGAGGTGAAGGCCGGCTCGTACGAGATCGCCTGCCGGCCGGGCATGAAGGGCCGCGGCGTGCGCCAGAAGCTCACCGTCACCGGAGGGAAGGTCGCCCGGCGCGACCCCCGCCTGGACAAGGCGGTCGCCGCCTACCGCGAGTACGCGCAGGAGCAGGCCGACGCGACGATCCCCAAGGTGCGGACGTTCGCCGCCGCGATCAAGGACGGCGACGTCGAGGCCGCCAAGAACGCCTACGCCCCCTCGCGGGTGGGCTGGGAGCGCACCGAGCCGATCGCCGAGTCCTTCGGGGACATCGACCCCAAGACCGACACCCGCGCCGACGGCCTGGAGAAGGGCCAGAAGTGGACCGGCTGGCACGCGCTGGAGAAGGCGCTGTGGCAGGACGGGAAGATCGGCGCCGAGCAGAAGAAGCTCGCCGACCGGCTCGTCACCGACCTGCTGGACTGGCAGGAGCGGGTCGGCAAGGCCGACATCACCCCCACCTCCATGGCCAACGGCGCCAAGGAACTGCTCGACGAGGTCGCCACCGGCAAGGTCACCGGTGAGGAGGACCGCTACTCGCACACCGACCTCAGCGACTTCCAGGGCAACGTCGACGGCGCGCGCAAGGCCTACGAACTGCTCAAGCCGGTCGCCGCGGAGAACGACAAGGAGCTGACCACCGAGCTCGACAAGCAGTTCGCGGCACTGGACAAGACGCTCGACGCGCACCGCTCGGACGACCCGAAGGACAAGGCGCAGAACGGCTTCGTGTCCTACGACACGGTCGGCGAGGAGCAGCAGAAGGAGCTGTCGGACGCCGTCAACGCGCTGGCCGAGCCCCTGTCGAAGCTCGCCGCCGCCGTCGTCAAGTAGTCGCGGACGGAGGAACACCACCATGACGAACGCCCAGGACAGTACGGAACCCACCGCACCCGCCGACACCGGCCGCGCGCCGTCCCGGCGTTCCCTGCTCGGCTGGGGCGGGGCCGGGCTCGCGCTCGGTGCCGCCGCGGCCGGCGGCGCGGTCGCGATGACCCGCACCGGCGACGACGTCGACCCGGCCGGGTCGGGCACCTCCGGCGCGGTGCCCTTCCACGGCGCCCACCAGGCCGGCATCGCCACCGCCGTCCAGGACCGGCTGCACTTCGCCGCCTTCGACGTCAAGACCGACGACCGGGAGGCGTTCGTCCGGCTCCTGAAGGACTGGACCCGCGCGGCCTCCCGGATGACCGCGGGGCACGCGGTCGGCGACGGCGCCTACGGCGGCCTGGCCGAGGCCCCGCCGGACGACACCGGCGAGGCCCTGGGCCTCAGCCCCTCCCGGCTCACCCTGACCATCGGCTTCGGCCCCTCCCTGTTCGAGAAGTTCGACCTCGCCGACCGCCGGCCCGAGGCGCTCGTCGACCTGCCGCAGTTCCCCGGCGACAACCTCGACAAGGCCCGCAGCAACGGCGACCTGTGCATCCAGGCGTGCGCGGACGACCCGCAGGTCGCCGTGCACGCCATCCGCAACCTCGCCCGCATCGGCTTCGGCACCGTCGCCATCCGCTGGTCCCAGCTCGGCTTCGGCAAGACCTCCTCGACCACACCGGACGCGCAGACCCCGCGCAACCTGATGGGCTTCAAGGACGGCACCCGCAACATCGCCGGCACCGAGACCGACCGGCTGAAGAAGTTCGTCTGGGTCGGCGACGGCGACGGCACCGACTGGATGACCGGCGGCTCCTACCTCGTCGCCCGGCGCATCCGGATGAACATCGAGACCTGGGACCGCACCTCCCTCCAGGAGCAGGAGGACGTCTTCGGCCGGGACAAGGGCGAGGGCGCCCCCGTGGGCAAGGCCAAGGAGCACGACGAGCCGTTCCTGAAGGCGATGAAGCCGGACGCGCACGTCCGGCTCGCGCACCCCGACGCCAACCACGGCGCCACCATCCTGCGCCGCGGCTACTCCTTCACCGACGGCACCGACGGCCTCGGCCGCCTCGAAGCGGGCCTGTTCTTCCTGGCGTACCAGCGCGACGTCCGCAAGGGGTTCATCCCGGTGCAGCGGAACCTGTCGCGTTCCGACGCGCTCAACGAGTACATCCAGCACGTGAGTTCGGCGGTCTTCGCCGTCCCGCCCGGCGTCCGGGACCGGGACGACTGGTGGGGCCGCACGCTGTTCTCCGAGGAGGCCTGACCGTGTTCTCCAACTACCTGATCGGGCTGCGCGAGGGCCTGGAGGCCAGCCTCGTCGTCTGCATCCTCATCGCCTATCTGGTCAAGACCGGCCGCCGGGACGCCCTCAAGCCGATCTGGACGGGCATCGGCGTCGCCATCGCCGTCGCCCTCGGCTTCGGCTGCGCCCTGGAGTTCGGCTCCCAGGAGATGACCTTCCAGGCCCAGGAGGCGCTCGGCGGCTCGCTGTCGATCGTCGCCGTCGGCCTGGTCACCTGGATGGTCTTCTGGATGCGGCGCACCGCCCGCCACCTGAAGAGCGAACTGCACGGCAAGCTGGACGCCGCCCTCGCCATGGGCACCGGCGCCCTGGTCGCCACCGCGTTCCTCGCGGTCGGCCGCGAGGGCCTGGAGACCGCCCTGTTCGTCTGGGCCTCCGTGCACGCCGCCAGCGACGGCACCCCCCGTCCCCTCGTCGGGGTCGCCCTCGGCCTCGCCACCGCCGTCCTGCTCGGCTGGCTCTTCTACCGGGGCGCCCTGAAGATCAACCTCTCCCGGTTCTTCACCTGGACCGGCGGCATGCTCGTCGTCGTCGCCGCGGGCGTCCTCGCCTACGGCGTCCACGACCTCCAGGAGGCCGACTTCATCCCCGGCCTGACGAACCTCGCCTTCGACATCAGCGGCACCGTCGACCCCACCAGCTGGTACGGCACCCTCCTCAAGGGCGTCTTCAACTTCCAGCCCGACCCCACCGTCCTCCAGGTCACGGTGTGGGCGCTGTACCTGGTCCCGACCCTCGCCGTGTTCCTCGCCCCGGTAGGGTTCGCCTCCGGGAAGGGGAAGGTGACGGCACCTGATGAGCAGGGATCACACGGGTCGCAGCCCACGAAGGCCCCGTAGGTCAGGGGGCGTTCGCCGTTTCGTCCTGGCGGCGGGAGCGGCGACCGCGCTGTCCGTCTCCGCGAGCGGCTGCGTGGTGGTGCACGGCGAACGGGAGGTCGTCCCCGCGGCGACCCGTGCCGAAGCGGCCCGTGCGCTCAAGGACTTCACCACCGCCTACAACGCGGCGGACAGGACGTACGACCGCACGCGGGACGCGGACCGGGTGACCGGTCCGCTCGCGGCCATCGACGCCGCCAAGCTGAAGGCCGGGCACCGCAACCACCCCGACGGCAACCCCGCGCACTCGGCGCTCGTCTTCCGCGACAGCGAGTTCACCCTGCCGGCGAAGGCGGCGTGGCCCCGCTGGTTCCTGGTGAACACCGCCGCCAACAAGGGTGCGCCGGGGAGCCGCTGGCTGATGGTCTTCACCCGGGGCGCCGCCGCCGAACCGTGGCGGGTCTCGTACCTGACGGTGCTCGGCGCCGACCAGGTGCCCGCGTTCGCGAAGGACGACGCCGGCCGGGCCGAGCCCGTGCCGGCCGACGACCCCGCCCTCGCCGTCGAGCCGGGGAAACTGGCCGGCGGCTACGCCACGTACCTGCGGTCCGGCGGTGACGCCTTCGCGGCGGGCACGCACACCTCGCAGTGGCGGGCGCAGCGCAAGAAGTTCGCGAGCAAGCCGGGGCTCGCCCGGCAGTACCTCGACGAGCCGCTGACCGCGGGCGACTACGCCCCGGTGGGCCTGCGCACCGCGGACGGCGGGGCGCTGGTGTTCTTCAGCACGCGCCGCTACGAGAAGCAGACCGCCGCCGAGGGGACGGCGATCCCCACGCCCGGCGCGGACGTGACGGCCCTGACCACGGGCGAGATCAAGCAGACCCTGACGCTGGAGTTCGTCTCCAACCAGGTGGCCCTGGACCCGGCGCGGGACGCGCCGGACCGGCGGGTGTCGGTCCTCGGCAGGGTCGAGGGCCTCACCGGAGCCAAGGGCGAGTAGGCCGGCCCGGCGGCCGGCCTCCGGGCCGGCCGCCGCCTCAGCTGCGGTGCGGCCAGGCGGCGAGCTGCTCCGCGTCGCCGTTCTCCCCCGCGTGGCGGGCGCAGGCGTCGGTGAGGTGCTCCAGGAGGGTCAGCGGGTCCGGCAGCGGGTGCTCGGGGCCGCGCACCCAGTCGACGCCCAGCCCGCCGGGAAGCCGGGCGGGCGGCACGAGGACGTACGAGCCGCGGCAGTGCCAGCGGAAGCCGGGGTGCTCGTCCATCGTCTCGGGGTGGCAGTCCAGCTCGCAGGGCCACCACTCGTCCTCGTCCTCGGGGGTGCCGCGGGTGAGGGTGAAGAACATCATGCGGCCGTCGCCGGTCTCGGCGACGGGCCCGACCTCGATGCCGGCGGCCAGTATCCCCTCCAGCGCCTCCCGGCCCGCCTCCAGCGGCACGTCGAGCACGTCGTGCACCATGCCGGTGGCGGTGACGAAGTTCGCGTCCGGCTGGTGCCGGGCCCAGCGCTCGATCTGCGCGCGGTCGGTGGTGGACTGGGTCTGCCAGGCGAAGGAGACGGGGTGGCGCGCGGGCGTGGGGCAGCCGACACGGTCGCAGGAGCAGCGGTAGCCCGCCGGGTACGCGGCCTGCGCGAGCGGCAGCCCGGCGTCGGCCGCGGCGAGCAGCAGTTCCTCGCGCCGCGCCTCGGACGGCCGGGCGGGGGGCTTGGGCCGGCGTCCGCGCAGCCACCGGGAGATCCCGCCCTGCGCGCCGGAGCGGCGTCCGAACTCTGCGCTCATCTATCCCCTCGCCAAGCCGTAGTGCACACGTCGTCCTTGCCCATGGTCCCACCATCCTGCGCTCCGGGTGGCCGGAGCCGACAACCGGGGTAGGTGGGACGATGCCATCGCGCGACCCTGATCAGGGCTTATTGCATGATGTGTGGTGATTTCACGCCGCCGGCGGGCGCCCCTGCCGGCCCCTCGGACGAACGCGCTCCGGCCGTCCGGCATTCCGGGGCGGGGCGGACACCGGCTGCGAGGGCCGGGCGGGGCAGGTGACGCGGACGGCGGACACCACCCGTTCGCCTGCGGGCGGCCGGGCCGCGCACACCGCACCATGAGCATCAACTGCCCCTGCGGTCGCGTAAGGAGCCTTCCTTGCACCCACTGCGTCGCGCCACGCCCCGCCGCTACCTCATGTGCCCCCCGGTGCACTTCGACGTCACGTACGCGATCAACCCGTGGATGGACCCGGCCAAGCCGGTCGACGTGCCGCTCGCCCTCGCCCAGTGGGAGGACCTGCGCGACCGCTACCGCTCGCTCGGCCACACCGTCGAGGAACTGGCCCCCCGGCCGGGTCTGCCGGACATGGTCTTCGCGGCGAACGGCGCGACGGTCGTGGACGGCCGGGTGCTCGGCGCCCGGTTCGCGTTCCCCGAACGCGGTCCCGAGGCGGCGGCGCACCGGGAGTGGTTCCGCGCCCGGGGCTTCGCGGACGTCCGCGAGCCGGTGCACGTCAACGAGGGCGAGGGTGACTTCGCGGTCACGTCCTCGTACGTCCTCGCCGGCCGCGGCTTCCGGTCGAGCCCGCTCTCGCACGGGGAGGCGCAGGAGTTCCTCGGCCGCCCGGTGATCGGCCTGGACCTCGTCGACCCGCTCTTCTACCACCTGGACACGGCGCTCGCCGTCCTGGACGACGCCGCCGACGAGGTCATGTACTACCCGCCGGCGTTCTCCCCGGGCAGCCGCGAGGTGCTGCGCCGGCTGTTCCCGCACGCGCTGACCGCCGCCGACGAGGACGCCGCGGCGATGGGGCTGAACGCCGTCTCGGACGGCCGGAACGTCCTGCTGCCCCAGGAGGCGGCGGGTCTCTTCGCCCCCTTGCGGGAACGCGGCTTCACCCCGGTCGGCATCGACCTGGGCGAACTGCTGAAGGGCGGCGGCAGCGTCAAGTGCTGCACGCAGGAACTGCGGTGCTGAGCGCGCGGGCCCCGGGAGGCCGCCTCCGGTGCCGGGCCCGCGCGGTCCGGCACCGGGGTCCGGGCCGCGCGTCACGGCACACGGCGCACGGGGACGGGGACGGGGACGGGGAAGCCCGCCCGCGGCGGCGCCGTCCGGTGTCCGCGCCCTCCGGGCCGCGCCCGGCGCCCGACCGGCCGCCGCTCCCCTGCCGGCGGCCGGGTCAGTCGCCCTCGGGCGGCGGCCAGGCGTCGCCCCAGTCCGCGTCCCGGGCCGCCCGGTAGAGGGGTCCGTGGCGTTTGGTGACCGTCGCGCGGCGCAGGCTCTCGTCCGGTTCGCACAGGTCGAGCAGGACCTGGCCCTTGCGGATCTGCGGCCTGCGCACGACGCGGGCCGGTGCGGGCGCGGGCGGGAAGCGGGTGGCGGCGACGTAGGAGAACTTCTCGTCCTCGTAGGACAGGGAGCCGCCCTTGACCTGGCGGTGCAGCGAGGACCGGGCGACCCGGGCGGAGAAGTGGCACCAGTCCTCGCCGGGCACGACGGGGCAGGACGCGCTGTGCGGGCAGGGGGCGGCGACGTGGAAGCCGGCGCCGATCAGCCGGTCGCGGGCGGCGAGCACCCGGGCGTAGCCGTCGGGGGTGCCCGGCTCGACGACCACGACGGCCCGGGCGGCGCTCGCGGCGGCGTCCACGACGGACGCCCGGTCGTCCTCGGTGAGTTCACCGAGGACGTAGGAGACCGTGACGAGATCGGTGCTCTCGATGGTGAGCGCCGCTCCGATGCGGGAGTGCCGCCACACGGCACCCGCCAGTTCGGGGTTGGCGGCGGCGATCTCCCGGCCGAGGGCGAGCGCGGGCTCGGCCCAGTCGAGCACCGTCACGGGCCGCGCGCCCTCCCAGGTGGCGTTGACCGCCCAGGTCGCCGCGCCGGTGCCGCCGCCGACGTCCACGTGAGCGCCCGGCACCCAGCCGGGCACGGCGTCCGCGAACGCCTCCAGCGCCGCGCCGACCGCGGCGAAGGTCGCGGGCATCCGGTAGGCGGCGTACGCGGCCACGTCCGAGCGGTCCCGGAGGACCGGCGCGTGGGTCGGGGTGGTGCCCCGGTAGGTCGTGATCAGCCGCTCGACCGCCTGCGCGGCGCTCTTCGGCGGCAGGCCGTCGAGCAGTCCGGCGAGGGCGCTGCGCAGGGCGTCGGCGGGGGGCAGGGGGGCGTTCACGGGCCCGATTCTCTCAGGTGCCGCACCCCGCCCGCGCCGCCGTGCCCCTCGCCCGGTCCGGGAGCCGGCCCCGTCCCCGGACCCGTGCGCCGGGGCCCCGCCGGGTCCTCCGGGACGGGCC
The DNA here is from genome assembly GCF_043199735.1 of Streptomyces sp. NPDC048566. NCBI lineage: Bacteria > Bacillati > Actinomycetota > Actinomycetes > Kitasatosporales > Streptomycetaceae > Streptomyces > Streptomyces sp. NPDC048566. The sequence continues at coordinate 262,864 of NZ_JBICWL010000006.1, forward strand.
GGGCCTGCGTCCCGCTCCGCCGGGCCGGAACGCCCCGCGCGGGCGGCCGGGCCGGGGGACCCTCCGCGGACCTGCGGGCCCCGGGGCGCCGCTCGGGCGGCGGGGCCCCGCCCCCGCCGCCGGGCTCAGGTGCCGCGTACCGCCCGGCGCAGCCGGGTGGCCGCCGCCGCACGGGGGGCGTTGTCGGCCGGGCGGCGGCGCGGGTGGACGGTGTTGGCGAGCAGGACCAGGAACGTGCCGGTCACCGGGTCGACGACCAGCGAGGTGCCGGTGAAGCCGGTGTGCCCGGCCGCGCCGCCGCCCGCGAGGGCGCCCATGAACCGCGGCTGGTCGACGGCGAACCCGAGGCCCGGCGGGGCCAGCAGGAGGTCGACGAAGTCGGGACCCAGGATGCGGGCGGGGCCGTAGCTGCCGCCGGCGAGCAGGGCGCGGCAGAAGACGGCCAGGTCGCGCGCGGTGGAGAAGAGTCCCGCGTGACCGGCGACGCCGCCCAGCGCCCAGGCGTTCTCGTCGTGCACGACGCCGCGCAGCATGCCCCGGTCGGCCTTGCCCCACGGCCGGCGCTGGTCCTCCGTGGCGGCGGCGCCGGGACAGGGCCCGAACGCGGTGGCGTTCATGCCGAGCGGGCGGGTGATGCCGTCGCGCACGAGGACGTCGAGCGGCCGGCCGCTGACCCGCTCCAGGACGAACTGGAGGTAGATGAGGTTGAGGTCGGAGTACCGGTGGACGCCCCGTTCGGACGAGGGTGCCTCGGCGCGCAGCAGCGCCAGCCGGGCCGCGTCGTCCGGGCAGTCGTGGAGCGGGAGTTCGGGGCGCAGACCGGAGGTGTGGGTGAGCAGCTGCCGCACGGTGACGCCGTGGTCGCGGACCCCGGGGAACTCGGGGAGGTAGGCGCCGACCCGCGCGTCGATGCCGAGGGTGCCGCGCTCCAGTTGCTGCACCGCGGCGACGGCCGTGAACAGCTTGGTGAGCGAGGCCAGGTCGAAGGGCGTGTCCACGCCGGCCGGCACCCGTGCCTCGGCCGGCAGCTCCCGGCCCGCGTCCGCCGTCTCGTCGTAGGACGCGTACCGCACCGCCCAGCCGGCCGCCTCCTCGACGGCGATGACGGGTCCCCGCCCGGCGACCAGCACGACGCCCGGCGCCCACGGGCGGGGCCCGGTGGTCAGGGCGCGGACCTCGCGGGCGAGGTGCCACAGCTCGTCGGCGTCGAGTCCGGCGCGTTCCGGTGTGTCGATCCGCAGTCTGGGGGTGCTCAGCTGTCCGCCGCCTTTCCGTCCGGCCGGTTCCCCGTGCGCCGGGGACGGCACAGTCCCACGAAGCAGGCGACGGCCACCAGTACGGCCGTCAGCTGGACGACGGCCATCGGGACGGCCGTCCGCTCCCCCGCGACGCCGACCAGCGGTGAGGCGACCGCGCCGACGAGGAACGACGTGGTGCCGAGCAGCGCGGAGGCGGAGCCGGCCGCGTGCCGCACCCGCATCAGGGCGAGTGCCTGGGTGTTGGGCAGCGCGAGGCCCATCGCGGACATGAGCACGAACAGCGCGGCGGCGACGGGGGCGAGACCGACCGGGCCGAAGACGCCGGCCGACAGCAGGAGCAGGGCCGTCGCGGCGAGGGTGACGAGGGCGAGGCCGGTGCCCAGGACCTTCTCCAGGGCGACCCGGCCGACCAGCACCTTGCCGTTGATCTGGCCCGCGACGACCAGGCCGACCGAGTTGGCGCCGAAGAGCAGGCCGAAGGTCTGCGGGGAGGCGCCGTAGATCTCCTGGACCACGAACGGGGAGGCGGAGATGTAGGCGAACAGGGCGGCGAAGGTGAAGCCGCCCGCGAGCGTGTAGCCGGCGAAGACCCGGTCGGCGAGCAGGCCGCGCATCGCGTGCAGCGCCTCGGCGACGCCGCCCGCGTGCCGGTCCGCGGGCGGGAGCGTCTCGGGCAGCCTCGCCCAGACGAGCCCGGTGAGCGCGATGCCGACGGCGGTGAGGACGACGAACACGCCCCGCCAGTCGGTGACGCGCAGGATCTGCCCACCGATGAGCGGGGCGACGACGGGGGCGACCCCGGAGATCAGCATGAGGGTGGAGAAGAAGCGGGCCATGGCGTCGCCGTCGTAGAGGTCGCGGACGACGGCGCGGGCGATGACGATGCCGGCCGCACCCGCCAGGCCCTGGGCGAGGCGGAAGGCGACGAGGAGTTCGACGGTGGGGGCCAGCGCGCACAGCACGGTCGCCACGACGTAGACGCAGAGTCCGCCGAGCAGCGGGCGCCGGCGGCCCCAGCGATCGCTCATCGGGCCGACGACGAGCTGGCCCAGCGCCATGCCGGCGAGGCAGGCGGTGAGGGTGAGCTGCACCGTCGCCGCGGAGGCGTGGAGGGAGCCGGTGACCTGCGGCAGCGACGGGAGGTACATGTCCATCGCGAGCGGCGGCGTGGCGGTGAGTCCACCGAGGACGAGGGTGACCAGGAGCCCGGTCCGGCCCGCGCCGCCGGGCCGTCGATCCCGGGGTACCGCCCCCGCGCGCGCCCGGCGGGCGGCGGGCGGCGCCGCCGCGGGATCGACGGCGGTCGCGTCCGGTGGATGCCCGTGCGGGCCTTCCTGGTCCCGCGTGGTGCGGCCCCGCTCGGGCATGTGCCCCTCCCTCTCCGAGTGATGCGCCCCCTATGCTCTCAGTTCGAACAGCGTGTTCGGGGTCACAGAACGAGGTGCGGGCATGGCGGGCGGGGACGGGCGCGTGCGGTGGGGGATTCTGGCGACCGGCGGGATAGCCGCGGCGTTCGCGGCGGATCTGGTGGACCTGCCGGACGCCGAGATCGTGGCCGTCGCCTCCCGGACGGACGCGGCGGCGAAGGCGTTCGCGGAACGGTTCGGCATCGAGCGGGCGTACGGGGACTGGGCGTCGCTCGCCGCGGACGGGGACGTGGACGTGGTGTACGTGGCCACCCCGCACGCGGCGCACCGGGCGGCGGCCGGGATGTGCCTGGAGGCCGGCCGCCACGTGCTGTGCGAGAAGGCGTTCACGCTGAACGCCCGGGAGGCGGCGGAGCTCGTCGGCCTGGCCCGGCGGCACGACCGCTTCCTGATGGAGGCGATGTGGATGTACTGCAATCCGCTGGTGCGGCGGCTGAAGGCGCTGGTCGACGACGGGGCGATCGGCGAGGTCCGCACCGTGCAGGCGGACTTCGGCCTGGCCGGTCCGTTCCCGGCCTCGCACCGGCTGCGGGACCCGGCGCAGGGCGGCGGGGCGCTGCTCGACCTCGGGGTGTACCCGGTGTCGTTCGCGCAGCTGCTGCTCGGGGAGCCGTCGGACGTCGTCGCGCGAGCGGTGCTCTCGGACGAGGGCGTCGATCTCCAGACGGGTGCACTGCTCTCGTGGGAGAGCGGCGCTCTCGCCTCGGTGCACTGCTCCATCAACGGCGGCACCCCCGTGGCGGCCTCGGTCACCGGCTCCGCGGGCCGTATCGACGTTCCCGACGGCTTCTTCTTCCCGGACCGCTTCGTGCTGCACCGCGACGGCCGTGAGCCCGAGACGTTCCGGGCGGACCCGTCGGCGGGGCCGCGGGCCAGCATGCGGCACGAGGCCGTCGAGGTGATGCGCGCGCTGCGGGCCGGCGAACGGCAGTCGCCGCTGGTCCCGCTGGAGGGCACGCTCGCGGTGATGCGGACGCTCGACACGATCCGGGACCGTGTCGGCGTCCGCTATCCCGGCGAGTCCGCCGCGTGAGACGGGGCTCCGCCGTCCCGCGGCGCGGCCCCTGACGTCAGACCCGGTGGAGCCCCTGGTCGCCGACCTGCGTCACGAAGGACGCGGCCGTGGTGACCGGCGCCCCCGGGGTGGTCACCGCGGACACGGTCCGGAAGTCGGCCCGCGCCGCCTTACGGCCCAGTTCGACGGTCACGTAGCCGCGCCGCCCGTTGTAGAACTTCAGGTGCGGGTTGGCCTGGGTGTAGGTGGCCCAGTTGGCGGGCCGTTCGGCGCCGTCCTTGCCGCTGGACACGGAGGTGGCGACGATCTCGGTGCCGAGGACGGCCGAGGCGGGGTCGTCGAAGTCGTCGAGGATGTCGAAGGCGTAGCTCACGTGCACGTCACCGGTGAGCACCATCAGGTTCTCGATCCCGGTGGCCCGGGCGCCGGCCAGGACCCGCTGCCGTGAGGCCCGGTAGCCGTCCCAGGCGTCCATGGACACCTTGGCCACCGGGTTGAGGTCCAGCCGGCGCTGTGAGAAGGCGACCTGCTGGGGGACGACGTTCCACAGGGCGCGCGCGTCGCGCCAGCCGTCGATCAGCCAGCGTTCCTGCGTCGCGCCGGTGATGGTGCGCGCCGGGTCGTCCGACTCGGGTCCGGGGACGTGCGCGCCGTCGCCGTAGGCCTGGTCGGATCGGTACTGCCGGGTGTCGAGGATGTCGAACTGGGCGAGCCGGCCCCAGCCGAGCCGGCGGTAGAGGCGGGCGTCCGGGCCGACGGGGCGCTGCTGGCGGCGCAGCGGCTGGTTCTCCCAGTAGGCGCGGTAGGCGGCGGCGCGGCGCAGCAGGAACTCCTCCGGCGGGCCGCCGTTCTCGTCGACGTCGTCGGCGTAGTTGTTCTCCGTCTCGTGGTCGTCCCAGGTGACGGCGAAGGGGTGCGCGGCGTGCGCGGCCCGCAGGTCGGGGTCGGACTTGTAGAGGGCGTAGCGCAGCCGGTAGTCCTCCAGCGTCACGGTCTCGTGGGCGAAGAGGGCGGGGAGGGTGCGGTCGGTGTAGTTCCGGGCGCCGCCCACGGCGTCGACGGCGTACTCGTACAGATAGTCGCCGAGGTGGAAGACGACGTCGACGTCCTCCTGCGCGAGGTGCCGGTAGGCGGTGAAGTAGCCGTCGTGGTACGCCTGGCAGGAGACGGCGGCCAGCCTGAGCGCGGACACGTGGGCGCCGGCGGCGGGCGCGGTGCGGGTGCGGCCCGTCTCGCTGATCCAGCCGCCCACCCGGAAGCGGTAGTGGAAGACCCGGTCGGGGGCGAGCCCGCCGACCTCGACGTGCACCGCGTGGTGGTATTCGGGGTGGGCGGTGGCGGAGCCGCGGCGGATGATCCGGCGGAAGCGGTCGTCGTGCGCCAGTTCCCAGTGCACGGTGACGCGTTCGGCGGGCAGGCCGCTGTCGGGCTGGAAGGGGGCGGGCGCGAGCCGGGTCCACAGCAGCACCGAGCCGGGCAGCGGGTCGCCGGAGGCGACACCGAGGGTGAAGGGGTTCGCGGTGATTCTCGCCGCGTCGAGTTCGGCGGCGCTCGCCGTGCCGGCGGCCGGCAGGTCGACGGCGAAGGCGAGCGCCGCCGCGGCGCCGGTGGCGGTGAGGAAGCGGCGCCGGCCGATGCGGCGTGCCACGGCGCGCAGTTCGGGGGTGTGCTGCGAGGGATGCTGCTGGGCTGCGGGTGTCATCGGGCCCTCCCCTGACGGTGGTGGTACACGGCATTGGAGTGGCCCGGACCGACGCCCGATTGGCGCGTACACAACATCCACATGGCGGGCGGATGAGTTCCGGATGCCGGCCCGGTCACCGGCCCCTCCCGTACGCTGCGGGCCCATGAACGCCATGAATCCCCCGGACACCCGGCAGCCCCTGGAGACGAGGACGGCGGTGGTGACCGGAGCCGGCTCCGGCATCGGCCGCGCGGTCGCCGCCGAACTGCTGCGCACCGGCTGGTCGGTGGCGCTGGCCGGGCGCCGCGCCGAGACCCTGGACGAGACGGCGGCCCTCGTGCCCGGGGCGCCCTCGATCGCCGTCCCCACGGACGTGTCCGAGCCCGGCGAGGTGACCCGCCTGTTCTCCGCCGTGCGCGACCGGTTCGGGCGGCTGGACCTGCTGTTCAACAACGCCGGGACGTTCGGCCCCGGCGGAGTGCCGTTCGAGGAGCTGCCCTACGAGGCCTGGCGGCACGTCGTGGACACCAACCTCAACGGCGCCTTCCTGTGCGCGCAGGCGGCGTACCGCCAGATGAAGGAGCAGGACCCGCAGGGCGGACGGATCATCAACAACGGCTCGATCTCCGCGCACACGCCCCGGCCGCGCTCGGCGGCGTACACCGCGACCAAGCACGCGCTGACGGGCCTGACCAAGGCGCTGTCGCTGGACGGCCGCCCGTACCGGATCGCCTGCGGGCAGATCGACATCGGCAACGCGGCCACCGACATGACCGAGCGCATGCGGACCGGAATCCCGCAGGCGAACGGCGAACTCGCCGTCGAGCCGGTGATGGACGTCGCCGACGTGGCCCGCACGGTGCGGCACATGGCCGAGCTGCCGCTGGAGGCGAACGTGCAGTTCGCGACCGTCCTGGCCACCGCGATGCCCTACGTCGGACGCGGCTGAGCCGCACCCGTCCGCGCCGTCGCCCCGGAAGCGGCCCGTCCGCCGCGTACGCGAGGCACGGGGCGGGCGTTCACTCCATCTGGTCAAGGCCTCAACCTACACAAACGGAAGCTGAATCTCCGGACCATACGTGCCTCCGATGGGCTTATGCTCGACACCTCCTCCACGAGAGCTTCACACATGGAGGAGAGCACTTCGGTACGGCCAACGGTCCCTACCGAGGGGGGAGGTGACGGTCGCTCCGCGGTCCGGAGGGGGGCCTCGCGCGGGACCGCGAGGAGAGCACCGGGCCGCGGAGCGGGCGTCGCCGTCGGCACGGGCACCGCGCGGTGGTCAGGGCCGCGCGGTGCCCGTGCGCACCGGCCCGCCGCGGCACTCCGGGCCCTCACGGGCCGCCGCGCTTCGGTGCCCCCGTTTCCCCGCCGCGCCCGCCGTCAGCCGCGACCGCTTCCGCCGGGCGGCGCCTCGGTCCCGGCCGGCTCGGCCGCGGCGCTCCGGCGCCTGCCGCGCAGCGCCAGCACCCCGCCCGCGAGCAGCGCGACGGCTCCCCCGGCCCCGCCGACCAGCCCCCACGGCGCGCCGCCGCTCCGGCCGGCGGCCCGCGGCGGGCCGGCCGCGGGGCTCGCCGTCGCCCGGGGCGAGGGGGCCGCGCTCGCACCGCCCTCGCCGACCGGCTCGACGAGCGTGCCCACCGGCTCGGCGTCCGCGGCGTTGCGGAAGCCCCAGTCGAGCAGCCGGGCGGCCTCCTCGTAGACGGCGTTGCCCCCGCTCTTGGGGTGCATCACCGTCACCAGCAGGGTCCGGCCGCCGCGCGTGGCGGCACCGGTGAAGGTGTTCCCGGCGTGACTGGTGTAGCCGTTCTTCACGCCGATCAGACCGTCGTACGTCTTCATGCCCCACGCGCCGGTCAGCAGGCGGTCGGTGTTCTGGATCTGGAAGGTCTTCTTGCCGCCGGCCGGGAAGTCGGCCGTCCTCGTCACGCAGTAGCCGCGGAAGTCGGCGCCGGCGAGCCCGTGCCGGGCGAACAGCGTCAGGTCGTAGGCGGAGGACAGCTGGCCCGGGTGGTCGAAGCCGTCCGGGCTGACCACGTGCGTGTCCAGGGCCTGCAGGTGCTCGGCCTTGGCCTGCATCTCGGCGACGGTCGCGGGGACCCCGCCGTTCATGTGGCTGAGCACGTGCACCGCGTCGTTGCCCGAGCGCAGGAAGACGCCCTGCCACAACTGCTCGACGGTGTAGGTGATGCCGGGCTTGATGCCGACGAGGCTGGAGCCCGCGGGCACGTCCGCGATCTCGGCGTCGGTCACCCGGTGCGTCGCGGTCCGCTCGAACTTCCCCAGCACGGTGTCCGCGAAGAGCATCTTCAGGGTGGACGCGGGGGCCAGCCGCCGGTGCGCCCGGTACGCGGCGAGCACCTGCCCGGTCGTGTGGTCCGCGACCAGCCAGGCCCGCGCCGTCAGATGCGCCGGCGGCGGCGCCCCACCGCTCGCCTGGACCCCGGCCAGGCCCAGCCGCTCCCCGCCGATCGGCGTGGCGGCGGAGGCGGTGGGGGCCGTCGCGGCGGCGAGCGGCAGAGCGGCGGCCAGGCCCAGGGCCGCACGGCGGGAGACAGCGGAGTAGTCGCGCATCCCGGGACCGTACAAAGCCGCCGCACGGGCCCCGTCGGCGGGGTGACCAAGGGGAGGGAAGGCGCGTCCAAAGGAGCGGTAAAGGCGCCTGCGGCACGGCCGGGACCGGCCACACGGGGACACGGTTCCGGCCGCGTCCGGGGGGTGGCCCCGCCACCCGAACGGCCCCGCGGGGCCGCCGGAGCCGGCCGATCGGTGCGACCGTGGGGACCCGGGAGGGAACCGTTGCCGCTGACTGCACTGGGAGTCGACGTGAGCTGTTACGACCGGCGTGACCTGGGACTGCTGCTGCTCCGTCTGAGCACGGGCGGGGCGCTGGCCGCGCACGGGGCGCAGAAGCTGTTCGGCTGGTTCGGCGGCGGAGGCATCGAGGGGACGGGGGCGGCCATGGAGTCCATGGGCTACTCCCCCGGCAGGGCCAGCGCCACGGCCGCGGGGCTCGCCGAGGCGGGCGGCGGCACCCTTCTCGCCCTCGGTCTCGCCACCCCGGCGGCCGGCGCCGCGGCGGCCGGCGCGATGGCGGGCGCGGCGGCGGTGCACGCGCCGAACGGGTTCTTCGCCCAGGGCGGCGGCTACGAGTACGCGGCGACCCTCGGACTGGCGGCCGCGGGCCTGGCGGTGGCCGGTCCGGGCCGGCTGTCCCTCGACCACGCGTCGGGGCACACGGTCAACCGCGGCTGGATGGTGCCGACCGCGCTCGGCGTGACCGCGGCGGCCACGGCCCTCGTCGTCGGCACCCGCAACCGGCGGGTCCGCACGGCCCGGGAGGGCGAGCAGCAGGCCCTGTTCGAGGAGTAGGAGCGGGCCCCGCGGGCCGGAACCCCGCCCCCGGGAGCAGGAGTCGGGCCCCCCGGGACAGGGGAGGCTGCGGGCATGAGCGACCACGCCCCCGACGACCCGACCGATCCCCGCACGGCGGCCGAACCGGTGCGGCCGGCCGGACCGCCCGGACCGACCGCGCCGGCCTCGTTGCCCGGCCCCGCGGACGAGACGGACCCCTGGGAGACCGTCGACCGGTTGCACGGCTGGCTGGACGCCAACCCGGCGCACGGCGGCACGGACGGGCTGCTGCTGCGGGTGCTGAAGCTGTCGGAGGAGGTCGGCGAGGTCGCCGAGGCGGTGATCGGCGCGACGGGCCAGAACCCGCGCAAGGGCGTCAGCCACAGCTGGGACGACGTGCGGTCGGAACTGTGCGACGTCGTGGTCACGGCGATGGTCGCGCTGCGGGGCCTCACCCCGGACGCCCGGGAGGTGTTCGCCGCGCATCTCGCCGCGGTCCGCGACCGCTCGCTGAGCACCGCCCCGCGCCCCTCGTCCGCCCCGCCTCCCGGGCGGACCGGACAGCAGACCTGACGGACCGTCACCAGCCGTGCGCGGCGACCGCGGTCACCGTGACCGGATCTGTTCACCCTCCGGTCGGGGCCGCTTGGCCCGCAGTTGGCGGGCGCGGCCCAGCCTTCTCGTCGACATCGCGCCGACGAAAGGGTCCCCGTGCAGGACAACGCTCTCCCCCGAGGCCGCCGGACGGCCGCCGTGCTCGGCGCGGTGCTGACGCTCGCGGCCCTGGGACCGGGAAGCCCGGCGCACGCGGCGGGCTACGGCACGCCGAGCCTCTCGCTGTCCGCCTCCTACCTGTCGGGGGCGGTGGGCGCGACCGGTGACCCCACGGTGAGCGTGACCGTCGCGCAGCGCGGGGCGGACGCCGGCGCGCTCGCGGTCACCGTCACCAGGAGCAGCCGCACCTCGGTGGCGACCACCGGCGACGTCACCGTGTCGGGGACGGGCGCCACCCGCACGGTCGCCGTCGCCGCACGCGGCCGGGGCTACACCGACCTCACCGTCCAGGTCACCGGGGCCGACGGCAGGAAGGCGGCCACGACCCTGCACTACGCGGCCTCCGCCTCCGTGCGGTTCCCCTCCGACACCCGCTACCTCACCGGGTCCAGCGACGCCTCGGCGGCCGTCGACGCCGGTGGCGGCTATGCCATCGTCGCGGACGACGAGTCCAACACGCTCCGCCTGTACAACCGTTCGCAGTCCGGCGGACCGGTCAGGACCTGGGACTTCGGCGCGCAGGCGGGCGTGACCAAGGAGATCGACATCGAGGCCGCGGCACGGGTCGGCGACACCGTCTACTGGACGGGCTCGCTCGGCAACAACAAGGACGGCGTGTACAAGCCCGACCGCACCACCGTCTTCACCACGAAGGTGTCCGGTTCCGGCGCCGCCACGACCCTCACCTACGGCAGCTCGTACGGGAGGCTGCGGGACGACCTCGTGGCGTGGGACGAGGCGAACGGCGGCCGGTACGGCTTCGCCGACGGTACCGCCGACGGCCGGGCGCCCAAGCGGATCGACGGATTCAACGTGGAGGGGCTGGAGTTCGCCCCGGGGTCGTCGACCACCGCCTACCTCGGCTTCCGCGCACCGCTCGCCCCCGCGGTCCCCGGCGGCAAGGCGCTCCTCGTGCCGGTCACCAACATCGACAAGGTGCTGGGCAGCGGTGCGCGGGCCGCGTTCGGCGCGCCCGTCGAGCTCGACCTGGGCGGCCTGTCGATCCGCGACATCCGCAGGAACGCCTCGAACCAGTACCTGATCGTGGCCGGTTCCTGGGCCGCCGACGACAACAGCGACCCGCACGCCCTGTACTCCTGGGACGGCGACCCGGCGCACGCCCCGGTCAAGCGCGCCGACCTGCCCACCACCGACCCCGGCGGCTGGGAGGCGGTCGTGGACGTCCCCGACCTCGACGTGCCCGGCGCCCGCGCCCAGTTGATCACCGACGACGGCTCGGCCGACCTCTACGGCGACGGGACCGACGCGAAGGACCTCGACCACCCGGAGTGGCAGAAGTCCCGCGCGACCTGGTTCACGGTCGGCGGCTGACACCCGTCCCCGCGCCGACCCGACCAGCGGACCAGCGGACCGCGCCGAACGGGCAACAGCCATGTTCCGCACGGCCCTTGACCGTGCCGCCGCGGGCACCCCGAGCCCGCCTCGACGGACCCGCGGCCCCGCGGAGAAGGGTCACGGGCCCTCGTCGCGCCCCGCCGGGTCCGTCGCGGGCCCCGCTCGCCGCAACCCGCCCGACCGGCCCGTGAGGCACCGCGGGTGCGGGCCCGAGAGGCACCCGCACGATGCCCGCACGCCCGTCGGCACCGTGTCCCGCTGGAGCGGAAATCGGCCGTTCTCCGAGGTCGGAGGGGTGGCGGGCCACCCCATAGGGCGTGCCGCCGACCCGCGCCACCGACTCCGGTCCGGCGCCCGGCGGACGCCCGACCGGGGGCGGCCCACCGATCGTTCGGTACGCCCGTCCTGCCCGATCGACCCTCCCCAGAGGGGAGTCGATGCCCGAACGGGCACCGCGTGCTGCCCCGCCGGCCGGACCCGCGCTCCCGCCGTCGAGGACGTCGCCGCCACCGGGACGGGCCCGCATCGGAGACCGGGCCGCGAGCAGGACGGGCCGCGACGGACGGGCCGCGACCGGGACGCGGCGGACTCCCGCCGCCACGGCGGCACGGTGCCCGCGACCGGACCGTCCCCGCGGGCCCGGCAGCGGGCGCCGCCCACGGTCAGATGTAGCCCTCCCGCAGGGCGTGGGCCACGGCGTGGGCCCGGTTGCGCAGGTGGAGGCGGGTGGTGAGCCCGTGCATCACGTTCTTGACGGTGCGTTCGGAGTAGGACAGCTTGGTGGCGATCTCCGCGGTGTCGAGCCCCTCCGCCACCAGGCGCAGCACGTCGACCTCCCGCGGGGTCAGGCCCGACACCGGCGTGCCGGAGTTGCCGGCGGCCGAGCGCTGCAAGGTGCCCACCTGGCTGAGCAGTCGGCCCAGCAGATCGGCCGGGAGGTCCCCGTCGCCGCGCGCCGCGGCCAGCACGGCCTGCGACAGCCGCTGCGCCGTGGCCTCGTGGCGCCAGACGACGGCACCCGCACCGCAGGCGATGACGTCGAGGAGTTCGGCCTCCCGGACCGCGCTCACCACCAGGACGGCGCGCGCCCCCTCCCCGCGGACCAGCCGGCGCAGCCGCGCCAGGGTCGTGGCGTCGGGCGTCTCGCTGATGAGCACCGCCACGGTGTCCGGACCGGCCTCCCGCTCGTCCCGCAGGTCGATCACCGGGTTGCCGCGCAACTGGCTCAGGGCGCCGGCGCGCGAGATGGGGTCCGAGGTGTGGACCACGACCGGTATGCGGCTCCCCGCCGTGCCCGCGGGGCCCTTTTCGGTGCCCGTTTCGCGTGGGGAATCCGGGGACGGTTCGAGGTCTGTCGTCCGGGCTGAACTGTGCAACCGCTTCTCCCGAGTCAACGTGCCCGCCGTCGTTGTGGGGTCGGTGACAGAGGGCTGAAATCACACTCCTGTGCCACAAGTGGTCAGCACAATCGTGGAGGACCACGAGAAACACCACGAGATCGGCGTCAGCGGATCGACGAATGCGGGAGGCAGTGATGTCCGAACGCGGACCGCTCCGCGAACGCGGCGAGGCGCTGGAACTGGTGGCCGCCGAAGCCGCCCGGGCGCGCGCCGGCACCGGCAGGCTCCTGCTGCTCTCGGGTGCCACCGGCACGGGCCGCACCGCCCTGCTCGAAGCCGCCGCGCGGCACGGGGAGGCGCACGGGATGCGGGTACTGCGCGCCCGGTGCTCCCCCGGAGCGAACACGCCCTTCGCCGCCGTGCTCCGGCTGCTGTCCCTGGAGCCGGACGCGCTGTGGCCGGCACCCGACCGCGAGCCCGGGCCGCGGCCCCCGGCCCGCACCGGGCCGGCGGCCCGGGATGCCGCCGCGCGGGCCGCCGCCGGCGGGGCAGGGGACGACGCCCCGCCCGCGCCCGGACCCGTCCCCGCCCGGCACGACTCCCCGGGCCGCCCTCCCGCCCGGGACCACGGCGCCCTCGCCGGGCCGAAGGCCCACGACCGCTCGGCCGCCCGGCTCTGGCGGCTGCTGCTGGCGCACGCGGGTGACGCGCCGCTGCTCGTGGCGGTGGACGACGTGCACCGCGCCGACGAGCACTCCCGCCGCTGGCTCGTCGACGCGGCCCGGCGGATCGACCGGCTGCCGGTGCTCCTGGTGGTGACCGAGCGCAGACAGTACGACGTCGACCCGCCGGAGCCCGGTCTCGCGCACGCGCTGCCGCCGGACCTGGTCCGCACCCACACCCTCGCGCCCTTGAGCGCCGGGGCGGCGGCGGGACTGGTCCGTGCGGCCTTCGCCGACGCCCTCCCCGACCCCTCCTGGGTGGAGGACTGCGTGCGGGCCTGCGCCGGCAGCCCGCTGCTGCTCCACGCCCTCCTGGACGACCTGCGCTCCGCGGCGCCCGGCCCGCGGACCCCCGCCGCCGTCCCGGCGACCTGCGCCGCCCTGTACCCGGGGGCCTATCCCGCCGCGGTGGCGTGGTGGCTGGACTGCGCGGGCCCGGCGACCGCCGAGGTGGCCCGTTCGCTGGCGCTCGCCCTCACGGTGACGGATGCCGCCGGCCGCACCCCCCGCCCCGACCCGGAACTCCTGGCCGGCATGGCCGGCGCGGACCCCGCCCGGGTGCCCGGCTGGCTGACCTCGATGACCCGCCTCGGCGTACTGGGCCCCTCCCCCGGCATCGCGGCGGCCGACCCCGCCGGCGCCCCCGCTCCCGGTGCCGCCGCACCGGCCGGCACCACCCGGCCCAATCCGGGCCGCCCGGCCGGCGCGCGCGGATACGCACCGGTGGGCGGCGAGCGCGCCGCCCACCCCGGCTACGTCCACCCCCTCCTCCTCGACGCGGTGTTGAACGGCTGGCCCGGTGCGCGGCGGCAGGCGGCGCACCGCCGGGCGGCGGAGACCATGCTGCGGCGCGGCGATCCGGCGCAGGACGTGGCCGGGCACCTGCTGCGGACGCCCGCGGTCGGCGCGGTGTGGGCGCTCGGCACGCTGCTGGACGCCGCTGCCGCCGCGGTCCGGGCGGGCCGGGCCGGCGACGCCACCGCCCTCCTGCGCCGCGCCCTGGAGGAGCCCCTCCCGCCCGAACGCCGCTCCGCGGTCCTGACCGAGCTGGGCTCGCTGGAGTTCGCGACCGTCCGCCCGGCCGCCGGACTGTCCCGGCTGGCCGAGGCGGTCCGCCTCCCCGGCACGCCACGGGATCGGGTGCGCGCGGCCGTCGCGCTCGGCACGGCCCTGACCGGCCAGGGCGAGACACGGGCCGCGGTCGACGTACTGCGGTCCCTGGACGGCCAGTTGCGTGACCACCCCGACCTGGTGCGGACCCTCCAGACCGCCTCGACGCTCCTCTCCGACCAGGACCCGGACGTCCGGCGGGAGATGTACGGCTGGCTGCGCGAGACCGCGGCGCGTTCCCCGCACCTGGTCGGGGCGGCGGGCCGGGCGCTGCTCGTCCGCTACGAGTCGACGGCGGGGCTCACCTCCGCACGGGAGGCGGTGCGCCGCGTCCGCGCGCTCCTGGAGGAGCCGTCCGACCCGCTCGGCGAGCCGTTCCTGCTGGGCACGGCCGCCGCGGTCGCCCAGTGGGCCGACGAACTGGACGAGGCGGAGCGCCTGGTGGAACGGGGCCTCGCCGGACAGAGCGTGTCCTTCCTGCACCCGATGCACGCGGCGCTGCTGAACACCCGCGCGGACACGGCGGCGGCCCGCGGGGCGCTGCCCGCGTTCCCCGCCTCCGGCGGGCCCGCCGGCCGCCCGCCGGGCAACCGGGACGCGCTGGCCGTCCTCGGCCTGGTGGACCGGGGCCGTATCCGGCAGGCCGCCGCCCTGGCGGACACGTTCGCGCTGCGGGACGCCCCCGACTCCTGGGAGGCGAACCGGTTCCTCTACGCCAGAGGGGTGCTGCGCGTGGCCTGCGGTGACCCGGCGCGGGCTCTGGACGACTTCCTGGAGTGCGGGCGCCGGCAGTCGGCGCGGGACGTGCTGAGCCCGGTCGTGACGCCCTGGCGCACGGCCGCCGCGGAGTGCCGGGTGACGCTGGGGCGCCCCGAGGAGGCCATCGCCCTGGCACGGGAGGAGCTGCGCCTGGCGCGGATCTGGAACACGCCCCGGGTGGTGGGCCGTTCACTGAGCGCCCTCGGCACCGCGACCGGCGGCCGGCAGGGTCTGGAGCTGGCGGAGGAGGCCGTACGTCTGCTGCGCGAGGCGCCCGCGGGTCCGGAGCTGCCCGCCGCGCTGGTCGCCCAGGGACGCCAGCTGGCCGCGGCGGGGGAACGGGCACGGGCCCGCGGACCGCTGCGCGAGGCGGCCGAGCACGCCGAACGCCTCGGCTCGGTACGGCTGCACACCCTGGCCGAGGAGGCGCTGCGCGGGGCCGGGGCCCGGCGCGCGGCAGCCCCCCGCACCGGAGCGGACGCCCTCACGCCGAGCGAGCACCGCATCGCCACCCTGGCCGCGAACGGCAGCACCAACCCGGAGATCGCCGCCCTCCTCCACCTGGCCCGCCGCACCGTCGAGACCCATTTGACCAGCGTGTTCCGCAAGTTGGGGATCAGCAGACGCGGACAACTGGCGGAGCGACTGGGGCCGGGCGGGCAGGCACCGCAGGAACACGCGACGCCGCGGACCCGCCTGCCCGCCTGAACGGGACCGGGCAGAACGAGACCGGGCTGTACGGGACCGGGCGCCGGGTCCGACCGAGACCGGGCTGAACCGGACCAGGCTGAACGGGAACGGGCTGTACGGACCCGGCCGGGCTGCACGGGACCAGCCGCCAGGTACGACCGGGGCCGGCTGAACCGGACTGGGGTGAACCGCCCGGTGGGTGGGACGACCTTGGTGTCCGCCGGGGCTGACACGCCTACCGGGACCGGCCCCACGGCCGCCGGGGCCGGCCCTCAACCGCCGGGGCCCGGTGGGGCCCCGGCGGAGGCGGCGTCACATGGCGTGTCTCCCTCCCTCCGGCCGAGTCCGACGTGAGCGTCGCAGCATCAGCACGGCCCCGGCGACGAGCGCCGCGACCGCCGCGAGGACGGCCACCGCAGCGGTGCGCCCGAGCCCCAGGACCGTGCCGTCCTCGTCGTCGGCCGACGGCCCGGCGGGCGCGGCGGCCAGGCTCAGTCCCTTGCAGGCGGCCGGTGCGGCGACGGCCGCGGCGTTGTCGGAGACCCGGAACTGGAAGGCGCTGCTCTGCACGTCGTCGTCCACGGCGGTGACGGTGTAGGTGAGCGTGGCGACACCGGCGGGCAGGGCCCCGACGGACGCGCACGCCACGGTTCCGTCCGCCATCGCGGGACGCCCGACGGGCACGGCGGTGCCGTCACCGGCGATCAGGCCGATCTGCGGTGTGGTGCCGGGCTTGAGGCTGCTGAAGGTCAGCGCGATGACGCGGGTGCCGGTGCCGACGGTGGAACCGGGCGCCGGCGCCGCGTCCTTCAGTGCGGTGTGGGCGTACGCGGGCGTGCCGCCGGACAGCAGCAGCACCCCCAGGCACCCCGTCAGGGCGGCCGAGGCCCTCAGAAGTCGAAGTCCGCGCATGCGATCCGGTTGTCCATCGCTTCCATGGGGTGGACGACGAGGGCGACCGCGCCCTTGCCGGTCTTCTTCTCGTTGGTCACCGTCGTCGTGCCCTTGCCGGACTTGTCGGCGGTGAAGGTCAGCCACACCTCGTTCGGCGGCTTGGCCGCGCCGCCCTTGTCGAAGCGGAAGTGCTCGCCGCCGTTGTCGGCGGAGCAGTGGCTGGAGTGCAGGTGGGCCATGTAGTGGTGTCCCGGCTTCAGACCGGACAGCGACACGGTCACGGTGGTGCCCCCGTCGCCCTGCCCCAGCCAGGCCGTGCCCTTGGCGTCGTCCATGCCGGGCGGGCGGGTGTCCAGGAGTTCGAAGGCGCCCTTCACGACGGACGCGCCGGCCACCCGGTAGGCGGGAGTGGCCGAGGGGTCCCCGTACTTCATGTCCATGTCGGACATACCGTCCATGCCCTTGTCCTTGTCCATGCCCTTGCCCGTCCCGGAGGAGGCGGACGGCGCCGACGAGGCAGCGGAGGCGTTTTCGTCGTCCGCGCTGTCGGAGGAGCCGCCGCAACCGGACAGCAGAGCCGTGGCGGTGAGCACGGCGAGGCAGCCGGCGATGCGCCGGCGCGGGCCACGCGGACGCGGCGCGGAGCCGGGAAGCGGCGCGGCCGGTCCGGCGACCGGTGTGGTGACGGACCCGGTGATGGGCCCGGTGACGGGCCCGGTGTCCTGAGGGGACGCGTGGTCGAACGTGGGGTGGTACATGCAACTTCCGATCTCGGCGGGGCCGGACCCGCATCGGCGCGCCGTTGCGCCGGCGCGGCGGAGAGCCACGGCGGCGGACGGTGCGGCACGGCGGTCGCGAAGGCGACGCGGGCGCGGCCCGGGGCGAACAGAACAGGCCGACGCGCGCACGGGCGCGACGGCACCCCGCTGCCCTCCGGGCCGGACCGGCCGCGACAAGCGGACCTGATCAGGCCCGCACCGCGAACGACGGGGCACGGGACAGCGGACTGCGGATCACTCCGCCCGCAGGCGGCCCTCTGCGGACGATGACGTACTGCAACGCGGCGGGTGGGGGCCACCGGCGGTCCCGGCTGTCCGCCACCGCGCGCCAGGAGGGCACCTTGCCGCCGCCCGGCCTGCCGAGGAGCGCGCGGAAGGCGCGGTGCAGCGGCGCGAACAGCACGGCCGCCAGGGCCCGTCCGAGACGGTGGACGGCGGCCTCCCCGCGCCACACCCACAGCCCGCAGACGACGGCGGCCAGCACATGGGCCGCGAACATCCCGGCGCCGCCCGCCTGGGCGAGGGTGGAGGCGAAGGGGGCGGCCGGGGGCTCCGCC
This sequence comes from Streptomyces sp. NPDC048566, assembly GCF_043199735.1. Lineage (NCBI taxonomy): Bacteria > Bacillati > Actinomycetota > Actinomycetes > Kitasatosporales > Streptomycetaceae > Streptomyces > Streptomyces sp. NPDC048566. The sequence continues at coordinate 280,584 of NZ_JBICWL010000006.1, forward strand.
ACCATGCCGGAGCCCTCCGGCGCGCCGATGTGACGCATCGTCATGCCCGCGTGGCCGAGGAGCATCCCGCCCATGCCGGCGCCTCCGTGGTGCGACGCACCGACGCCGGCCGCGGCGTCACCGCCCGGGTGGTGCGAGAAGTGGAAGAGCAGGTGCAGCAGCACCTGGGTGGTGACGGTGGTGGCCACGACGGTGAAGACGCCGCGCTCACGGCCGGTGAGCCACCACCCGCAGAGCATCGCCGCGCCGAAGGCCAGGCCGAGCGCCCACCACTGAGGGGCCCGCACCGAGGACATCAGGGCGTGTCCCAGCGCCGTCGTGACGACGCACACGGCACCGAAGACGGCGGCCCGCGCCGGGCGCACGACGCCGGCCGCGACCGCGGGGCCACCGCACGGACGGCACCCCCGACCCCCGCCGCCCTCACGACGGCGCCCCCGGGCGGACATGGAACAACTCCTCACGGCCTCGGACGACTCGACAGTGTCCCCGTCCCATACGGGCCTCGGGGCGGGGGCGTTCATCCCCGCGTGCCAGGACATCCGTCCGCGCCCCCGGACCGTGCTGCCGGAGCACCTACCGCGGCACCGGGCCGACACGCCCCCGGCGGCATTCGGCCCGCATCGAAGAGGGGCGTCCCGAATAATGTGCCGATCGGCTACCAGCCGGCCAAAGGGGGGAACGGGTGGACAACGAAGGGCGCCGTCCTGATGCAGCGGACATCGGGACGGCCGGATGCGGATGGCTTCTGATCGTGGCCGTCATCGCCATGCCCGGACTCATCCTGGACGACAGACCGCTGACCGTGTATCTGGTCGCCGTCGGAGGGGTGATCGGACTTCTTTGGGCGCGTACAAGGCTCCGCCGCTGACAGGACTCTCCAGCGAGCGTGGCTTGACCTGCACCATCAAGCGGTGCTCGCAGAACTCCCCGCCATGTGGCCCATGGGTGATGCCCGCCGTTGTTCCCGGGCTACCGCTCAAGGACACAGGTGGGCCGCCAGCTCCTCGCCGGCTGGGTATGCCTGTTCCCGGGGGAGCAGTCGGGCCGCCGAGTCCAGTCGGCCGTCCTTGACGAGGGCGTGGATCTCGTGGGCGAGCGGGGTCACGTCATTGATGGACACGATCCACTCGTTCGCGTAGCGCGCCGACGCCTCGCCCGAGAGCCCCAGTTGCAGCGAGCGGTACGGCAAGGGGCGCAGGTGCAGATCGCGTTCGGGGTCCCACTGGACGCGGGCCGGTGCGCGCTTGAGGTCACGCTGCCAGGTGTCGCGGTCGGGGTGCAGGCCGCGGACGTAGTGCGACAGGCACGCGTTGCGCAGCGCCCAGTCGAACCCCTCGCGGGTGATCTCGACGGCGAGGACCGTCTCCTGACCTTCCTTCGTGCCCCAGCCGCAGCGGTACATCATCCACAGGAAACTGGGCTTGATCCATGTCATGCGGTCGGGCTTCCACGCGGCAGGGAATCGGCCCTTGCGGGCGGCGGGGCCGCCGATTTCCGGGCGGTACGCCTGGTAGACGGTGATCGTGGACGCCGTGTGGAGCGCGCGGATCTCGCGGAGCGGTTGTTCCATGGCGTACAGCGTGGGCCCGGTCGGCTTGGGTGACCACTGATTTTCGACCCGTTGCCCGATCCGACGGAGCACGTCGGCCGCGGGCGGCGCGCAGTCGCCGTGCGAGCCCAGGAACATCCGTCGTCAGAACGGAGGTTTCGCCGTACAGCCGCCTGCCCAGAGGTCGTGGACACATCGAGCGCGTGCGGCAAAAGTGACGCTCGGCGACGGCAAGGCACTCGTCGTCGGCGTCATAGGCGAGTGGTCCGAGCCAGTCCGGCAGAGCCGCCCTCACCGGACACTCTCTTCCCGATTCAGCCCGACGGCCGGGCCCGACGGTCGCTGTCGCGGGGTGAGCGAGGATCGCGGCCACATACAGCGCCACGGGGCGCCGAACGTGCTCGGGATCAGATGCTGCTCGCGGCGAGGTACGCGTGGGCCCTGGCCGCGGAAGCACGGAAGGAGATTCCCGACTCGGCCGATCCCAGGACGACCGGCGCAGGACCTCTTTCTCCTGCTCCAGCACCGCCCCGACGGAACACCGCTCTGGGTCTCCCGCGCGACAACCGGCCGCACCCACGTCCTGACCACGGCCCGTGCCCACGGCATCGTCCAAGCCTGCCTCACCCGGCAGATTCTCGTCCTCGCGGACCACGCCTACCAGGGCGCCGGCGCCACCTTCGGCACCACGTACTACCGTCACCGCGAACAGCCCGAGCACTACCAGCAGTTTAACCGCCATCACGGCCGCCTCCGTGCACCCGCGAACGCGCCTTCGCACAATTGAATCCTGGCGCTCGCTCCGGCGAGCCGGATGCTCCACCCGACGCATCGGCACCATCCTCCAGGCCGTCCACACACTGCTGACTTGCCGCTATTCAGGATGAAAGAGGCTCAGTCGGTGTCACCCCTTGGGCTTCGGCCATGCCTGTAGGGCGATACGGGCAAGCCACAAGGTGCGCAGCTGAATCCGGTCCTCGTCCCAGCACTCGGTCCATCGCTCATTGCTCCACTTGTCCCGAAGCCCATCCGGCGCGGAGAGCACTGACGAGGTCGTCAGCCGCAAAAGGCTGTGAGCGCCCAAACGGTCCTTCTTGTGATTCCATTCCCGGTTACTCAACGACGGGTTGAGCTTCGAGGTGGTGAGCGTGAGATTGCCGAGCTGATGGACCGCCTCATGTCGTTTCTTCAAGCTCTCCTCGCCGTCACCGTCGTTCAGCGGCCAGTGCGTCTCCCATTTCTGCGGCAGAACATGCTCGATGTTCAGCCGGGGGTCCGCACTGGAAAGTACTGGCGCGGGCTCGGTCTTCGGTGTCCGCAGGTGATTCTCCAGTCCGACCAGCAGGGCCTTCAACCGGGCACGGTAGGAACGACGGTAGAGATCGTTCGCGATCAGGGCGGCGAAGAACGTCTGGTCGTCAGGCCACAGCCGGGCGTCGGCCGTTTGATTCCACAGGCTACGCACGACGGCGTCACCTGCCCGGGTGGGATCGCTCTGCTGAGCATCGGCCAGTACCTGGACGAAGAGTCGGTTGTAGTCCTTCGTCGTCATCAGGCACACGGCTCGCCGCATGAGAAAGGAGTCGATGGCGCGGGCCGCGATCGTTCGCTGGTCGTTCGGTACGTCGTCCGTCGCGTGCAGATAGAGCAGCACCGGCCATGGCGTCGTCGTCATGGTCTGCATGCGGTCGAGCAATCGGCCGGTGGGATCGGTCAGCGGCAACTCCCGAACCCGCTGATACGTCTCGGCGTAATGCCTGATGTCCCGGATCACGTCCGAAGCCTGCCGGCCGCTTTCCGGTAGCCACTTCTTGAAGTCGGCGAACAGGTGCTCTACCAGGACGTCTTGACGCCTTTGAACTGTCAGCCAATAAGCCAGGAGCAGGTCGATCAGGGCACGCCTGATGCGTCCGGTGGTGACCTGACCGCGCCAGGGTTCGGCATCCAGAGGCAGCCAGGCGTTCATCAACAGCTCTTCGGAGTGCTGGTGCTCTCCCTGCGACTCGACGGTCTGGAAAAGGAGGTTCTTCACGAGGTCCGCGGCGTCGAGGCGCACTCCACGGTGGTTCAGCGCCTCGAAGATCACCTGCGGGTCGTCACCCGCGTCCAGGACGATCTCGACGAGCTGCATGCGCTCTTGAAGCGTGTAGAACAAGTCGTCGAGCCGCTGGGCCGGGTTGGGCGCGGCCTTGGCCCAGTCGCCGATCTCCTGCTCGAACCACACGCGGGCACGGACCAGCCGGTGGTCGGGGGCGGGCGCCGTACCGTCGTCGTCGCTCCTGCGTACGGCCCAGAGGAATGCCGCACGGTCCTGAGGGAGCGGCCAGACCTTGTAGCGGTCGTCCGGGAATGCCTCGTGAACCGTGTCCGCCCGGTTTTCCAGCAGACTCGTGAAACGCCCGACGACGCTGTCGGCGGCAATGTCGTGGGCGACAGCCCGAGCTGCTGCGAAGAGGATCTGCAGCGTTGTCATACGCTGCTGGCCGTCGATGATGTGGGACGAACCGAGGCGCCGGGGCGGCCGGTACCGCTCCTGTAGGACCACGGCGCCCAGGAAGTAGGTGCGCGGCTTCGACTGCCCCGTACCACTCTGGGGCTCTGTCTCCGCCTCCACTTCCTCCGCCGCCGTCCGGACGTCCATCCACAAGGGTTCCCAGTTGTCTTCCTGATCCCATACATAGGGTCTCTGGAAGATCGGGATCACGCTCTGGTGGTCGTTCGCGAAAACCTTCCCCAGCTTGACGTCGCCGGCCTGCATCGCCCCTCCGGTCCCCCAGCACCTGCATGGTCATCGCAGCGTAACGGCGCAGCGCCGCTCCTAATCGCCCTTCCCGTGAACGTCCACACTCGCAACGCCAATTGAGCTAACGGCCCTTGGACCAAGCATCATGAGCGTTCACCCTGGCATCCGCCGGGAGAGGGCGGAGGAGGATCGGCACTCATGTGGTTCGGGGACCCCGGGCACGTCAGCGATGTCACGATCCGGGCCGCCGCCGAGAAGGCACTTGCGGACATGCCCGGCAGCGTGCGCGCCGCATGGACAGCAGCGATGGAGGAGGCAGGTAAGGACATCCTCGGCAGCGGCACCGTGCTGGAGTCGAAGCAGTACACGGGCACCTACGACCACCGGTACGACTCCTGGGACATGCCTGTCGAACTGGGTATCGGCATCGACGCCGTCGACGACGGCCACGCCACCGTGCGGCTCGTTCAGCACCGCGCCGAGGGATTCGACACCATCAGTCAGGTCGTGTCGTACATCAACGGCAGACGGCTGTTCCACAAGGTGACCGTGGGCAAGATCCTGCCCGCAGGATCCCGGACCAGCTACAGCCCGGAGAACTAGACCTTCCGACTCCGTGAGGTGGATGACGCCTACCGCACTCTCCAAGCCGCCTTCGAGTACTCCGACGGCTACGCAAGCGCAGGTAGGCCCTCTCATCGAACGCCGCGAGGTCCGGGCAGGAAGCGGCACAGTTCCCCGTTTACGGAATCAGCCTTCGTGCAGTGGTCGCGGACCTCCACGCCCGCTGCAAACCGGCAGCACCTGCCGCCGTCGTTCCCAGCGTTCCGGCCCGAGGGCTTCATCGCCATCGGGAGTTCAGACGGTCCGCTCGATGTGCTCAGGTTGTCCGCCGTATCGGCTAGCTTGTTGCGGAGCCGCTTCGACAGCTCCCGACCGGCGGACCCGACCGAAGGACGGACTCAGACGTGCAGACCACGCCGCTCAGCCCCGAGGATCCGGCACAGATCGGCGGCTTCGAGCTGCTGGGCCGGATCGGCCAGGGCGGCATGGGACAGGTGTACCTGGGCGAATCTCCGGGCGGTGAGCCGGCCGCGGTGAAGATCATCAAGCCGTCGGTCGTCGATTCGACCGCCCGGCTGCGCTTCGCGCAGGAGATCGACATCCTGAAGACGGTCTGGGGCGCGCGGATCGCGCAGCTCCTCGATGCGGATGCGGAGGCGGAACAGCCCTGGCTGGCCACGGAGTATGTGGAGGGCCCGGACCTCGGCAAGCATGTGGTGACCCACGGCCCGCTGCCCGCGCTCCTGGTCCTGTCGCTCGGCGCCACCCTCGCCGAGGGCCTGGGTTATGTGCACAAGCAGGGACTGCTGCACCGGGACCTGAAGCCCGCGAACATCCTGCTCGGCCCTAACGGTCCCAAGATCATCGACTTCGGCCTCGCGGTTTTCGCCGAGTCGAGCGCTTCCCTCACCGCCGCCAACACGGTCGTGGGCACCCCGTCGTGCATGCCGCCCGAGCAGGCCAACGGCGTGAAGCCGCTGACGAGCGCCGTCGACGTGTACGCGCTGGGTACGGTTCTGCTGTTCGCCGCGACGGGCCACCTGCCGTACCACGCGAACAACATTCACGTGCTGTTCCACATGGTGACCGATCCGACGACTGCTCCCGATCTGACAGGGGCGCCACCCGAGCTGGCCCCCCTCCTGACGGCCATGCTGTCCCACCATGTTCAGGACCGGCCCACGATCACCGAGGTCGTCCAGCAGTGCCGTGGCCTGGTCGAGGCGCAGGGGCTGAAGCTCGCCCAGGCGCGTCGGCGTCTCACCACCTACACGGCCGCGCCGCCCCAGGATTTCCCGACGCTGCTGTCGGCGCCGGCGCCGGAGAACTCCCCTCCTGCTGCCGTCCCCGCTATGTCCGATCCGGCAGCCGGGCCGCTTCATGACGAACCGCCGACCCTACCCGTGGTCATGGACGGGCCCGCTCCGGATACCCGGCCCACCATGCATCTCGCCGCGCCACAGCAGACGGCACAGGCCGAGCAACCCGCTCAAACGGCGCCCACGGCCCCGGTGCCTCCGAACGCGGAGCACCAGCAGAGCGCTCCGGACAAGGACGTGCCACGGCGGCCCCGCCCCACCGGACGGACCCCGGCTCGTTCCCTGCGCCATTCCGCCCAGGCCCGCCGCACCGCCCAGCAGCTGCGCGAGGCGTACGCGGCGCGCGCCGCGTTCTGACCACATCCCGCGCACCGCTCCAGGTGCCTCCCCGGCACGCCCCCACCGCGCACCCTTGACCTGCGGGTCTGCCCCGGTGAGGGTGGTTCACGCGCTTTGCCGCCCATACGGCACAGTGGAGCGGTACAACAGCGTGAGCGGCAGGTCTGCCCGAGCCGGGAGTCGGCCGCGACAACAGCACAGCATGACGGACACGGGAGGCAGCGGGTGACCGCCCAGCAGAGCAGCACCGCACCGGTCGGCCCTCGCCCCGACGGGGAGGACCAGTTCCCGGCAGGCGCGCAGGTCTTCGTGCGCGACGAGGTGTGGCTCGTGCGGAACTCCGTACGCACCGAGCACGACGGCGCGAAGGTCGACGTCGTCGGCGTGTCCGACTTCGTACGGGACCAGGAAGCCGTGTTCTTCACGGGTCTGGACACGATCGAGCTGATCGACCCCCGCCGTACGAAGCTGGTCCGGGACGAGTCGTCGAACTTCCGCCGCTCCCGTCTCTTCCTTGAGGCGGTCCTGCGCAAGACCGCGCTCCCCCAGTCCGAGCGCCGGCTGGCCCTCGCCGACTCGTTCCTCCTCGACTCCCTCCCCTACCAGCGCCGCCCCGCCGAGCTGGCCCTGTCGGGCCGCAACCTGCGCCCGCGGCTGCTGATCGCCGACGTGGTGGGGCTCGGCAAGACCCTGGAGATCGGCCTGACGCTGGCCGAGCTGATCCGTCGGGGGCGCGGTGAGCGCCTCCTGGTGGTCACCCCGCAGCACGTCCTGGAGCAGTTCCAGCACGAGCTGTGGACCCGGTTCGCGATCCCTCTCGTACGGCTGGACTCGGTCGGCATCGAGCGGATCCAGCGAGAGATCCCGGCGGGCCGGAACCCGTTCACGTACTTCAAGCGGGTCATCGTCTCGATCGACACCCTGAAGAACACCGACCAGTACAAACACCACCTGGAGCGCATCAACTGGGACGCGGTCGTCATCGACGAGTCGCACAACCTGATCAACCGCGGCTCCCTGCGCAACCAGCTCGCGCAGATCCTCGCCCCGCGCACGGACGCCCTGATCCTGGCCTCGGCGACCCCGCACAACGGTGACGCGAAGTCGTTCGCGGAGCTGATCGGCCTCCTCGACCCGGCGGCGATCCGCGACCCGGAGCACTACCGCGCCGAGGACATCGAGCACCTCTTCATCCGCCGTACGAAGATCAGCCCCGAGGTCCGCGAGCAGATGAAGGGCCAGTGGGCGGACCGTGGTCCCTCGCAGTCCGTGCGGTGTGCGGCGACACCCACCGAGGAGAAGATCTTCGAGGAGCTGGCGGCCGTCTGGCTGCCCGGAGAGAACGGCACCTCGGTGAGCGGCGTCCCCCTCTTCCCGTACACGCTGCTCAAGTCGTTCCTGTCCTCGCACGCCGCCCTGAAGGCGACGGTCAGCGCACGTATCAAGACGCTGGAGAAGAAGGACGAACCGACGGCGACCCGCGCCGAACTCGCCGCGCTGCGCACGCTCCAGGAACTGGTGGAGCCGCTGGCGGAAGCGGACTCTGCGAAGTTCGCGGCGCTGGTCGAGCAGCTGAAGGCGATCGGTGTCGGCCCGAAGTCGGACGCGCGGGTGGTGGTCTTCTCCGAGCGGGTGCAGACCCTGGAGTGGCTGCGCACGGTGCTGCCGGCCGCGCTCGGTTTCCGGGGCCGGGCGGCCGAGGAGTCGACGCGGGTGATGCACGGCGGGCTGTCCGACGAGCAGCAGATGCAGTGTGTGGAGGACTTCGGCCTGGCGGACGCTCCGGTACGCGTCCTGCTGACCGGCGATGTGGCGTCCGAGGGCGTCAACCTGCACCGCCAGTGCCACCAGCTGATCCACTACGACGTGCCGTGGTCGCTGATCCGCATCGAGCAGCGCAACGGCCGTATCGACCGGTACGGGCAGGCGCACCAGCCGCAGTTCCGCGCGCTGATCCTTACCAGTGAGGTGGAGGGCGCCAAGGACGACACGGTGGTGGCGGAGCGGCTGCTGGACCGCGAGGACCAGGCGCACCGGGCGCTGGGCACGGCCGAGGCGGTGACGGGCCTGTACCGGGCGGAGGCCGAGGAGAAGTCCCTCATCCAGGATCTGCTGCGCGGCCGTACGGTGGACGAGTCGCTGGACGCGCACCGGGCGGAGGCCGAGGCGGACGCGGCCATGGACGACTTCCTGGCGGACTTCTTCGGTTCGGTGGGTGACGCCGGACCGGGCGCGGAGAACGCCGATCCGCAGGACACCGAAGGAAAGGGCGCCGGCACGTCCGCACCGGGCAACGCGGCGGTACCCCGGCTGTTCACGTCGACCGCCGAGTTCCTCGACGAGGCGCTGAGCGAGGTGTTCCCCGACGCGACCACCAGCCTGGACCTGCACCGGGACACCGAGTCGGGCCTGCTGTCGTTCCGCCCGCCCACCGACCTGGTGCACCGCCTCAAGGCGCTCCCGCTGGACTACGTACGCGAACAGCGCCTGCGCGAGCGGCTGCTGGTGACCTTCAACCGCCGGCTCGCCGAGCACTCCCTGAAGCGGGCCCGTGAGTCGTCCACGTCCAGCTGGCCGGAGATCTCCCTGCTCACGGATCTGCATCCGGTGGTGGAGTGGCTCACGGACAAGGTCCTGGTACGCCTGGGCCGGCAGGAGGCGCTGATCATCACGGCGGACGTGCCCGAGCCCACGTACCTCGTGCAGGGCGTCTACTCCAACGCGCTGGGCCGTCCGACCGTCGTCAAGTGGATGGGCGTGACGCGGGGCGGCACGGTCGAGGACGACATGGTCGGCCTGCTGCACCGCTCCGGGGTCGGACCGACCATGGCCAACCCGATGCGCCACAGCGAACCGGCGACGGCGCTGGAGGCCGGCATCCCCGACGCACTGGCCGCCGCCGAGCAATTCCTCGACCGGCACCGCGACGCCTGGGACGAGCCGCTGCGCAAGCCGATCGACGACTACAAGGCCCGCCTGGGCGACTGGGAGCAGCCCACCCTCGCCGGGGAGCGGACTAAGAAGTCGCTCGCCTCGCTCGCGGACTCGCTGCTGACCACAGGCCGCCCCCTGATGCGGGTCCTCGCCGTCCTGGTCCCCGACCCGGAAGCGCCCGCTCCTCCGCCGCCCACGGCCTGAGCCCACGCCCGCCCACCGCCCGGCCCGCCGCCCCGTCGCCCGCCAGACCTCCCGACCTGAGATTCCCTGAGAAGAGACCGGACATGACGTACGACTCCCTGGTCAACCGAGGAGACTACTTCTCGGCGCACTACCTCGCCGAGGTGCTGCCCAAGGACCTCAAGTCGGGCCTGCTGGCCGCCTGGAAGCAGCGCGAGGACGAGGCGAGGGCGGAGGCCGAGCGGGCGGCCACGGCGGGAGCCGACGCAGCGGCCGAAGCGGTCCCGGGAGAACCGGACGCCGACGCCCTGCCGGTCACCCCGCGCGCGGGCCTGCGTGAGCTGCGCCGCCGCTACTTCCGGGCCCGTTCCTCCTTCGCGCTCCCCGAGGACGACGAGGACGGCACGGCGGCCGCCCAGGACACCGAGGACGACTCGGCGACGTACGACTCCCCCGCCTGGTGCGAGCGGGTCCGCGCCCTGAACGCGGAGGTGCTGCGGGCGCTCGGCTACGACGCCAAGCCGCGCACGATGACGGTCACGCGCGCCGACCAGCCGTACGAGGTCCGGGTCGCGCACGCCGAGAAGGGCCTGGTCGCGATCGACTGCGGCTGGGCCGCCGAACCGGACGCCGCCCTCGACCCGGAGGGCCCCGGCCGCCTCCTGGACCCGGTACCGCTGGACGGCCGCAACACCGTGCCGACGGGCTCGAAGCTCGCCTCGTTCCTCTTCGCCTGTGAGGACGCGCCCCGTTACGTGCTGCTGCTGGTCGGCGGGGTCGTCGTCCTCGCGGACCGGATGGTGTGGGGCGAGGGCCGCTACCTCGCGGTCTCCCTCGACGCGGCCCTCCAGCGCAACGACACCAAGGCGGGCGGCGAACTCGACACGATCGCCGCCCTGTTCGGCGCGGACTCGCTGCGCACACCCGAGGAGGGCGGCGAGAACCCCCTCGCGGAACTCGTCGGCAAGTCCACCAAGCACGCGGTGGGCGTCTCCAGCGAGCTGCGCGACGGTCTGCGGCTGAGCGTGGAGCTGATCGCGGGCGAGGTCCTCGCCCGGCTGCGCGAGCAGGGTGTACGCCCCGAGGACATCGGCGAACTGGCCGACCTCGGCAAGCAGTTGACCCGCGAATCGCTCCGCTACCTCTACCGCGTGCTGTTCCTCCTCTACGCGGAGGCCCGCCCCGAGCTGGGCATCCTGCCCGCCGACTACCCCGAGTACCAGCAAGGCTACGGCCTCGGCCGCCTCGGCGAACTGATCGCCGAACGGGACCTGGTCGACGAGAAGTCACGGCAGGGCACGTACCTGTACGAGTCACTGGACCTGCTCTTCCGCAAGGTCCAGGAGGGCTACCGCTCGCGCCGGACTCACGGCCCCGCGGAGGCGGAAGCGGACGGCGTGGAGGCGGCCCCCAAAGCCAGCGAGGACGTGGGCCTGCGTTTCGAGCCGCTGCACTCCAAGCTGTTCGAACCGGAGTCGATCCGGCTGATCGGCCTCGGCACGATCCCGCACCCCCACGACGACACCGACGACGATGACGACGAGGCCGGCCTTGAGGGCTCAGGCGGCGTCCTGGACACCCGGCTGCGGAACGCCACCCTCTACAAGGTGCTGCGCCTGCTGATGATCACACGCGGCAAGAAGGGCGAGCGCGGCGGTTTCATCTCGTACGCCCAGCTCGGCATCAACCAGCTCGGGGCCGTGTACGAGGGCCTGATGTCGTACAGCGGGTTCATCGCGGGCGACGAGGAGCTGTACGAGGTCGCGAAGAACGGCGACCCGAAGGACGGTTCCTGGCTCATCCCGAAGTCGAAGGTCGACGACTATCCGGGGAACGTGTTCGTGCACCGCCGCGACGAGGAGACCGGAGAGGACGTCCGCGTCCGCTACACCCCCGGCTCGTTCGTCTACCGCCTGTCCGGCCGCGACCGCCAGACCTCCGCCTCGTACTACACCCCCGAGTCCCTGACCAAGGTCACGGTCCAACTGGCCCTCCAGCACCGCCTGGACCAGGACGGCACGACGACCGAGGCACGCGAGCTGCTCGACTGGAAGATCTGCGAGCCGGCGCTCGGCTCGGGAGCGTTCCTCAACGAGGCCATCAACCAGGTCGCGGCCGAGTACCTGCGCCGCCGCCAGGAGGAGCTGGGCACGCCGATCGACACGGAGAAGTACGCGGTCGAGTTCCAGAAGGCGAAGGCATACGTCGCCCTGCACAACTCCTACGGCGTCGACCTCAACGAGACAGCCGTGGAGCTGGCAGAGGTGTCCCTGTGGCTCAACACCATGCACCCCGGCATGGAGGCTCCGTGGTTCGGCCTGCACCTGCGGCGCGGCAACTCCCTGATCGGCGGCCGGCGTGAGGTGTACCCGCCGGAGAAGCTGAAGAAGGCGGCCTGGCTGGGGACGACGCCGGAACGCTTCCCGCTGACGGAGGTGGCGAACGGCCTCCCGGTGACGGTGACCGAGCGCACCACCCGAAGCGGCTCGGTGCAGCGGGTCACCGAGAACGCCGTCCACCACTTCCTCCTCCCCGCGAAGGAGTGGGGCGCGGTCGCGGCCGAGAAGGAGGCGAAGGCGCTGGCCCCGGAGGCGGCGCGGGCGCTGGGTAACTGGCGCAAGGTGATCACTCGGACCCCAACTGCCAAGCAGGCGGAGCGACTTCAGGCGGCGGCCCGGAGGGTCGAGTTCCTGTGGGGGCTGGTCGTACGGCGCCTGGAGATCTCCGAGCGGGACATCTCGCGGCGGATCGATGTGTGGGGCGCGGAGGACGGCTGGCTGCGGTCGCCTGAGGTCGCGGTGCAGCGGGACAAGGTCGTCGCTGATTTGACGGCTCCGGACACTCCGTACTGGCGCCTGAAGACACTGATGGACGCGTGGTGTGCGCTGTGGTTCTGGCCGGTGCAGGAGGCCGGGCTACTGGACGGTACGGCGGCGGTGTACGAGCGGGGGGCTGAGGAACTTCCCTCCGGTGCTGTGGCGGAGGGGCTGCGGGCTGCGGATGAGTCGGGTGTCCTGATGTCCTGGGAGACGACCGACCTGTTCGGTGAGGTGACGGGTGCTGGTGAACTGACGGCGGCGTCAGTGGAGCGGCGGCGGGCCGGGCGCCGCAAGGAGGCCATCGGGGGTACGCGCAAGCGGGCAGTGGTTCCGCTGGCGGGGCTGGACGACTGGCTGGAGTTCGCGGAGGCGTTGGTTGGCACGGAGGATGTGCCGACGGACTCGCTGGTGGCGGAGTTCGGGTCACTGGCGGAGCTGGAGCCTTATGAGGATGCCCTGCCGGATTTGATGGGCATGGAGCATTTTCAGCAGCTGGAGCTGCGGTTCCCCTGGGCGGGGGTTGCGGGGGATGTGGCGCGGACGCAGGGGTTCTTCCATTGGGAGTTGGACTTCGCGCAGGTGTTTGCCAAGGGTGGGTATGACCTGCAGGTGGGGAATCCGCCTTGGGTACAGCCACGCTGGAAGGAGAATGTTGTTCTCGCCGAACTAGACCCTTGGTTCACTCTTTCCGAAAAGCCAAGTGTCTCCGATTGGCGACACCGGAAGGAGGAGGCACTTAATACAAGCCCAGACACCAAGGGTTTCTTCCTGCAGGAATTGGCAAAGAACTCCGGGATTGCAGCATTCCTGGGTAACGCATCAACGTATCCACTACTGTCCGGCACCCAACCGGATTTGTATCGAGCATTCATGTGCAAAGTATGGGATCACCTTGCCACCGACGGAACAGCAGGCCTAATCCATCCGGACAGCCACTTCAGCGGAGTAAAAGAAGGCCCCTTGCGGGAGTCGACCTATAAGCACCTGCACATTCATGCACATTTCAGCAACCAGCGGAGACAAAACCTATTTAGCGAAGTCGACAACCACGTCGAATTCGGCGTACACATCTATGGCCGCAAAAAGCCCGTTGACTTCCTCCAGGCCGCCTGGCTCTATGCTCCCGAAACGCTCGTCGAATCACTTAGCCACAATGGGATCGGAGCCATTCCAGGTCTAAAGAATAATGGCGATTGGGACCTGCGTCCGCATCGATCTCGGCTCGTGAGAGTGAACGCTAGTCGACTGACCGAATGGAGTCGCCTCACAGGAGATCTAGCGGTGCCCACCTCACAAGCAGCCCTCCTCTATCCAGTCACAACTTACGAGGAGGGCGCAATTGCGGCCCTAGCCGGAACTCCGAATCGCCTGGGAGGAGAAAATCCGCAAATCAGCGCCGGATATCACGAGAAAACCGCCAAGGAGAATGGATATATCCGCTGGGCATCATCTGCACCGGACGATCTCTCACAAGTAGTACTCCAGGGGCCACACTTCAGCGTATCCACCCCATTCAACAAGCAGCCCAATATTCCATGCAAGAGCAATAAGGACTATGCCGTTTGGGATCTCACATCGATCCCAAAGGAGGCCGTACCTCACACAAACTACGTACAAGCTTGCGAAACGCCAAAATATGTGTCGGCCCAAGATCATTGGAATGGAATCCCATACACTCAGTATTTCCGCCTGGCTTGGCGCGTGATGATTCCATTGGGCAATGAGCGCAGCCTATTCGCCGCGCTCATCCCACCTGGGCCCACCCATGTCGACGCAGTTGATTCAATGGCCCTACATGACAACCGATCAACTGTCCTGAATGGTGGATTCTGGTCATCACTACCCTTGGATTACCTTCTCCGCATCACAGGTCGATCACACCTCCGTGTCGCCGAGGCATACAAAATGCCAGCTTCAAACAGTAACCACCCCCTTGCACACCCTCTCATGGTGCGAACCCTCCGCCTGAATTCACTAACTAACGCCTACTCTCCAATCTGGCAAGAGCTCTTCCATCCTTCTTGGCCTAGATGTGAAGATTGGGCCTATGACTGGCCGAACCTCAATCCGCTGGCCAGGAACCTAACGCCCTCCTGGGAGTACGGAACCCCACTGCGTACCGACTACGAACGCCGTGCTGCTCTCGTCGAGTTGGATGCTCTCGTTTCTGTATGGCTCGGTATCACGGCTGACCAACTCGCGGCGATTTACACAGGGCGTTACGCCGTGTTGTATGAATACGAATCAGACATGTACTTCGATGCACGGGGACGCAAGATTGCCAGGAGTTACCACGCTCAAGGGGTAAACCAAATCAAGGAGGACTACTCGGCCCTCCTCACTCACCTCGAATCCCCGGAGACCACACCATCCCCCGAGGGATACGAGCCCCCCTTCTACAAGGCGGACCGAGAGGCCGAGATGCGAGCCGCGCACGCGCACTTCCAAGCGCGGTTGGACACCGAGATCGCCGCAGGCCGGTGGACTCCGCCCGAGCCTGCGGACGGTGGGCGTGAGGTGCCGGTGGATGGCTGATCGTCAGCGCCGTGTGCCGACGCCACACCCGCCGCACCTCATCCCGCCCCACGCCTCCCGATAGGTTCCGTCCATGCCAGGACAGTTGCTCGAACTGCACGTAGAGAATTTTCGGAGTCTGCGGGACGTGACGATCCCGTTAGGTCCTCTGACAGTTCTCGTCGGTGCCAACGGTGTCGGTAAGTCGAACGTCCTCAAGGTCTTCGACCTGCTCGCCGACATCATCCGCACCGACCTTGAACCCGCACTCGAAAGCCGGGGCGGGTTCGATCAGGTCGCGTTCTGGGGCGGGCCCAAGCCGCCGACCACCCTCCGGATCCGGCTCAAGGCCACCTGGACCACCCACTCCAGCCCCAACGCCCCCGACGAATACGACCTCAAGGTCCGGCGCTACTCGGCACCCAGCAACAAAGACAGCGGCCGTTACCGCCTCACCCGAAGCGAGAGCTTCCAGTTCAAGCGGACGCGGGGGCGAGGCCGCCGCATCACAGTGTCGGGCGAGCGCGCCACAGTGGTCGACACCCGGCCGAGCAGCGGTCTTGAGGACAGCAGCGAGTTCGGTATCCAGCGACTCAGCAGCGGTCTGTCCACCCTCCCCCGCTTGACCAGTTCCGAGGGTGGAACCGAGGTGGCCCGGGTGGCGCACCAACTCTCCTCGTTCCGCGTGTTCGACGTGAACGTCGACGCGGCTCGCCGTCCTTCCCGCGTCGACTACGACGACCTGTCATCCGACGCGGACAACCTGGCCGCCTTCCTGTACGCGCTCCACACGGGCGACGACGACCTCTGGAACCGGCTGGTCGACGACGCCCGTTCTGTCCTTCCGCAACTGCTGGACATCGAATTCGTCCACGTCGGAGGCCGGGCCGATCAGGTCACTGTCATCCTGCGGGAGCGCGGGCTGCGGCAGCCCACCCCACTCGCCGACGCCTCTTACGGGACCGTCCGCCTCCTCGGTCTCCTGGCGCTGCTCCACGACCCCACACCTCCCGCACTCACGTGTATCGAGGAGATCGACCACGGTCTCCACCCTCAGGCTCTGAGGTTGATCGTCGAGCGCCTGAGGGAAGCCAGCGAACGGACCCAGTTCATCGTCGCGACGCACTCCCCGGCGCTCACCGACCGGCTCCTGCCCGAGGAGATCGTGATCTGCGAGCGGGACGACGAGGGCGCCTCGCTCATCCCCGCGATCAGCACGGACGAGGTGAGTGCGATCGTCGAGGAGAGCGGGGACCTGCCACTCGGCGAACTGTGGTTCTCCGGTGTTCTCGGCGGTGACCTGACGGGAGAGGAGCTGTAGTGGCCGGGAGTAGAGGACCGCACGGGCGCGGCGTCATCGTGCTGGCCGGCGAGGACTCCAACGACTGCCGGATCGTCGCCGAGATCATCAAGCAGCACCATCCAGATCTGGGCAACGCCCGCCTGGTCGAGATCAGCGACAAAACCCGCCTCAAGACGGCTACCGGGCCCGACCTTGCGGCCCGCGTCCGCACCATCATCGGCAAGGCGAAGGGTCGCGCGCTCCGGGCGAAGGGCCCACTCGTCGGCCTGGTAATCCACGAAGACCTGGACGGCTACACAGACGCCGAGTACACCCGTGTTCGCACGAACGTCGCCGGAGCGCTCTCCCGCGAGAGTCCCTGCAACTCGGCGTTGGCGCTTGCCGCTTGGGAGTCGGAGGCATGGCTCTTACTCTTCCCGGACGCCTTCCCGGCCGTCCGGCCCAACTGGAAGGTTCCCGCGCAGCTCCAAGGCCGCGACACCGGAACCATCAAGAGCCCCAAGGAAGACCTGAAGCGCAGACTCGGTTCCCCGGCATTCCGCGAGAGCGACGGGCCCAAGGTCGCCGAGCAGGCCCGATCGCTTGGCCTACTGGCCTCGGGCCCGACCGGTACCAACCGCTCCTACAAGGATTTCGTCCACGAACTCGGCCAGTGGTCCGAAGGGTCTGCCCCGAATTCGAGCCGCCGCTGAGCCGTCCAGAAGCCTGCCGACCAGATCAGACGGCCTGATCCACCGTGTACCCGACGAACGCCGCCCAGGCGCCTGCGCCAACAACCAGCCCCGGGCGAGCGGTGTCCTTGGAGTCCCGCACATGGACCGTGTGGGGGCATGTGGCGACCTCGACGCACTGGCCACCCTCACCGCTGCTGTAGGTGCTCTTGACCCAGGTCAGTTCCGTTGCGCCCTTCATAGCTCCCCCAGCAGTCCCTCAATGAAAGCCATCGACTCTCGTGGAGTGAGAGCCTGAGCCCGGATAATCCCATACTGCGCCTCAAGCTCCCGAACGGGTGTCCGCTCGGTGTAGAGGTGGCTACTTTTCTGAACCTCTGCGTATGCGATCCTCTGCCCCGCCTTGGTCTCGATCAGGGTGAAGGGACCTGCGAGTCCCGCGTGGTCCTCCCGCTGCAAGGGCATGACTTGGATCTCGACGTTGCGGTTCTGCCCGGTGAGTATGGTCTGCTCCAGTTGCCCGCGATAAACCTCAGCGCCACCGATGGGGCGGCGCAGCACAGCCTCCTCGATAACGAAGCTCATCAGCGGTGCTGGCCATCGCGAGAAGATCTTTTGCCTGACGATCCGAGCGGCCACCCTCTGTTCGATCGTCTCCTCATCCAAGAGTGGTCGGCGCATCGCGAACACGGCACGCGCGTACTCCTGCGTCTGCAAAAGCCCGTTGATCAAGTGTGTGTCGTAGACATGCAGCTCGACCGCCTCCGCCTCCAAACGAGCCGCATCCCGAAAGAACGCCGGATACTGGGCTCGCGCCACCTCCTCCTTCATCTCCTGGAGGACCCCGCCCGCGTCCAGCAGCCCGTCCGCCACGTCGATGAACCGAGGAGGCGGTAATCGCCTCCCCTGCTCGAACGCCGCGATCGTGGACGCCGAGTAGCCGGTCCGCGCACCGAACTCGGCCCGTTCCAACCTCGCCCGCAGCCGGAAGCGTTTCAACTGCCGTCCGAACACCCGGAGGATGCCCGAGTCCGGCTCGGGTGGCCTCGGAGACTCCGTCCCGACGTCCGAGCCCATGCCCGCAGCCGCGGTTCCGTCCGGCTCCCCTGCCAGTTCGCCCACCCGCCCGCTCACCTCCACCGCCCTTACCGACCAACAGACACCGTAGAAAGCACACGCTGACCACGCCGCCGAACCTCGAAAGTTCACCCGCACACGCGTTCAGGCGGCCGAGTGGACCGCTCCGGCCTTACGGCGGTCATGGCGTTCCCTGCACTCTCGGCACACTGCGCGCGGATCATGCGTACGGATCGCGCGTTCGCAGCCGTCGCAGGTGACCAGCGGCGCCCGCTGTGCTGCGGGCGTCGACGCCGTCGCCGTACGGAGAGGCGCCGTCGGCAAGGGCGGCGGACGAAGGGTCGTCAGGCGGTATTCGACGAAGCTCGCCGGGTGGCGGATAGGAACAGCCTCGGAAGGCAGGCCCGTGGTCAGCGTTCGGGCGATCTGGTCCGGCGTCGCGGCACGGGCGAGCCAGGTCTCGACGGCGGGCAAGAGCCGCTGGACGTCCCGTTCGGACAGCAAGGGGCGGGTGTCAGCGAGTCGTAGACGCGCGAGCAGGTCAGCCGCCGGACCGGTGGGCAGGGTGACGGGTTCCGCGGCAGCACGCCTCGTACGTACGGAAGCCGCCACCGAGACCTCCACCGCCGCCGGAACAGCCACCGGCTCCGGCGCAGACAGAGCCTGGGGCGCAGGCCCGGCCGCCGCAGTGGCAACGGCGCCCAAGTCGCCGCCCTGCACCGAGGCGCGTGAAACAACCCCCGGAAGATCGAGAAAGAACGTACGCGTGGCGATCCGGCCACCCCCGAGCGGCACCCGCCGCCGAACGAGATACCCGGCCTCCTCCAGCTCCCTCAACGCCCTGCCAATCGTCACCTCGCCCTCGCGGAAGCGCAGGGTCAGCGCCTTGATGGTGACCGAGGCGCCATCCGGCAGGGACTGGATGTGGACGCCGATACCGATCGCCGTCGCGGAGAGGCGGGGGTGCTGGGCGAGGTGGTTGCCGACGACGGTGTAGCGCTCGGTGTGGCGGTGCCGTACGTGGAGGACTCCGGCGCGGGGCGCGTCCGGCGGGAAGGCTGGAGGCGCGGGCGGCGACTGCCGCTCAGACGACGGGTACGCGGACACAGCCGCGTTAGACTGCGGGTCAGCCATCGGGAAGCTCTCATCTTCCTGGTTGGTCAGGCCCTCGCCGGGATTGCCGTCCTGCCGGGGGCCGTCCTCTGTCTGTGATTGTGTGCGGCGACCGTACCCCACCCACCCGACCAGCCGACCCTCCCATCACTCGAACGAGTGGCGCCCTAGCTGGTTGGCGAACAGGCCGGGTTTGGTTGGGTCGGTGGTTACACCAAGGGCTTTCAAGAACATCGCGCACCGCCGCGTCGCGGAATCCCGCGCCCCGGTGCCGAGCTGGGCGGACCGTCGGCCACTGGGCCGCCCGACTGCCCCTCGACAGCTGCCGTCTCTGGCCTCAGCCCAGGCGACCCGTCAACGCGGGTTAGAGAGGCACGCCTGGCCGCGTTGATGACGTCGTGGGCGTTGGACCCGTACACCGCCGACTAACTGAGAGTGCGCCAGACCATCGCGTAAAACGCGATGTTGTCGCCGCTGTCCAACCGCAACTCGGCTTGGACAACGACACCCAGAGGAACAAGCCAGGTCCTCCGGACGGCTGCCCGCTCCACCTGGTGGATTCGGGGTCGACGACCGGGCGTCGAACCGTAGACTTCGGCGGCGAACGCCGAAGAGGTCCGGCCGTCGCGCGCTTTTGGGGGAGGACAGGGCATGCAGAATCCTTCGGACTCATCGGACTCGATGGAGATCGCCGAGCCTGAGGAGAACGGCCGGAGCGATACCGCCGACTCGCCTGTCGTGGACGATCCGACACCCGACTCGGACGTCGACTCAGCGACGGCATCGACGGTCCTGGTGGAGGTGCTGCCAGGTATTGCTGTCGTCTGCGGCACTGAGGTTCCGGCGGAACTGAAGCCCGATCTACTCGACTTCGGGATCGTGTCGGCCGCCGACCGTAAGCAGATCTCCACGGTCCTGGCCGCGATCGGGAACACGGCGACCGTGGCCGGCAATCTCGGAAACGCATTCGCCAGCGTGCAGGGGCTCTACAGACTCGGCGCCGCGACACAGGCCTGGCTGAATGCCGGTGCAACGCTCGCCGTCAAGGACGGTGCGAATCTCGGAGCGGTGCTCCTCCGCAGTGGTGGTCGGGTCCGCATCGTGCACGCGGCCCGCCTCGAGGCCGTGACTTCGGTACGCAAGGCACAGTCCGCCGCCTCGATCGGGCCGGCGCTGGCCATGGTCGGCCTTCAGATGCAGCTGAATGAGGTCACGGACCTTGTCAGGACTAACATCGCGCTGACGAGCCAGGTACTCACAGCCATCCGCAACGAGCAGTGGACCGAACTGACGGGGCTCGTCGCCACCATCGATCGCGCGGTCGACCAAGCGCGGGAAATCGAATCGGTCCCCGCCTCCTTGTGGGACAACGTCGCGGGTAGCGAAGCGGCGCTGCGTAAACAGCTCGACCTGTACCGGCTGAACGTCCGTGGCCACGTCAAGCAGATCGATCGGGCCGACGCGAGTCGCCGCCGCGAGTATCTCCAGATAAACGCGGAGGCGATCGTCTTCGACGCCAACGCCCTGCTGTCCTCCCTCAAGGCATGGACCGGGTATCAGGCACTCCGCGCCGGCAGGGCGAGAGCCGCTGGACGCGAAGACGCTGACGAGGCACGGCTCGTCGAGGTCATCGCGCGCGACACTCGCGCGGAGCTCGACTCCGCTCTCACCGAGGCGACGAGCCTCGCCGACTCGCTGACGCGGGAGCTGCGCATCATCGCCGAGCTCCCCGGACGCGACACACTGCCACTGCCAGGGAAGCGGAAGGAGTCGATCGCAGCCCGCCAAGCCTCCGCCCGTCTTCTGGAGGCAATCGAGCCTCTTGCCGATGCTCTCCATCCGCCGGCCCCTCCGCTGGAGGCTCCGGGCGTCGTCTGCGCACCCACATCGCTGGATCTCGAGCCGCACCTTCGCATCCTGCGGTGGTTCCTCGAGGACGGTGAGACCCTGCGCGTCCTCGGCTTCCCCGATCAGCTCGATGCTCTCGGTCCCATTTCCGCGATCTTCGGCGGAGCGAAGGAGAAGCTGACCGCCGGGAGGGACAAGATGGCGGCGAAGACACTGGTCGCTGCCACAGATCGCCGCATCATCACGGCCAAGTCGAACGCGTTCCTTGAACAAGGCGAGATCCGTCAAGTCATCCCGATCGACCAAGTGCGATACGTCCGGACAGCGACCACCCAGGACAAGAACGCGCGCTTGGCGATCGACCTCATCACACGCGACGAGAACATCCGGTGGCTCTTCCAGGCAGACATGGACGCCACTCAAGTGAACGCGCTCGCCGCCGTGCTCGCCGAGTCGATGACGATCCCTGACGTGGAACGCGATGAGCTGCAGCGGCGGCGCCACGTGGCCATCGAGGCGGGCGGGCAGGGCGAGAGGACGGACCCGACGTCCAAGGAACCGACTGGATCCGAGGCCACTTCCCACGATGCCGAGTAGCTCTCCGAGTGGACTGCCCGGTCACCCGCCCGACTCGGCACCGTCCGGGCGGCACGCGGGGCGCTGGCCGTAGTCGATCAGCTACTGTACGGACACGTTCGATTCGTGGGCGGTTCTACGTATGCGGAGGGGCACATCTTGGTCGGCAGCGCTCCCGTGCCAGGGCCGGAACAGTCGCCGGACGTTCCGTCCGTCAAGCAAACGGCACCCCAGGCGGACGAGCCACCGGTCGAGTTCACCGACACCGGACGCAGTACCGGTATCGAAGCCGAGGACATCGGTGAATCCGGGCGGACGCCCTTCGATCCGGAGCTCATCGAGGTCCATCCCCGCAACCCGACGGTCGACCTCGTCATCCAGCGGCTGAAGCGGGGCCTGATCGACCTCCAACCCGACTTCCAGCGGAAGTCCGGTATCTGGAACGAGAGGGCGCAGAGCCGACTGATCGAGTCGCTCCTGCTACGTATCGCACTGCCCACGCTCTACGTGGCAGAGGAGGACGACGAGTCCTGGTCCGTGGTCGACGGAGTGCAACGGCTCACCACCATCGTCAGATTCGTCAAGCCCGACGTCTCCGGTCTGGAGCCGCTTCGACTGGGGGGCTTGGAGTACCTCACCCAGTTCGACGGCAGCCGCTTTGAGGACCTGCCCGGTCGGATGCAGACCCGCATCCTGGAAACCGAGCTCTCGGTGTTGGTGATCCGGCGGGGAACCCCCGAAGAGGCCAAGTTCAACATCTTCGCGCGGATCAACACCGGCGGCCAGCCGCTCACCCGGCAGGAACTGCGACACGCGCTGATCCCCGGTTCCGCGCGCAGGCTGCTGGCCACACTGGCGGAGAGCGAGTTCTTCTTGTCGGCGACGGTACGCAGCGTCTCCCCCGCCCGCATGGCAGAGCGGGAACTGTGTCTGCGCTTCCTCGCGTTCGCGATGACACCGCCCGAGCGGTACGTGACGCAGGACTTCGACGGCTTCCTCCGCAAAGCCATGCACCGCATCAACGCCCTGCCGATTGACGTGCTGACAGGGCTGGAGCGGCGTTTCTACCTCACGATGGTGGACTGCAGACGGATCTTCGGAGACCAGGCGTTCCGCAAACAGTTCAGCGGAGTCAGCCGCCGGTATCCCATCAACAAGGCACTGTTCGAGACGCAAGCGGTGATCGTGGAGCGGTGCACCTCCAAGGAGATCGAGATCCTGTGCGAGCGGGCACCGGTCCTCCAGGAGAAGTTCCAGAAACTGATGGACGACCCTGCCTTCTACGACGCCATCTCCTCAGGCACCGGTGATGCCAACAAGATCAACTACCGCTTCCAGTCCATGAAAGAGCTGTTCCGCGAGGTGTTGGAGTCCCCGAATGCTTGAGTCGCTCACTCTCACCAACTTCAAGGCGTTCGCCCACCAGGAACTCCGTCTGGCCCCCTTCACCCTGCTGACCGGGCTCAACTCCTCCGGCAAGAGCTCCGTGCTCCAGTCTCTGGCCCTGCTGCGGCAGTCGTACGAGTCGGGAGACCTCGCCCCCGTGGGTGACCGTGAGGCCGGCCTGCTCCTCAACGAGGAGCTGGTCCAGCTCGGTACCGGGCAGGACGTACGGCACGAGTCGTACGACGACACGGGGCCGCACATCGCGTTCGCCGTACAGGGGGACGGAGGATCGGAACAGTGGACGGCGCTCTACGAGCGTGAGGCCGACCACCTGAAACTGCTTCAGCAGGTGGACGGGGAGATGGCGGAGGCGTTCGTCGAGCCGGCGGCGCTGCTGCCGACGTTGTTCGGGCCGGGCTTCCAGTACCTCAAGGCGGACCGGGTCTCCCCGCAGGTCAGTTACCCCCGTTCGCACCACGCCGTCACCACGCGCGGATTCCTCGGCGCACACGGCGAGCACACCGTCAACTACCTTCGCATTCACCAGGACGAACCAGTCGCGGCAGACCCGCTCATCCTCTCGGACGTCTCCTCCAACAGTCTCCTCGGGCAGACCCAAGCTTGGATGCAGAAGCTCTGCCCGGGGGTGACACTCAAGGCGGAGGACATCGCCGGCACGGATGCCGTCCGCCTCAGCTATCGATTCGGCTCCGGTGCGTTGGCCTCCAACAGCTTCCGTCCCACCAACGTCGGGTTCGGACTCACGTACGTCCTGCCAATCGTCGTGGCCTGTCTGTCGGCCAAGCCAGGGACGCTGATCCTGCTGGAGAACCCGGAGGCGCACCTGCATCCGCAGGGGCAGACCTGGATGGCGTACCTGGCGAGCGCGGCGGCGGCGAGCGGGGCGCAGATCGTGATGGAGACGCACAGCGACCACGTACTCAACGGTCTGCGGCTACGGGTCAAGCAGGAGCTGCTGAGCGCCGACGCGACCGCCGTGCACTACTTCCGTCGCAAGGATCAGACCTCTGAGGTCGTCAGCCCGGTGATCGGGCCGGACGGGCGGCTCTCCGAGTGGCCCGAGGGCTTCTTCGACGAGTGGGAGAACTCCCTCGACCAACTGCTCGACTGATTTGCAGCACGGAGTCATTGAAGCGCCCCGGGGGGTCGGGGTGATCGGTGCGGAACGAGAATGGGGTGGGGCGTGCCGCTGCACGTGTTTCTCAACGAACAGTCCTGTGCGTCCGATTGCGGAGCGGACGAAGTCTCGGAGGGCATGCGCGCCTTCGTGGGCGTGCTGAGGCGGTTACAGCGTCTGCGCGGCATCAGCATCGCTACGCAGAATCCGTTCGACGAGACGGAACTCGCGCGAGGTTATTACTACGCGCAATGGCGCAACGACGCCCGCAACAAGGAAGAAGCTCTCTACTTCCAGCGGATGCGCGACCGATGTGTCACCTTCACAGCCGCTCTGCACGCGGCGGCGACGGAGGAGCGGGACGACATATGGCACCGCTTCAAGGGAGTCGACGTCCATGGACTTCGCGCGGCCTTGATGGCGGACGGACTCGCCCTCAGCCTCCCGCTGGCCCCGGAGTGGGACACCGCCTGGCTGGATCTGGACATCGAGGAGCTGTCTGAGGGCCCCGAGCCCGGAGACGTCGTCGCCGACGAGTACACGGACCAGGTCCGGCACACCTCCCGGAAGGCACACCTCGTCGAACACGAGGAGTGGATCCTCAGGGAAGGACTGGACCGCGTCTCCAGTGGAGCCGAACTCTGGGCGGGACGAGCGGACTTCTTCCCCCACCTCCAATTTCTCGACCGGGTGAAGGACGATCTGGAAAACCTCGACCCGCGGTGGTTCAAGGGAGCCCGCCAGTTGCTGCGACAGCTTGAGGCCACCGCAGCCCAGTGGGACCCGGCTTCCCCCACCGGGCCGCACTGGGAGGCCCCGAACATCAGAGGCGAGCACGAGAACGCCCGCAAGGACCGGATGTGGGAGGACAACGGCAAGGACGAGTGTTTCCAGTTGCACGGAAACCTCAACCGAGGCGCCGGCCGCATCTACTTCCGGCTCGTTCACGACGAGAAGGCCATCCGCATCGCCCACATCGGGCGCCACCTCTGAAGCAGACACTCCCGTCCCTCCCCCACCGCCAAAGGCGCAGGTGCCATGACTGATTCCACCGCCGACCCCGCAGAGACGCAGTCCCGCGCCCGCTACCTCCTGGACGGACGACGGGTGACACTCACCGACCTCCTCAGCGCCGGGCTACTCACAGAAGGCGAGCACCTGAAGTTCGTACGGCCCCGGATGGGCGAGTCGCACGACGCCACGGTCACGCCCCGGGGATGGATCCGGCTGGCGGACGGGGAGGAGTTCCGCTCGCCCTCCAAGGCGGCCATGGTCGCTGTCGGGTACGGGACGTTCGACGGATGGCAGGCGTGGCAGGTGGACGACGGCACATTCCTGACGCAGTTGCGCCAGGAGCTGCTGGACCGGGCCGCCGAGGAAACCGAGCCCACGGAACCGGAGGAGGAGCGACAGACGTCGCTGTCGCCCAGCGAACGCCATGCCCGACTGAAGAAGGCACGTGAGTCGGCCGAGGCAGGCAGCCCGTTCACCCTCACCGTGCAGGAGCTGCTGGCCTGGTGGGGTGCGACCGGCCGGGGACTGGTCAATGAACAGATCGAGGCCGACCTCGCCAACCACAGCCTCATCACCTCGCCCGAGTTCGACAAGGTCCCCCTGACCGCCACGGTCCAGCTGGTCAAGGCTGCGGAAGAGGACGCGGAGGACATTCCTCTCGCCGGGGCTTCAGCGCCCCTCACAGCGTCGGTCGGCACGTCCGAAGAACAGGAGTCACGCGAGACCGGGCTCACCGTAGGCACCCTGCCCTCCGCCCTCGGCGGTGTCGTCAGCGTGAAGCCGACCGCCACCTTTGAGGAGGTCATCACACTGATGGTGCTCCACGACTTCTCACAGCTCCCCGTCCTAGCCGGTCCGCACAACCTGCGGGGATCCGTCTCGTGGAAGTCGATAGCGCGTGCCCGGCACGCCGACCCCGGCGCCCATCTCTCCCAGGCCATCGTGGACGCCCGGGACGTGCGCTACGACCACGACCTGATCGATGTCCTTCCCACACTGGCCGAACACGACTTCGTCCTCGTCCGTGACCAGCGGAACGCCATCGCCGGTATCGTCACCGCCGCCGACGTGGCCCAGGCCTACGGCGATCTGGCCGGACACTTCCTCCTGATCGGGGAGATGGACCGCAGGCTGCGGCAGGTCATCGCGGGCGCCTTCACCCTGCCCGAGGTCACAAAACTCTGCGACCCGAAGGGAGAACGCATCACCTCCTTCGGAGACATGAGCGTCGGCGACTACAAACGCGTACTGGAGAACCCCGACCTGTGGCAGCAACTGGGATGGCCACTCGACCGCAAGGTGTTCATCGACCGGCTTGAGGAGATCCGCAGGATCCGCAACAACGTCATGCACTTCAACAGCAGCGATCCCCTGCCGAAGGACGACGTGGACAAGATCCGCAACCTCAACAAGTTGCTGCGGGAGTACGGGGAGTAGGTCCAGGGACCTGCCGCACACCGCCGCCTACACGCCACACACCGTCGCCTACGACGGCTCGCTGTGTGCGCGTCGGCCCTGGGCACGGCCGCGTGCGCCCGGCAGCGTAGGCGCCATGAACAGGAAGCACTCGCCCACCTCCGTGACGGCGGCCGCAACACCTGACGCGGCAGAAGTGAACGCCACGACCGCCGAGTTCACGATGCGCTTCAGCTCCACTCCACGCGGCGCCCGCCTCGCCCGCCGCCTGGTCGCGGACCGGCTCGACGCGTGGGGCCATCCTCATACGTCCACCGCCAACGAGACGCTGACCCTCATCACGGCGGAGCTGGCCGCCAACGCCGTGCGCCACGGGCACGTACAAGGACGCGACTTCGAGGTGCGACTCGTCGCTACCGGCGAGACGCTGTGCGTGGAGGTCTCCGACACGCGTGCGGAGCGCGTGCCACCGCTCTCCCCGCGCGAGGCTCCCGGTGACGCCGAGACCGGTCGTGGGCTGATGCTCGTAGCCACTCTGGCCGACCGGTGGGGCATCGAGCCCCGGGCGATGGGCCCCGGGAAGACTGTGTGGGCGGAGACGGGCTGTCCCCCTCAGCAGCCGCTTGCCCGCCCTCGGGATGCCGCGATGACTCGCGTACTCTCCGTGCATAGTTTACGTCATAGCGCTCAGCGAGAAGGAACTTGACCGTATTGACATGGACTTACGGCTGAAGCGGTCCATCACCAAGACTGTCGCCGCCGAGTCCTTGCCGAATGGTTCCGAGCCGCAGATCACTCTGCTCGTCAGACGGTCGTCCGTGGCCGGGCAGGCTCCGCTGGTTTGGCTGGGGGTCGTACGACAGCCACGCGGAGAGAAGGTGGCCGCAGTCGACTCCCGGGTCAACGTGGAACTGCTACGAGAGTGCCCCGTCTCGGTCTCGTTACAGGCCATCGAAGCGAAATTGCCCCTTGATGTCCGCAACGTGATCGTTGCCGCTTCGGGCCGGGAATTCACCATCCTCGACGACGTTGCGTCCGAAGCTCTCCTCTCGGCCCTCGCCCAGCACCATGAGAAGCTGCGCCAACTGCTCCACTTTCTGGGTGAGGCCGCCGAGCCAGAACGCCTTGATCCGCTGGGTCGGGCCGAGGACGCCTCTTGGCAGGAGCAACTCGAAGCTGCCCGGCTGGCTATGGCAACCGTGGGGATTCCGCCTGCCCGACTTGCCGCGTGGCGCCGTCCGACCGATCGCCACGCGCCGGCTCTGGCCGGTCTGATCGCCGAACCCTATGAACCGTCGCTACTCGACTACGACATGCATCACTTCTTCGACGGGGACGACGTCTTCCAGTCCATGGGACCTCCATATGTCGGCGGCTCTCTCGGCTCCGCCTTTCGATGCGATATCCAAGTCTTCGAACACCTCGGCCGCCGAATCGAAATCGCGAACGTCAACGCATCACCGGTCGAAACCCGCCTCGGCACCGACCTGATCTTCTACCACGAGCCGACGCAAAGCTTTGTGCTGGTGCAGTACAAGCGCCTACCGCAAGAGGCCGGAAATCGCTGGATTCGCGTCGACAAGAAACTGCTGAGTCAGCTGGACCGACTGGAGCGCGTGGCAGCCCTCAGCCGCCCAGCGGGCCTCCCCCACGAATGGCGGCTCGGCCCTGATCCGTGCTTTGTGAAGCTCTCCTACTGGCCCCTGACGGAAACCATCGGCCCAGGCCCCTCGCCCGGCATGTATCTGCCCGTACCGTACGTGCGGCTTCTACTGGAAGACGACGTCACGCGGGGCCCCAATGGCGGACGGCTGCTCGGGTACCCCCAGATCGACCGGTATCTGACGAACACCGAGTTCACCACGCTCATCAAGAATGGATTGGTGGGCACCGTCGGCACAACGATCGAGGAACTCGCGGCAATCGGTGCGCAACGGGCCGAGGAGGACAAAATGTCCGTAGTCCTCGCCGTCGAGAGGGCCACGGGCCCACTGCGGGAGACGGTCAAGGAGCGGCACCAGCGCAACCACGCTCAGGGGTACGACAAGGCGCTCGCCAACCGCTTGCGCAGGCAGCGTCGTTACGCACCCATGCCCGGTCAGCAGACGTTCCCCGAAGCGTAGGGCTTGGCAGTCTCGGGCCCGGTCCGACTCAGCTCGGGAACACTCACAAGCCCAGGCTCCGCAACACGAAACTCATGTGCTGGATGTTGCCCACCTTGTTCCACGTCGAGTGGTTGCCCGTACTGACTGAGCCTTCGGTCCGGTCGCGCAACCACCTCTCTCCTGTTCCCGCCTCCGCGCCCCGGAAGTCCGCGAGCCTGGTGAGGCAGCGCGCGGCCTCCCGGTTGGCGTCGTCGTACTGCCTGCCGTGCGGCACCTTGGACAGGTGGTAGGAGCGGGCGGTGGTGTAGCGGAGGATGCCCCACGGCGGGCCGCCGCCGCGCGCGGGCGGGGTCTGGGTGACGTACGTGGCGGGGTGGATGCCGTAGTCGCCGTAGCGGAGTCGGGGGAGGTACGGGCGTTCGCCGTGCTGGATCTCGTGCCAGGTTTCCCAGTCGGTACGCGGGGCCTCGTACGGGACGCCTTCCCGGAAGTCGGCCGGCGGTTCGGGGAAGCCGCCCACCACCACGGTCACGGTGTGCCACGAGCTGAGCGGGATCAGGGAGTCCAGGGCTCGCAGCGCCTCCTTGGCGGCTTCGGGTCGGTCGGGCAGGACCGTGCAGAGGTCGAGGAAGAGGGCGGCCGGGTGGTTCGCGGGAAGCCGGTCCAGTAACGCGCGGACGTCCGAGGCCGTCCCGTCGTTCCAATCGCCCGGGAGATGCACGCGGATACCGAGTACGTCCTCGCGTCGCCGAGCCACGGCGAGGGCGAGTGACTGCTGCGCGACGGGGCGTCCGGGTCCGGTTACGGGCCGCAGGTTGCGGTGGTCCCACCAGTCGAGGGTGAGAGCCTCGGCCAGGACCGCGGCTTCGGTGGCGTCGGCGAAGGGCGCGTCCAGCCACGCGGATCCGTGGCGCTGTGCGGCGGTGACGCCGTCGGCGTCCTTGCCGATCCGTTCGGCCAGCGGCTTCGGCAGCATGCCGGGGCGGGGAGGCAGTGTCCACAGGGGAGCGACCCGGCGCTGTACGTCCGGCGTCAGCTCACGGTAGGCGGCCGTGGCGTGCGGCCGGGTCGGCAGGACGGGAACGTACAGCGGTACGGACATGACGTCCCCCTCGGCGCTGCCCGTGCACGGTGTTTTCCTTGTTTCCTTGTTTTCCTTCAGGGTGAAACCATTGGCCGGGGCCGGAAAGGGCGCCAATCAGCCATCGGTTCGTGGCTGGGCACGTCCGATGCGGCAGCGGGCCGGCGCCGGATCACCCGGACACGGTGTACCCGTCCCCTCACACACTGTCCGACCTGCGCTATACGGTTGATCCGCACCACACGAGGCGACCGTTGCCACGCGCGCGTCTCGGGATCCACGGACGAAGGGGAGCGTCGTGAAACCCACTCTGGCCGCCGCGCAGCTGCGGGGCAGTCTGACGCAGTACCTCACGACGACCTACGCACTGGCCGACGACGACACCCGGCGGGCCCTGGAGCGGTTTCTGGGGGACCCGGAGTCGGGGATCTTCCGGGGGCCGTATCTGCGGATCAGGACGCCGTTCCACAAGGCGGACGACGGGTGGGAACGGCATCTGGAGTGGCGGCCCGGGTTCACACCGTGGCGGCACCAGGCCAAGGCATGGCAGCGGCTCAGCACGCTGGGTGGCAGGGAGGCCGAGCCGACGCTCGTGACGACCGGCACGGGTTCCGGCAAGACGGAGTCGTTCCTAGTACCGGTGCTCGACCACTGCCGACGGCAGAAGGCTCTCGGGCGGCGCGGTGTGAAGGCCGTACTCCTGTATCCGATGAACGCGCTGGCCACCGACCAGGCGGGCCGCATCAGCGATTACCTGACCGCGACCGACCTCGCCCAGGTGACCGCGGGTCTGTACATCGGCGACCGGCCGGACACCGACTTCCGGCGGGTCCTGACCCGGCGCGAGGAGATGCGTGTCTCCCCGCCGGACGTGCTGATCACCAACTACAAGATGCTGGACCTGCTCCTGCAGCGCGGTGAGGACCGGGCTCTGTGGGAGGGCGCGGACGTCGCGTACGTGGTGCTGGACGAGTTCCACACCTACGACGGCGCGCAGGGCACCGACGTGGCCATGCTGCTGCGTCGGCTGGCGACGGCGGTCGGGGCGACGCGGCCGGACCGTCCGCTGGGGCGGATCTGCCCCGTGGCGACCTCCGCGACGCTCGGCGCGGGGCGAGCGGGCACGTCGGCCGGGGGCATCCTGGACGTGGCGGCGCAGGTGTTCGGCATGCCGTTCACGGCGGACGCGGTCATCGGCGAGGAGCGGATGACCGCCGAGGAGTTCACCGGCGAGGTCGACTACGCGCTTCCCGAGCCGCCCACTCCGCAGGAGGTCATCGCGGTGTCGGGCGGCGTCGGCGTGGAGGCGAAGCCGGACCTGCTGGACCTGGACGGGCTCGCCGCCCGCATGCTGGGGCGGCAGGGCCTCGACGCGTTCCGTATCGGCCGTCTGCTGAAGCGGCACGACTTCACGCAGGGCGTCCTCGCGTTGCTCGACGGCGAGCCGCTGGACGAGTGGGGTCTGCGGGACCGGCTCGCGCGCTTCGGATACGCCTGGGGGCGCACCGCCCGGGAGAATCCGCAGCTGGTGCTGCAAGCCCTGTCCCGTTTCGTGGCCCTGCTGTCCGCCGCCCGGGACCCTGACTCCGACGAACGGCGTCCGCGTCCGCTGCTGCACGTGGAGGCCCATCTCTGGGTGCGGCCGGTGACGCGTGTGCTGCGCGGGGTAGGCCGGACACCGGAGTTCCGCTGGTACGAGGACGACCGCGCGCAGGCCCGGCGCGCTGCCCTGGCCGCGGCTCCCCCCTCGGACGAGGAAGACGGGGCCTCCTCGGGCAACGGGTTCTCGGGCGGGGCGAACCGGCCGCGGCCCCTGGCAGGCACGGATACGGCGGTGCGGCCCGCGCAGGTGCATCTGCCCGCCGTCTACTGTCGCGCGTGCGGGCGATCCGGCTGGGCCGCGCTGTCCCCGGAGTCCGATCCACAGCAGCTCGTCATGGCGCAGGACCGGATCTGGCGGGCCGGCGTCGGCCGTGACAAGCGCCGCATCCGCTACTTCATCTCCGCGACCGAGCCGGAGCGGCGCCAGGCACTCGACGCGCCGGCCGGGCGACTGCCCGCGGGCAGCGGCGTCGATCCGCTCTCCGTGGTGGTACTCGACGGGGCGCAGGGCACCTACCGGCTGCCGACGGCGGGAGACGACGGGGACCTGGTGGAAGCCTGGTTCGCGCTAGCGCTGCTAGACAAGAAGACCGCCGACAAGGCGGCCAGGGACGACCGCTGTCCGGCGTGCAACACCGACAACAGCATCCGGTTCCTCGGTACGGCACAGGCGGCGCTCGCCTCGGCCACGGTCACCCAGCTCTTCACAGGCGGGGACATCGCGCTGGTACCGGAGGAACGCAAGACACTGCTGTTCAACGACTCCACCCAGGACGCCGCGCACCGCGCCGGGTACGTTGCCAACGCCTCGTACAAGTTCTCGCTGAGGTCACTGCTCGCGCACAACCTCGACGACTCGGGCGCGGCGACCGCGCTCAACGACCTGATCGGCAACGTGCTCGACTCGGTGGACGACCCCGAGGCGCTGGCCGCCGTCGTACCGCCGGATCTGCACGACGAGCCGGGTGTCGACCGGGTGTTGTCGGGGCGCGGTACCGGAGACGCCCGTACCTGGCGGCTGATCGGTGAGCGGCTGGCGTTCGCCACGGTCATGGAGTTCGGGCTGCGGTCACGGCTCGGTCGCACCCTGGAGCTCACGCGGACGGCCGCCGCCGAGGTCGTCGTCGAGAACCCTGAGCGGGTCACCGACCTCGCCCGTGATCTGCACCTCGCGCTGCCGGGCCAGATGGTGATGACGGGCGGACTCCCGACACCTGAGCGGTATCTCGCCTATGTGCGTGGCCTTCTGGAGCGGCTGCGGCTGCGCGGCGCGGTCCGGCACCGGTGGTTGGAGCAGTGGATGCGGGAGGCCGGTGCCGACCGGTTCCTCATCAGTGGGCGGCGACCGGACGGCATGCCCGCGTTCCCGGAAGGGGTCGCCCCGCCGAGGTTTCTGCTGGACGGCCAGAAGGACAGGACAGAGTTCGACGTGGTGACCGGTCGGCAGGCCTGGTTCCAGGACTGGACCCGCCGCTGTCTGGGGCTGGACGCCGTCGGGGCCACCGAGTACCTCCGTCGGCTGCTGCCCGCCCTGGCCGACGAGCACGTGCTCAGCGTGCGGACGGCGAAGGACCGCACCACACGCGTCTACGGTCTCCAGCCCGGCCACATCCAGGTACGGCTGCTGGACGACTCGATCGTCAACAAGGCGTTCGTGGCGTGCGAGGACTGCGGCTGGCAGCAGGTCGTGCCCCCGGAGCGGCGTACTCGCTGGTACGGCCATCCGTGCCCGCGCTACCGGTGCAAGGGCTACCTGACACCGCCGCAACCAGGGATGCGCCTCTCGGCACCGTCCGAACCGGACGGCGTCAGCGGGGGCGTCACGGGGGCGGGCTTCGGTGCTCTGCAGGAGCGGGACTACACAAACGACTACTACCGGCGGCTCTACCTGACCGGTGGCACGTTCCGAGTCGTGACGGCCGAGCACACCGGCATGCTGACCCGTGCGCAGCGCGAGCAGGTCGAGCGGACCTTCCGCGCCGGCACGCACTACACCGACCCGAACGTGCTGTCCTGCACGCCCACGCTGGAACTCGGCATCGACATCGGCGACCTCTCGGCCGTCCTGATCGGCTCGCTGCCGAAGGGGCCCGCGAACTATGTGCAGCAGTCGGGCCGCGCGGGACGCAAGACGGGCAACGCGCTGGTCGTCGCGTTCGGCGGGCGCCGGGCTCGGGACCTGTACTACCTGGACCAGCCGCGAGAGATGATCGCGGGCGACATCGTGCCGCCGGGCTGCTATCTGTCGGCGGTGGAGATCCTGCGCCGCCAGTACACCGCGTGGCTGCTGGACCTCGCCGCGCGGGGCGGACTCAGGACCGCGGACGGCGAGCAGTTGCAGCCGGTGCCCCGGCTGGCGTCCGCTCTCTTCGGAACGACGGGTTGGTGCCAGGACCTCGCGGATGCCGCACAAACGTATGGGGCGACACTCGTCGAGCAGTTCCTGGCCCTGTTCCCCGAGGGTGGGTCCCCCGTGCAAGGCCCAGGTGACTCCCCCTCGCGGGACGGTGACGACGCCGGGGTGTCCGCGCACGCCGCCGACGCACTCCGGGAGTACGCGAACGGCGGCATCGTGCGCGCGCTCCAGGAGGCGGAGGAGGACTGGACGGAACGGCGAGAGGAGCTGCGGCGCAGGATCGCAGCGATCGACGAGGCGGTCGACGCGCTTGCCCGCACGGACGAGATCCAGGACCGCGAACGACGGGAGCTGCTCGCCGAACGCCGCAGCACCGGCGATCTGTTGCGGGACCTGAGCCGGACCAGCGCACACGGCACGCTCGTCGAGCTGGGTCTCCTGCCGAACTACAGCCTGGCCGACACCACGACGCAGCTGGAGGCCACGCTGTACTGGTCCGAGGTCCCCTCGGACACCGACGAGACCGCCCAGACGCCCGGCGGGACCGAGGCGCCCAGGGAACACCGCACCCCCGCCGGTACACCTCGCGTCTACCGCAGCGAGACCCGCGACTACGAGCGCTCCCGCAAGATCGCCCTCACCGAACTCGCCCCGGGCAACAGCTTCTACGTCAACGGCTACAAGCACGTGGTACGGGCCCTCGACATCGGCAGCCCGGAACGCCGGGCCTGGTCGGTGTGGCGACTGTGCCCGGCCTGTGGGTACGTGCGCACACGCGACGCACAGACCGACACCTCGCCCTGTCCGCGCTGCGACGGACGTGAGATCGCGGACGCGGGGTGTGTCCAGTACGTGCTCCAGCCGCGTCGGGTCGTGGCGCGCGACAAGCGGGACGACGCACGGGTGCGCGACGACCGCGACGAGCGCGCCCGCCGGCAGTACGCGGTCCTCACCACCGTGGACATCGACCCCGCGCACCTGGCGACCGGTTCCTGGCGGCACGACACGGCGACCTTCGGCGTGGACTTCTCCCGCCGGGCCGTCATCAGAACGCTGAACCTGGGACTCGACCGGCAGGACGGCAGCTCCACGGTTCCGCTGGCGGGCGAGGATGTCCGGATCAACCCGTTCTACGTCTGCACGAGTTGCGGCGGCGCGACGGCGGACGGCCGGCCGGTCGTCGACCAGTCGCAGCATGCGCTGACCGAATCGGGGGCCGCTGCCACGAAGGGGAGCGCCCACCATCTGCTGTGGTGCCCCCGGCGACGCACTCAGGGCTCCGGGCACGGCGAGAGGCGAGGGACGGGTCAGGACGTACCGCTGCTTCTGGCCCACGAGTTGACCACGGAAGCCGTGCGCATTCTGCTGCCCGCCTCCGTGACACGAGCCCGGGAGCGGCTCGCCTCGTTCACCGCGGCGCTGTTCGCCGGTATCGCGGCGCGCTACGGCGGCGACCCCGACCACATCGAGATCGCCGCGGCCTCGATGCCGGACAGTCCGGAACAGCTCGGCTCCGACTTCCCGCGGCGCTTCCTCGTCGTCTACGACCGGCTGCCCGGCGGCACCGGCTATCTGCACCGGCTGGCATCCGCGGCCGGGTTCCGCGAAGTGCTGCTGAAGGCACGCGAGGTCATCGAGAACTGCCCCTGCCAGCAGAAGGAGCTGGACGGCTGCCACCAGTGCCTCCTGCGCAGGGTGCCCCCGTCGGACTACGACCGGGTCTCCCGCCGCGAAGTGCAGTCCATGCTGGACGAACTGCTGGGAGCCGATGGCGAACGCTGGCGTACCTCACCGGTCTCGACGACCCGCCAGATCCCGCTGGAACAGCAGGCGGAGAGCGACTTGGAGGTCATGTTCGTCGACACGCTCGAGGAGTGGGCCAAGCAGCCGGAGTCCCGTGCGGCGGCGGACACGTACACCACCCCGGCGGGCACCCGGGCGCTGGACCTGCGGCTGACTTCCGGCGACGGAGCGACCGTGAGCTGGCGGGTCTCGCAGCAGCGCGTCCTGGACGGCACCCGACCCGACGTGCTCTTCGAGCGACTCGACGCTCCCGGACCACGGCTCGCCGTCTATCTGGACGGATATCGGTATCACGCGAGCCCCGAGCACAACCGTCTCGCGGACGACGCGACGAAACGGGCCCGGCTGCGGGCCGACGGGCTGAGGGTGTTCCAACTGACGTACTACGACGTCAAGGAGTGGCGACTCCGCGTCCGCGACACCGGCTATGCCGGAGTCTCCCCCGTCGATCCGGTCTGGATGCCGTACGACCGGGCCGCGCAGGACCGGGCGCGCTCCTACTACGCCCAGACCCGGGGTGGGCTGCCCGGAGAACTGTCGGAAACCGTCTGGGTCAACCCGGCCGAGCTGCTGCTCGCCTACCTTGGTGACCCTGACGCGCGACGGTGGCACCATCGCGCCGAAGCCACGGTGGCCGGCCTCATCGGTGCACCCGGCCTGCGGGACGCACCGGTCGGGGCGGAAGCGGTCGGCCGAGCCGTCGAGGCGGCGTTGCGCGACGAGGTCGTGGACGAGCCGAAGGGGCCTGTGCGTGTCCTCGCGGCGACGGACAGGTCCGGATGCCGCCTCGTCCTGGTCGCCGACGTGCGGCGCCGGCCCCCGACCTGGACGGGGCTGACGCTCCTGGACGACAGCGCCCAAGCCGTCACGGAGGAAAAAACCCACAAAAGGCGTTGGCAGGCCTGGCTGTACTGGAGCAATGTGCTGCAGTTCCTGGAGCACGGCGGGGGCGACAGCGCCCAGCTCACCACCACGCTGCTCGACGGCTTCACCGCCGACGTGCTGACCGTGACCGGCGGCCAGGGCTGGCTGTCCTCGACGCGGGTCACGCCAATCGTCGAAAGAGAGCTTCAGCGGGCATCGGACAGCCTGCCACCGGTTGCTGTGACCGCCGGGCTGCCCGCGGTACCGGCGCGAACGACCGAGGAACCGCCGTCCGGCACCGGGCCCCGGCGGGACGGCGCCTGGGACGCGGTACTGGAGTACGTGGACCCCGACGAAGCCGGCCTGGCCGAACTGGCTCACGCGCTCGCGGACCTGGGCGTACCCGCGCCTGAGGACGGCTTCGAACTCGACGAGCACGGCTGGCAGGCCGAACTGGCCTGGCCGGACGCCCGGCTCGGCGTGGTGCTGGCGCCACAAGGGACGCCCGAAGAACCGGATCACGAGGCACAGGACCGTGACCGTGCCTTCGCCGCCGCCCATTGGGACGTACGTCCGGCGGGCGAATGGACCGCGGAGGAGATCGCCGGACGCCTCGGCGACGCTGCCGCGCCGACAAGCGACGGCAGTCCTACGGGAGCGGGACGGCCGGAAGCCGGCACGACCGGGAACGACAAGAACGAGAACGAGAACGGGGAGTTGGCATGACGAGGAACGGGGGCGTGACGCTGCGCCTGCTCGACAAGGCGGACAAGGAGATCCTCCGGCTCCCGCGCACGGTCAAGGGTGCGCTGTTCGACTTCCAGCACAAGTTCAAGGAGAACCCGCGGACCCCGGGACTCAAGCTGAAACAGCTCAAGGGCGACAGCCGCATCTGGTCCGCTCGAATCAACGACGAGTACCGCGCCCTCCTGCTCAGACTGGCCGAGGACGACTGGCTCATCGTCTCGGTCAAGCACCGCAAGGAGGTCTACGATCGGCTGGCGTACGGAATCAACACCGTCACCGGCGGTATCGAGTACGTCGACCTCCAGGTGGTGGAGGACAGCGTGCTGCGGCGCATCCCGCCGCAGGAGCCACCGACCGCCGCCCCGGCCGTTCCAGCCCCTTCCGCCGAAGCCCAACCCCGTGCTCCCGAGCCACTGTTCGCCGCCTGGACCGACGGACAGCTGATCCAACTGGGCGTGGCCGAGCCCCTGGTTCCGGTCATCCGCTCCCTCACCACCGATGAACAGCTCCTCGGTCTGATCGAGTACGCGCCGCAGCTCACCGGCGAAGTCCTGCTCGCGCTCCACGACGGAAAGCCGTTCGAAGAAGTACGGGACGAGGTCACCGCCCCCGTCGCCGCTCCGGAGCCCGTCGACACCGAGGACTTCCAGACGGCCGCCGAACGGCGGGCCACGGTGGTCACCACTTCCGACGACGCGCTGCGCGAGGCGCTGGAGGCAGGGGACTTCGGCCGTTGGAAGGTCTTCCTCCACCCTGCCCAGTCCAAGCTGGTCGAGCGCCGCTACTCCGGCCCCGCACGGGTCGGCGGCGGCCCCGGCACCGGAAAGACCATCGTCGCCCTGCACCGCGTCCGCCACCTCGTGTCCCAGCTGCCGCCCGGTCACAACAAGCCGGTGCTGCTGACCACCTACAACAAGAATCTCGCTGCCGACCTGCGCTCCCGCCTCCTGGAACTGGGCGGTGAACAGCTGCTGTCACGGGTGGAGGTTAGCCACGTCGACCAGCTCGCGCTACGCGTCGTGCGGGAAGCCGAGCCCGGCAGCCGCAAGCAGACCATCGACGACAGCCAGGCCGTACGGGAATGGCGGGCGATGCTCGACGAACTCGGCGAGAGCGACTGGGACGCGGAGTTCCTGCACGACGAGTGGACGCAGGTGATCCTCGGACAGGCGGTCGGCACCCGCACCGACTACTTCCGGGCCCGCCGGGCGGGACGCGGTAAGAACATCGGCCGGGCGGAAAGGGCCGCCATCTGGCAGCTCGCCGAACGCTTCACGCAGCGTCTGGACAGGCTCGGGCGTCAGACGTGGGACCAGGTCGCCGAACGGGCCGCCCGTCTGGAGATAGGGCGCGAGCAGCGCATCCGCGCAATCGAACGGCAGCGGGAGGAAGCGGGTGGTCTGGACAACATCCACCTTCAGGACGGCTCGGGCGGATGGCTCCGCTACCGGTACCGGCACATCGTGGTCGACGAGGCTCAGGACCTGCGCCCCGCGCACTGGAAGATGCTGCGCGCCATGACAGCCCGCGACTCGGATGACCTGTTCCTGGTGGGTGACACCCATCAGCGCATCTACAAGAACCAGGTGACGCTGGGCAGCCTCGGTATCAACATCCGGGGCCGGTCCGCGAAGCTCAGCCTCAGCTATCGCACAACACGGCAGATCCTGCGCTCCGCGCTGGGGGTGCTGGGTGAGGAGACGTACGACGACCTCGATGGGAACTCGGAGACCCTCGCCGGATACCGTTCCGTGCTCAGCGGCAGCGCACCCGGCATGCACCCGTGCACGGACTGGCAGACGGAGCGTGGAGCGATCGCCGCACACATCCTGGCCTGGGACGCCCACCCGGACGAGCGGATCCCACACGAGCAGATCGCTATCTGCGTTCCCACCAATGTGATGGCAAGTGAGCTCGGAAACACACTCGGGGAACACGGCATCCGGGCCCTGGAGATCGGCGCCGACGGCGCCCGGGGCGAGCCCGGAGTCCACATCGGGACCATGTTCCGTTTCAAAGGGTTGGAGTACCAGCGCATGATCATCGCCGGGGTCAGCGACGGTCTGGTCCCCCGCGAGCAGGTCAACCGATTGCGTCAACTGGACCCAGCCCGCTACCGGAGGGAACTCCAGCGGGCTCGATCCCTGTTGTTCGTGGCGGTGACCCGGGCACGCGACAGCCTCGACATCTTCTGGCACGGCACCCCGAGCCCGTTCCTGCGTCGTCTGCCATCCTGAGCGGCGCGCAGCAGCGGAAAATCTCAAGGAATTGACAATTGGCCGGGCTCCAAGGCGCGGAAATCACCGCAACCCAGTGATCAGCACGAGTGCCCGCAATGGCTACCTTCGTGGCTAAGCTCGTCGCCGTGAGGTCCGGTTTGAACCGGTACGGACCGGAGTTCGACCAAGCTCGAGACTCGGCAAGAAAGGACATCTGACCAGTACGTTCCCTGGTCGCGATGCCCTTTGGCGGCAGACGAGTCGGGCTGTACGCCGGGTTCTGTGCCCCGGGTCCTCGCGGACGTCGGGGCGACGGCCATCCATCTAGGGCCGGCGTTGCCGCCGGCCTCGTGCGGTCTACCCGCGGACTCGGGCGGGCAGCCCTCGAACGTCCGCGCAGAGCGCTTTTCAGGGCGCTCCTCTTGACCTTGCTCCGGGTGGGGTTTACCTAGCCGCCTGAGTCACCTCAGGCGCTGGTGGTCTCTTACACCACCGTTTCACCCTTACCGGGAACCGGAGTTCTCGGCGGTCTGTTTTCTGTGGCACTGTCCCGCGGGTCACCCCGGGTGGCCGTTAGCCACCACCCTGCCCTGTGAAGCCCGGACGTTCCTCGGGGAGGTCCACAAGAACCTCCACGCGGCCGCCCGCCCGGCTCGTCTGCCGTGCCGACCATGGTACCGGCCGGCCGGGGTGACACGGACCGGGCGTCGGCGGGACGGGTCCGGGCCCGCCCGGGGCCGCCCCGCGCCAGCCGCGGCACCGGCGGGGCGCGGGCGGGTGTGCCGCACCCTTTAGGCTGGCGCCGGGCCTGTCCACCGTGAGGAGATCCAACCGTGCTCGTGCTGCTGCCGCCCTCCGAGGGCAAGGCCCCCTCCGGCCGGGGCGCCCCGGTCAAGCTGGAGTCGCTGGCCCTGCCCAGCCTCGGCGCGGCCCGTCAGGCGGTCCTGGAGGAGCTGACCGAGCTGTGCGCGGCCGACGAGGAGAAGGCGCGGGAGGTGCTCGGGCTCAGCGAGGGGCTGCGCGGGGAGGTCGCGAAGAACGCCGGCCTGCCGACCGCGGGCGCGCGCCCGGCCGGGGAGATCTACACCGGCGTGCTCTACGACGCCTTGGACCTCGCCTCGCTGGACACCGCGGCCAAGCGGCGGGCGGGCCGTTCGCTGCTGGTGTTCTCCGGTCTGTGGGGCGCCGTCCGGACGACCGACCGGATCCCCTCGTACCGCTGCTCGATGGGGGTGAGGCTGCCCGGCCTCGGCGCCCTGGGCGCCCACTGGCGCGCTCCCATGGCGAGCGCGCTTCCCGAGGCGGCCGGCGAGGGCCTCGTCCTGGACCTGCGGTCGTCCGCGTACGCGGCGGCGTGGAAGCCGAAGGGCGAGGTGGCGGGGCGGACGGCGACGGTGCGGGTGCTGCACGCGCAGCTCGTGGACGGCGTCGAGAAGCGGTCCGTCGTCAGCCACTTCAACAAGGCCACCAAGGGGAAGATCGTCCGGAGTCTGCTGACGGCGGGCATCGCCCCGAAGGGTCCCGCCGAGCTGGTCGAGGCGTTGCGGGACCTCGGCCACACGGTCGAGGCCGAGGCGCCCGGCCGGGCGGGCCGGCCGTGGGCCCTCGACGTGGTGGTCACCGAGATCCACTGAGAGCCATCCCTCTACGTTGCAGCATGCGCAACGACCTTTGCGCATGCTGCATACCGCGGGCAGGATGGGCGCCATGACTTCGCCGCTGCCCGCGTCCCCCCATGCCTCCGTCCTGGATCTCGCGCCGGTCGTGCCCGTCGTCGTGGTCGAGGACGCCGCCGACGCCGTCCCCCTGGCGCGGGCGCTGGTCGCCGGCGGGCTGCCCGCGATCGAGGTGACGCTGCGCACCCCGGCCGCCCTCGACGCGATCCGGGCCGTCGCGTCGCAGGTGCCGGGGGCGGTGGTCGGCGCCGGTACGGTGCTGACCCCGGAGCACGTGGCGGCGTCGGTCGCGGCGGGCGCCCGCTTCCTGGTCAGCCCCGGGTGGACGGACACGCTGCTCGCCGCGATGGAGGCGGCCGGGGTGCCGTTCCTGCCGGGGGTGTCGACCACATCGGAGGTGGTGGCGCTGCTGGAGCGCGGGGTCCGCGAGATGAAGTTCTTCCCCGCCCAGGCCGCGGGCGGCACGGCGTATCTCAGGTCGCTGGCGGGCCCGTTGCCCGAGGCCCGGTTCTGTCCCACCGGCGGTATCGGTCCCGGCACCGCGCCGGACTACCTCGCCCTCCCGAACGTGGGCTGCGTGGGCGGCAGTTGGATGCTCCCGGCGCAGGCGGTCGCCGCGCGCGACTGGCAGCGGGTGGAGCGGCTGGCCCGCGAGGCGTCGGCGCTGGGCGGTTAGGGCCTCCCCGGGCGCGGCTCCGTCCCCGGGCGCGCGGCCCCGGCCCTCCTATCCGGCCCTGTCCCCGTCCCCGACTCCCCTCTCCGCGCCAGGCCGGGGAGGGAAGTCAGCGGGGCGGCGCTTCAGCGCAGGTGGGAGGTGTCGTTGAACAGGCGGACGCTCGCGTTGCCGTCCGCGTAGTAGGCGACGGCCGACAGGGACGCCGCCGAGAGTTCCATCCGGAACAGCGCTTCCGGCGGGGCGCCCAGGGCCAGTCGCACCAGCGTCTTGATCGGGGTGACGTGCGTGACGAGGAGGACCGTACGGCCCGCGTGGGCGGCGGCCAGCCTCTCGCGGGCGTCCGCGACACGCAGGGCGGTCGCGGCGAAGCTCTCGCCGCCGCCGGTGGGTTCGGCGTCCGGCGAGGCGAGCCAGGCCGTCAGGTCCTCCGGGTGGCGTTCGCGGACCTCGCCGAAGGTCAGCCCCTCCCAGGCGCCGAAGTCCGTCTCGCGCAGGCCCTCGTCGAGCGTGACGTCGAGCCCGAGGCGGGCGGCGACGACGGCCGCCGTCTCCCGGGTCCGGGCCAGCGGGGAGGCCACGACGGCCTGGACCGTGCCACGGGTGGCGAGTGCGGCGGCGGCCCGCTCGGCCTGCTCCCGGCCCGCGGCGGACAGCGACGGATCGCTGCCGCCGCTACCGGAGAAGCGCTTCTGCGGGGTCAGGGGCGTCTCGCCGTGGCGCAGCAGCACGAAGGTGGCGGGGGCGCCCATGTCGGGTGCGGCGCCCCAGCCGAGCGTGGGGGTGCCGGCCGCCACGTTCCGCGCGGCACGGCGGTCGTCCGCCGCCGTCGCCGGCCCGTCGCCGGAGGACGGTGCGGGGCCCGTCGCCCCCGTCGGCCGATCGCCGGCCCGCTCGTCCGGGGCGGTGCCACCGGTTCCGCCGGCGCCGCCCGTCCCGCCGGTTCCGCCCGTCCCGTCGGTTCCGCCGGTTCCGGCGTGCCGGTCTCCGCGCTCCTCGGCGGGCGCCGCGCCGCTCCCGGCCGCGCCGCCGCGCACCGCCGTGGCGGGCCGGGCGGGCGAACCCTCACCCGCGACCGCGCCGTCCGCGGGCGACCAGGTCTCGCCCCGGGCGCCCGCGTCCATCGCCTCGTTGGCGAGCCGGTCCGCGTGCCGGTTCAGCTTCCGGGGGATCCACTCGTACGTCACCTGGTCGCGCGGGACGGTCCGCGCCGCCTCCGCGGCCAGCGGCCTCATGTCGGGGTGCTTGATCTGCCAGCGGCCCGACATCTGCTCCACGACGAGCTTGGAATCCATCCGGACCGCGATCCGCGCGCCGGGGTCGAGGTCGCGCGCCGCCCGCAGCCCGGCGAGCAGACCGCGGTACTCGGCGACGTTGTTGGTGGCGACGCCGATGTACTCGGCCCGCTCGGCCAGCGTCTCCCCGGTGACCGCGTCGAGGACCACGGCCCCGTAGCCCGCGGGCCCCGGGTTGCCCCGGGACCCCCCGTCGGCCTCGACGACGAACTCGCGCACGCGCCCGGCTCCCGGTCCCCCGGGCCCTACAGGCCCGACTCGGACGTACGCACGAGGATGCGACGGCAGTTCTCGCAGCGCAGCACGGTGCTGGGGGACGCCGCCTTCACCTCGTTGACCTCGGTGATGTTCAGCTCCAGGCGGCAGCCCTCGCAGCGGCGCTGGTAGAGCCGGGCCGCGCCGACGCCGCCCTGCTGCTCGCGCAGCTTGTCGTAGAGCTTGAGCAGATCGGCGGGGACCGTCGCGGCGATGACCTCGCGCTCCTTGGTCACCGTCGCAGCCTCGGTGTCGAACTGCTCGAAGGACGCGTCGCGGCGCCCGGTCGCGTCGTCGATCCTCGACTGGACGGAGGCGTCGCGCTCGGTGAGTTCGGCGACCCGCTCCTGCGCGGACTCGCGGCGCTCCATGACCTCCAGGACCACGTCCTCCAGGTCGCCCTGCCGCTTGGCGAGCGAGGTGATCTCGCGCTGGAGGTTCTCCAGGTCCTTGGGGGAGGTGACGGCGCCGGAGTCGAGGCGCTGCTGGTCGCGGGCGGCACGCTGGCGCACCTGGTCGACGTCCTGCTCGGCCTTGGTCTGCTCGCGGGCGCAGTCGCTCTCCTCGGTCTGCGCGGCGACGAGCAGGTCGCGCAGCTGGGCGAGGTCCTTGGTCAGCGACTCGATCTCGGCGTGCTCGGGAAGCGACTTCCTCCGGTGCGCGAGCTGCTGGAGGCGGGCGTCGAGTGCCTGGACGTCGAGAAGTCGGATCTGGTCGGCGGGCTCGGCGTTCAGTTGGGGGCTCCTGATGAGTCGTCGGGGGAGGCCGCGTGGGCGGTCCAGGGGTCGGTGACCGTCCGGGAGACGTGGACGCGCAGTCCCCATCCCTTCCGGTCGGAGATCTCGTCGAGCTGGGCGGAGGCCAGCTCGCACCAGGGCCACTCGGTGGCCCAGTGCGCCGCGTCGAGCAGCGCGAGAGGACTGTGGGCGCGGGCCTCGGAGACCGGGTGGTGGCGCAGGTCCGCGGTGAGGAAGGCGTCCACGCCGGCGGCGCGCACGTCGTCGAAGAGGCTGTCGCCCGAGCCGCCGCTGACGGCCACGGTGCGGACCGGCGCCTCGGGGTCGCCCGCGATCCGGATGCCCTGCGCGGTGGCCGGCAGCCGCTCGGCGGCCCGGGCGGCCAGCTCGCCCACGGTCAGCGGGTGGTCGAGTTCGCAGACACGGCCGAGGCCCCGGCGGCCCGCGGGGTCGGTGGGGTCGGGCACGAGGGGCCGGACGACCCGCAGCCCCAGCGCGCCGGCCAGGGCGTCGCTGACCCCGGGATCGGCGCGGTCGGCGTTGGTGTGGGCGACGTGCAGCGCGATGTCGTTCTTGATCAGGGTGTGCACGACCCGGCCCTTGAAGGTGCCGGCCGCCACGGACGTCGTCCCGCGCAGGTAGAGCGGGTGATGGGTGACGAGCAGGTCGGCGCCCAGCGTCACCGCCTCGTCCACGATGTCCTGCACCGGGTCGACGGCGAACAGCACACGGGTGACGTCCTGGTCG
The DNA here is from genome assembly GCF_043199735.1 of Streptomyces sp. NPDC048566. Lineage (NCBI taxonomy): Bacteria > Bacillati > Actinomycetota > Actinomycetes > Kitasatosporales > Streptomycetaceae > Streptomyces > Streptomyces sp. NPDC048566. The sequence goes on from NZ_JBICWL010000006.1 coordinate 325,253, forward strand.
GGATCGCCGCACACGGTGCCGACCGCGTCCCAGCTCTCGGCCTGCCCAGGGGGCCAGAGCGAGTCGAGCGCGGTGATGACTTCAGACAGACGGGGCACGGGGAAAGGCTACCTGGCCCCGCCGCCTCTCCGACCGGCCGCGGACCACCCGGCCGGCGCCCGGGCCGCGGACCGTCCGCGACCGCCCCGGGACCGGCTCTCCCCGCGGCGTCGGCCGGGCGCGCGGACCGCTCCCGACGGCCCGGGCGGCCGGGTGCCCGCAGCGCCGCCTCGGCCGTCGCCGCCGGCGCGCGCCCCCGTCGCCCGGACCCGGCGGGCCGGGCGGCTGCGCCCCCTCCTCGCACCGCGGTTCAGCACATGAGCCCCCGTTCCCTCAGGCGAATCCCGGCACGGCCACCCTTATGTGTGAAGCCGCCGCCCGTCGGTCCCCCGCCTGTGCGTGCGAAAACTACCGTCGTCGTCGGAGGTGACCGAACGATGACGGCCGGTGCGACGGAGCCCGAGGTGGCGGGCGGTTGGGGCGAAGCGGGCGGCGACGCCGCGGGCCGGTGGCCCGCTCCGCCCGCCTGCGTCATCACCGCGGACGGGACGTACGGAGCGCGGCTGGCCTGCGACGGCACGTCCTGGTACCCGGAGCGCTGGACGCTGGACGGGCCGGAGCCGTACGCCGTCCCGCTGCCCGCGCACCAGCCGGAGGAGCCCGGCACCGAGGTGCTGCCCCTGACGGACGGCAGGGTGCTGATCCACCGGGTGGCCGACGGGCGCCACGCCTTCTCCCTGCTCTACCCCACCGGACCGGGCACGGGTGAACTGCAGCTCGGCGCGGTCGAGTGCCCCGACCCGGGCACCCGGATGCGGCTGCTGCCGCCGGCACCGGACGGCGAGCGGGCGTACGCCCTCGCCGTGGGACGGGGGTCCACGGCGGTGTGGCTGGTGGCGGGCGGCACGTTCGGCCCGGAGCATCTCGCGGAGGTGCCGGGGCACTGCTCGGGCGGCGTGTGGCTGGACGGCACGGGACGCCTGCTGGCGCTGGACCGGTTCCACGGCGGCCGGACCAAGGCGGTGGTCGTGGACCTGGAGCGCCGCGGGGAGGTGTCGCCCCTCCTCCAGATCGCGGACCACAGCAACGACCGGCTGCTCCTCGCGGACGCGGACAGCGGGCTGCTGCTGATCCGCTCCGACGCGCCGTCGCCCGGCCGTGAGCGGCTCGGCTGGGGTGTGCTGGGCAGCAGCCTTCCGGTCCGCTTCCCGGAGTGCCTGACCGCGACCGGCTGCTCGATCACGCCGTTCGCCATCCAGCCGGGCCAGGTGCTGACCCCGGAGACCTGCGCGGTCGCCCTGCGCCTGGACGGACCGGGCGGCACCTGGGTGGGCATGTGGCGCCCCTCCGAACGGCGCATCGATCACCGGCCCGCCCCCGAGGGCTGGCTGGCCGGCACGGGACGGTGGTCCGGCGAAGGCGTCCTCCACCTCCCCTACGCGACCGAGGGCGTGCGGTGCGGCGTCGCCCGGCTGGTGGTGTCCGCGCCGTCGCGCGAGCCGGAGGCGGGGGAGGCGGCTGCGCCGCAGCGCCCCGCGTCGCGTCCGGTCCCGCTCCAGCAGGCCCCGCTGACGAGCCGGCCGGCACCACCGCGGCAGCCGGCGGTGAGCGCGGGGCCGGTCGCGGTGAGCGCGGGCCCGGTCGCGGGGGCCGGCACGGCCCTGTCCACGCGGAGACCGGACGGCTCGGCGACGGCCCCGCGGGCCGTCCCCGGGCCGGTCACGCCGGCCGCGGGCGTCCCCGCGCCCGGTGCGCCGGCCGACGCCCCGCCCCCGCCGGTACCGGCGGCTCCGGCGCCGACGCCCGCACCGGCGGAGGGAGCGGGGGCCGGCGCCGCGCCGCGCTGGACTCGTCAGGACGTCGACCCCTTCCCCGCACCGGCCCCGGCTTCGGTAGCACCGGTGCCGGCACCGGAACCGGCCGGGGCCCTGCCGGCGGCCCCGGGTCCGTACCCCGGCGGTATCGGCGGGCGGTACGACGACAGGGACGCCGAGCCGGACTCCGCCGGTACGGGAACGGACCGGCGGCCGTACAGCGGCGCCGACACCGAACCCCGGACGGGCGGCGGCGGGGGCGAGCGGTATCCCGGGGGTGGCGTCCACCCGTCCGCCGGTGACCTCCACCCGTCCGCCGCTCGGGGCGACGGGCCGTCGGCGGACGACGGCGCCGGCCCTCGCGTCGACGGGCGACTTCCGCGGGCCGGCGCGGTCGCCGCCCCGGCCGAGCCGGACCCGCCCGCGCCAGTGACCGCCGAACCCGCCGGAGCCACCGAGGTCCGCCGGCCGAGACCGGGGCTGTGGACCAAGATCGCCGCCACTCCCCCGCCCGGGAGAAGCCTCGGCGCCGGCTTCATCGCGACCCTTCCGGCCGAGGTCGAGCTGCACCACCCGGGGCTGCCCGGCGGCGCCGGACTCCCCCCGGAGCGGGCCGCGTTCGGCGGCACCCGGCCGGGGCCGCACAGCGCGGCCTCGCCGCTGCCCGGGCCGACGGACGCCTGGGCCGCCCCCGCACCCGCCCCCGCTCCCTTCGCTCACCCCACCGCCGGACCCACGCCCGACTCCCTCACGCACCCCACCGCCGAACCCGGGGCCACCTCCTTCGCGCACCCCACCGCCGCACCCGCGCCCGCCGCCTTCGCCCCCGCCCCGTTCGCGCAGCTCGCCGCCCAGCCCGCGGCCACTCCTCCCCCGCTCCCCGGTCCCGGGGCCCTTCCCTCCGCCTCACCGCTGCTCGATCCCGAGTCGCCCGCCGGAGTCTCACGCGAGCCGGGCCCCGGGCACCTCCCGGGACCCGCACAGCCTTCCGGGCCGGAGCAGGCCCTCGTTGCGGGTCCGCCCGCGCCGCCGGAGCAGCCGCTTCAGGGCCCACCGCCGCCTCCCCCGGCCCCGCCCGTCGCGTCCGTACCGTCCGCAGAGCCCGCAGGGGAACCGGCGTTCACGGATGCTCCCGTGTTCACCGGGGCCGAGGCCGCGGGCCTTCCCGGTGCCGGGGTCTACGCCGATTTCACGGAGTTCCGGGGCGCGACGCCCCTGAGGAGCTTCCCGCCGGAGGGCCCCGCCCCCGAGTCGTGGGACGCGGGGCCCGAGACCGCCTCACCGACCCGTGCGGACCGCCAGGCCCCCGCGGGCCACGGAACCCAGGCGAACCCCGCGGGGGACCACTCCGACGGTGCCGGCGCCCGGCCTCTCACCGCCCCGGGAGCCCAGGTCCTCCCGCCGCACCGCACGTCTCCGGCCCACCGCCGCCCGTTGCACGCGGGCCCGCCCGTGCCCGCTGGGGCGCCCATGCCCGCTGGGGCGCCCGTGCCCGCGGGGTCGCCGCTGCCCGCGGGGCCGGCCGTCGCCGAGGAGGGCGTGGCGCCCGGCGCGGGAGGCCCGGAGGCCGGTGCCCCGGCCGCCGCCCCGCCGGAGGGGAGCGGGACGGCCGCTCCCGGGGGCGGGGAGGAATCGCGCGGAGCGGATGAAGAAACGTCACCCTCCGGGGCCAGGGAGATGACGGCACGTTAGACTCCCCCGGCTGAAAACGAAGGATCTTGTATACGGGGTGAGTACTTCCATGAACGACATCAGCACCGCCGAGACGCGGGGCTCGGACGTCCACGAGACGTCGACGGCCCTGCCGGAGGGGCACGGAAAGCACCGCGGTCCGGTCTCGGGGCACGACGACGAGGCGGCGCCGCAGGGCCGTCACCGCAAGCCGGCCGGTGGCACCACCGCCTGACGGGCTGCCGGGACCGGCAGACCGCCGGCCCCGGCAGCCGGGCCGACCAACCGGGTCCGCAACGGACCCGGCAGGGACGGCGTACGGCCCCGCTCCCAGCCGGCGGATCGCGGCACACGGGGTCGACCGGCCGTGGCCGGAGGCTTGACGAGACGCCCGGCCGGGGTTTCCCGGCCGGGCGTCTCGCACGACCGGCTCGTCGGCCCGGCGCGCGGGCGGGCCCCGGCGCCGGGGCACCGGCGAGTACCGGGCACGGGCGGATGCCGGGCCGCGGGCGGGAGCGGCGCGGCGTTCGGCGCACCGGTGACGGCAGCCGGGCCGTGTGAGGCGAGGCGACGGGGGCGGTGCCGGGCGGGCATGACATTTGTCCCGGCGCGGTGCTGACACCTGCATCTGCCGGGCACCGGCGCGCGCCTCTAGCGTCGTTCCCATGACACAGACGACGGGGACACCACCGGCCGTGTCCTTCACGGGGGCGGTCAAGACGTTCGGCGCGGTGCGCGCCGTGGCCGGCGTCGACCTGGACGTACGGCGCGGGGAGACGGTCGCGCTGCTGGGACGCAACGGGGCGGGGAAGTCGACGGCCGTCTCCCTGCTGCTCGGGCTGGACGAGCCGGACGCGGGATCGGTCGCGCTGTTCGGCCGCCGGCCGGAGGAGGCGGTGCGGGCCGGGCGGGTCGGGGCGATGCTCCAGGACACCCGGCCGGTTCCGCGCGTCACCGTGGGAGAGCTGGTCTCCTTCGTGGCGGGCCGCTACCCGGCGCCCCGCCCGGTGGCCGAGACGCTGCGGCTGGCGGGCGTCGCGGAGCTGGCGGGGCGGCGCGTGGACCGGCTGTCCGGCGGGCAGGCGCAGCGGGTGCGGTTCGCGGTGGCCCTCGCCGGGGACCCCGAGCTGATCGTTCTCGACGAGCCGACGGCCGCGCTGGACGTGGAGGCGCGGCACGCGTTCTGGGAGTCGATGCGGGCCTACGCCCGGCGCGGGCGCACCGTGCTGTTCTCCACGCACTACCTGGAGGAGGCCGACGCCCACGCCGACCGGATCGTGGTGCTCGACCGGGGGCGGATCGTCGCGGACGGGACCGGTGAGGCGTTGCGGCGGTCGGCCGGCGGCGGACGGGTCGCCTTCGACCTGGCGGGACGCAGCGGAGCGGACCTGGCGCTGCTGCCCGGTGTGCTGGCCGTGGAGATCCGCGGGGACCGGGCCAGGCTCCGGACGGACGATCCGGACGCGACCGTGATCGCGCTGGCGGACAGGGGGGCGATCCGCGGCCTGGAGGTCGCCCCCGCCTCCCTGGACGACGCCTTCCTCGCCCTCACCTCACCGGCCCTGGAGACGGTGTGATGGTCGACTACCTGTGGCTCGAAGTGCGCCGGACCCTGCGCGACACCGGCTTCGTCGTCGGCGGCGTGGCCATGCCGGTGATGATGTACCTGCTGTTCACCAACCTGGGCGCCGGGGACGACGGCGGATGGAAGACGGCGTCCATGGTGGGGATGGCCGCGTACGGCGCGGTGGGCTCGGCGCTCAACACCGGCGGCGGGGTCGCCGAGGACAAGGTGACCGGCTGGCTGCGGCACCTGCGGGTCACCCCGATGACGCCCCGCCAGGTGGTGCTCGGCCGGGCGCTGACCGGCTCGGTGACCGTGCTGCCCGCGATCACGGCGGTGCTGGCGGCGGGCGGCCTGGTCAATGGAGTCCGGCTGGAGGCGTGGCAGTGGGCGGCGACCGCCGTGCTGCTCTGGATCGGGTCGGTTCCCTTCACCCTGCTGGGCCTCGGCAACGGCTACCGGCTGACCGCGCAGACGACGGGCGTCGTGAACATGGTGTGCAACCTCGGGCTGTCGGTGGTCGGCGGCCTGTGGTTCCCGCTCGCCCTCTTCCCCGGCTGGCTGCGTTCCGTCGCGGCGTACACGCCCGCCAACCGGTTCGCGGAGCTGGGGGTGTCGGTCACCGAGGGCCGGGCGCCGTCGGTCGCGGCGGTGGCGGTGCTGTCGGCCTGGCTGCTCGTCTTCGGTGCCTACGGCGCCGTCTCGTACCGTCGATCCGCACGAACCGTCTGAGCAGGGAGCGGGACATGGCGAAGAGAAGCGGCCCGACCTGCCGGGTGCGGGAGCTGCGGGCCGAGCGGGCCCGCTGGAAGGCGGACATGGAGCGGTTCAAGGCGGAGAGCCGTGCCGCCCGGCGCAGCGGCCGGCCGATGCCCGAGAACCCGGGGCCGCCGCCCACCGGTTTCGCGCTGCTGCCGTGGCTGCTGATGGGCCTGGGCTCCTTCTCCAACCTGCTCCAGGGCAAGACGGAGCAGCCCTGGATCGGCGGGCTGGGCCTGCTCGCCTTCAACTCGCTCTACATCTACGTGACGTTCCGGGCGTTCACGAAGGTGACGCGGGAGGCGCGCTCCACCCGGCTGGCGCTGGCGCTGATGGGGCTGGTCACCTGCGGGCTGGCCATCGGGTACGGCGGGAGCTGGCTGTACTTCTTCCCGCTGCTCGGGCTGGCCACCGGGGCGGTGCTGCGGGGCCCGTGGCTCGGGAAGGCGGGCCTCGCGCTGACGGTGCTCGCCGCGGTGGTGTCCTCCGTGCGCGCGGGCTGGGACGCGGTGAACGTCGCGTACGGCACGTTCCTGTCGACGATGGTGACGGCGGCGATCCTGTCCCTGTCGGAGGCGGTGCGTGAACTGCGGTCGGCGCGGGAGGAGCTGGCGCGGCAGGCCGTGGAGAAGGAGCGGATGCGCTTCTCGCGGGACCTGCACGACCTGCTCGGGCACACGCTGTCGGTGATCGTGGTGAAGTCGGAGGCGGCCCGCCGGCTGGCTCCGCGGGACATGGACGCGGCGCTCGTGCAGGTGACGGACATCGAGTCGGTCGGCCGGCAGGCCCTGACGGAGATCCGGGAGGCGGTGACCGGCTACCGCGAGGGCAGCCTCGCCACCGAGCTGGACCGGGCCCGCTCGGCTCTGTCGGCGGCCCGGGTGGAGACGGTCGTGGAGCGGTCGGGGCCGCCCCTGGTGCCGCAGACCGAGGCCCTGCTGGGCTGGGTGCTGCGCGAGGCCGTCACCAACGTCGTGCGGCACAGCGACGCGGCCCGCTGCGAGATCACCGTCGAGGGCACCGGGGACCTGGTGCGCCTGACCGTCACGGACGACGGCACCGAGGGCGGTGCGGCCACTCCCCCGCCGGGCGTCGGCGGGACGGGTCTGACGGGCCTGACCGAGCGCCTCGCCGCGGCGGGCGGTTCGCTGGAAGCGGGGCGCACCCCGCGCGGCGGCTTCCGGGTGCGGGCGGAACTGCCCCTCCAGACGGCGGACCTGGCGGATGCGGCGGGCCGGCCCTGACGCCCGTCCGCCGTCCCCGGCGCCGACGGCGCCCGCGGGGCTCCCTACGGCACGGGGGCTCCCTGCGGCACGAGGGCGCCCCCTGGCACGAGGGCGCCCCCGGCGCGGGCGGCCGGCGGCGCCCGGTGCGGCTCCGACCAGCAACTCCGCGCTTACTCTGGGCACATGGACGAGATGCCGCAGGACCACCGCCCCGCCACGTCGCTGCGCGTCCTGCTCGCCGAGGACCAGGGCATGATGCGCGGGGCGCTGGCCCTGCTCCTCGGCATGGAGGCGGACATCGAGGTGGTGGCGCAGGTCTCCTCGGGCGACGCGATCGTCGACGCGGCGCTGACCACCCGGCCCGACGTGGCGCTGCTGGACATCGAGCTGCCGGGGATGAGCGGGCTGGACGCCGCCGCCGCGCTGCGCGAGCAGGCGCCGGACTGCCGGGTGCTGATCCTGACCACCTTCGGCCGCCCCGGCTACCTGCGGCGGGCCATGGAGGCGGGAGCCGCCGGGTTCCTCGTCAAGGACGGGCCCGTGGAGGACCTCGCGCAGGCGATCCGGCGGGTTCTGACGGGCGAGACCGTGATCGATCCGGCGCTCGCCGCCGCCGCGCTGAGCGCGGGACCGAACCCCCTCACCCCGCGCGAGTGCGACGTGCTGAAGGCGTCGGCGGACGGCGCGACGGTCGCGGACATCGCCGCCCGCGTCCACCTCTCGGAGTCCACCGTCCGCAACTACCTGTCCTCGGCGATCGGCAAGACCCACACCCGCAACCGTGCGGAGGCGCTGCGCGAGGCGCGGCAGCAGGGCTGGCTGTAGCGGCGGTCACCGGCCGGCCCACCGCGCCCCGCGCCCGGCCCGGCGCGTCGCCCCCGGACGTCCGAGCCGCCCGGACCCGAGGAAGAGGCCCCCGGCGGCCCGAACAGCACCGGTCCGGTCCGGAGGAAAGCCCCTCCCCCGCGGCCCGAGCCACCCCGGCCGGCCGGGAGGAGAAGCCCTCCCCGCGCGTCCGAGCCGCCCCCGTCCGGGCCGGAAGAAGACCCCTCCCCCGGGACCCGGCCGCCCCGGCCGGCCGGGAAAAGAAGCCCTGCCCGTGGGCCCGGGACGCCCCGGTCCGGGCCGGGAGAGAAGCCCTCCCCGCGCGTCCGAGCCGCCCCCGTCCGGGCCGGAGGAGAGGCGCTCCCGTCCGCTGACGGCGAGTCAGATCCTCACGGAACGGTCAAGGATTCGTTAGTACGCCGAAGCATCGGAATAGTTGCCCGGGCACACCGGGTTCCCCTTGCACGTATCCCGCACGCACCCGCGGATCATCCGACCGACGTCCCCGCATCCGCCGGGGCCGGCTCGCCCGGCCCCGCATCCGTGCGGATCACCCCGTTCAGCTCCGTCGCTCCACCGAGCACCGGCATTCCCAGGCCTGGAGGCCCCACGCAATGACGCACACGACGACCGACCAGCCCGCGCGGAGGCCGAGCGGCGCGACCGTGCCGGTGCTCGCCTTCGCGGGCATCGTGGTCGCGGTGATGCAGACCCTGCTCGTCCCGGTCATCAAGGACCTGCCGACGCTGCTGGGGACCGCGCCCAGCAACGCCACCTGGGTCCTGACCTCGACCCTGCTCTCGGGCGCCGTGGCCACCCCGATCATGGGCCGCCTCGGCGACCTCTTCGGCAAGCGGCGGATGCTGCTGACCAGCCTGGCCATCATGGTCGTCGGCGCGCTCGTCAGCGCGCTGACCAGCACCCTGCTGCCGATGATCGTGGGCCGGACGCTCCAGGGCTTCGCGATGGGCGCCATCCCCCTCGGCATCGGGCTCATGCGCGACATGCTGCCGCGCGAGAAGCTCGGCTCGGCGATGGCGCTGATGAGCTCCTCGATCGGCGTCGGCGGCGGTCTCGCGCTGCCCGCCGCGGCCCTCGTCGCCCAGCACGCCGACTGGCACGCCCTCTTCTACGGCGCCGCCGGCCTCGGCGCCGTCTCCATCGCCCTCACCCTGCTCGTCGTGCCGGAGTCCCCGATGCGGGCCAAGGGCACCTTCGACGTGCTCGGCGCGGTGGGCCTGTCCGCCGGGCTCGTGCTGTTCCTGCTGCCGATCACCAAGGGCAGCGACTGGGGCTGGACCTCGCCGCTCACGCTCGGCCTGTTCGGCGCCTCCGTCGCCGTGCTGCTGCTGTGGGGCGCGATGGAGCTGCGGCTGAAGGCACCGCTGGTCGACCTGCGCACCACGGCCCGCCCCGCCGTCCTGTTCACCAACCTCGCCTCGATCATGGTCGGCGTCTCCTTCTACGTCGTCTCCCTCGTCCTGCCGCAGCTCCTCCAGCTGCCGAAGTCCACCGGCTACGGCCTCGGCCAGTCGATGGTCAGCGCGGGCCTGCTGGTGATGCCGCTCGGCCTGACGATGATGGTCACGGCGCCGGTGTACGCGCGGCTGTCGGCGAAGTACGGCCCCAAGGTCACGCTCATCATCGGCATGGTGATCATCGGCGTCGGCTACGGCGCGGGGCTCGGCCTGATGAGCGCCGCCTGGCAGTCGCTGGTCATCGCCGTGGTCCTGGGCGCCGGCATCGGCCTGGCCTACTCCTCGCTGCCCGCGCTGATCATCGGCTCCGTGCCGGCCTCGGAGACGGGCGCGGCGAACGGCCTCAACACCCTGATGCGCTCCATCGGCACGTCCGTGTCGAGCGCCGTCATCGGCATGGTGCTCGCCAACACGGCGCACCACGCCGGGGGCGTCGCGATCCCGACCATGCACGGATTCCGGGTGTCCTTCGTGATCGCCACCGGCGCCGTCGCGGTCGGGCTGCTCATGGCCCTCTTCCTGCCCCGCCAGCGCCCGGCGTCCGCGCCGCAGCTGCGGGCGAGCAGCGAGGAGGAGGCCGCCCTGGAGCGCGCCCACGAGGTGCTCGGCGGTTTCCGCGGCCGAGTGCTGAGCGCCGACGGCGCGCCGGTCGCCCGCGCCAAGGTCACCCTGATCGACCGGCGGGGCCGGCAGGCCGGCGCCACCCTCTCCGACGAGCTGGGCGGCTACGCGCTCGCCGTGCCGGCGCAGGGCGCCTACGTGCTGGCGGCCCGTGCCGCGGGCCACGGCCCGCTCGCCTCGTCGGCGACGCACGCCGGCGACGACAGCCCGGTCGACCTGGACCTGTCGCTGCCCGGCGAGGGCGCGGGCGTCACCGCCTGACCCCCGGCCCCACCCTGCGCGATCACGCACACCCCCGTCGCCCGCGCGGCGGGGGTGTGGTGCACGATGGGGCGGCCGATCGACCGCACCGCTCGCGGCGTCCGCACCGCCCACGCCGTCCCACCGATGGAGGACCCCCATGCCCGCGGCTCCCACGCCCGAGATCCTCGCCGCCTTCGAGGCGGCGAAGGGGTTCATGCCGACGGACGAGGGGCTCGCCCTGTACGAGGCCGCCGCCGAGGCCGGGCGCCTCGGCCTGCCGCTGCTGGAGGTCGGCACCTACTGCGGCCGCTCCACGGTCCTGCTCGCCGACGCGGCACGCGCGGCGGGCGTGACCGCGATCACCGTGGACCACCATCGCGGCAGCGAGGAGCAGCAGCCGGGCTGGGACTACCACGATCCCGCCACGGTCGACCCGGAGATCGGCCTCATGGACACCCTGCCCGCCTTCCGCCGGACCCTGCACCGGGCGGGGCTGGAGGAGCACGTGGTCGCGCTGGTCGGCCGCTCCCCGCAGATCGCCGCGTTCTGGGGGTCGCCGCTCGGCCTGGTCTTCGTCGACGGCGGCCACACCGACGAGCACGCGAACGCCGACTACGAGGGCTGGGCGCCCCATGTCGCGGACGGCGGACTCCTCGTCGTCCACGACGTCTTCCCCGACCCCGTGGACGAGTTCACCGGCCAGGCGCCGTACCGCGTGTACCTGCGGGCCCTGGCGTCCGGCGCGTTCACCGAGGCCGCGGTGACCGGCTCCCTGCGGGTGCTGCGGCGCACCGGGCCGGGCATCTGAGCCGCGCCGCCCGGTGCCGCGGTGCCGGCGGGCCCGCGCATCCGTGCGCCGGGCCGGGGGCGAGGCGGGGCGCACCGGCTCCGACGCGGACGGCGCGCGGCGCCGAGGAGTCGGCGGAGCACTCGAACGGCCCTTAAGGTGGCTGACGTGTCGTACGCAGGCCCTGACTTCGATCCGCCTCCGCCGCGCCGTCTCCGGCGCGGGCCGCTGACCGTCGCGGTCGCGGCGCTCGTCCCCGGCGCGCTGGCCGGCTGGCTGGTGTGGCTGGCCGTGGGCGGCGACGCGGGGGACGGGTCCGCCCCCGCCGCCTCGTCCTCCGCGTCCGGCTCCGGCGCGCCCTCCTCGGCCGGCTCCGCCTCCGCCGCGGCACCGGACGACGGCAAGGCGGGGACGTCCCCGGAGCCGTCCTCCCCGGCGTCGGCCGCCGGCACGCGGCCCGCGGGCTCGGGCCCGCTCAAGGGCAAGGTCGTGGTGATCGACCCGGGCCACAACCCGGGCAACTTCCAGCACACCGCGGAGATCAACCGCACGGTGGACATCGGCACGAACCGCAAGGAGTGCGACACCACGGGCACCTCCACGAACGCGGGGTACGCGGAGGCCGTCTTCACCCTCGACGTGGCGCAGCGGATGCGGACGATCCTCCAGGACGAGGGCGCGACCGTGAAACTGACCCAGGACGGCGACCGCTCCTGGGGCCCCTGCGTCGACGAGCGGGCCCGGATCGGCAACACCGCCCACGCGGACGCGGTGGTCTCGGTGCACGCCGACGGCTCGGCGTCCGGCAACCGCGGGTTCCACGTGATCCTGCCCGGGTCCGTGCACGCGGGCGGTGCCGACACCCGCCCGATCGTCGGACCCTCGCGCGACCTGGGCGAGCGTATCGCCGGGCGGTTCGTGCACGAGACCGGCAGCGCGCCCTCCAACTACATCGGCGACGGAACCGGGCTGGACGTGCGCACCGACCTCGGCGGTCTCAATCTGTCAACGGTTCCCAAGGTGTTCATCGAGTGCGGCAACATGCGCGACGCCAAGGACGCCGCGCTGCTGACCAGTGGCGCCTGGCGGCAGAAGGCGGCGCGGGGGATCTCCGAGGGAATCGTGAGTTTCCTGCGCGGTTAGCGATCGACCCGGCGAACCCGGCGGACACCCAGATCGGGCGGGCGATAGTGTCGTCCCTACGACGAGGGGCCGCCCCCGCGCTTCCCACCGGGACCCGACGACGACACCATGACGGCGACACGGTGAGCAGCGATGCCTCCACCGAAGACGAGACGACTGACGAAGGACCTGAAGTGAATATCCGCTCCCTCACTCGAGGCGACGGCGTGGTGATCGGAGCAGCGGTGTTGCTGTTCATCGCGTCGTTCCTGAAGCTCTACTCCGTTTCCGGTTTCAACGTGGACACAACCGCATGGGACGGCCTCGGAACCGGCATGGGGGTCTACATGGGCGGGGTGATCGGTGCCGCCCTGATCATCGCCAACCGCTCCCTGCCGCAGCAGCGCAAGCTCGCCGGCCTCGACTTGGGCACGGTCGGAGTGGCCTTCACCGTTCTCGTCGCGTGGATCACTTTCTGGTCCCTGGTGGACGTTCCTGACTCGGCCAGCCCTGGCGCCGGAACGATCCTCGGTTTCCTCGCGGCCCTCGTCCTCGCCGCGGGCGCCGTGGCCACCCCCCTCGTCCCCGCGCTGAAGGTCGCTCTCGTCGGCGCCCCCAAGCCCGCCGCCCCGCAGCCCTACGGCGGTCAGCCGCAGGGTGGTTACGGCTACCCGGGGGCCCAGCAGCAGGGACAGCCCGGCCAGCCCTACGGGGCGCAGCCGGCGCAGCACGGCCAGCCGTTCGGCGGTCAGCAGGGCGGTCAGCAGGGCGGTCAGCCGCAGACCTCGGCCGCCGCGCAGCCGCAGCAGCCCGCGCAGGACTTCTCGCCGTTCTGGTTCGCCGTACCGGTCGCGCGGCCCCTGTACTCGGAGGACGGCGGGCAGTCGCCGATCGCCGAACTGGCGCCGGGCACCTGGTACCTGGCCGTCGAGCAGCGGGGCGGCGCCCTGGTGGCGCAGACGCAGGACGGCCGGCGCGGCGTCCTGCAGGACACGTCGGGCATCCAGCGCGGCTGACCCGACCCGCTCTCACACCGGCCCCTCGCCCTTCGCGGCGGGGGGCCGGTGCCGTACGGTCGTGCCCCGCCCCTGGACGGGCGGACCGACGTGACAGGCCGTCAGAAGTGCTGTACCGGAGAGTTTCTGCGGGTCGCTCTCGTGGTCGGCGCCGGGGACGCGGTCCCCGGCGGACCGGGTGGCGGCGGCCCGGACCGGCCTGCCGGTGCCGCCTCCGGCCCCCGCGGCCGCCGCGCGTCCTCGCCGGCCCCACCGCGTGGGACCCGCGGCGCCGCTCAGCCCCCCGCTCAGCCCCCGCTCAACTGCGCGGCCGACGGCACCCGGTCGGTGACCTCGGCTCCCGCGCTCCGGCCCGCGTCCTTGATCCGGCCGATGACATCGTCGAAGGAGTTCGCGACGGAGTCGGTCGACTCGCCCTTGCGGAGCTTGGCGGGCAGCCCCTTGAGCGCCTCGATGCCCGCGGCGAGCGGGGCGACGGCCCGCGCGAGCGCCGGATCACCCTGGGCGTTGTCCGAGGCGGCCTTGAGGCGGTTGTACGCGAAGGCGCCGGCGAGGCCGGCCTTGACCAGGGCGAGCCTGCGGCCCTTGGCTCCCTTCGCGAACGAGCCCGCCCGGTAGGGCTTGACGATCCACTGGTAGGTCGCGCCGGCCGCGAGCCCCGCGTTCGCCACGAAGCGGGTCTTGGCGAACTTCTGCCGCTCGGCCGAGGCCGTCGCGCCGGGGGTGCGCGTGGCGGAGGCGGAGGTGTCCTGCGCTCCCGACCCGTCGCCCCCGCAGGCGGAGGTCCCGCCGGCCAGGGCGCAGCAGAGGGTGAGCGCCACCAGCAGGCGCCGCAGGGATGGGGGCACGGCATCCTCCGGGTGGGCAGGGGGGTTCTCCCCGGTGCGCCGCGTCCCCGGGTCCCGGCTGACGCGGCTCTCCCCGGCAGCCTCACCCCGTTCGCACACCTGCGCCACCCGGCCGGGCCCGTTCGGGTTTCATCCCGCGGAAGGGGGCAACACGCCGGTCATGTCCCCTAGATATCGCAGCGGCTCGAACTCCGCGGGGACGGTCATCGCGATCGTCGCGGACGTCATGGCCGTCATCCTCGGTCTCTGGATTCTGATGTATCTGCTCGACGCCAATCGCGGCAACGACCTCGTGCAGTTCATCCACGACGCGGCAAGCTGGCTCGCCGGCTGGTCGCGTGACCTGTTCACCTTCGACGAGGAGTGGGCGCGCGTGGTCGCCGGCTACGGACTCGCCGCCGTCGTCTACCTGTTCATCGGCCACGCGGTCGCGAACCGCATCCACCGGCACTGACGGCCGGGACATCCGGGGCGTCCGGATGTCCGGCCGCGAGCGGCCGACCGCGGGTCAGGCCCGGGCGCAGCAGTCGGGGTCCAGACCGGCGGGCAGCCGCTCGCCGCCGAAGACGGAGCAGGTCGGCTCGTCGCCGCCGAGTGCGGCGACGGCCAGCAGCAGGGAACCCGCCGTCCAGGTGGTGAGTTCCTCGGGCCACACCGCCCCGTCCTCGTAGACGTACCCCGTCCAGTACAGCCCGCTCTCCGGATCGCGCAGGTGCTGGATGGACTGGAGGATCTCCAGCGCACGGTCGGACTCGCCCACCGCCCACAGGGCGAGGGCGAGTTCGGCCGATTCGCCGCCGGTCACCCACGGGTTGGGGACCACGCAGCGCACCCCGAAGCCGGGCACCACGAAGCGCTCCCAGTCCGCGTCGATGCGGGACTTGGCCTCCGCGCCGGTCAAGGCGCCGCCCAGCACGGGGTAGTACCAGTCCATGGAGTACCGGTCCTTGTCCAGGAACCGCTCCGGATGGCACCGGATGGCGTGCCGCAGCGCGCCGGCCGCCAACTCCCAGTCGGGCTGCGGCTCCTCGCGCTGCTCGGCGATGGCCAGCGCGCAGCGCAGTGCGTGGTGGACGGACGAACTCCCGGTCAGCAGGGCGTCGGCGACCGCCGTGCCGTCGTCCTCGCGCTTCCAGCCGATCTGCCCGCCGGGCTGCTGGAGCCGCAGTACGAACTCGACGGCCGCGTAGACGGCCGGCCACATGCGGTCCAGGAACACCTCGTCGCCGGTGGCGAGGTAGTGGTGCCAGACGCCGACCGCGATGTAGGCGCAGAAGTTGGTCTCCCGGCCGCGGTCGGTGACCTCGTCGAACTTCCCGTCGGCGTAGGCCGCGTACCACGATCCGTCGGCGTTCTGGTGGCGGGCCAGCCACGTGTAGGCGCGCTCGGCGGCCTCGTGTTCGCCGGCGGCGTCGAGCGCCATGGCGGCCTCGGTGTGGTCCCACGGGTCGAGGTGGTGGCCGCGGAACCACGGGATGGCCCCGTCGGGGCGCTGCACGGCGAGGATGCCGCGCACGGTGGCGGCGGCCTCCTGCGCGGTGAGGACCCCGGGCAGGACGAGGTGTTCCGTCCGGGGCGTGGTCACGTGGCGTCCGCCTCGGACGTGCCCGCGCCGGTGTCCGCCGCGCCGGGCAGGCGGGGCAGGTGGGGCTTGGTCGCGTAGGCCACGAAGCTCTTGCCGATGAGCGGGTTCAGCGCCCGTTCGGCGGCCCGGGTGGCCAGCGGCTTCTTCATGATGTCCCAGACCAGCAGCTTGTGGTAGGCGCGGACGGGCAGCGCGCGGTCGTTGTCGACGCCGAACGCGCACTTGAGCCACCAGTAGGGCGAGTGCAGGGCGTGGGCGTGGTGGGAGCCGTAGGGCCGCAGTCCCGCCTCGCGGATCCTGCCGAGCAGTTCGTCCGCCTTGTAGATGCGGATGTGGCCGCCCTCGACCTCGTGGTAGGCGTCGGACAGGGACCAGCAGACCTTCTCCGGGCCGTAGCGGGGCACGGTGACGGCGATGCGGCCGCCCGGCCGCAGGACGCGGACCATCTCGGCGAGCACGCCCTTGTCGTCGGGGATGTGCTCCATCACCTCGGAGATGATGACGACGTCGAAGGACTCGTCGGGGAAGGGCAGCGCGAGGGCGTCGCCCTCCATCGCGGTCGCGGTGGCCCCGGCGGGGGCCTCGCCGGCCTCCTTCATCGCCGCGAACCACTTGGCGACCTCGCGGATCTCCTCGCCGTTCTGGTCCAGCGCCACGACCTGCGCGCCGCGCCGGTAGCACTCGAACGCGTGCCGGCCGGCACCGCATCCGAGGTCCAGGACACGGTCGCCCGGGGCGAGCGGGAACCGGGAGAAGTCGACGGTCAGCACGTGGCCCTGCTTTCGCGGTTGGCTGCAACGGGTTCGGTGGCGGGGGTCGGGTCCGCGGAGGCGGTGGCGCCGGCCGCGGGCGCCGCGGCGGCCGTCCGGCGGGAGCCGGGCCGCGGGGCGGAGTGGGCCATGGCGGCGCGGTAGTGGGCGACGGTGCCCTCGGCGGCGCGGGCCCAGGTGAACCGCTCCAGGACCCGGGCGCGGCCGGCGGCGCCGAGACGGGCGCGCAGCGACCGGTCGCCGAGGAGCCGGCCGAGAGCGGCGGCCAGAGCGCCCGGGTCGCCGGGCGGGACGGCGAGGCAGGTCTCGCCGTCGGCGCCCGCGACCTCGGGGATCGCGCCGCCGGTGGTGGCCACCAGCGGGGTGCCGGTCGCCATGGCCTCGGCGGCGGGCAGCGAGAAGCCCTCGTACAGGGAGGGCACGCAGGCGACGTCGGCGGAACGGACGAGGTCGACGAGTTCGGCGTCGGAGATGCCCTTGACGAACTCGACGGCGCCGTGGAGGCCGTAGCGCTCGATGGCCTGGGCGACCGGGCCGTCCTCGGCGCGCCGGCCGACGACGACCAGATGGGCGCCGGGGTGCTCGGTCCGCACCTTCGCGAGCGCCTCGACGAGGAAGACCAGGCCCTTGAGCGGCACGTCGGCGCTGGAGGTGGTGACGATGCGGCCGGGGACCCGGGGCACGGAGGGGTCCGGCGAGAAGAGGTCGGTGTCCGCGCCGATGTGGACGACGTGGACGCGGTCCCGCTCGACGCGCAGGTGGTCGACGATCTCCTGGCGGGAGGTGCCGGAGACGGTGAGCACCGACGGGAGGCGGCGGGCGACGCGCTTCTGCATGCGGGTGAAGGCGTACCAGCGGCGGACGGAGGCGCGGCGCTTGAGGCCCTCGGCGGCGTCGAGTTCCAACTGCCGGTCGACGGTGATGGGGTGGTGGATGGTGGTCACCAGCGGGGCGCCCACGTCGCCGAGCAGTCCGTAGCCGAGCGTCTGGTTGTCGTGGACCACGTCGAACTCGCCCCGCCGGGCGCGCAGATGACGGCGGGCCCGCAGCGAGAAGGTCAGCGGCTCGGGGAACCCGCCGGTCCACATGGTGGCGACCTCCAGGGCGTCGACCCAGTCCCGGTACTCGCCGCGCCCGGGGGTGCGGAAGGGGTCGGGCTGGCGGTAGAGGTCGAGGCTGGGCAGTTCGGTGAGGCTCAGGCCGGGCAGGCCGTCGTCGTCGTCGAGGACGGGGTAGGGCTGCGAGCCGATGACCTCGACCCGGTGCCCGAGCCGGGCCAGTTCGCGCGAGAGGTGCCGTACGTACACCCCCTGGCCGCCGCAGAAGGGGTTTCCCTTGTAGGTGAGGAGCGCGATGTTCAGGGGTCGGTCCCCGTCGGCCGCCGTCCCCTTCCCGGGGCCCGCCTCCATGGCCTCAGCGGTCACTTCCGGTCCCCTTCTCCCTGCACTTTCCCGCGAGGTTACGCCGGGACGCTAATCTAGAACAAGTTACAGACTTGATCGTTCAAGGAGCATTGAATCTACCGGCAGGTAGCGCCGCTGCGAGCGGTGGACCGGGTGATTCACGCCACGACCGGGTGGCGGGATCGGCCGGTCCGCGGTGCGGCGGGCGGCCCCGCCCCGCCGATTCCTCGCTCCCCACCTGCTGTCACGGAGCGGAACCATGTCTGCGGAAGCCAAGGCGGACCCGAAGAACGCACGCCCGGCGGCGGGGGCCGGGCGGGCCGCGGCCCCCGGCCGCGCGCACCCCTCGTCCTCCGAGCCCTCCGAGCCCTCCGCACCGCTCACCGAGCGGCAGGAGGCGCGCCGGCGCCGCATCCTGCACGCCAGCGCCCAACTGGCGGGCCGGGGCGGCTTCGACGCCGTGCAGATGCGCGAGGTCGCGGAGTCCTCGCAGGTGGCGCTCGGCACCCTGTACCGCTACTTCCCCTCGAAGGTGCACCTGCTGGTCGCCACCATGCAGGACCAGTTGGAGCGCATGCACGCCACGCTCCGCAAGAAGCCGCCGGCCGGGGAGAGCGCGGCGGAGCGGGTGGCGGAGACCCTGATGCGGGCGTTCCGCGCCCTCCAGCGCGAGCCGCAACTCGCCGACGCCATGGTCCGCGCGCTGACCTTCGCCGACCGCGGCGTCAGCGCCGAGGTCGACCGGGTGTCCCGGCAGACCACCATGATCATCCTGGACGCGACGGGCCTCACCGACCCGACCCCGGCGCAGCTCTCCGCGGTCCGCGTCATCGAGCACACCTGGCACTCGGTGCTCATCACCTGGCTGGCAGGCCGGGCCTCCATCGCCCAGGTCAGGACGGACATCGAGACGGTCTGCCGGCTGATCGACCCCCCGGGGCCGGAGGGACCGTAGGGGCCGGAGGGACCGTAGGGGACGGCCGGCGGCAGGTCGCCGGCGCTCCTCCGGGCCCTCGTCCCGGGCGCTCCCGCCGGCACCGGCCCGCCGCACGGGCCCAGGAGCCCAGGAGTGGAACCGCCCGCGGGCCGGCAGCCCGCACGGTGGGGCATCGCGGCCCCGGCCGGCCGGGGCCCGTACGCACCCCGGGGAGCGCGGACGGGCCGGGGCGGTGCCGGGCAGCGACCGGCGACTCACGCGGCCCGGTGTCGGGCGCCGGGCCGCGCCGGCCCACGGAGCCGCCGATCCGCGGACCGGTACGGCCCGCCCGGACCGGCCGCGCCCGCGCCCCCACTCCGCGGACACGGGCCGCGGGGCCGGTGTCGGCGGGCGGTGTCAGCGGGCGCCGAGCAGCGACCGGACGGACGCCTGCGCGGCGCCGAGCAGGCCGGTCTCGCGGGCGCTCATGGTCGGGTTGGCCGCCCGGCGGCGCAGGGCCTCGGCGAGACCGTCGTCGGTGACCCGGTCCTCGTTCGAGTCGAGCAGGGCCCGCAGGGTCCGGTCGGCCGCCGGCGCCATCGCTCCGCCGCCCACGGCGACCTGGGCGAGGATCACCGCCGACACCGCCCAGTCCAGGCCCGGCGGGCCCTCCTCGGCGTTGGCCCAGTCGATGACCTTCGGCCCGTCCGGGGTGAGCATCACGTTGTCGGGGTGCAGGTCCAGGTGCAGGACGCGGGCGGCGGGGTCCGCGCAGCGGCGGGCGGGCACCGCGTGCAGCCGGTGCAGCAGCCGGGCCAGCACGAGCCCGGCCTCGGCGGCGGACAGCAGGTCCCGGCCGAGCGCCTCCAGCATCGTCGGTCCGGGCAACCGCTCCATCACCAGGTCGGCGCGGGTCGCCGCCCGGACCTCCGGGACCGGATAGCCGTGCGCGTGGACGTGCCGCATGACCGCCGCCTCGGCCCGCGCGTCGCCCCATCCCTCCCGGTCCCGTCGCAGCACCCACGCCTCGTCGATCTCGTAGACGTCCGCCGAACGCCCCGAGCCGAGCAGTCTCCCCGTCGCCATGCCCCGCAACCTAGTCGGGCCGGCCCGGGGTTGCGCAGGCCACACCCGGGCTCGCACGTACGGCCGGTAGAGTGAGCCCGTCGTCATCACACCCGTACGAGGAGAAGCCGGTGCGAATCCGGCGCTGACCCGCAACCGTGAGCCGCCTGTCGGCGGTGAGCCGGATCGCCTCGCCCGGGACGTGACCGGCTCGTGCCCTCGGCAGCCCGCCGACGGCAGGCACCGTCGAGGGATACGGAGCCGGAGCCCCCGGGAGCCTTCTCGTGCCCGGTGCTGCCCGGCTCCCCGCAGGGAGAGTCATGTTCGTTCGCCGCACCGCCGCGGTTCTGGCCGCCACCACCGTGATCGGAGCGGCCCTCGCTCCGGCCGCCCTCGCGGCGGGCTCCTCCCCCTCGCCGTCGACGGCGGTCCCCTCGGGCCTGTACGGCACCGCCGACCCCACCTACGACGGGGTGTGGCGGCAGTCGCTCGCCCTGCTCGCCCAGCACACCGTCGGCGTGCGGCCGGCCCCGAAGGCGGTGGACTGGCTGACCGGCCAGCAGTGCGCGAACGGCGCGTTCGCCGCGTACCGGGCGGACGCCTCCGCCGCGTGCGACGCCACGACGCAGACCGACACCAACAGCACCGCCGCCGCCGTTCAGGCGCTGGCCGCGCTCGGCGGGCACGACGACGCCACCGGCCGGGCGGTGGCCTGGCTGAAGTCCGCGCAGAACAAGGACGGCGGCTGGGGCTACATGGCCGGCGGCCCCAGCGACACCAACTCGACGTCCGTCGTGATCGGGGCGCTCGCGGCGGCCGGCACGAATCCGCGGAGCGTCGCGAAGGACGGCGCCTCCCCCTACGACGCGCTGCTGAAGCTCGCGATGCCGTGCAAGGGCAAGGACGGCGGCGCCTTCGCCTACCAGCCCGACAAGAAGGGCGCGCTGGCGGCGAACGCCGACGCGACCGCGGCCGGTGTGGTCGGCAGCCTCGGCAAGGGGCTCGCGCCCGCGGCGGGCGAGAGCCACGACCCGGCGCCGTGCGCCACCCCCGACTCCCCCGGGCCGCGCGACGCGGCGGCCAACGGTGCCGCGTACCTGGCCACCGCGCTGGCGAAGACCCCGTACCTGAAGTCCGCCCTCGCCGGGGCCGAGGACCAGCCCGACTACGGCAACACCGCCGACGCGGTGGTCGCCCTCGCCGCGGACGGCGCGGCCGAGGACGCGCAAAAGCCGCTCGCCTGGCTGGAGAAGAACGCCGCCGGCTGGGCCGCCAAGTCCGGCCCCGCCGCGTACGCCCAGCTGATCTTCGCCGCGCACAGCACCGGCACCGACCCGCGCGACTTCGGCGGCCAGGACCTCGTCGCGCGGCTGAACGCGACGGGCCCCGCCCCGTCCGCGGCCGGCGCCTCGGCCACCCCGGACGAGACCAAGGACGACGAGAAGAAGGACGACGGCGACGGACTCGGCGTGTGGTGGATCGTCGGCGTCGGTCTCGTCGCCGGCATCGGCGTCGGCTTCCTGATCAGCGGCCGCAACAAGAACCGGCAGCCGTGACCGTCCGCCGGACGGCCGCGCCGGCCCTGGCGCTCGCTCTCGGCCTCCTGCTCCTCGTCCTCGGCGGCGCCGGGCGGGCGCACGCGGTCGGCTACCGCTACTGGTCCTTCTGGGAGCTGGCCAGCGGGAAGTGGACGTACGCCACCGAGGGCCCGTCGACCGCGCGGCCCTCCGACGGGGCCGTGGAGGGCTTCCGCTTCGCGGTGAGCGAGGACTCCCGGCACGCGGTCCAGCCGCGCGGGGAGCG
Organism: Streptomyces sp. NPDC048566; assembly: GCF_043199735.1. Classification (NCBI taxonomy): domain Bacteria; kingdom Bacillati; phylum Actinomycetota; class Actinomycetes; order Kitasatosporales; family Streptomycetaceae; genus Streptomyces; species Streptomyces sp. NPDC048566. The sequence goes on from NZ_JBICWL010000006.1 coordinate 346,808, forward strand.
CGCGTTCGACGCGATCTGCGCCGGCACCGCCGCGCGACCGGGCACGAAGCGCGTGGCGCTGGTCATCGACTCCGGCACGGCCGCTGACGCGCCGTCCGGCGAGCGTCCGCCCGCCCCGCGCACCGCCTGCGCCCGCGTCGCTCCGGACGCGTCCGCCGCGGAGGCGCTGGCCGCGGTGGCGAAGCCGCTCCGGTACGACACCAACGCCCTGCTGTGCGCGATCGCGGGATACCCGCGCACGGGCTGCGGCGACACGGTCGCGGCGGACGAGGCGACCGGGTCCGAGGCGACCGCGTCCGCCCGTCCGCATGCCGCGGACCCGGCCGGTGGCGGCCCGTCCCTCGGTCTGTGGGCCGGTGTGGCGGCCGTGGCGGCGCTCGGCGGGGCGGCCGTCTGGCAGGCCCGCCGCCACAGGAACTGAGCGGCACGCCATGACCGAGGCCCGGCACGAGGGTCCGGACGCGACACCGGTCCGCGTTCCGGCCGGGGACGCCCCGGCCGGAACGCCGCGCCCCCCGCAGGCACCGGCCCGCCGCGTCCCCGCCCCCGGCGACCCCGCCCCCACCCGCCCGGCCGGGGGCGCCGACACCGGGCCCCCGGAGCCCGCGGCACGCACCGTCCGGGCTCCGGGGACCCCCGGCCGGCCCCTCCCGGGCGCGCGGGCGGCCGGGTCCGCCCGGACCGCGGGCGACCGCGTCGCGGACGCCCGGAGACGGCCGGAGCGCGGCGGTCCGCCGGCGTCCCCCTCGGCGGCGGGCGGCCGGACCGCCGCCCGGTCGGCCCGCGGCAACGCCCTGCATCCGGGCGCCTGGTGGGTGTGGGCGCTGGGTCTGGGCACGGCGGCCTCCCGGACCACCAACCCCCTGCTGCTCGCGCTCCTCATCGCGGTGGCGGGCTACGTGGTGGCCTCCCGTCGCGGCGAGGCGCCCTGGGCCCGCTCCTACACGGCCTTCGTGAAACTGGCCGCCGCCGTCCTCGTCATCCGGCTGGGCTTCGCCGTGGTCCTCGGCTCGCCGATCCCGGGCACCCATGTGATCGTCACGCTTCCCGAACTGCCGCTCCCGCACTGGGCGCAGGGCATCCGGGTCGGCGGCCGGGTCACCGCCGAGGGCGTGGTCTTCGCGCTGTACGACGGCCTGAAGCTGGCCGCCCTGCTCGTCTGCGTGGGCGCGGCGAACGCCCTGGCGAACCCGGCGCGGCTGCTCAAGTCGCTGCCGGGCGCGCTGTACGAGGCGGGGGTGGCGGTGGTGGTCGCCCTGACGTTCGCCCCGCACCTGATAGCCGACGCGCAGCGCCTGCGCGCCGCGCGCCGGCTGCGCGGCCGTCCCGACCGGGGGCTGCGCGGACTGCTCCAGGTCGGGCTGCCGGTCCTGGAGGGCGCGCTGGAGCGCTCGGTGGCCCTGGCCGCGGCGATGGACGCGCGCGGCTACGGCCGGACGGCCGAGGTGCCGCCCGCCGTCCGCCGGACCACCGGCGCCCTGACCCTCGGCGGGCTGCTCGGCGTCTGCGCGGGCACCTACGGGCTGCTCACCTCCGAGGGCGGCGGCTACGGACTGCCGGTGCTGCTGACCGGACTCGCCGCGGCGCTCGGCGGGTTGTGGCTGGGCGGCCGGCGCACCCCGCGCACCCGGTACCGGCCCGACGTCTGGGGGGTGCGGGCCTGGCTGGTCGCCGGTTCGGGGGCGGTCGTGGCAGCCCTGATGATCCTTGCCGCGTCCGGCGACCCCGCCGCCCTGCACCCCGGCGTCGTCCCGCTCGTGGCGCCCGAACTGCCCCTCGGGCCCGCGGCGGCGGTCCTGCTCGGGCTGCTGCCCGCCTTCGCCGCCCCGAGCCCCCAGCACGCCCCTGCCCCCGAGGAGCCCTCATGATCCGCTTCGAGGACGTCTCCGTGACGTACGCCGGCGCGGCCGGTCCGGCCGTCCGGGGGGTCGACTTCGCGGTCCCCGAGGGCGAACTCGTGCTGCTCGTCGGCCCGTCGGGGGTCGGCAAGTCGACCGTGCTCGGGGCGGTCGGCGGGCTGGTGCCGCACTTCACCGGCGGCACCCTGCGCGGCCGGGTCACCGTGGCGGGGCGGGACACCCGCACGCACCGGCCGCGCGAACTGGCCGACGTGGTGGGCACGGTGGGCCAGGACCCGCTGTCGCACTTCGTGACGGACACCGTGGAGGACGAACTCGCCTACGGCATGGAGTCGTTGGGCCTCCCGCCCGCCGTGATGCGGCGGCGGGTCGAGGAGACGCTCGACCTCCTCTCCCTGACCGACCTGCGGGACCGTCCGATCGCCACCCTCTCCGGCGGCCAGCGCCAGCGCGTCGCGATCGGCTCGGTCCTGACGCCGCATCCCCGGGTGCTGGTCCTGGACGAGCCCACCTCGGCGCTGGACCCGGCCGCCGCCGAGGAGGTGCTCGCCGTCCTCCAGCGACTGGTCCACGATCTCGGCACCACGGTCCTGATGGCCGAGCACCGCCTCGAACGCGTCGTCCAGTACGCCGACCGGCTCGCGCTCCTGCCCGCGCCGGGCGCGGGCGTGACGCTGGGCACGCCGTCGCAGATCATGGCCGTCTCCCCGGTCCGCCCGCCGGTGGTGGAACTGGGGCTGCTGGCCGGCTGGTCCCCGCTCCCGCTGACCGTGCGCGACGCCCGCCGCCGCGCGGGCCTCCTGCGCGAGCGCCTCGCCGGACCGCACGAGGAGACCGGCGCGCCGCCGCGGCCCGGCCCCCTCCCCTCGGCTCCCACCCGGCCCGGACGTCCCGCACCGCTCCTCGCCCGCCTGCTGCGCCGGCGCTCCGCCTCGGCGGAGCCGGTCGGCTCCGCCGAGGCAGAGGTGGCCGTCGTGAAGTCGCTGGCGGTCCGGCGCGGGCGGGTGGAGGCGCTGCGCCGGGTGGATCTCACCGCGGGCCCCGGCGAGACGATCGCGCTGATGGGCCGCAACGGCGCCGGCAAGTCGACCCTGCTCGCGGCACTGGTCGGGCTGGTGGAGCCGGCCGCCGGGTCGGTGCGGGTCGGCGGCGCGACGCCGCACCGCACGGCGCCGCGCGATCTGGTCCGGCGCGTGGGGCTGGTGCCCCAGGAACCGAGGGATCTGCTGTACGCCGACACGGTGGCCGCCGAGTGCGCGGCGGCCGACGAGGACGCCGGGGCCGCCGCCGGGACCTGCCGGGACCTGGTGTCGCGGCTGCTGCCGGAGATCGGCGACGCCGCGCACCCCCGCGACCTGTCGGAGGGGCAGCGGCTGGCCCTGGCGCTGGCCGTGGTCCTGACGGCCCGGCCCCCGCTGCTGCTGCTCGACGAGCCGACCCGCGGTCTGGACTACGCGGCGAAGGCCCGGCTGGTCACCGTGTTGCGAGGGCTGGCCGCCGAGGGGCACGCCATCGTGCTGGCCACACACGATGTGGAGCTGGCCGCGGACCTGGCCCACCGGGTGGTGATCCTCGCGGACGGCGAGGTCGTCGCCGACGGGCCGGCCGCCGAGGTCGTCGTCGCCTCGCCGTCGTTCGCCCCGCAGGTCGCGAAGATCCTCGCGCCCGAGCCGTGGCTCACCGTCACCCAGGTCGAGAAGGCCCTCGCATGAGCACCCCCGAACCGTCCGGCCCCGCCCCCCGGGGCACCGCCCCCGTGCCGCGGGCCGGCGGGCCGGCGCAGCCCCAGGCGCGGGCCGTCCGTCTCGGCCCGCGGTCCGTCGCCGCCCTGGCGCTGGTCAGCGCCACCGGTGTCGGGGCGTTCGGCTGGCCGCTGCTCGCGGGCCCGGGCTCGCAGGTCGGCGCGCACGCCCAGGACGCCCCCTGGCTGTTCGCGGGTCTGCTGGTGCTGCTGGTCGCGGTCGTCGCGGCGACGATCTCGGAGTCGGGCCTCGGCCCCAAGGCGGTCGCCATGCTCGGCGTGCTGGCCGCGACCGGTGCCGCGCTGCGGCCGGTGGGAGCGGGGACCGCGGGCATCGAGCCGATGTTCTTCCTGATGGTGCTGAGCGGACGGGTGCTCGGGCCGGGCTTCGGCTTCGTGCTCGGGTCGGTGACGATGTTCGCCTCGGCCCTGCTCACGGGCGGCGTGGGGCCGTGGATGCCGTTCCAGATGCTGGCCATGGGGTGGTTCACCCTGGGGGCCGGGCTGCTGCCGGGGCCCGACCGGCTGCGCGGCCGGGGCGAGCTGCTGCTGCTCGCCGGGTACGGGTTCCTCGCCGCCTTCGCGTACGGCACCGTCATGAACCTGGCCGGCTGGCCGTTCATGGACACGCTGGCCTCGAACGTCGCCTACGACCCGCAGGCCGCGCTGCCCGCGAACCTGGCCCGCTTCCTGGCGTACTGCCTGGCCACGTCCCTCGGCTGGGACCTGGGCCGGGCGGCCGTCACGGTCGTGCTGACCCTGACGCTCGGCACGGCCCTGCTCAAGGCGCTGCGCCGGGCCACCCGGCGGGCCGCCTTCGAGACCCCGGTCACCTTCGGACCCGGCTGATCCGCGACCCGCGTCACACCGCGGGGCGACACGGTGTCGGGGACCGCGCACCCTCCGTCAGACCCGGAGTGAGGCGCCCCACAGGACGCACGTCACGTCCGAAGCGGCTTCGTAGGCGCACGGCATGACATGCGCGCATCAAAACAGCCGCTGACCTGCACGTTGAGAGCCAGGTCACACGCAGGACATTCACCCCGGATGCGACCACGACTAGTAAAAAGGGTCATTGCCGACAGCCGCCGAGCCTGTTTCTCTGGAGCAGTCGCCAGGCGCCGACGGCCCACCCGGGTCGCGGCGCCGACGTACGCCCCGCCACCCCCGGTGGTCACGGCATGCAAGCGGCCTCATGTCCCCGAGGAAAAAGGTTCTCCGTGTCCGTCTCCGTCATCCGCCGCGCCGTCTCGTCCCCGAAGAAGGCCCTCGCCGGCGCCGCCGTGGCCGCCGCCACCGCCGGCATGGTCCTGGCCGCGGCGCCCGCCCAGGCCGCCACGCCGACCAGCGCCTCCTCCGCGAAGGCGATCGCGCACAAGATGATCCCGGACTCCGGCCAGTTCAACGCCTTCAGCAAGATCGTCGAGCACGAGAGCGGCTGGAACCCCACCGCGACGAACTCCTCCTCCGGCGCGTACGGCCTGGTCCAAGCCCTGCCCGGCTCGAAGATGGCGTCCGCCGGCTCCGACTGGAAGACCAACCCCAAGACCCAGATCAAGTGGGGTCTCGACTACATGAACTCCCGCTACGGCAGCCCGGCCGGCGCGTGGAACTTCTGGCAGGCGAACGGCTGGTACTGATCAGCCGCACCCCCCTCCGAGCAGGCGGCGGCCCCCTGATCCCCGGGGCCGCCGCCTTCCGCCTGTCCGGACCCGCCGCACCGGCCCGTCCGACCGCCGCCGCCTCGGCTCGGCTCTGCCCGCGCCCGGACACGAGCGGGCGGCGCGGGAACGAGCGGGCGGCGCGGGACGCCGCGCGCGGGCCGCAGGTTGCGGGCCGAGGCCGTCGAGACGGCCTCCCCCGCGCCCCTGCCCGCCCCACCCCTCCTCACAGCCCCTCCCGCCGCCCGCGGGAGGGGCTGCGCCCGTTCCGGCCGGGTGCACGACCAGGCGGTGCGGGCAACGTCCGGAGTCCGGCCGGCGCCGACGACCGGACTCCGGCCCGCACAGCCGCCCTCGGCAGGGCCGCTCCGGTGCGGTCCGGCCCGCGCACAACCGCTCCCGGCGGGACTCCGGCGCAGGCGGGCGCGCGCACAGCCGCCGCCCGGCGGGACTCCGATGCCACCGGCCCGCGCACAGCCGCCCCCCGGCGGGGCCGCTCCGGTGCAGGCCGGCCCGTGCTCAGCCGCGCCTCCGGCGGGACTCCAGTGCGGGTCGGCACGCGCTCAGCGCCCCCGCAGCGCGCTTGGTGCAGGTCGGCGCGCGTTCAGCCGCCCCCCGGCGGGACTCCGGTGCGGGCCGGCGCGCGCTCAGCCGCCCCCCGGTGGGACTCCGGTGCAGGCCGGCGCGTGCTCAGCCGCTGGTGCGGCCGGCCGCCGGGACCGGGCTCGGCGTGGAGCCGGTGCGGGCCGGCGGCACCGGCGTCCGGGCCCGCGGCCCCTGGAGCAGGTGGGTCAGCCCGAACCCGGCGGCCACCACGGCCGCTCCGCCCACGGCGTCCAGCACCCAGTGGTTGCCGGTCGCCACGATGGCGGAGACGGTGAACAGCGGGTGCAGCAGGCCCAGCGCCTTCACCCACCACCTGCGCGCCAGGACGGCGACGACGAGCCCGCACCACAGCGACCAGCCGAAGTGCAGCGAGGGCATCGCCGCGTACTGGTTGGTGAGCGCCGTCAGCGTGCCGTAGTCCGGCTTGGAGAAGTCCTGCACCCCGTGCACGGTGTCGATGACGCCCAGGCCCGGCATCAGGCGCGGCGGGGCGAGCGGGTAGAGCCAGAAGCCGACCAGGGCCAGCAGGGTGGCGAAGCCGAGGGCGGAGCGCGCCCAGCGGTAGTCGGCGGGGCGGCGGACGTAGAGCACGGCGAGGACGGCGAGCGGGACGAGGAAGTGGAACGACGCGTAGTAGAAGTCGAAGAAGTCCCGGAGGAACCCGATCGTGGACACCGTTCGGTTGACGCCGCGCTCGATGTCGATGCCCAGGAACCGTTCGACGGCCAGGATCCGGTCGCCGTGGCGCTCGGCGGTGGCCCGGCCCCCCGCGTTGGTGCCACCGGTCGCGGCGAGCCTGACCTGCTGGTAGGCGGAGTAGCCGACGCGGATCAGAAGCAGTTCGAGCAGCAGGTTGGGGCGGGTCAGGACGCGGCCGGGCAGCGGGGGCAGCGGCACCCGCCGCCACCGGGTGCGCACCGGCTCGGCGCGCTCGGTGGGCACCGGCGTCCGGTGGTGGGCCGAGGCGCGGGGGAGGAACGGGACGAGGGTGGCCGCGGCGAGCGCGGCGATCAGCGCCACGTTGTCGCGCAGGGGGTACAGGGCCGCCATGTTCGGCAGCAGCATGCTCCCGGGCAGCGTCATGACGAGGACGACGGCGACGGGCCACATGTACCGGTCGGCGGCCTTCCTGCCCACCCGCCCGACGGCCGCGAGCAGCACCCACAGCAGCTGGTACTGCCAGGTGGTGGGCGACACGGCGACGGCCACGCAGCCGGTGACGGCGACCGCGAGCAGGAGCTGGCCGTCGCGGGCGTAGGACACCGCGCGGCGCAGTCCGAGGACGGCGACGACCGCGCCGAGTCCGAGGAAGAGGCCGATCTCCGGCGGCCCGGTCAGGCCGAAGCGCAGCAGCGCGCCGTGCAGGGACTGGTTGGCGAGGTCGTCGGCCGCTCTGCCCAGTCCGACGCCGGCCGGGTGGTGCAGCCAGTAGCCGGCCGAGTCCTCGGGCATCGCGGCCCAGGCGAGCGCGGTCAGGGCGGCGAAGGTGACGCCGGTGGAGGCGGCGGCACGGCGGCGGCCGGTGCACCACAGCAGCGGGGTGAACAGCAGCACCGTGGGCTGGAGGGCCGCCGCGAGGCCCACGAGGGCGCCGCAGGCGCGTTCCCCGCGGACGGCGAAGCAGCCGAGCAGGACGAGCAGGACCGGGAGGATGCCGCTCTGGCCGAGGTGGAGGGCGTTGCGCACCGGCAGCGACACCAACAGCAGGCTGACGGCGACGGGAGCGGCGAGCAGCGAGGTGCGGCGGCCGACGGGCTGCGGCAGGGCGCGGGCGGCGACCACGCCGAGGGCGACGACCAGCAGGAGGGTGCCGAAGGTCCAGCCCCAGCCGAGGGCCTCCTCGGCGGACCGGGTGAGGGGTTTGAGGGCGAGCCCCGCGAACGGCGTGCCGGTGAACCGGTCCGTGTCGTAGAGCGAGCCCTTCACGTGCAGCACGCCGTGCGGGCCGACCCAGGTCTCCAGGTCGGTCAGCCGGTCCGTCCGGGGGGCGCCGAGGACGGCGGCGACCTGGCGCGCGGCCAGCAGGGCCGCGACCGCCCAGAGCCCGGCGCGGAGCACGCCCAGCCGGGCTCCGGCCGTCCGCGCTCCCGCCGCGAAGGCATCTCCCGCTCGTCCGCCGTGCTCCACGTCCGCCACGCCCCGTCGGCCCTCCCGCCCCGCTCGTCCTGTCCGTCCCGTACGCCCCCGTATAGCAGTTTCCGGCCGGGCCCGCGCCGTCCGTGCCGCCCCCGCCAAAAGACGCCGGCAACCTCCGCGCCACCTGACGTCCCCCTGCGTTTTGTCCGAATGACGATAGTCGCCGGACGCCTCCGCACCACCCGGAGTCGGCGACTTACCTCACAGGCCGGCCCTCCGCACGGCGCGACGCGGTGCCGCGTCGCGCCTGCGCACAGCGCCTTTGGGCACGCTGGGCGACCGGACGGGCACCGCACGTGATCCGGACGAGTGGCTCTAAAGTCGCTTTTCGGCCTGCCCCCGGGCGGGCCGAGGTCCCGCCTCCGGGCGGACCGCGTCCCCGTCCCCTGCGGAAGGAAGGCCCTTGCCCACCGCGACCCCCGTAGCACCTCCGGCTCCCGCACCGGCCCCCGCGCGCCCGGCACCCCCCGAGGTCACCGTCACCGACCCGGCGCTGGTCAAGCGCGCCGTCAAGGCGGCAGCGCTCGGCAACGCGATGGAGTGGTTCGACTTCGGCGTCTACAGCTACATCGCGGTGACCCTGGGCAAGGCCTTCTTCCCCTCGGGCAACCCGACCGCCCAGCTCCTGTCGACCTTCGGCGCCTTCGCGGCGGCCTTCCTCGTCCGCCCCCTCGGCGGCATGGTCTTCGGCCCGCTCGGCGACCGCATAGGCCGCCAGCGGGTCCTCGCCCTCACGATGATCATGATGGCGGCGGGTACGTTCGCGATCGGCCTCATCCCGTCGTACGCCTCGATCGGTGTCGGCGCGCCCCTCCTGCTGCTCGCCGCCCGCCTGGTGCAGGGCTTCTCCACCGGCGGCGAGTACGCGGGCGCCTCGACGTTCATCGCCGAGTACGCCCCGGACAAGAAGCGCGGCTTCTTCGGCAGCTGGCTGGAATTCGGCACGCTCGCCGGATACATCGGCGGTGCGGGTCTGGTGACCCTGATGACCGCGCTGCTCTCCCGGGACGACCTGCTGTCCTGGGGCTGGCGCGTGCCGTTCCTGATCGCCGGCCCCATGGGTGTCGTCGGCCTCTACCTGCGGATGCGCCTGGAGGAGACCCCGGCGTTCTCGGCCGAGCTGGAGAAGGCCGAGACGGACCGCCCGAAGGTCCCGCTCCGCGAGATGATCACCGGCCAGTGGCGCGCCCTGCTGCTGTGCGTGGGCCTGGTCCTCGTCTTCAACGTCACCGACTACATGCTGCTGTCGTACATGCCGAGCTACCTGACCAGCGAGCTCAAGTACGACGAGACGCACGGCCTGCTGGTGGTCCTCGGCGTGATGGCGCTGATGATGATCGTGCAGCCCTTCGCCGGTGCGCTGACCGACCGGATCGGCCGCCGCCCGGTGATCGCCGCCGGCTGCGCCGGCTTCCTGGCCCTGTCCGTCCCCGCGCTGCTGCTGATCCGCCAGGGCTCCCTGGCGGCGGTCGGGCTCGGCATGGGCGCCCTCGGCCTGCTGCTGGTCTGCTTCACCGCCGCGATGCCGGCCGCGCTCCCGGCGCTCTTCCCGACCCGGGTCCGCTACGGCTCGCTGTCGATCGGCTTCAACATCTCCGTCTCCCTCTTCGGCGGCACCACCCCGCTGGTGGTCACCGCCCTCATCGGCGCGACGGGGAACATGATGATGCCCGCCTACTACATGATGGCCGCGGCCGTCGTCGGCGGTGCGGCGGTCTGGTTCATGAAGGAGTCGGCCGGCCGGCCGCTGCCGGGCTCCGCGCCGGCGGTGGAACCCGCACGCCGCTGACACCGCCCGCGAACGACCCGACCGCTCGGGCCGCGGTCGCGGCCCGCCGTCACCAGCATCACCGTCGCGGCCAACACGGCCGTCACTGCTCGACGTTGCACCATCAGTGTCCCTTCGACGCGGCGGTCCACCT